>CAJFNR010000054.1 GCA_904395335.1 Candidatus Avimonas narfae | reverse complement strand
GAGAAATGCTCCCGCATTTCTCCCAACCTTCACTACACCATGAATGCTGCCCAATGCGGTTCTCATCCTACGTTTATCGGCAACGTTCTCGAGAAATGCTCCCGCTTTCTCAGGCACTTTATTCTACCATAGCCATTCTGGAAACGCAAACCAGTTCTTTCACGCAAAGCCGAGATTTTTCGACATCTGCCGCTGACAAAAGAGCAGCCGCCGTCCGGTTCCAGTGTATGCCCGTCTGATTCCTCCTATTCTTTTACAGCATCATACCGAGGCCGGCGGCTCCATGAAATAGCGGCGTACCGCCTCCGCCCGGCGGCGGCACCAGGCCCGTATCTGGCGGTAACGGCCCACCACCCATAGGATGCCGTGAAGCACGGAGTAGGCCAGCAACAAAAACAGCACCAGAATCAGTGCGGCCTCCTTTGACAGAGGGGACATCAGGAAAAATTCCCCAAAGCCCAGGATACAGCCCGCCATAGCCGCTGTCATAACGGTCCAGATCACGGCCCGTTTCCAGTTGAAGGGCTTGCATACCTGATACAGCACCAGCAGGCCCACCTCCGCCAACAGGATGGCGGACATCGTGGAATGCTCCTCGTCCGTGAACCCAAACACAGCTGCGAATACCTGAAGGCCCAGCAGCAAAATAAGATCGGTCAGTCCTCCGGGAAGGGCCCGGCTCAAAACCTTGGGCAAAAACCGGCCGCTGACCCGGTTGTGGTTGGGCTCCAGCGCCAGAAAGAAGGCCGGAGCACCGATGGTCAGGGCGCTGATGAGGGAAAGCTGCAGCGGCTGCACAGGATAGGGCAATCCCGCGATCAGCGTAACCAGGGCAAACAACAGAGAAAAAACCGTCTTGACCAAAAATAGGGATGCCGCCCGCTCGATGTTGTTGATAACCCGGCGTCCTTCTCCTACCACCTGGGGAAGGGCCGCAAAATCGGAGTCCAGCAGCACTACCTGGGCCACCTGGCTGGCGGCATCGCTTCCCGAGGCCATGGCTATACCGCAGTCCGCCTCCTTGAGCGCCAGCACGTCGTTGACCCCGTCGCCGGTCATGGCGACGGTATGCCCGGCCTTTTTCAGCGCCCGCACCAGCTCCCGCTTCTGCTCCGGGGTGACCCGGCCGAAAACGGTGCAGTCCCGGGCCGCCTGCTCCAGCTCCTGGGGGCCGGCGAGCAGAGAGGCGTCCACCGCCCTTTCCACCCCGGGAATCCCCGCCTGGGCCGCCACCTGGGACACCGTGTCCGGGCTGTCGCCGGAGATTACCTTCACCTGTACCCCCTGTTCGGCAAAGTAGGCAAAGGTCTGGGCAGCAGTAGCCCGCAGCGGATTGCCCAGCGGGATTAACGCCAGCGGTTCCAGGGTGCCGGATAAGGTATCCCCCTCCATCGGCCCGGCGTGGCGGGCCAGCAGCACCACGCGTTTTCCGGCACTGGACAGGGCCTTCACCCGATTCTCTGCCGGGCGGGCCTTTTCCTCCGGCAGGAAGCGCAGCAGCAGATCCGGGGCCCCCAGCACATAGGCCAGGGTATCGTCCAGCCTCACCGCGCTCCATTTGCGTTCGGAGGAAAAGGGGGTCGTCCGGGCCTCCGCCCATTCCCGAGGCAGCGTATCTGCCGGGAACGCTTTTCCAAGCGCCTGAGCGGTGGGGTTGTCGTCCCCGATCCGCAAAACATACATACCGACCAGACGGGCCATCTCCTCCGCCGGGAAGCCCGCCCCGGGAAGAAGCTCCGGAGACTCCGCCCGCATCTCGTTTTCCGTAATGGTGCCGGTCTTGTCCACACAGAGCACATCCACCCGTGCCAGCGTCTCGATCCCGCTGAGCTCATGGATCAGGGTGTGCCGCCTGGCCAGCCGGATAACGCCCACTGCCAGCGCCACGCTGGTGAGCAAATACAGCCCCTCCGGGATCATCCCCACCAATGCCGCCACTGTGGAGACCACCGCCTCCTGAAAGGGGCGGTCCAGATGAACATACTGACGCCAGAACAGCGCCAATCCCAGTGGGACCAGAATCACGGCTATAACCTGGACCAGCCGGGTCAAGGAACGCATCATGCCCGATTCCCGCCGCCGTCCATCCTTTTTGGCCTCCACCGTCAGGCGGGCGGCGTAGGAGTCCGCCCCCACCCGTTCCAGACGGGCGGCACAGGTTCCGGCGGTGACAAAGCTGCCCGAAAGCAGCGGGTCGCCCGGATTCCGGGTGACGGGACGCGCCTCCCCGGTGACGAGCGCTTCATTGACCTGCACCGCTCCCTCCAATACCACGGCATCGGCGCAGATCTGGTTGCCGGGAGCGAAGCGCACCACGTCATCCAGCACCAGCTCCTCGGTCCCCACCGTGAGGATCTCCCCCTCGCGCACCACGGCGGCCTGGGGAGCGGTGAGCAGCGTCAGGCGGTCAAGCACCCGCTTGGCCCGGATCTCCTGAATAATACCGATGAGGGTATTGGCCGCCACTACCAGCAGAAACAGCAGGTTCTTAAAAGAGCCCACCGCAATAACGCAGGCCCCCAGAATGAAAAAGATCAGGTTGAAAAAGGTAAACACATTGCTGCGTACAATTTGCCCCACTGTTTTGGAGGGAGATTCCACCGGCCGATTCCACAGCCCCTGCTCCCGGCGGAGAGAAACCTGTTCCCGGGTCAGTCCCTCATGGGGGGAAGGGAAATACCGCTCCGGCTCCGCCACCGGTTCCGGCGGCGCTGTCTGCTTCTTTCTTTTGGCGGCAGTATTTTCCCGTCTCGCCATGGCTGTCCCTCCTTTCGCTCCTATCCTTATCCCTGCCCCACACGGAGGATTCATGAAAATCTACGGTTTTCCCATTTCCTGCCGGCGGTCCCTATTCGGCCGATGCGCGCCCGTTTCCACAGGATACGCTATATTCGAACAATGCAATGGGCATGCCGAACAAACACCCTGTTGATCTGGCCTTCACTGCCACGGAAAGCTCGGTTATTATATTACCATCATTCCCGTAAATCGGGTGGGAAATGACAAAAATGAAAGGGAATCTTAATAATATCATAGGGAACGCTGCCGGGGAATTGCCGTCTCTGTCCACTCCCGCTTCGGACGTCCTTTTCCGGCGAGACTGCTCCCCACCGGCAGTCTGCTGGAACGGTAACGGGGAACAGCACACCAAAACCGTATTGATATAAAAAAAGCCGTCGCAGGCACAATTCCTGCGACGACAGGTAAACTATGAAAAAGCCCGGCTGCGGCAGGATGTCGATGTGAGCAGCCGTCCAAGATCCAAAAAGATTTTGAAGCTGCCAATCCTCCATCCCCGGCGCGGTACCAACGGTATTTGGAAAAAGGCTGACAGCCGGTCCAAAGGTGTGAATGCCTGGCTGTGCCATTTATGCATCTGACGTGATAAGCCCACGCCTTCCTTTGCCGTCTGCATCGGATGTGAATGGCTCTTTGTGTGGTTTCTCATCTATGCCGACAGCTGGCGCAACGCCAGATAGATCGCGCCCCACGCGGCATCCCGGCGCCCGGGAAGGACACGGACCTGCGGATGCGAGGTGATCAGCCCCTGTGCAAACGCTTCGCGGACCAGCCGGCTTTTGAGCAGGACGCTGCCGCTAAGATAAACGGTGAAAGCGCTGTCCCACAGATCCAGGCGACGGATAACCGCCTGGGACATGGCCAACAGATCCCGGGACGCATCGGCAAGGATAGACGCGGCCACAGCATCCCCTTCCTCTGCCGCCCTGTCTACGAGCGGGGAGAGGGAAGCGATCTGCCGTTTATCTTCCCGGCCGCCATAGACGGCGGCGGTCAGCTCCTCCGCGCTGGTGCAGCCGTACGCTTCCAGCAGCAGGTCAAGCAGGGCCGTGGCGGGCCCTCTTCCGTCCACGCTCCACAGGCTGTGCCGCAACGCCTGGACGGCGATGGCATAAGCACTACCCTCATCGGAGAACAAATGGCCCCAGCCGCCCGCCCGGGCAAAATGGTCCCGGCTGTTCTTCCCCAAACATATCGAGCCGGTGCCGGCAGTAAGGGACAACCCTGGCTGATCCTCCAGATTGGCGTACAGCGCCGTGACCGAATCATCCCGGGCCAGAACGCAGGGACAGCCGGTTTCCCTGCGCAAAATCTCTTCATAAAAGGCCGCGTCCTCCCCGGTCAGCAGACCGGCGGAGCCGATGCAGGCGGCCTCTACCTCCGTACCCTCGGGTGCGTCTGCAAGCGCCTGGCGGATCAGGCTGCATAGATTTTCCCGCGCCTTGTCCCGTCCGCAGGAACAGATGTTGGAGGATTGGCCGGTTTCCTCCACGATGACATGCTTTTGCAAAGTGGTCAGGCGCAGCAGCGTTTTGGTCCCGCCGCCGTCTAGCCCCAGTACTGCTTTCACTGGACGTCCCCCTTGCAGCGCAGTGCCTCCAGACTATCACCGGCGGCCTGGAGCCTTCCGGCCGCTTCTTCCGGGCCGCAGCCCAGCAAAACGGCGGCAATGGTCAGCTTGACGTCGTACCGGCAGGCGGCCAGTTGTTCGGCCGCCGTTTCCTGCGGGCAGCCGGTCACTTCCGACACCATGCGGGCGGCGCGCAGCCGGAGCTTTTCATTGCTGGCCACCATCTGTACCATGCGGTTGCCGTACACCTTGCCCAATCGGATCATTACGCCGGTGGACAACATATTGAGCACCATCTTCTGGGCGGTTCCGGATTTCATCCGGGTAGAGCCCTCGATGGCCTCCGGACCGGTGATGGGGGCAATAGTCAGGGCAGCCAGGTGGGAAATGGCGGTATCCGGATTGCTGCACAGGCCGATGGTAAAAGCTCCCACCTGCGCCGCATACCGCACGGCACCCAGCACATAGGGGGTCCGGCCGCTGGCCGTGATGCCGACAACCACATCCCGGGCGGTCAACTGCCGGCGGCGAAGATCTTCCCCGCCCATTTCGGTGTTGTCCTCATGTCCCCGCGCGGCATCCCCAATGCCCTCCAATCCTCCGGCCAGCACGGCCTGCACCATATCGGGTGAAACGCCATAAGTACAGGGGCATTCGCTGGCGTCCACCACGGCCAGCCGACCGCTTGTCCCCGCGCCGACATAAAACAGACGGCCTCCCCGGGCGAGGCGGGCGGCCGCCTCGTCGATAGCTTCGGCAATATGGGGCAGTTCCCGTTCAACGGCCTGCGCCACCTTTTTATCCTCCTGATTGATAAGACGGACCATCTCCAGGGTCGAGCAGCCGGATATTCCCGCGGTTGCGGGGTTGTTGGTTTCGGTGATAAGGGTGTCGATGGATGCCATGGCAGTCTTCCCCCGTCATGCTAAATCATTGTATTATTTATAACACAGGATGGCGCCAAGTACAACGGCGGCTTTTTGACGGCCCTTTTTTAGAAGGAGTGAGTGTATATCAATACAAAGCTTACAGGGCCGGAAAGGGGGAACGTCCCATTTTCGCCTATGTTCAAAGCTCAATCCTATAACCAGAGGAGAATCGCGTCCGCCCCATCCTCATTTTTATACGCCATGTGAGAGCAGCGCGCCATATAACTGCAAAAATCCCGCGTCAATCAAGGATTGATGCGGGATTTTTGGCGGCAAAAGTGGACAGATTTTGATGCCGTTGTCGTCGTGAATGATCAGCCGTGAAAGAAAAGAGCCTGAACGCAAATTGCGTCCAGGCTCAGTGTGTCAAGCGACTATAAAAAAGACATTTTAGCGGTTTCGGATGAGAGATTCGAACCCTCGTGGATCAGCACAGAATGTTTACGATTTCTTTGAATTCATCCGTATTGCGAAGCTGATCAAACTCCGGAGATGACAGCCATTTATCGTGCATAATCTCGCAAAGTGTTCTTGTGTCCGATGTTTCAAAATCAATTTTCTTGTCAGTCATATCGCCGAGTAATATACTGGAAGAAAATTGTTCTTCAGGGCGTTTATCAAACGCTTTGGCCGCTGTTGCTCCGATTTTTAGATGTTCAACAGCCTCTGAAATATTACCAAGTCTTGCATATAGTTTCGCAATATCCAATTGCAGCTTGGCCGCACCCCAGTCATCCGGCGTGGTAGTGTTGTCATACGCAATTTTTTCAAGCTCAAATACCTTTTTTATTGCAATAACGGATGCTCATCCGAAATACAACCGGAATTTGCCAACAACCAGATAGAGCTTTTTAATGCTTCATAGTCTTGTTTTATTTTCTTTCTCAAAAAAGGAAGCTTTTCATTTTCAGCCAAACTCCACCACATTTGATTCTCTTTGCAGAATTCAGCCGACGGCAATGATTCATAAATGGTTCTGCCCATTTCTTTTCTTCCCATTTCACAGTGATTAAATGCCAGTCTGGCTGTTGCCTCAAGACGAATATCCTGATCAGGACAATATTTCATCATTCTTTCACCCAAGGCAGTGATTTCCGCATCGTACTTTTCCTTGTTTTCTTTCCATTCGGGAAGGTTGCCGTCATCATCACCCGAAACAAATAATGCGTACATCAATTTATTCAATAACGCAAAGTTATTCGGGTATTCTGCAACGCCCTCTCGCGCAATGGCAATGCAGTCATAAACCTTACCTTGACTGATTGCTTCCTGAAAACGGGACAGATATTGAGCAACCTTTTCCCGCTCAATGTTTTCATTGACTCCGAGAAGTTTATCTATGGTCACACCGAAAAAATCCGAAATCGCGGGAAGCAATTCCATATCCGGATAACACGTTCCCGTTTCCCAACGCGATACCGACTGATACGAGACACCGAGAATATCCGCTAGTTCATCCTGTGTAATATCCTTTTCTTTTCTCAAATATTTTATTGTATTGCCAATATTAAGCTTCATATTATCACTCCTAAATTATCATTGAAAGCAGCGCCTCTTTCTATTAACAATATACCCTTTTAAAAATACGGATCCAACAACTCATTTATAGAGAAAATTTCAATCATATAGTGAGAAAATGACGCAAATAAAAATATTCAGTTGTTTCCTATCAATAACAAGAGAAAAGAGTTAAAAAAAAGAAACGACAATTTTCTAACGAAAATTGTCGTTTCTTTTTGGTGGGGGAAGGTGGATTCGAACCACCGAAGTCAGTGACAACAGATTTACAGTCTGCCCCCTTTGGCCGCTCGGGAATTCCCCCTTATTGTACCTGTACCAAAAGGCAAGGCATACTATACCATGTCCCGTCAGGCTTGTCAAGGGATTTTGCACCGTTTTCCGCAGATTTTGTGTGTGCTCCACCCGGCTTCCGCACAGGATATGCTCATTCCTTGACGGAGTTTCCTTCCTCCTGCCGGTACTGCTCCAGGCGGCCCCGCAGCCGGCGGGCAACGGTATGGGCCCGCTTCAAGAAAACGCGGGCGGCGGCTTCCCCATCCTCTCTGAAGCCTCCAAAAGCCCCCTGTACCTCCAGATGAAGGCCTCCCTCGTATCCCGAACATGCCAACTCCCTCATGGCGGCATCCCAGTCGATGCCGCCCTCAAAGGGCAGGCGGTGCTGGTCCCAGGTCCCGTCGTTGTCGTGCAGGTGAACTGCGGCGATCCTTGAAGCAAAGCGGCCAGGAAATGCGGGAAACGGTTTCCTTTCCCCCCTCTCGGCCATTTTTCTTCCGAAATAGGCGTGCCCGGTATCCCAGCACAGACCGACCTCCGGCCCCGGCAAGGCCTCCAACGCTTCCGCCAGATGGTACGGGCACGGCAGGTTCTCCAGCGCCAGTCGTACCTTTGCTTCTGCGGCGGCATCCGCCAGTCTCCGGAGCCGCTCCATCCCCCACTGAGTGAAGGGCGGTTGGCGGAACCCCTCGGTCAGGTGCATCACCAGTACCGGCACCCCTGCTTCTCCGCACTGGAACAGCGCCTGCCTGACGGTTTGAGCCAGCCGGTCGCCGGCGCTGCCCGGCTTCCAAAGGGTATCCGCTCCTTTGTCAGGGAAATGAGCGCTGTCGAGGGATAGTCCGTTCTCTCCGACCCATCGGGCCTGCACACCGGGATCGGGGGCGCCGGAGTATTCCCCCCACCACAGGGACACGCTGTCGAACCCAGCCGCGCGGATCAGCTCCAAAGATTTTTGAGGCGCCAGATCGTAACCGAACCACAAATAAATCCCTAAAGGACGCATAGCCGTGCCCCTTTCTTCCCTATCCTACCAAATGAGCTTCCTCGGGACAAGTCCGATTCTTTCGTAATGTTTAAGAATCTGTCATTGGACAAGGCAAAGGAGCCTTGCTATAATGGGATTATGGCCTGTTTCGACATCCGCCGACATTCCTCCTTATCGAATCCTTGGCAACGGTCCCGTCGGTTAGGATGTCGTTCCCTCAGGGATAACCGGGCTATAACCCGCATAGATTATCAGCGGGCATTTACCCCCTCATCCTAATGAAAGGCGCGATCCGAATGCAACGGTTTTTACGGGCGGTGGCGGTGCTGACCGCCGCGCTCCTGCTGGTGCTTTGTCTTCCCTCCTGCCAGGACAAGACCCTGGCGGGACGGTCCTTTTATTTTCCCTTGGACGCAGAACCGCGGCAGTTGGACCCTCAGGTGTCCACGGACCGTTCTTCCATGACGGTGGCCGCCGCCCTGTTTGAGGGGCTCACCCGCCTGGATGAAAACGGAAAGGCCGTTCCTGCCGCCGCACAGTGGACCGTGTCGGAGGATCGGATGACATATACGTTTACCCTCCGGGAATCCCAGTGGAGCAACGGGGAACCGGTGACGGCGGATGATTTCCTTTTTGGCATACAGCGGGCCGTACAGCCCTCCACCCGATCCTCCCTGGCCTCGCAGCTGTTTGATATTGTGGGGGCGGAGGATATCAATGAAGGCAGGGCGGAGCTATCCTCCCTCGGCGTCAGGGTACAGGATTACCGCACTCTGATCATTACCCTGCGGGAACCCAACGACGCCTTCCCGGAGCGGGTGGCATCCACCCCCTTCATGCCCTGCAACCGGGCCTTTTTTGAAAGTACCGGAGGAAAATACGGGCTGGAGAAGGACTACGTGCTGACCAACGGGCCCTTTATGCTCAGCCGGTGGAGCCATGGGGAATATCTGGTGATCAAGAAACATGAGGGATACCACGATCAGGAATCCATCCTGCCGGCAGCGGTGCGGTACGTCATCGGCCAGGTGGAGGACCCCGTAACCTCGTTGGCGGAAGGGAATCTGGACGCGGCGGAGATCTCCCCCTCCCAGGTGGAAGCTGCCCGGGAAGAAAATCTGCAGCTGATCCCCCTGGAGGATACGATATCCTATCTCTGGATGAACAACACGGCCAAGGGCCTCACAAAAGAAGAGACGCGCCGGGCGCTGCGGGAGGCCCTTCAGTGGGATGCCCTGACCGCTCTGATTGGAGAGGCCGGATATACGGTTGCCACAGGCTATACGGCGCCGGCGGCGGTGCTCCACGGCGGGGAGCCGTACCGCACCGAGGCCAACGGCTTGGTTCCCGAGACGGTGGGCGGCGGCACTGTCACCGCCGCCCAGGCCCAGCAGCATCTAGCGGAGGGGATGGCGGCCGAAGGCCTGACCACCCTGCCGAAAATGACGCTGCTGTGCGCGGACGATGAATTCAGCCAGAACCTGGCCCGGTATATTCTTCAGTCGTGGCAGAAAAACCTCGGGCTGTACTTCACCATGGAGGCTCTTCCGGAGGCCGAACTGGAAACCCGGGTACGGGTGGGCAATTACGAACTGGCCCTGTGCGCTTCCCAGGCGGAGGGGTTGACAGCGCTGGAGGCACTGGGCGAATATGCCTCCTCCTCCACCCACAATTTGGCCCGGTTCTCGGATGCTGACTACGATGTCCTGTACGAAAGCGCACGCACCGGCGATATGACACGAGAAAAGCTGGAGCGGCTGGAAGCTGCGCTGCAGGAGGCCTGTCCCTGTGTGCCGCTGTTTTTTAAAACGAGGTATTTCGCCTTGGCTGAGGAGGTCAGCGGCATGGTGATCCGTCCCTTCGGCGGCGGCGCCTTTGGAGCGGAGATCGATTTCCGTGGGGCAGGCAAACCGGAATAGTCCGGCGGCAGGACGGCAGGAAGGAGAAACGAAATGGAGCTTTTGCAGCCGGGAACGGTGAATGTGCGGACCCTGAGTCCCCTGGCCCTGGCCTTTGTGGGGGACGGGGTATACGAGCTGATGGTGCGGGAACGGCTGGTCCGGGAGGCCAACCGGCCCGCCGGCGTTCTGCACAAACGTGCGGTGGAGTTGGTCCGGGCGGAGGCGCAGGCCGCCGCCATGGAACGCCTGCTCCCCCTGCTCACGGAGGAGGAGGCGGCGGCCTACCGCAGGGGACGGAACGCCCACACCGCCCGGACCGGTGACGATTATCACAAGGCCACCGGCCTGGAGGCCCTCTTCGGTTATTTGTATCTGTCGGGACACATTGACCGGGTGCGGGAGCTGTTTGCCGCCGCCATAGGGGATAACACGGGAGCATAAGAAAAAAGCCGGGACGGTGAGTCCCCTCATTTTCCCCCTTATATTGTTTGGACAAAAAGGACGCCTGGAAGGCGTCCTTTTATGCTTTGGTCAACGGCCCAAATTTTGGGTCTTTTCCACCCATTCTGCCCAGCGGGGATTCGCCTGTGAGTTAACGCCACAAGTTCGGGCCAGCTCCCCCTATGTCCTCCCGTCTCGGCGGCGCAATTCCCTCAGCGGCTGTCCCAATTGGATGGACATACCATTTTCCCTTTTTGCTTATAAACTTTCGTTGCGCCTGCATTATAACAGCCGCTTCGGTGAAAACGATTGTTTATTTGTTGCTCCGTGTACAACCACCTGTTGTTTCTGCCGGCCGCTCCTTCCATCGCTTTTTCGCTCCGGGAACCACCGGCTTATTTTTCTTGACAGGCGAGGGCATACTAGGGTTATTGCTGATGAAAAGAGGATATGCTATGAAACCGCTGTCTCCCCTCGGCGGTGTGCGCCGCGCTTCGCTGGACGGCTTGTTTTATCTGCTGGGCAGCATCCTGTACGCCTTGTCCGTCAATGTCTTCACCGCCCCCAATCAGATCGCTCCTGGAGGCGTCACCGGTATCGCCACGCTGGTCAACTATCTGACCGGTTTGCCCATCGGTACCGGCATTCTGGTGGTGAACCTGCCTCTGTTTGTGGCGTCCTGGCGCTTTCTTGGCCGGGACTCCACTTTGCGGACCGCGGTGGTAACGGTGGTGTCCTCCGTCATCATCGATGTCACCGCGCCGTTTGTCCCCCCTTTTCGGGGGGACAAGATCCTGACGGCAGTGTTCGGTGGCGTGCTGGCCGGAGCGGGCCTGGGGCTCATCTTTATGCGGGGAGCCACCACCGGCGGCAGCGAAATCGTCGCCCGGCTGCTGGAGCGCCGCTTCCGCCATATCCCCATCGGACGCCTCATCCTCATGGTGGACGCAGTGGTGGTGGCCACGGCCGCCGTGGTGTACCGCAACCTGGAAAGCGCCCTGTACGCCATGATCTTGATCTTTGTTTCCTCCATGGTGATGAACCGTCTGATCTACGGCGGGGATTCGGGGAAAATGCTGCTGATTATGACACAGAAGGAAAAGGAGGTAGCGAACGCTGTTTTGGAGACTCTGGAGCGGGGCGTCACCATCCTCCACGCGGAAGGGGCCTACACCGGTGAGCCCCGCCGGGTGCTCCTGGTAGCAGTCCGGCCCGCTCAGGTATATACCCTGCGCATGTTGGTGTACGACCGGGACCCCCAGGCCTTTATCATCGTGGCTTCCACCGACGAGGTGCTGGGGGAGGGTTTCAAGCAGGTGGAAAAGGAATAAGGCCATCTGAATTTTCATAGACAGACAAAAAACAGCAGCCACCGTAGGATGGCTGCTGTTTTTTCTGCTTATCAGATGCGTTTACGCTTAAAACGCGGTTTTTTCCGTCAGATAAGCCTCCAAGCTGTCGATGGAGACACGCTCCTGCTGCATGGTGTCCCGATCGCGGACGGTGACACAGCCGTCCTGCTCGCTGTCGAAATCGTAGGTGATGCAGTAGGGGGTGCCGACCTCGTCCTGACGGCGGTAGCGCTTGCCGATGGAACCGGCCTCGTCGTAATCCACCATGAAGGTTTTGGCCAGGCGCCGGTAGATCTCCTGCGCGCCGTCCCCCAGCTTTTTGGACAAGGGCAACACCGCCGCCTTGAAGGGGGCCAGGGCGGGATGGAGATGCAGCACCACGCGGGTGTCGTTTTTCTCCGCGTCCACCACCTCTTCGTCGTACGCTTCGCACAGGAAGGCCAGCACCACCCGGTCGGCGCCCAGGGACGGCTCGATGACATAGGGTATATACCGTTCGTTGGTTTCGGGATCGAAATATTCCAGGCTCTTGCCCGAGGCCTCCTGATGGCGGCCAAGGTCGTAGTCGGTGCGGTCCGCGATACCCCACAGCTCGCCCCAGTCGGTGAAGGGGAAGGCGTATTCGATATCGGTGGTGGCGCGGGAATAGAAAGCCAGCTCCGCCGGCTCGTGATCACGCAGACGCAGGTGCTCCCGCCCGATGCCCAGACTCATCAGCCAATTGGCGCAGAAATCCTTCCAGTAGGCGAACCATTCCAGATCGGTGCCGGGCTTGCAGAAGAATTCGCACTCCATCTGCTCGAATTCCCGGGTGCGGAAGGTAAAATTGCCCGGCGTAATCTCGTTGCGGAAAGCCTTGCCCACCTGGCACACGCCGAAGGGCAGCTTGCGCCGGGTGGTGCGCTGGATGTTGGAAAAGTTGACGAAAATCCCCTGGGCGGTTTCCGGCCGGAGATAACAGGTGCTGGAGGAATCCTCCGTCACGCCGATGGCGGTCTTAAACATCAGGTTGAACTTGCGGATGGGGGTGAAGTTGTGCTTGCCGCACACCGGGCACACCACATCCTCATGCTCCGCAATGAAAGCATCCATCTGATCGAAATCCATGGCGTCGGCGTTGACCTCCGGATGAGTGTCGCCGATGAGCTTATCGGCGCGGTGCCGGGCCTTGCAGCTCTTGCAATCCAGCAGCGGATCGGAAAAACCCGCCACATGGCCGGTGGTCACCCAGGTTTGAGGGTTCATAAGGATGGCCGCGTCCAGCCCAACGTTGGTGGGGCTCTCCTGGACGAATTTTTTCCACCAGGCGCGCTTAACGTTGTTTTTCAGCTCCACACCCAGGGGGCCGTAGTCCCAGGAGTTGGCCAATCCCCCGTAAATGTCGGAGCCGGGATATACAAAGCCCCGGTTTTTGCACAGGGCCACAATTTTTTCCATGGTTTTGTCTTCCTGCCGCATGTTTTGTCACGCCTTTCCGTCCCCCGGTGGCTTCCGAGGGAACGCCTTTTATTATTCAGGGATAATCCCTAATGTGTCTATCTTAAACGGGGGGAGGAAAATTGTCAATGCTTTCCGCCGCCTCAGTTGAGGCCCTGGCCGCCCACCTGCTCAAACAGGCGGCGCACCTGCTCTGCCAGCAGTGGCAGGGCGGGATCGTCCCCCCACTCCTCCGTCCCGGGGCCGAAGGGGCGAAACCCTTCGTCGATGAGGGCACGGGCAGCGTCCTGGGCCCGGCGGAACAGGGTCATGTCCCCGCCCGCCAGATCGGCGATGCGCAGGGAGGGCAGGCCGTGCTGCCGCCTCCCGAAGAAATCCCCCGGGCCCCGCAGCTTCAGATCCTCGTCCGCGATGCGGAAACCGTCGCAGGTCTCACACATCACCCTCAGCCGGCGGCGGGCCTCCTCGTTGCGCGCGTCGGAAATCAGGATGCAGGTGGAGGGCCATTTTCCCCTTCCCACCCGGCCCCGGAGCTGGTGGAGCTGGGCCAGGCCAAAGCGCTCGGCATTTTCAATAACCATGAGCACGGCGTTGGGCACATCCACTCCCACCTCCACCACGGTGGTGGCTACCAGCAGGCCGATATCCCCGGCGGAAAAGGCCGTCATGACCTGCTCTTTTTCTGCCGGCTTCATCTTGCCATGGAGCAGTCCCACCCGGTATCCCCGGAAGGGGCCGGCCTGCAGTTCGTCCCGCATCCGCACAGCGGAGGCCAGGTCGGATTCGGCGGGCAAGCCGTCCTCGCCGCCGCTCTCCTCCACCAGCGGACACACCAGATACGCCTGACGTCCCTGATCCAGGTGCCGTCGGACATAGCCGTAGGCCCGCTCCCGCTTGTCCGATCCCACCGCATAGGTGGCCACCGGTGTACGGCCGGGGGGCAGCTCGTCCAACACAGACACATCCAGGTCCCCGTACAGGATCAGGGCCAGGGTACGGGGAATAGGGGTGGCGGACATAACCAGCAGGTGGGGATTCTCCCCCTTGGCGGCCAATCGTGCCCGCTGCTCCACGCCGAAGCGGTGCTGCTCATCGGTTACCACCAGCCCCAGCCGGGCGAATCGGACCCCCTCGGACAGCAGGGCATGAGTCCCCACCGCCAGCTGCAGCTCCCCGGAAGCCAGGGCAGCCAGCGTCTCCCGCTTTTGCGCGGCGGGAAGGGAGCCGGTGAGCAGGCCCACCCGCACGCTGTCCCCCAGCAGGGCGGACAGGGAACGGACATGCTGCTCGGCCAAAATTTCGGTGGGAGCCATCAAGGCGGCCTGCCAGCCGTTTCTCACCATGGCGTGGATGACGCCAGCGGCCACGGCGGTCTTGCCGCTGCCCACATCCCCCTGGATCAGGCGGCTCATGGGACGGCCGGAGGCCATATCCTCCAGGCACTCCTCAATAGCCCGGCGCTGCGCCCCGGTGGGGGAAAAGGGAAGCCTGGCGAAAAATTCCGCGGTATATCCCTCCGTGATCCGGGCTCCGGCTTCCCCCCGCGCCCGGCTTTTCAGCGTCAGCATCCCCAATTGGAGCACCAGCAGCTCCTCATATACCAGCCGCCGGCGTGCGGCCTCCAGTGCGGCCTCATCCTCGGGAAAATGGATGCGGTTCAAGGCGTCCTTCAGGGAGCACAGCCCTTCCTTACGGCGCAGCGCTTCGGGGAGGGGATCGGCGGGCATTTCCCGCTCCAACCCCTCCAGCGCCTGGCGGACGCAGCCCTCAATCACATGGGAGGACAGCCCCTCCGTCTGGCGGTACACCGGACGTAGACGGGGAAGCCCCCCAGTCTCCGGCGCCTCCTCGATCTGGGGGGACGCCATCTCCCGCCGGGTGAAGCCACCGGTGACGGGCCCGTAGAACAGGTAGGTTTTCCGCGGCCGTATCCTGGCCGCCAGAAAGCGGTTGTTGAACAAGGTGACGGTCATGCGGGATGCGCCGTCACCGGCGGAAAAACGGTACAGCACCATCCCGGGGCGCACCCGCCGCTCCTCCGGCGCTGTCAGAACAGTGGCTCGTACACAGCAGGGCTCCCCAAAGGGGGCGGAGGCAATGGAGACGGGATGGGACCAGTCCTCGTAGTGGCGGGGATAATGGCGCAACAGATCCCCCACCGTGCGGATATGCAGCCTTGCAAACTGTTCCGCCCGGCGGTCCCCCACACTTTTGAGCACCGTTACCGGCGCGTCCCACCATCCGGCCATCAGCTTTCTCCTTCCGTTTCCTCCACCACTGCCATATTGGGATAGATCCATTCCATCATGTCGTCCGGGTACAGCCGGTCCAGCAGGGCGCTGGCCGCATTGGCCGGCGGCTCGCCCAGGATGCGGTTGGTCCACCGCCTCACCGCCAGGGAGGAGATGAGCATATCCAGCACAAGGAACACCACCAGCACCCAGGTCAGGATTTTGCCCACCCGGTTGGGGATACGCTCGATCCAACGGCTGAGAAAGGGGTAGGTGTGCTTGATAAAGATCATCCCCAGCAGTCCCCAGAACACAGCGTACTGAAAATTGGTGCGTCCGCCCAGGTTCAGCGGCGTATCGCTGTACTCCCAGGAGATGGTGCCGAATACGATTTCCTGAAACCAGGAGCACAGGTATTCAAAGGCAGCGCCGATAACGGCGCTGGCGGCAAAAGCCAGCAGGCCGTTGCGCTCCCGCAGCCGGTACAGCGAAAGGGTCAGCAGCACGCCGCCAAACCCGTATACCGGACTGAAAGGGCCGTAAATCAGCCCCTTGCGGCTCTCAAAGTGGCCGTACTGGACATAGCACCAAATGGTTTCCACCACAAATCCAATGATACAACCGATGATAAAGATCCAGACCAGTTTGTAAAAGTTCAGTCCATGGGCAAAGGAATACGGATTGCCGTCCGCATGCCGGGCGGCGGAATGGCCCCTCCCTTTTGAGGGGCGGTCGGTATGGAGCACCGGCATGGCGCCCCCTCGGCTCGAACGGCTCATGAACAGCGCTCCTCTCCCTCGTCCCGGCAGACGGAAAACACCAGATGGGGCATCTCCTGCCGATAATAGTGCTTGACGATCCGGTCACAGGGCAGCATGCCGTTGCGGATGGCCACCCGCTGGGATGCCAGGTTGTTGTCGCGGATGATGGAATATACCTCGTCGAAGCCCAGAATATGAAAAGCGTATTGTTTACAGGCCCGGGCCGCTTCGATGGCATACCCCCGGCCCCAACTGCTCTTTCCCAGCAGATAGCCGATTTCCGGCACCCGCCGGTCCCGGACCGTCTGCCAAGTGACACCGCACTGGCCGATCAGCTCCCCCGTTTCCCGAAGCTCCACAGCCCACAGTCCGAAGCCATCTTCCCGGTAACGGGTCTGCTGGCGGTGAAGCCATTCCCACGCCTCTTCATCGCTGAAGGCGTGGGCATACGCATACATCACCTCCGGATCCTGTAGCATTACCCGGCACAAATCAGCATAGTCGCCGTCCGTCAAGCAGCGCAAGGACAGCCGCGACGTTTCCAAAACCATTTGCTTTCCCTCCTCACGACAAGCACACACTATATGCCAGAAAAATATACTTACAGCATTTATTCACGCTCATATTCCTGTATGTATTTCATTTGCTTTTTATATGGTTGCTTCCTTGCCGTTTATGGTACACGAAAAAGGAAAAGAACGCAACCGCAACCCGCTTTCTGTCCGGATTGTGGGTGGAATAAAGGGCAAAACGTACCGTGGATGCATAAACCAGTCCCGGCGGGAGAAAATACCGGCGAGGTGGTTTTGATGGATTGGATGATGATTCTCAAGGCGTTTGCGGTAGGCGGGCTGATCTGTGTGGCCGGGCAGCTGCTTATCGATTACACCAAACTGACCCCTGCCCGAATTTTGGTGCTGTTTGTTTGCCTGGGCGTGGTGCTGACCGGTTTCGGCGTGTATGAACCGTTGGTGGAATTTGCCGGAGCAGGCGCCACGGTGCCGCTGACCGGCTTCGGCTACACACTGGCCAAAGGCGTGGAGGAAGGCGTGCGGGAAAGCGGCCTGCTGGGAGCGCTTACCGGAGGCATCACCGGAGCCGCCGGCGGAATCGCCGCCGCGATCTTTCTGGGTTTCCTCGTGGCCTTGGTGGCGCGTTCCGGGGACAAATCCTGAGGGCTGGATACCCATACAGGAGAGGCGGCGGGTGCCGGCCTCTCCTTTTTTAAATTTAAAGAAATCTTCCTATTCGGCGGGAAAATAGTATGCTATACTATAGACTGCTTTTCCGTTCCGATGTTGGACGAACCCGGGCGGCGTTCCGTCCGGGTGATCTTTGTTCCGCCGTTGCGGATCTTCGTGGGATGAGAAGCGCTGCCCACAGCTATTGCCGGAGCTACCGGCATCGCAGAATGGTGCAGGGCGAAAAGGCTTCGGCTTCCGGCAGGCCCACACACCCGATACCGCACGCTTGCGTTATCCCTTCTATATCCCTCTTTTCATTCTGTACATTTTTATTATCACATACAGGAGGAACCTCTCATGAACGATCTTTTTGCCAAAAAGTCTTCCCGGCTGACAGCTGTTTTGCTGGCCGCCCTGCTGTTGTGTATGCCACTGTCTTCCTGCGGTTCGCAGGGCGGAGGAACCACGGAACCCACCGGCGAAACCGCCGCCCCCACGGACGGGTCCTCTCCGGCAGAGGAAACCACCGCTACCACGGCAGCCACCACCCTGCCCACCCAGAAGGATGTATCCGGTGAGCAGACCCAGACATTGGGCGCGGTGCTGGTTGTGGGGGATACGGGATACGAATATTACAATTTTGTGCGTTCGGTGGCGGATCAGTACGCCACCCTGGTCAGCCGCCTAGGCACGCGCCTGCAGGGGGTCAGCACGGTTTACGATATGGTGGTGCCCACCAGCATCGATATCACCCTGCAAGACAGTGTGCGGGCGGGGCTTTCCACCTCCGACCAGGGACAGGCTATCGAGTACCTGTACGGCTCCATGATCAATGTCACGCCGGTCAATTTGTACGACACGCTGAAGTCACACCGGGACGAATATCTCTATTTCCGTACGGATCACCACTGGACCGCTTTGGGCGCCTACTACGGCTATGAACAGTTCGCCAAGGCCAAGGGTGTAGAGCCGGTATCGCTGGACAGATATACCACAAAGGAATTCCCGGATTTTCTGGGCGCTTTCTACAGCGATACGGGAAAAAGTCCCGCTTTGGCCCAGAACCCCGACACCGTAGTGGCCTATGAGCCGTTCAACAACACCACCATGACCTTCACCGATAGAAACGGGAAAGAAACCCCTTGGCAAGTCATCACCGACGTATCCGGCTGGGCCTCTTCCTCGAAATACAATACCTTCATCGGCGGGGACAACCCCTATACCCACATCGTCAATAACGATCTCAGCGACGGCTCCTCCTGTGTGGTGATCAAGGAATCTTTCGGCAACGCCCTGATCCCCTTCCTGATCCCCCACTATCAGGACATTCACGTCATTGATTACCGGTATTACAAGCAAAGCATTGTGGATTTCTGCAAGAACAATCAGATTCAGGATGTGCTGTTCATCAACAATATGTCCGCCACCCGCAGTCAGGCGCTGGTGGACCAGATGGACGCCCTGATTCCGTAACGCGGTTCCTTTTGGCGCTGTTTCCCCCCCGGCAATGCCGGGGGGGTACCTGCACTGCCCGGAATTGCAACCGGTTGGCGAACCTATTAGAGTAAATTCATAATCTTTTTCAGGTCCCTCCCTGCAATTGGGACGGAAAGGGGTGGCCTTCTTGCGGTTCCAGCCAAAACAGCTTCGCAAGGGGGCGGTCGGGTTCGTGTGCGCGGTTTTGTCAACACCGGCTATACTTGCCTGCGGTTATAAAAAGCTCTGCCGCCCGTTTCCGGTGAAGAAAGCTGACTGGCGGCTATCGCTACTTAAAATGTGTTCTTATTAACATTTTGTATTATCTTTAATTTTTTTACTATTTGGAATTCGGTACAGGGGGTACGCGGGAAAGTTAGCGGACAGAAAAATACAGGTATGGCAAAAAGCGGAGAGCCCCGCCCGTATGGGCAGTGCTCTCCGCTGAATGTTTTCCGGCAGTTTTTACCGGCCCAGCGTGGCGCGCAGCACCTGCACGCGGTCGGTCTTTTCCCACGCCACGTCCAGATCCTCCCGGCCCACATGGCCGTAGGCGGCCAGAGGGCGGTAAATGGGGCGGCGCAGATCCAGCTGGTCGATGATGGCGGCGGGACGGAAATCAAATACCTTCTCCACGGCCGCCGCCAGTTCTTCATCCGGCACCACGCCGGTGCCAGCGGTATCCACCATGACGGATACGGGACGGGCCACCCCAATAGCATAGGCCAGCTGTACCTGACAGCGCTTCGCCAACCCGGCGGCCACCACGTTTTTGGCCGCATAGCGGGCCATATAGGTGGCGGACCGATCCACCTTGGTGGGATCCTTTCCGGAGAAGGCCCCGCCGCCGTGGGGGGCATAGCCACCGTAAGTGTCCACAATGATCTTCCGTCCGGTCAGACCACTATCCCCCTGGGGGCCGCCCACCACAAACCGGCCGGTGGGATTGACGAAAATTTTGGTCTGTTCATCCATCAGGCCGGCGGGAATGATTGGCCGGATAACCTGTTCGATTACATCGGCCCGGATGGTATCCAGCGAGACATCCTCACTGTGCTGGGAAGAAACGACCACCGCTTCCACCCGGCAGGGGGTCAAGCCGTCGTATTCCACTGTCACCTGGGTTTTTCCGTCAGGACGCAGGTAGGGCAGGATGCCCTCCCGGCGCACCCGGGTCAGCCGCATGGCCAGCTTGTGAGCCAAAGAAATGGGCAGCGGCATCAGCTCCGGCGTTTCGTCACAGGCAAAGCCAAACATCAGGCCCTGATCCCCGGCGCCGGTGCGGTCGTAGTCCTCTGCACCGCCATCCCGGCATTCCAGCGCCTCGTTGACGCCCATGGCGATATCCGGGGACTGTTCATCAATGGCGGTGAGTACAGAACAGGTGTTGCCGTCAAAGCGCTGCTCCGCATTGTCGTAGCCGATGTCCCGGATCACCTCCCGGGCAATTTTCGGGATCTCCACATAGCAGCTGGTGGAGATTTCCCCCATCACCAGCACCAGGCCGGTGGTGGCAATAGTCTCGCAGGCCACATGGGCCTGGGGATCCTTGGCCAGAATGGCGTCCAGTACCGCGTCGGAAATCTGGTCGCAAACTTTGTCGGGATGTCCCTCCGTCACCGATTCGGAGGTAAAGAAATGTTTTGCCACAGCGTTTCTCCTTTCGCATGAAGCTCCTTGATATTTTCCGGCAAAAAGCGCCCAGCCTTGCCGGCCGGGCGCTTGAGTCTCACCTCATCTGCCGGCCACAGCCGCAGGAATTGGCACCTTGCCTTTTTCAGCAGGTTGCCGGGCTTCATCGGGCCTGTCCCCTCCGCCTCTCTTGATAAGGAACTATTCAATTTCATTTTCTATCTTACCTGTTTCGACTCCATCTGTCAACAGGCTATAACAAATTTAGTGAAATTTATTCTCTTCTGCTTTTATCTTTCCAGGGCAAAGAGGCAAGCGGCCTTGCTGCCGCTGAGGGCCTGCTCTGTCAGGCGGGCGGTGCGGATCCGCCCGTCCTCATAGGTACGCACGGCATAGCTGCCGTCGGCGGTATTGAGTACAGCCGTGTACTGGGTGTAATCGTCGGTGCCGCGGCTGGTGACAACGGCTCCCCGGGGAATGGACAGATTCTCCAGTATATGGAAGCCCACCATCATCGCCTCCTGCCTGGTTTCCGGCGCCGGGATATGGCCTTTCAGATACGCGGCGCGGATAAAACGGGACGGCGGTGTAAAATCCCCCGGCAGCCCCCACGTCCCGCCGCCCTGTCCGAAGGGCTCTAGCTCCATGTTCCCCCAGCGCGCCTGTTCCTCTTGCTCTGGCCGAAGCTGAACAAAACTGCGCAGGTGGGTCATATGCCAGGGAAAATCCGGGCTGTTTGTCAGCACGCCGATGGGATTTTCATGCAGATGGAGTCCGCCGGCGGTCTTCTCTATCACCAGGCACTGTCCGGTACGGTCGGTTAAGATCCAGTGAAGCGGGGCGACATCGTGGGTTACCGGATCCTCCGTACCCACGATGCGCACGGTACGCACCAGTGCCGCCGCCTGCTCCACGGAGGCGCACATCCCCAGAAGAAAGCTGTTAAGCTCCACGGCGGCGATGACAAGAGCGTCCCCCGCCGTGTCCGGGGAATCGTATGCTGCATATCCCGGGAAATACAGGGCCGCCGCCGATAGCCCCCGTTCATTGACGCCGTCGGCAAACAGGACGCCCTCCAAATCCTGTCCGATGCCGAGGATACCGTATCGGCTGCGCAGCCGGATCGTGCGCAGCCGGTTGGTCCACACATAGCCTCGGGGCGTCACATACACGCTTGGGGAAATCGGATGGGAAAAGTCCATGGTTCTTCCAAACAGGGAATCCCCCTGCCGGGACCGGAAAGCAATCGCGGTACACATGAAGCAGGCCCCTTTTCTTTTGAAAGTATCTGTGTCCTTTATTCAACGTATATGCGCTGCTTTTTCTCCAATGCCTGGCCTCCCCAACTCCAGATAAATTTACTAAAATTATAGACGAAAACAGTTGTAAACTTTGCGAAATGCCCTTATACTGTAAAAAAAGCCTTTGGATAGGGGGCCAATATATGAAACCATTCATGAGGCGGGTCTTTTCCCTGTGCGCGGCGGTATTTCTGTCGGCCTCGGCGATGCCTGTCGCCGTTTCCGCGGAAGCGACCACTTATTCCCTGACGGATATCGGGGACAGCATCAAAATCGTAGGCCGTTCGCAAATGGAAGATACCGGCCTGGCTGTGTATACCACCGGCGCCGGCATCGCCTTTTACAGCGAGTGCAGCGGGGATATCACCCTGACGCTGACAGCCCGGAACCGATACACTACGCGGCAATATTTTACGGTGACGGTGGACGGCGTGCGGGAACGGGTGTGCGTGGAAAATCCGTCCAACGCCGCGCGGCAGAGCACGATTACTCTGGCGGAAAATCTGGATCAGGGCTATCACCGCATCGAGGTATACCGCCAGACGGAGGAGGTCAACGCCACCTGCGTGTTCAACAGCTTGACGCTGAACGGGACGGTCTCGCCGGTGCCGGAGGCGCCGCTGCTCATTGAATTTGTGGGCGATTCCATCACGGCCGGCGCCAGCATGTTCCGGGCAGAAGCGGACCAGGCGGCGGACGACCCCGCCTGCCAAGACGGTACACAGACCTACGCCTACCAGACTGCCCAGGCGCTGGGCGCGGATTTTCAGGCCTGCTGTACCAGCGGGTACGGGGTGGTAAAGGGATGGAATTCCGATAACGCCAACCTGCTAAAAATGTATCCCTTTACCGCCTACCATGTCAGGCATCAGGATAAGGAAGAAAACTATTGGCCGTTCGCCCGGCAGGCGGATGTGGTGGTGATCAATCTCGGCACCAACGACAACACGGTCTCATCCAAAAAGAAGCTGACTAAGACTCAGTTCCAGGAGGGTGCCACGGCGCTGATGGAACTGGTGCGGGAGAAAAATCCGGACAGCCAAATTGTCTGGGCCACCGGTATGATGGGCACGTTTTATGAGCAGGAGCTGACCGCCGCAGTGGAAGAGTTGGGCGGCGCCGAGGCCGGCTATTATTTCTGTGAGCTGCCCAAGGGCACTGGCGGCGGCGCGGGACATCCCAATTTGGAACAACACACCGCCGCGGCAAAGGCCCTGACGGAGTTTCTACAGGAAACCGTGCTGCCTCAGGGATACCGGGACACTTTGGCCAGCGAGGACGAGATGCAGTCCCTCATCGATGCCACCGCCTCGCTCACCAATGACAGACGGCTGGCCGCACAGGCGGAGCTAACGGCCTATCGGCAAAACGGGGGCACCAACGCAGGCACAATGACCGCTGCCTATACCGATTTGCTGGCGGCGCAGGCGGAGATGGCGCCTGCAAGCGGCGGAGATCTAGGGGCACAGGAGGAAAATGGCCTGCCTGCATATGTCTGGTGGATCATCGGTGGCGGCGCCGTTATCGTCGTGGGATTGATCCTCTTTGCCGTAGTGTATACTTTAAAACACAAAGAACCGGAGGGAACGTCGCCAAAGGGCGAAGCATGACCCACCAATACCATATCAGAAGGAGGCAGGAGCGGACGTCCACACAGCTGTGTGCACAGAGGCTGCCCGGTTTCTTCTGTAATCAGCGGGTATTCCCGGATTTTTCTGGGGATTCCCGCTGATTTTTGCGCGCAAAAACGGCTGCTTTTCTCCGTTGCGCGAACGGAAAATCTATGATACAATTTCCGTATCCTTCTTTTTGCCCCACGGGCAGCATAGATATTACCAATGAATTTTTCCGGGGCACGGCGGATGCCGCCCCTTTTTATTTGCCGCGCTACGGCGCGGAACAGGAGCGTGGTCTGTTTCATGGACACCCGTCCCATCGGCGTCTTCGATTCCGGGCTGGGCGGGCTGACGGCGGTGCGTCAGCTGCTGCGCCAACTTCCCCATGAGGATATCGTGTATTTCGGTGACACCGGCCGTGTCCCTTACGGCAACCGCAGCCCACAGACCATCCGGCGTTATGCCCGGCAGGACTGTGCGTTCTTGCGCGAACAGGGGGTTAAGCTGATCATCGCCGCCTGCGGCACCGTCAGTTCCACCGCCCTGTCCGTGCTGGAGGAACAGCCGCTCCCCGCCTTCGGCGTGGTAGAGCCCGCCGCCGACGCGGCGGTCCGGGCAACGCGCAGCGGCCGGATCGGCGTGCTGGGCACTGCCGCTACCATCCGTTCCAGGGCGTTTGAACAGCGCATCCTGAGCCGGGATCCTTCCCTCCAGGTGGTGCAGGCCGCCTGCCCGTTGTTCGTTCCTCTTGCGGAAAACGGTTGGACCGACCGGGAGGACCCCATTCCCCGGCTGACCGCTGCCCGTTATCTGGCCCCGTTGAAGGAAGCCGGGGTGGATACGCTGATTCTGGGCTGTACCCATTTTCCGCTGCTGACGGACATTCTTTCCGACTATATGGGACAGAAAGTCACCCTGATCGACTCCGGGCGGGAGGCCGCAGCGGAATGCGCCCGGTTGTTGGGGCAGGCGGACCTGCTTTCACCGGCGCAGGGAGAGGGGCGCTGCCGCTTTTTCGTTACCGACCGTCCAGACGATTTCACCCATGTGGCCGAACGTTTTCTGGGCCGCGCCATCGGCGACGAGCTTCAAACCATTGAGCTGGATTCCCTCACCGGCGGCCGCTGAATGCGGAGGATTGGAAAGGACGAAGTTTCCGTCATGAACGTACAGATTACCATCACCGGCACCCAGACACTGGACGGGACATCGGAAACCACCCGCCTGTCTGCTACAGGCCGTATGGAGCGGGACGGGGACGCCTGGGTGCTGACCTACGCGGAAAGCGCCGAAAGCGGCATGGACGGCGTCACAACACAGATCCGTGCTGGCCGGGATCGTGCGGAGATCCGGCGGTCAGGCGCCCTGAACTCCCGCCTGCTGCTGGAGGAGGGGGGACGCCGTCTGTGCCGGTACGATACCGGATACGGCTTTCTCCAGCTGGGGGTCCATACCCATCGGGTGGAAAACCGGCTGGAGGAGGGAAGCGGGCAGCTGCGCCTGCACTATACCTTGGAGCTGGAAGGGGGCGCCGCCGCCCGGCAGGAGCTTCTCCTGGAGGTAGCGCGGCCGGAAGGCGCCCCTGATAAAGACTGAAAAAGCGTCACGCGGTGCGTTTGTGGCCGTGCGGCAGGAGGATAACAGAAAGGCGGAACACTTTATGACTTCGACAGTAACCCTGGCGGAACAGCAACTGAAGGACGCGGTGCGCAAGGCGGCGCTGGAGGCCATGGCGGCGGGCGAGCTGCCCGAGGCGGAGCTGCCGCCGGTGGCGGTGGAAATTCCCGGGGACCGCGCCCATGGCGACCTGGCGAGCAATATCGCCATGCTTTCTGCCCGGGCGTTTCACAAGGCGCCCCGTCAGATCGCGGATATTCTGCTGTCCCACCTGTCGCTGGGCGGCACCTATCTGGAGCGGGCGGAAACCGCCGGCCCCGGTTTTCTCAACTTTTTCCTCTCCCCGGCATTTTACGCCGCGGCGGTGGCCGAGATTCTGGAGCAAAAGGACCAGTACGGCCGGTCGGACTACGGTGCGGGGAAAAAGGTGATGGTGGAATTTGTCTCCGCCAACCCCACCGGTCCCATGCACATGGGCAATGCCCGCGGCGGGGCGCTGGGCGACTGCCTGGCGGCCGTACTCGACGCGGCAGGCTATGATGTGTGGCGGGAATTTTACGTCAATGATGCGGGCAACCAGATTGAAAAATTCGGCTATTCGCTCGAAGCCCGTTACCTGCAAATCTACCGGGGAGAGGATGCGGTCCCCTTCCCCGAGGACGGTTACCAGGGGGAGGACATCAAAGACCGTGCGCGGGAATTTGCCTCTCTGCACGGGGATGCCTTTGTTGAAGCGGATTCGCAAGCCCGCCGCGACGCCCTGACGGCCTATGCCCTGCCGAAAAACATCGCCAAGATGAAGGAAGACCTGACAAAGTACCGCATTACCTATAACCAGTGGTTCCTGGAAAGTTCCCTGCATGAGGACGGGGAAGTACAGGAAAGCATCGATCTGCTCCGGCAGCGCGGCATGACCTACGAAAAGGACGGCGCGCTGTGGTACCGGGCCACGCAGTTTGGCGCGGAAAAGGACGAGGTCCTGATCCGGCAAAACGGCAACCCCACCTATTTTGCCGCCGACATTGCCTATCACCGGAACAAGCTGGAAAAACGGCATTTCGACCGCTGCATTGATATTTGGGGTGCAGACCATCACGGCCATGTGGCCCGGATGAAAGGGGCTTTGGATGCCATCGGCCTGGACGGGAGCAAACTGGATGTGATCCTGATGCAGCTGGTCCGCCTGACCCGCGACGGCGAGGTGGTACGCATGAGCAAGCGCACCGGCAAAGCCATCCAGCTCGGGGATCTGCTCGACGAAGTCCCCGTAGATGCAGCCCGTTTTCTGTTTACCCTGCGGGAAGCCAATTCCCAGATGGATTTCGACTTGGATCTGGCCGTGCAGCAGGATGCGCAAAACCCTGTCTACTACGTCCAGTATGCCCGGGCGCGCATTTGCAGCATCTTCAAGGCGCTGGCTAAGGAGGGGGTATCCCCCCGCGCCTGTACCGACGAGGAACTGGCCCTTCTGCAAACGCCCGCAGAGCGCGAACTCATCCGGCACCTTTCGGACTATCCGGGGGAGATCATCCAGGCAGCGAAGGAGTACGACCCTTCGCGCGTGCTGCGGTATGTGCTGGCGGCGGCGACCCTGTTTCATAAATTTTACGACTCCTGCCGCGTAAAAGGCGAGGATGAAGCTCTCATGGCGGCCCGCATGGCCTTATGTACCGCAACCTCCCGGGTGATTTGCAATGTGCTGAAAATGTTTAAAATCACCGCGCCGGAGTCGATGTGAAAGGCGGGAGCACACGAATATGAATCCTCCTCCTTTCCCTCTGCCTTTTCTGCTCGACGGGGCATATTTTTCCAACCTGGTGGCTATGGGGATGCCCACAAACGGATGCGTAGAGCAGTGGCTGTGCGACAACCCCGCCGCCCTGCAAAAGCTCCAGCAGGATTTTCTCCAGGCCGGAGCCCAGGCGCTGTGTACCCCCACGCCGGAAGCCAGTGCATTTCATTTGTCCCTCTACGGCCTGGAAGATAAGGTGGAAGAAATCAACACCCGGCTTTTCAATATCACAAAACAAAATGCCCAAGCCGCCGGAGTACCGGTGATTGGCACGCTCGGTCCCAGCGGACGGTTTATCCCTCCCTTTGGGGAGAGCGATTTCGACAGCCTGTACGACCAATACCGCGAACAAATCCGGGTATTGGAAGAAAACGGCGCGGATGGTTTCCTATTGCAGGATCAGACTTCCCTGGCAGATATGCGTGCCGCGGTGCTGGCTGCCCGCACGACCGATCTGCCCATCTTCGTCACCCTGGCCGTAGATGCCAGCGGCCATACCGTGACCGGGTGCAGTCTGCTGCCCTGCCTGATTACCCTACAGGCCATGGGTGTGGAAGCCGTTGGCCTGAGCGGTACGCTCAGCCCGGAAGAAATGCTTCCCTTTTTCGAGGACATCCTTCCGCACACACAGATCCCTCTGCTTGCACAGCCAAATATCCGGCATCCCCGCGGACAGGATTACCTTCCCCCACGGCAGTTCGCCCAGGAAATGAAAGCCCTGCTGCAAACCGGCGTTTCCATCCTGGGAGGAAGCGAGGGGGTTTCCCCGGCACATGTAGCCCAACTCAAGCAACAGATAGCAGGGATCCCTTTACCGCCCTTTTTACCGGAGGAGGCGGACTGCTATGCGGCTTCCACGGAAACACAGGTGTTTTTCCTGCGGGATACTCTGGAATTCAGCGAACCGCTGGAATGTTCGATCAACCTGGGGGAGGATCTGATCGACCTGGACGATGAACAAAGTAACGTGGCATTGGTGGAAATCCACAGTGTAGACGACGCGCTGCTGCTGGCGGAGCAGGGGCATATGTCACGCTTGCCGCTGGCCGTACAGGCAGAATCCCTGCCGGTACTCGACGCAGCGCTGCGGTACTTCCAAGGGCGATTGATCGTTTCCAGCGACTGTTTGATTGAACGGGAACATATTGAAGCGCGGGCCGCAAAGTACGGCGCCATTGTATATTAAACAGCAAATAAGCTGCTATCCTTTCCTTGGATAGCAGCTTTTGCTTTTTTATGTTCCTAAACGGCTCAGGATTTCCTGCAGGCTGGTCTGGGCCTCCTGGCTTGCACTGCCAAAAATCGCCGCATATAACGCGTCGGCACTTTGACTATCCACCTGCCACTCCCCCTCCTGCTGATGCATAGAGAGGACCTGCTTCACCGGAACCGTCTGCACGCTCTTACCTGCGCTCTCCAAATTGGAAAGCAGCAAGCCCACCATTTTTTCCTGCAATCCTTCGGTGGAAAGCCCGGCAAATGTCTCCCGGTTTTCGGTGGCCCATGTTGTAAACTGTTCGCGTGTCTGGGTCAGGACGGTTTCAAGCAGCGCCGTATAGTCGGCTGTAGAGCCGGAAAGCGTCACCTGCGCCGTGCCCGCTTCCTCGTTTTCCTGTACCTGTTCGACCGACAGATCCAGCGGGCGGAATACCGACTTGACGATCTGCCGGACCTGGCTTGGCTGGTATCCCTGCGGCTGGGAGACGGTATCTTCCCCGGAAAGCCGGGCCAGCGGTTCGAGATCTCCTTGCTTCAGGGCATGAAAAGCGGAGAGCAGCGCACCGCCCGGCGTATCGGGAGAAGGACCGCAGCCGGAGAGCCATCCCAAACACAGCAGGCCGAGCAGAAAAAGGGCAGGCAAGCCGCGGCGGAAGAATCGTTTCATAGAGCTCCTTCTTTCCGTTGGTTTTCCTTTTATTGTAGCGGGGGAGCCCCAGGGAGTCAAGCGGAATTTTGGGGGAGACTATCCCCGGCGCGCAAAACGGGGGCCAAATTTTTCCTCCACAAGCTGCATCAGTTCCTCCGAATTGCACCCGAGCAGCAAGCGGTTAAGAGATTCGGGATCGGTGACTTCCCAAACCCCTTCCCGGCATTCCATGGGGATTTTTTCCGAAACCTCCTTGGCCTCGGCCTGTTTGAGCACACTGTCCACCAGTCCCAGTACCGTACCAATTTTCCGCAGGTTGAGCTTTTGGCCGGAGAGCAGTCCCAATTCATCGTCCTTTTCCCGGAATGCCGCTTCTGCCTGCACCACCAGCTTCAGGATGTCCACGGTTTTACCTTCCATCAACACCGTAGCGGACTGCATATCGCCCTGCATTTCCACATCGGTGGCATGCAGGACCGTTTTCGCGAACAGTTTTTTGGTATACCCAGCGGCATAACCTTTGATCAGCCCATTCATGCGCTCCACGCGCTCCTGGGTCAGCACCGGAAGATCCACTGCCTGGGCAATCACATCCAGCTTTCCGTCTTTCACTTGTTTTACCAATGCCTCCAGCATCCCGTCGGGCGTGTCCGGCATTTTTCCGGAGCCGCCAAAAAAAGATTTTTTCATGAGACATATCCTCCTCTATTTTCCCATTCTTTCAAAAGGTAATTATTAAAAATTGTACCCTGTTCCGCAATTTTTGTCAACTCTTGGGGCAAAAGAAAAGCCGCCGCGCACGGGCACGGCAGCCTTCTGATAAAGTATCGGCCAGAGGATCAGCAGCAGCCGCAGCCACAGCTATCCTTGCCTGTAAAGCGTTCCACCAGATCCATATAGCGGATAAGATCCAACGTTTTGTTGGAATAACCCCATTCGTTATCGTACCAGGCGACGAGCTTGACAAAGTTGGGATTAAGCATGATACCAGCCTTGGCGTCGAAAATAGACGTGCGGGGATCGGTATAGAAATCCGAAGAAACGACCAGCTCGTCGGTGTAGCCGAGCACGCCCTGCATTTCGTTTTCCGAGGCTTCCTTAATGGCGGCACAGATTTCCTCATAGGTAGTGGATTTTTCCAGACGGCAGGTCAAATCCACCACGGAGACGTCCAGCGTGGGCACACGGAACGACATGCCGGTCAGCTTGCCCTTGAGTTCCGGGATAACCAGCGCACAGGCTTTGGCCGCGCCGGTGGAAGAAGGGATGATATTCCCCGCCGCTGCCCGGCCGCCGCGCCAATCCTTGGCGGAGGGGCCATCGACGGTTTTCTGGGTGGCGGTAGTGGAGTGGATGGTGGTCATCAGGCCCTCGACAATGCCGAAGCGGTCGTGGATGACCTTGGCGAGCGGGGCCAGGCAGTTGGTGGTGCAGGAAGCGTTGGAAACAATCTGCATTTCCGCCTTATAGCTTTCGTGGTTGACGCCGCAGACAAAAGTCGGAGTAACCGTGTCCTTAGCCGGGGCGGAGATGACTACCTTTTTGGCCCCGGCCTTAAGGTGGGCGGAAGATTTCTCTGTGGTGCAGAATACCCCGGTGGATTCCACAATATAGTCTGCGCCGATGCTGCCCCAGGGGATCTGCGCGGGATCCTTTTCCGCATAGACGGAGATAGCCCGGCCGCCTACGACAAGCTTACCGTTTTCGGCCTTGATTTCCCCGTCGAACTTGCCGTGGATGGTGTCGTATTTGACCATGTAGACCATATAATCCAGATCGATGAACGGATCGTTGATCCCCACAACTTCATAGATTTCCGGCTGAGCGACTGCCGCCCGGAATACCAAACGGCCAATGCGGCCAAAGCCATTGATGCCTATTCGAATCGCCATATTTGCTATACCTCCTGCAAGTAAAAAGTAAATAGATGTTCTTCTGCTTCCCATTATACCGCATTTGGTGGGAACTGACAAGGGACGCAGGCCGGGATTTGTGAATTTCTTTCCAAAGGCAAAACACATGTCCTCTCTACATTCCGCCGGGAAGGGGATTTTCCTTCATCTCCATGCTTCATATATACTTTTTCTTCCATATCGTGTAAAATAACGATAATGGAATTTCTAAAAAGAAACTCTAAAAACCGTACCAAAGTATTGCTTCCAGCAGCACAAACTAACCGGAAAAGAGCAGGAGAGAATGCCATGAAAAAGAAAACCATTCGATGGGTCATCTTGCTTGCTGTGCTCTTATGCGCCACTGCATGGTTACTTTTTCTGGTTGACCGTCAAGTAGCGGGACAGGAAATCGTTTCCGTCTCTGAAATTTCTGCTTCCTGTACGGTGACCGTTTCCAAATACCGGTACATACCCGGGAACGAAAGAAAGGAATATATCCTCAGCGCAGAGCAAATTCAAAAATTACAAACCCTCATCTTGAACAGCTCCTTCACGAAAACACACTCCTCTTCCATACAATATTTTGACTCGGATATATATGATATCCAGGTAGAGTTTGATCGCCCCCTTGAGCCTCTCTCAATATGTTGTATCGGT
>CAJFNR010000053.1 GCA_904395335.1 Candidatus Avimonas narfae | reverse complement strand
TTGTGATATAATTGCCCAGGGTCTTTATATTTGAGGACAAACGATGTGAGGAGTCCCTGGGCCTGGAGAAATTGGCTGTCGGCCGGAACGGCCTCCTCCCGCTTTGGGCACCGCCAATTCTACAAGCGGATAGAAGTCCTTTGCAGCCTTCTCTCATTCATGGGAAACGTCCGTCTCCCATGGATGGGGATGAGAGGAGAAACCTTAGGCCCTCTTTCGTCATGAGAGAAATCTATCTGATGATTGTTCACCGGGGGCAAGTACCCTAGGAAACGCCGCTGGGCTGACAAATTTCTCCCTCATGAGAAACCTTTGCCTTCCCTTTTATAGAGAAGTAAACCTATGTCGTATAATTTTCTTTCATTTATATAACCAATCGCAAGGAAAGGATGAAATAGCCGATGAAATCCCTGATGCTGGGCAACGAAGCGGTTGCCCGTGGACTGTACGAGGCGGGGGTCACCTTTGTGTCCTCCTATCCCGGCACCCCCAGTACGGAAATCACCGAGGCCGTTACCCGGTACGAGGAGATTTATTCCGAATGGGCCCCCAACGAAAAGGTGGCCTTTGAGGCAGCCTTCGGCGCGGCCACGGGCGGCGCCCGCAGCTTCTGCGCTATGAAGCACGTGGGGCTCAATGTGGCGGCGGATCCGCTGTATACAGCCTCCTATATTGGGGTGAACGCGGGTATGGTGTGTGCCGTGGCCGACGACCCTGGCATGCACTCCTCCCAGAACGAGCAGGATTCCCGCCATCATGCCATCGCTTCCAAGACACCCATGCTGGAGCCCAGCGATTCGGCGGAATGCCGTGACTACACCAGGCTGGCCTTTGAACTGTCGGAGCAGTTCGACACGCCCTTCCTCCTCCGACTGTCCACGCGCATTTCCCATTCCCGCTCCCTGGTGGAGCCTCATGAGCGGGAGGAGCGGCCGCTCATGGAATATCAGAAGAATCCTATGAAAAACGTCATGATGCCCGCCATGGCTAAGGTGCGCCACGTGGATGTGGAAAAACGGATGGACGCCCTGCGGCAGTACGCGGAGACCTCCGGTATCAACACCGTCGAATACAACGACCGCCGCATCGGCATTATTGCCGCGGGTACCACCTACACCTATGCTAAGGAGGCGCTGGGCGAGCGGGCCAGCTATCTGAAGCTGGGCATGGTCAATCCCCTGCCGGTGAACCTGATCCTGGAGTTTGCCCGCAACGTGGGCCAGGTGTACGTCATCGAGGAGCTGGATGATATCATCGAAACCCACTGCCGCAAATACGGCATCCCGGTCATCGGCCGGCTGCTGTTCCCGGCCTGCGGCGAGTATTCCCAGAAAACGGTGCGGGAGGCCCTGCTGGGCGAGGAGCTGCCGGTGCAGCCCTTCACCGCCGCCCCCGTACCGCCCCGTCCCCCCGTGCTGTGCGCGGGTTGTCCTCACCGGGGGCTGTTCTACGCCCTGAAGAAATACCATCTGTACGTCAGCGGCGATATCGGCTGCTATACCCTGGGCGCCCAGGCGCCGCTGGCTATGATCGACACCTGCGTGTGCATGGGCGCCTCCATCAGCGGCCTGCACGGCTTCAATACCGCCCGGGGACCGGAGCAGGCGAAAAAATCCGTGGCTGTTATCGGCGACTCCACCTTTATCCATTCCGGCATCACGGGTCTGATTGACATCGCCTACAACAAGGGGATTTCCACCGTTATCGTGCTGGACAACTCCATCACCGGTATGACGGGGCATCAGAACAACCCCGCCAACGGTCTGACAATCAAGGGTGACCCCACAGTGGCGGTGAATCTGGAGGCTCTGGCCCACGCGGTGGGCATCCGCCGGGTGGCGGTGGTGGACCCCTTCGATCTGGAGGAGGTACGCCGGGTGGTATCCGCGGAGCTGGAGGCGGAGGAGCCGTCCCTGGTCATCGCCCGCCGGCCCTGCGCCCTGCTGAAAAACGTCAAGCACCTTCCGCCGCTGAAGGTGGATCCGGATGCCTGCACGGGCTGCAAAGCCTGCCTCCAGGCCGGCTGCCCGGCGCTGTCCGTCCATGAAAACGGCGAAGGCAAGCGCAAAGCAGTCATCGATCCCAACCAGTGCGTGGGTTGCGACATCTGCGCGAAGATCTGCCGCTTCGGGGCGATTGGGAAAGGAGAGGTCCACTGATGGCGACAATACAGAACAACGTGAAAAACATCCTGATTGTGGGCGTAGGCGGACAGGGAACGCTGCTGGCGTCCAAGCTCATGGGCCGCGTGTTTGTGGAGCAGGGCTATGACGTCAAGGTCAGCGAGGTCCACGGCATGTCCCAGCGGGGCGGCTCCGTGGTCACCTATGTGCGCTACGGGGACAAGGTGTGGTCCTCCCTCATCGAGCAGGGAGAGGCGGACCTGATCGTGTCCTTCGAGCAGCTGGAATCCGCACGCTGGCTGGCCTGGCTGAAGCCGGGCGGGGTGCTGGTCACCAATACTCAGTGTATGGATCCCATGCCCGTCATCATGGGCAACGCCGCCTATCCGGAGGGTATCCTCGACACCATCCGGGGGATGGGAATCGAGGTGGACGCTGTGGATGCCCTGTCCCTGGCCGAGCAGGCCGGCTCCGCCAAAGCCACCAATGTGGTGCTGCTGGGTGTCACCGCCCGCCGCATGGGCTTCGCCAAGGAGGTATGGCTGGATGCCATCCGCGCCACTGTGCCGCCCAAAACCGTGGAGGTCAACGAAAAGGCGTTTACATTGGGTTATGAATTCAATCAATAAACGGAAAGTATAATTTATACCGGAAGGAGTCGGAACCCATGCCTATTTTTCAGCCGGAAATCGAGTGCGCGTCCCGGGACTATCTCCATGCCCTGCAGTCCGCGCGCCTGATCAGGATGGTAAACAATGCCTATGAGCACGTCCCCTTCTACCGCCGGAAATTCGACGAGATGGGCCTGAAGCCCGGGGAGATCCATTCCATCGACGACATCGGCAAGCTGCCCTTTACCGTCAAGACCGACCTGCGGGACAATTATCCCTACGGCCTGTTCGCGGTGCCGCCCCGGGAGCTGGTGCGCATCCACGCCTCCTCCGGCACCACGGGCAAGCAAACGGTGGTGGGCTATACCCAGCACGACATCCAGGTGTGGGCAGAGGGGGCGGCCCGGGCCCTGTCTGCCGCCGGTGCGACGCGGGACGACTTCATCCACGTGTCCTACGGCTATGGCCTGTTCACCGGCGGACTGGGATTGCACTACGGGGCGGAGTACATGGGGGCCACGGCCATTCCGGTCTCCTCCGGCAATACCAAGCGCCAGGTACAGATTCTGCAGGATTTCGGCTCCGATTTTCTCTGTTGCACCCCGTCTTACGCCATGTTCATCGGCGAGACGGTGCGGGATATGGGCATCGACCCCAAAACCCTCAAACTGCGGGGCGGCCTGTTCGGCGCGGAGCCGTGGACCGACCACATGCGCCACGAGATCGAGCGGCTGCTGGCCATCAAGGCCTATGACATCTACGGCCTGTCTGAGATCGCGGGCCCGGGGGTGGCCTACGACTGTGAGTGCCAGGACGGCCTGCACGTCAACGAGGACTATTTCTATCCGGAGGTCATCGACCCCGATACGCTGGAACCGCTGCCCGACGGGGAATACGGCGAGCTGGTGTTCACCTGCATCGGCAAGGAGGCGCTGCCTCTGGTGCGGTACCGCACCCGGGATATCTGCGCCCTGCACCATGAGGTCTGCTCCTGCGGGCGCACCCTGACCCGGATGTCCAAGCCCAAGGGCCGCAGCGACGACATGCTTATCATCCGCGGGGTCAACGTGTTCCCCTCCCAGGTGGAGCACGTGCTGCTGGAGCTGGGCATGGATCCCAACTACCTGATCCTGGTGGACCGGAAAAACAACCTGGATACCATGGAAGTGCAGGTGGAGATGAGTCCCGGCCTGTTCTCCGACACCGTCAAAGACATCGAGAATACGGAAAAGCGCATTGAAGCCGCCCTGCAGAGCACGCTGAACATTCATGCCCGCGTGCGCCTGCTGGAGCCTAACAGCCTGCCCCGTTCGGAGGGCAAGGCCAAGCGGGTCATCGACAACCGCGCACTGAACGCGTAATCCCTCACGAAGAAAGCAGGCAGCGGATCCTTTTCCGCTGCCTGCTTTTATAGGCGGATGGCGGTTTCCAGCGCAATGCGCAAAACAGCCTGACGCAGTTCGTCGGGCCATTTTCCCAGGATACGGGGATCCCACCGGCTGCCATCCAGACAGTCTGCGGTATACAGAAACTGGTACACCGGTATCTTCCGGAAAAGGCCCACCGCCATGACCGAGGCACATTCCATATCCACGGCGGAGCATCCCTCCCGCTTTCTCATCTCCCTATTTTTCCGCGTTTCGCGGTAAAAGCTGTCGGTGGTCCAGACTCTAGTCTGGCGGAAGGGAACGCCCATGGAGGTAAAAATTTCCGCCAACCTGGCAGATGTGGGGATCGTCAGGTAATCCCCGGGCGGCAGATAGTGGTAGCTGGTCCCTTCATCCCGATAAGCATGGGTGGGAACGATGAGATTTCCGCTGCTGATCGTCTTGTCCAGAGAGCCGCAGGAGCGAAAAAACAGGATCTGTTCCCGCCTTTGGCAATGATTTCTTCCAACAGCGCACCGGAAGCGGAGCCCCCCAAAAGGGAATGATAGAATCCCAGTCGCTCCCCTTTATACTCAAAGCAAAATATAGGGATGGTTCTACCTCCCATATATAGCTGACCTGCTCCAACCGGTAGGAGGATGCCAGCAAATGGACAAATTTTTCGGAGAAAACAGACAGCACGGTTTCCGGAAAATCCTGTACCGGCTGAACTGTCTCGGCCGGGTTGATGATGGCCTCGCTTTCGCTGTCAAAGGAATAAAGAATGCTCATGTTGCCCCCTCCTTATCCATTGGTAGATAGCTCGCATAGTAGAGAAGGAGAGAAAAATCAAACAGGGCGCCTCCTTTCGGAAAGCGCCCTGACGGAAACAATTTGGCGGAAAGCCCCATTATTCCTCCATCTGACGGCCCAGGAAGGCGGCGGCCACCTGGGTCAGCTTGACGTCGCCTTCGCCGGGTACGGCGCCGCTCTCCGGCATGATGAGGCACACCGCGCCGGTGACGTCGCCGGCGGCCAGGATCGGGATGGCCACAGCGGCGTAGCGTTCGATACCCTCCACCGGCTGTACCCGGTGCTGGTCGCCGGCCTTGGCGATGTGGGTGCGGCGCTGCTCCATCAGCTCTTCCAGCTGGCCGGAGACGCGGCGCTCCAGGAACTCTTTTTTCGGCACCCCGGCGGCGGCCACCACGTGGTCGCGGTCGCAGATGAGCACCGGCAGGCCGCAGGCGCGGGACATGACGTCCGCATATTGCAGGGCAAAGGGCGTCATTTCGCCCACCGGGGAATATTTTTTAAAGACGACCTCGCCGTCGTTGTCGGTGAAGATTTCCAGGGGATCCCCCTCACGGATGCGCATGGTCCGGCGGATCTCTTTCGGGATGACGACGCGGCCCAGATCATCGATGCGCCGGACGATTCCAGTTGCTTTCATTGCCTATTCCTCCATCATTTGTGTAATTTCGGCTTCGTTTGACCGTTTTTTGAGCCGTTTTCCTGAATGTCTGATATGGTGAGGGCCGGCGGCCGGCCCTGCGATTCACGGAAATCCTGGCAGGAATAGTATCTGTTTCCGCCGTGGGTTTATGCGACGGTCAGACAAAAAATTTTTGTCAGAAATTACCGTAAAACCCCGATGGTGAAAGGTGCTCTCTTGTGATTCTACCCATGAAACTCATCAAATATCATAAAAAGTGTCTATTGTTTTTGGGGATAGAGTTTGCTATAATACCTCCAATACTTTTCCATAGTGAACGGGAGCAGCTCCCGTGGAAAGGCGGAAGGACCCTGTGCTGAAGAAAATCGTTTTGCTGTGTTCGGTCGCCGCGCTGGTGGCGATTTATTGTTTTAGCGCATATTCCGAGCTGTCCCAGCTGCCGACCAACCTGTCGGTGAATGAGGAGGAGGCCCGTTCCATTATGGAATCCCGGGCGCTGCGACTGGTCGCGCCGTCGGAGGACGAGGGTATCCCTGACCTGAAGATCAACGGCATCGCCCCCCTGTACGACGCGGAAACGTCCACCTTCTATTATTCCCTGTCGGACGATTCCCGACGGTGGCCCTCCCTGCACTTCACCCTCAACGGGGAGGAGGTGGACGGCCAGCTGGCTTTCCTGGAGGATTTCATGAGCGAGAGCCGGGAGACGGTGTTGGCCGAGAGTACCCGCATCCCCTTTATCCTGTATGACGACGAAACCTACCGGCAATATTATCTGACCTTTTCCACGCTGCCGCTGATGCAGATCACGCTGGACGAGTTCCCCGAGGACAAAACGGTGGTCTCCACCCTGGAGGAAACCGAAGAGGAGCCGGAGTGGCTGGCCCTCGATTACGACGAGCTGCTGAGTCCGGATGCCCCTATCGGGCGGGAGGATTCCTTCGCCCACATCCGTTTGCTGGATCCGAAGGGGGACGAGCACGGCTACGGGACCGAGTTCACCTCCGACGCCCGCATCCACGTCCGGGGCCGCAGCAGCGTGCAGTATCCCAAGAACAGCTACCGGCTGGAGCTGCTGATTCCGGACGAAAACGACCCCTCCCTGCTCATTGAAAACAAGGCGGAGCTGCTGGGGATGCGAAACGACGGCGACTGGGTTCTCAACGGCATGTATGCGGAATCCACCAAGATCCGGGAAAAGCTGTCCGCCGAGGTGTGGCGGAACATCCGCGCCGACCAGAACGATCCCGGCCTGTCGCCGGGTTACTCCGTGGAATACGTGGAGGTGTTCATCGGCAACCGGTATTGGGGCGTGTACGGCCTCTCCGAGCGGATCGACGAGAAGCAGCTGGGCCTGGAAGAGGGCGACCGCCTGTATTGGAGCGTAGCGGACCAGGGAGCGCCTTCCTCCGCCTTCTACCAGGTGGAAAGCCTGTACTGCAAGGGCTATGAGCTGCGCTACCCCGAGACGGTGGAGTCCAGCGACCTGTGGGAGCCCTTCCGCCAGCTGGTCTACCTGTCCAAGGAGGCCGGGTACGAGGAGCGGGACGAATACTGGTCCGCCCTGGCGGACGAGGAAAGCGCGGCGGATTATCTGCTGTACATTCTCGCTGTGGCCGGCGTGGATAACGTCATCCAGAACACGTATTTTGTTTACCGGGCCGATACCGGCCAGTTCACTTTCTTGCCCTGGGACATGGACCAGACTTTCGGCAACGCCTGGCAGGGCAGCTTGCCCCTGCTGACCGGGGAAGACTATACCCAGTACGGCGCTTTCCGCGACGAATGGTGGGTCACCAATAACCTGCTGAAAAAGGGCGGGGCGGGATTCAATTCCCTGCTCCAGACCCGGTACCGTGAGCTGCGCCGGGGTGCCTTGTCGGAGGATACGCTGCTGAGCATCGTGGATGACTGCGAGCGCCAGCTGGACGCCTCCGGCGTGCTGTACCGGGAGCAGGAGCGGTGGCCGGAGGGCGCTCAGGACACCAACACCTCCCCGCTCAAAGGCTATATCCGGTTCCGTATGAAAGAAATGGACCGCTATGTCAAGACCCTGCCCACGGATAAGGAGGATTTCGATGCCCAAAATTTACTCCAATAATCCCTTTTATCCGGAGGAGACCGGCGCTTTCCGCCACGAGCTTAAACTGCTTTGCTCCGCCCAGGACCTGGCCATAGTGCGGGCCCGGCTGAAAAACCTGCTGCCCTTTGACACCCATGCCGGGGAGAACGGGCAGTACACCATCCGGAGCCTGTATTTTGACGATTACAACGATTCCTGCCTGCGGGAGAACGAGGCGGGGGTGGACAACCGGCGGAAATACCGCATCCGGCTGTACAACGGCTCCCCCGACCGCCTGCAGCTGGAGATCAAACGCAAACGCCACGGCATGACGCAGAAGCTGTCCTGCCGCCTCACCCGGGAGCAGTGCGAAACGCTGATGCGCGGGCGCTGCCCGCCGTATCTGCCGCCACTGGACCCCCGCCTGCGGGAGGAGTACTGGGGTGTGTCCGACGCCCGGCCACGGGCGGAACGGCGGGAGGCCGAGGCGGCCCTGGCCCCCACCGAGGAGGAACGGGAGGCCGCCCGGAAACAGGCGCCCCTCCGGGAGCTTTGCCTCGCGATGAAAACCCGCCTGATGCGTCCGGTGGTGATCGTGGAATACCAGCGCACCGCCTATACCTACGCCCCCGGCAACGTCCGCATCACGCTGGACGAAAACATCGGGGCCAGCGCCCGGATCGACCGGTTCCTGGACCCCGAGATATCCTTAAGGCCGATCCTGCCGGCGGGCCAGCACGTGCTGGAGGTCAAATACGACGAATTCCTCCCCGACGCCCTGGCCCGTACCCTGCAGCTGGGACGGCTGCGTATCGCCACCTTTTCCAAATACGCGCTCTGCCGGCAGCAGGCGCCTATTCCCCTAACACAATGGAAGGCAGGTAACTGACCATGAGCTTTACCGATCTGTTTAAAAATTCCGTGGTGGAGGGCTTCACCAACGCCGACATTTCCCTTTCCAAAATCCTGGTGACCCTGGGCATCACGGTGGTGCTGGCGCTGTATATTTTCGCCATCTACCGGCTGGCTACCAAGAGCGTATTCTATTCCAAGGGCTTCGCCATCTCCATGGCGGCCATCTCCGTCATCACCGCGGCCATCCTCATCGCCATGCAGTCCAACCTGGTGATTTCCCTCGGTATGGTGGGCGCCCTGTCCATTGTCCGTTTCCGCACCGCCATCAAGGATCCCATGGATCTGCTGTTCCTGTTCTGGTCCATCGGCGTGGGCATCATCTGCGGCGCGGGCCTCTACAGCGTGGCCATTGTCGGCTCCCTGGTGGTGACGGTGGTGCTGCTGGTCCTGTCCCTGACCCCTGTGGTGCGCGCCCCCTTCCTGCTGGTGGTGAACGGTGAGGACGAGGAGCTGGAAAAGGCCGTGCTGGCGGCGGTGGAGCATCATACCCGCGCCTACCGGGTCAAATCCCGCAACCGCAGCCGCGGCCACATGGACTTGATTGTGGAGGTGCGCGTCAAGGAGGGCGGCGATTTGCTCCGCGAGGTGGCGGCCATCCCCTCCGTGGAGGAGGCGTCCCTGCTGTCCCACGACGGCGAGACCACGTTCTGAGGCTATACCGCCCGTTTTAAGTAAAATACACAACTGTATATACGAACTGTATAATACTTACCCGTAAGCAAGCCCCGTTGGATCGTCCAACGGGGCTTGCTTATTTTTCGGAAGGGGGCAGCGAGCGCTGGCCGTCGTCCTCCAGGAGCCAGGAGAGGGAGACCCCCAGCACCTCCGCTATGGCGAACAGCTCGTAATCCCGGATGCGGCGCTGCTGTTTTTCGATTTTAGCCAGGATGGGAGGCAACAGCTCCAGGCCGAACGCTTCCTTCAGCGCGTCGCTCAGGTCCTTTTGCGTCATCGGGGGCTGCCGGCGTCCGGATACGGCGGCCGCAGATATTCGCCTTTTGCATCTCCTCACTCCTCATCCTTTCCACATACTCCGCTGCCCACTGGTCCAGCAGGTCCGCGGCCAAATTCTGCGCAAAGGAGCGGGAGGCGTAGCTGTCCGGCGTGCAGTAGCTCAGCACCTTTTGACTAGGGCGTTCGGAACGGTTCACGCCCCACCAGGCCGCCCGGCGGATGAGAAAGTGAAGGATGGATTCCACCGTGCGGTAGCGGATCCCAAACCGGTCCGCCGTCTCCTGGTAGAGCGCCTGCATATCTAGGGGCGCGACTCCCTCCGCCAGGTATTCTTCACACACCCGGCCCAGCAGGTACACCAGGTATTGAAACCCCTTGTATTCCTCGTCAAAGCCCAGCTCCCTCAGCTTGGCCGTGATCCGGGAGGGCATGTCTTCGACGCCGGTGCGCAGCGCCCGCCACCGCCGTCCTTTTTCGTACCGGTCCAGCCGGGCAAGCCAGTGCCGCAGCTCGTTCCGGTCGGCGGCCGGCATGGGCATTTCGTCGACAAATACCTGTGTTTCCGCCCCATTGCCGGAGGGGCACAGTCGGATCCAATGGCTCGCCACTGAAAATTCCACCTCGCCGAGCAGCGGCGATTCCACGATTTTCCGGTACCAGGCGTTCATATGCGTTTTGATCATGTGTTGTTTCCCCCTATCCCCAAAAGCGTGATGAAAATAGCGGGGGCCGCCTCATCACCGCCTGCGGCGGATGAGGTGGAAAAACATTACCGAACGTTAATACTCCCCCTCTGCGTGTATGGCCAAATAACGGCCATACCGTGTGGCCATTATAACAGCCATAATGTGTAATGTAAAGAGAGGGGCGAAAATATGATTTGTTACGAACCGTTATGGAAAACTATGTCGGCCAAAAGTGCGACCACATATACATTACGAGAGATACATAGAATTAGTCATTCCACGGTTGAAAGATTACAAAAAAACGAGCCCGTTTCAACCTATACTCTTGATCGTTTATGCAAGATTTTGGATTGCCGCTTACAAGATGTTGCTGAATATATTCCAGATGAATAAGATCACGGTGATGGCCAAATAATAGCCATATTATTTTGTGCCTTACTACCTCCATAATAGTTACATAAGGAGGTGTAGGACAAAGTGATTTGCTACCGTCCTTTATGGGATACCATGTCCAAAAAGAAAGTAACAACATATACGCTAAGAGTAAAACATGGTATGAGTCATGCGACTGTCCAAAGGCTGCAAACGGATATGCCGGTTTCCACTCATACGCTGGATAGGTTATGTAAAATTCTTGACTGTAAGCTGGAAGAAATCGCAGAATATGTACCGGATAAAAAATAACTGCACTACCGAAATAAATGGTGGTGCAGTTATTTTTTATCCGGAAAGAGAGATGAAAAAGGCTCCCCCTCAACGGGAAGCCTTTAGGTTGCTCGTCTGCCCGTTGCTGGTGGTATCCCAGGCGAGGAGGCGTTTTTTATGCACCTTATAATAGACAATCCCCACAAGGTCGGCCAGGGCCCAGCCGATGGGGACGCTCCACCAGATACCTGTCACGCCCACCCCAGGGATGGCCGACAGCAGATAGGAGAGCCCTACCCGGGTGCCTAAGGAGAAGACGGTGAGCACTACCGACATGCCCGGTTTCCCCAGGGCTCGGTAAAGGCCATAGAGCAGGAATAAGCAGCCGATGCCGCAGTAAAAAGCCCCTTCTATGCGCAGATAGCGCACCCCTTCGGCCAGGATAGCCGTTTCCCCGCTATCGACAAACAGAAGCATGAGGGGGCGGGCAAATATCCACACAGCGGCAGAAATGACAAGGCAGAAAAGGAGGGCCGCCAATACCGCCCCCCGCAGACCGGCACGGATCCGTTTTTCATTTTTGGCCCCGTAGTTTTGCGCGATAAAGGTGGAAAAGGCGTTTCCGAAGTCCTGAACGGGCATGTAAGCGAAAGCATCAATTTTCACGGCGGCGGCAAAGGCCGACATGACCGTGGTGCCGAAGCTGTTAACCAACCCCTGCACCAGGAGGATGCCCAGGTTCATCACCGACTGCTGCACGCAGGTCAAAAGGGAAAAGCCGGCAATTTCTCTGATACGGGAAAGCCGCAGACGGAAGCATTTTATCCGCAGTCCCGGCCGGCGGAACCAGGTGTAGAGTCCCAAGCCGATTCCCGAAACGTATTGGGAGATGACCGTGGCCTCGGCCGCCCCAGCTACGCCCCGCTGGAGGCCCAGGACAAACCACAGGTCCAACCCGATATTCAGGGCGGCCGAAACCGCCAGGAAGATCAGGGGAGGCACCGACTCCCCCACCGCCCGCAGGAGGCAGGCAAAGTAATTGTATAAAAAGGTAGCGGCGATGCCGCAGAAAATCACCAGCAGGTATTCCCGCATGAGCCCCGTTACCTTCGCCGGCACCTGGAGGAAGAGGAGGAGCCAGTCCAGTCCCAGGAAAACCAGCAGATTCAAAAGAGCAGTGATGGCCGCGATAAGTACAAAGGAGGCGCACATGCCCTCCTGCAGTCCTTTTTCGTCCCGTTGCCCGAACCGGATGGAGAAGGCCGTGCCGCTGCCCATGCAGAGCCCCAGCAGGATGGAAGTCAAAAAGGTCATGAGGGTAAAAGCCGACCCCACGGCCGCCAAGGCGTCCGGCCCCAAAAAACGGCCGACAATCAGGGTGTCGGCCACATTGTAGCACTGCTGCAGCAGGTTGCCCAGGATCATGGGCAACGCAAACCGCAGCATGGATTTCATAACCGGGCCTTCGGTCAGTGTTCTGTCCATATTGTCCTCACGCTTTCTAATTGAAAGTAATATCTTACGAATCGAAAGTATTATAGGGTATAAGTTTGCGACTGTCAATTTTATTCTTGCGGAATATTGAAGAGAGGGGTATACTGTGCCCAGGGCCTTTATGTTTGATGAACAAACTATGTAAGATGTCCCTGGGCCTGGAGAAATTGCCTGTCGGCCGGAACGGCCTCCTGCCGCTTTGCGGCACCGCCCATTCTCCCTCTACGTTTTGGGATATTGGCTACAGGGCCTTTATGTTTGATGAACAAACTATGTAAGGTGTCCCTGGGCTTGGAGAAATTGCCTGTCGGCCGGAACGGCCCTTTCCCTTAATGGGAAGCAATCACGTTGAGATATGTTAACACAAAGAGGAGGTGGCCATGTGTTTTTGGAGGGACTGGACGAGCTGGACGGGAAAATTGTCCGGCTGCTGCTGGAAAACGCCCGGATGTCCTATTCGGAAATCGGGCAGAAAGTAGGGCTTTCCCGGGTAGCCGCAAAGATGCGGGTCCAGGCGCTGGAACGGCGGGGAATAATCGAAGGGTATACCGCTGTCATCAACCCCCAGAAGATTAGCGGGGCGGTGTCCTGCTATTTTGAGCTGGAAACCGAACCGTCCGCCCTGGAGGATACGGCGGAAAGGCTCCGGCAGAGTGAGCTGGTCACCAAAATTTACCGGGTTACGGGCAGCGGCAGGCTCCACGTTCACGCGGTGGCGGCTTCCTGGGAGGAGTTGGAGGGCTTCATCCGGGAGGTAATCGACCCGCTGCCCGGCCTCGTCCGCTGCGAGTGCAACATGATTTTATCCCGTATCAAGGATGTCAAGGGCCTGCGGCTGTGAAGCCCTAGCCTTTCTGCCACAGATCATCCTGACAGGTTTTCCGGGGGCATCCTTTGGGAAAAAGGCCTTCTTCCAATATTCCACCGGCAAATCCTGTGGTAAGAAGAAAACGGAGATCGCAAAGGAACGGAATGGCCAATATTGGCCATTCCGTTCCTTTGCGATTATCCAGAATCGAAAAAGTAGCTGGGCCGTGTTTTCCCCTCATCCGCCTCGCCTTGTTTGGACCCTTGCCTTGGCACATGGGGTGATGAGGTGAAAGAACAGGAAGCCCTTTTATTTTGAGTGCTCCCCGGGGCCCTTTTGCCGGAAGGAGATATACTGCACGGAGGGCAGACGGCGGGGAAGCGGGGAGACATCCCGCCGCGCCGTCAGCGTCCGGCGACGGAACTGCCGGGTGCGCAGGGAGAAAGCCAGCAGGTTGCACGCCGTGCCCACCACCGCGCCGTCAATGCCGAAGGGGCGGTGCAGCAGGTAATTCCAGACCAGGGTGGAGAGCAGCCCGGCCAGCAGAGCGGTGCGGAAGGCGCGGCCGTCGGAGCGGATGCCCAGGAAGGCGGCGGCCAGCGGCACCAGGATCAGCGGGCACCAGAAGGAATAGGCCAGCACCAGGATATCGAAGATATCCGGCACCGCGAAAGCCACCGCCACCGCGGCCAGGCCGGTGAGCAGGTTCACTGCCCGCAGCAGGAACAGCTGGGTTTTGTCGGACATCCCGGGCCGCAGGGGCAACAGGGTGTCGCAGACCAGCCCCACCGCCGCGCTGTTGAGAAAGCCGTCCGCTGCCGACAGGATGATGGAGACCATGGCGGCCATGACGATGCCCCGCAAACCCACCGGCAGCACGGACTGGATGAGAGTGGGCATGGCGGCTGCCGCGGTGTCGGTGACCTGCAGCGCGTAGGCGGAAAGGCCGATGAGGCCGGTGATGACAAAGAAGGGGATGGAAAACAGGCCGCTGAGGATGGTGGCCTTTGCGGTGCTGCGGGGGCTGCGCCCGATGAGCAGCCGCTGGGTGTAGGGGGGCGCCAGGGCCTCCCCCAGCATCATGGTGAGAAACAGGGAAAAAAAGGCCGCCGGGGTGGTGCCGTTGAAGGGATTGAAATAGGCATCGGGAACGGCGTCCAGCACGGCGCCCACGCTGCCCGCCCGCAGCAGGGACATCACCAGCAGCAGGGGCATCCCCACCGCCAGCAGGGTGAACTGCACCATATCGGCGGCGATGACCGACTGAAGCCCCCCGGCGGTGGAATACACCAGCACGATGCCGAAGCCGATGAGCACGCCGGTCAGGGGCTTGACGCCCAGTAGCACATGGAACACCAGTCCGATGGCCTCCATCTGCGCACCCACCATGCCGGCGCTGCACAGGAAGATGAACAGCCCGGACAGCACCCGGGCCCGCCGCCCATAGGCCCGGCCGATGACGCCGCCGGCGGTGGACACACCGGAGAAGCGGCCTACACCGGGAACGATGAAGCGCCCGATGAGGATCATGGCGAGGCTGAAGCCGAAGAGGGCCAGGGTGGTGCCGATGCCGTTTTCAAAGGCGCGGGCGGCGTTGCCGGAGGAGTAGCCGCCGCCGATAAAAGAGGCGGACAGGGAGGCGAAAAGCACCAGCGTGCCGTACCGGCCGCCGGAGGCGGTGAAGTCGCCGGCACTTTTGACCTGGCGGCCGCCGCGCAGGCCCATGCCCACCAGCACCGCCAGGTAAAGAAGGACAATCCCGATATCCAGCCACATAAGCAAACCCCTCCCGTGGTCCAGTGTATGAACCGCGGGAGGGGTTTATGTTTCGGCGGGGCTCAGAAGTGGTTGCAGATCCAGTTGGGCTTGCGGTAAAAGACCGGCGCCACGGCTTCGGGGCAGTGCACGGCCACATCCGGCCGCCACACCATCTGCTCCACCGGCAGGCAGCCCATGAGCGCGGCGGAAAAGGCCCCGATGGGCAGCTCCGCGTCCGGAGCGTCTGTGGTGGGTTGGACGGACAGGGCCTTGCCGTCCTCAAATTCCACGCGGAAGGCGCCGCTGTTTTCCGGCAGCATGGCGTCGTCCACGGCGATGACGGCCCGGCCGCTACCCCGGTACCGGGCCAGCTCCAGAGCCCGGCGCACGTTGACCACCCGGGTCATGCCGTTGGTGATCAGCTGCCGGGCGCTGAGGGAGTGGGCGTAATTGTCGCAGTAATAGGAAAGGTCCAAATCGGCAGGGGCACAGAAGCACAGGGTTTTGTAGTAGGCGGCGAATCGGGTGGCAAATCCGGTGAGGGCGTCCAGCGCCTCCCGGTCGGTGAAGAGGAACTCGCTGCAGTCCATGGCCAGCTCCGGCGTCTTTTTGAACACCATATAGCCGGTGGGACGGCCCTCCCGGTTGCGGTACAGGTAGCCGTACCGTGTGTTTTCAAAGGGCTTGGCATCCCGCACCTTGGCCCAGTCGTATTCCTCCCGCCGGATCATGCCGTTGTACCGGGGCGCGCACGCCTCGTACACTGCCTGGAAGGCGGACAGGTCCTCCCCGCCGTCGTACAGGTGGAAGGTGCCCGGATAGTCTCCGGAGGGGAGGCGGGTCATGTCCAGCGTCCAGAGCATCTGGTCACAGCAGCGGGCATAGCCGAACTTGCCGTAGAATTTTTCGTTAAAGGGGTACAGGTAGGAGAACAGGGTCCCCCGTTCATACATATCCCGCAGCGCCCCCTCAAAACAACGGCGGATGGCTCCGCCCCGGCGGTGCTGGGGCAGGGAGGAGACGCCGCCGATGCCCATCATGGGCACCGTCTGTCCGTCGAAATACTGGGTATAGGGCAGCGCGGAGAAATACGCCGCCATTTCCCCGGTTTCCGTGAATGCGGCCCAGGTCTCCTCCCAGAATTTTTCCGCCCGGTCGCGGGATTCGTCGATCATTTTCCGGGCAAAGGCCTCCGGATCGGGGATATCCGCCCCCTCGGGGAACGGGAATTCAAACGCCAGGGAGAAGAGGCGCCGGGTTTCCGGCAGCTCGTCCAGCCGGATTTTTCGCGCGGTAAACATATGCTGTCCGCCTTTCCTGTTTCGGTTTTTCTCTACTTTAGCACGCCTCCGCCGCCGGGACAAGTCTTTTTTGTCAGGCGAAGAAGCGGATGACAAATCAGGATACAGCCCTTTGCACGCTCCATGAACAAGAAAACCCCGCGGCGCAGGTGCGCGGCGGGGTGGATAGGAAAGCCGTGTTTATCGCATAGACAGAGTATTGATCAGCAGCACCAAAGTGAGGATGATGACAAAGGCCGAGCACCCCACCGACAGCATGTTCCGGGTGCGTCTTTGCGGAATACCCCGGGACATGGCCCCGACCAGCAGACAGGAGATCAGGGCGGCGGTGGTATCGATGATGGCGCGGATCTCCATACCGGTCAGAGGAAGGGACGGGTCGAGAAAACGGGCGATGACGCCGCTGATGATGTGGATAAACGGGACAATCACCAGGGGGAGGATTGCCAGAGCATAGGATTTCTGCCTTGCCCGCATAAACACAATGAACATGGCCAGCAGTACGATCACGATAGCCCAGCAGGCGAAGAGCATGCCGGCGCTGGTGGTGACCGGGGTCAGGGTATCCCCTGTTAGGAGCGGGTTGGATGGCAGGATTTCGGTGGGCATGGGATCGCCGCCTTTCCGTTGTCCGGTTTGGTAACACTATAGTATATGCCGAAAGAATTGTCAAGAATATCCAATTGGGCAGAAAACGTTGGCAGCCGCCTTTACAGCATCTCGAAACTGCCCATGATGGCGGGCATTTTCAGGATATCCAGCTCCTTTTCCAGCAGCACGCCCTCCCGCCGGGGATAGTCGAAGCCGTAGCTGGCCTTGATGCACTGGGAGATGAACTGCACCCCCCGGTCGATGGCCACCGGCAGGCTGTCCCCCTGTAGCAGGCTTCCGATGATGACGCTGGTAAAGGTGTCCCCGGTGCCGGGATAAAAGGCGGGGATGTACCGGCATCCCACCTTCCAGAAGGCGTTGCCCGGACGGTCGTAGGCGATGACGTTGGTGTCCTCGCTTTGTACCTGGCCGGTAACGCGGCGGCCGGGCACGCTGGTGATGATGACGGTGCGGGGGCCCATTTCGGACAGGCGCAGCAGCCAGGCCTTGACCTCCTCATCGGTGATTTCCTCACGGTAGGGTTCACCCAGCAGAAAAGCGGCCTCCGTGAAATTGGGGGTGATGATGTCCGCCTTGCCCACCAGCTTTTTCATTTCCTCCGTGATCTCCGGCTTCATGGAGCTGTACAGCCGGCCGTTGTCACCCATGACCGGGTCCACCACCGCCAGGGTGTCTTCGCCGCCGAAATGGTCCAGGAATCCGGCCACGATCTCGATCTGGCGCACCGAGCCCAAAAAGCCGGAATAAATGCAGTCGAAGGTCAGGTTCAGCCGCTTCCAGTGATCGATGTATTCCTCCATGGTGTCGGTCAGGTCCACAAAGCTGTAATGGTCGAACCCGCCGGTGTGGTTGGACAGGATGGCGGTGGGCAGGGGGCAGACCTGCACCCCCATGCTGGACAGGGTGGGAATGATGGCGGTGAGCGACGCCCGGCCGAAGCCGGACAGGTCGTGGATCGCCGCCACCCGTTTGATGACGCGCTGTTCCATCGGGTAACACCTCACTGTGCGTTGGTTTCCGGCCGAAGCCGGTAGGTGATAAAGCCCTTATAGTCTACAGCCTCCACCGCCGGGTCCTGCTCCAGACGGCGCAGGAGCGGGGCCGGGTCGTTTTCACCGCGGGAGGCGAGGAAGCCGGCAATTTCGTGCTGGTTCATGGGATGGCGCCGGATGATGCCGGTGACGGCCTCGTAATCGTCCGCCGCTTCGCTGGCAAAGGCGCCGGAGGTCAGGGAGTCGATGGAGATGCCGCCTAGCTCCTCCGCCAGGCGGTGCAGCCGCTCCGGGGGAACGGGCTGCACGTCTTTCTCGGCGGGAGGGCGCACCGGCGTGTTGAGGTACAGGCGGTCGTACCGGATTTTCTCCAGCAGCGGGCGGAAGCCCTCGGATGCCCCCTCGGTATTGACCCCGTCCACCAGCATCAGCTCCAGCCAGAGCTGGCCGTGGTAACGGTGGGAGAAGTCCGCCAGCGAGCGGACGGTCTCCTCCCAGTTCAGCCGCCCGTAGGGACGGTCGATTTTGCGGAAGGTGGCCTCATCCCAGGCGTCCAGAGAGGGAAGCACGATGTCCGCCTCCATCAGATCCCGCACCACCTCCGGATCGTACAGCAACGCGCCGTTGGTGATGACGGCCACCGGCTTGTCGGTGCGGCGGCGGATCTCCCGCAGCAGGGTCCCCAGGTCCGCGTACAGGGTGGGCTCCCCCTCGCCCACCACCGTCACCACGTCGAAGCCGCCGCCCGGCTCCTTGTCGGCGGCCAGCCAGCGATCCAGCTCCCCCGTGATTTTCTCCACGGGGTAAAAAGGCTGGCGGGTGTTGGTCATGTGGTCGGTGCGCCCCAGCTGGCAGTAGATGCAGGCGTAATTGCAGGTTTTGCCCGGGATGGGGCTGACGCCCAACGAGCGTCCCAGCCGCCGGGAAGGCACGGGGCCGAACAGGTGCTGAAAATCTGCCATAATGGATGCTCCTTTTTACTCTTGAAAAACTCCGGACGAAGTTGAAATCACAGGATAGGGGCCGGACGGCTTGGATGCGCCGGCAGCCGTCCGGCACAACCGCCCTTTTCCACATCCAGTATAGCACAAATCCGCGCACAGGCCAACCAATCGGCCTCCGAAGGGACTAGAGGCAAAGAAAATGAGAAAATCATCCAAAAATTGCGGGAAACAAGTGGGTCCTCTCGTCAAAAAAGCATTTAGGGACAAGCTGAACCGCAGACCGCCCCCTTGCGGCCGGAGGGGATTTCCCGTATGCTAAAGTATAGGGATGTAGGCTTTTATACTGTTTAAATAGGAGTGAGATGAGCATATGAAAAAATTGATCGCGTCTTTGTCAGCTATCGCCAGCATTTGTGTGCTGACGGCCAGTCTGGCGCTGGCGGCTCCTTCGGAAGCGGTTCCGGCTTCCGCTGAGCAAAATCCCTACTTCGACGTAACGAAAGAGGATCCGTTCGGCAACCGTTCCATTGCCGTTCTGGGCGACAGCATCAGCCACGGCGCCAACGCCCCTGAAATTTACAACGACAGCTACCTGGCACTGGTCAAACAGTCCCTGTGGGAGGAAGTGGGCTACGAAAACTACGGCTTTGCCTCCATCGAAAACACCATGTGGAACAACAGCGGCACATACAGGGAGGTGCATCACACCAGCTGGGGCAGCGAGTGGACCGAGCAGCGGATCGACGACAATCTGGGTCGCTTCAACCTGTCCGCCTCCAAGAAGGGGAGCAAGCTGGATTTCACGGTGGAGAAGGACTACGAATATTTCACCGTGTATTATGAGGTCAATGAAGACGGCGGTACCTTTGACGTCATTACCGACGAGGGAACTGTGACAGTGGATACCTCGAAGGGGCTGACCGACAAGATCGGCCGCAGCGAGTATATCGCCTTCCCCGCCAGCAGGAGCTTCACCATTGAGGTGAGCAGCGAGGGCAAGAAGGTGGCCATCAACGGCGTCGGCTATTACAACAACACCGACGGCGTGGTGATCAACAACTATGCCAGCAACGGCTCCAAGCTCATCGACGTATCCGATAACATTCTGGATTTCGCCTGTCAGTCCGGCGTGCTGATCATGGCCCACGGCTACAACGACAGCCATTTCCAGCAAAACGATGCCGCCAATCAGGCGAAATTCACCAAGAAAATCGACTATATCATCCAAAAGGTTTCCGAAACCGGCTGTAAGGTCATTGTCAACGACATGTGCTGGAACTGTAATTCCGAGAACTTCTTCCGCAAGGAGCTTAGCCGCCTGGCGGAGGAAACCGGTGGACTGTATGTCAGCGCACAGGATGCCTACGGCGCCGAGATGCTGAAGAATCTCAGCGACGGCGTCCATCCCGGCGTTGAGGGGCACCACATCATCGGCAATCTGATGCTCAGCAAAATGGTGGGAGAGGAAGCCCCCGCCCTGCCCACCACGACGACCACCCAGCCTCCCGTCATCGACGGGTATGTCCGGGTGTATGACGCCCCGCTGAACGACGCCTCGCTGTGGAAGGTGGCGGACGGCGCTGCCGGTGGCGCGATGGCGGACTATGAGGATGCCCAGGCGCCGGCCCTGATCCTGACGCCGACAGCGGACGGCCTGGAGCTGGTGCGCACCAACGATTCGGCCCAGCCCTGGACCTCCACCAGCACCTATGTGGATCAGAGCTTGGATCTGGCCGGCAATATCCTGTACTACGATATCGAGGCGGAGTGCAGCTGGAACCTGACTGTTTCCTTCGGTACTTCCAAGGACACGGCGGATGGAAACGAAGTGCTGAAGCTGGGCAGTTATATTGCCCGCGCTCACGGCACCGAGATCGGGTATGACAACGATGTCCCCGCCGGTTCCTATAAGGGTGCGCTGGACCTGACGGCGGTTATGCAGGAGGCCATTGACGCAGGCAAGCTGATTTCTTCCGCACTGGATATGCCGGAATACACCTATGTGGGCCGTTTCAATGTGTGGCATGTGTCCGGTACCGTGGATGTTTCCAAGGTGATTGTCAAGGATTTGTTCCTGGGACATGAGGATACCTCCTCCACGGGATCGACTGATTCTGCGACGGACTCGTCCGCGACAGACAGTACGGCGACGGACGCCACGGTCAATACCACCGGCGGAAGTTCCGGACAGACCACGGGCGGCAGCCCGGAGACCGGTGAGAACATCGTGCTGCTTATCATCGATGTGGCGCTTCTGGCGATCTCCGCCATTATGCTGTTGGTCACCAAAAAGAAGAGCAAAAATTAACCGTTCCAACAATTCGACATAAAGGGCGGCCCTACGGGGTCGCCCTTTGTTGTGGAACCGGCAGCTTTTTGAGAAAATGTCCCTGCCGGATATTGACAGGAGCGCGTCTCCTGTGGTATGATTAACAGCGCTGTACGGGGAGTGTCTCTCTGTAAAAGCTGCACGCGGGTGTAGTTCAGTGGTAGAACCCCAGCCTTCCAAGCTGGTTGTGTGGGTTCGATTCCCATCACCCGCTCCATTGGGACCGGCCACCCGCTGTGAGGCGGGCCGGCCCGTTCCCTTTCTTTTAGGGAGTACAACCTCTGGCATGCTCCTGACAGGCGCCTGTAGCTCAGCCGGATAGAGCATCTGCCTTCTAAGCAGAGGGTCAGGGGTTCGAGTCCCTTCAGGCGCGCCAGGTATGGTGGATATAGCTCAGTTGGCTAGAGCGCCAGATTGTGGCTCTGGAGGCCGTCGGTTCGAGCCCGATTATCCACCCCACTCAACAGGGGCACACGGATTACCCGCGTGCCCCTGTTTCCCTGAAAACAAGGCCGTTCACCGGCCTGTCATACTGGGGTGTAGTCTAGTGGTAGGACAGCAGACTTTGACTCTGCGCGTGCTGGTTCGATTCCAGCCATCCCAACCAAACCTGCGGTGAGCAAATTGCCCACCGCAGGTTTTTTATTGTATACTTGCCCAGGGCCTCTATGCCTGATGGCAAACGATGTGAGGAGTCCCTGGGCCTGGAGAAATTGGCTGTCGGTCGGAGCGACCTCCGCCCGCTTCGCGGCACCGCCAATTCTCCCTCCGCCTGCGTGGTATAAAGAAAACCACTTTTACTGATTGGCCATGCTGTCAATCAAACGGCGCATATCTGCATCCGATATGGGATCGCGCATGCCCTCCGGGACATCGGCATAGGTCCCCAGCGTCCCGGAGTGATACCACGCATTCTCCGCCTGATTATAGAAAAACTTCCCCTGATATTCCCCGACAATGGCGCAGCCGTTATTCCACGGGGGGACGAGCCTCGCATTTTCAAAGAGGAAAAGCAGCACCCGCTGCCCTTTCCTGAGCAGAGGGATTTGTAGTATGGACCCCTCCGTCCCGTTGCCGAATTTGGCCCCCACCTCACACACGGTGAGCATTTTCTGGGGCTGCTGGTCCCCGTATAGCGTCTCCTCCACCCATACCTGAGCATACGAGCTCCGCTGTTCCTCATACTGATAGAATTCCTGATAGCACACCTCGCCGATAATGATGGAGTCGGCGGCCTCAAACAATTCTTCCATTGTCTCGTATATCCGTCCCAATTTGTAGCCGGCGCTTTGCTCCTCCTTTTCGGAAGGGAAGCTGTATACCGGCGTGCTTTCCGCGGATACACTGCCGGAAGGCGGCGTGCCGCCTTCGTCCTCCGTGACCGGCGCCGAGTCCCCGCATCCGGCACAGGAGAACATAAGGAAAGCCAGCAAAACCGGGATTGCCCATCTCCTTAACCGCTTCATTTCTCCGCCTTCCTTTCTCGTTTGTAGTATATTCAGCGTTTTCACAGGATATTTTCGGCGCGCAAAAAATCAGGGCAATGGTTTGAGAACCATCGCCCTGATTTTAGCAGAGAAGAAGTGTGTTTGGCACGCGCTGGATTTGGCATAGTGCTAGTGTGTTTGTCTCATAAATTAGAATAGCTGTAGTCAAAACAAATCGGCTGTGAACATACTTTTATAAAGAAGCGCTTAACTGTTTGTGTTGTCAATAGCTTCTTCCTGATCCTCTCTTTTTTCACCAATGGATTCTGTTTCAAATAATTCAATATACTTAGTAAATCCCTTTTTTATAAGTGAAACAAAATTCGGATTGAGTTGATAATAGACCTCCGGCCCGGTTCCTTTTGTTTTGGAATAGGATATCAGCCAATTATGATATAACCAAAGCAAATGGCGATTCACGGTTTGTCGGGAATACATGAGAATATCCGACAGTTGGGTGGCAGTCGCCTCTTTATCTTTCAGTTGTAATAGAATGGAATGCTTTATTGGATTGCCAAGAGCCTCACACAATTCTTGAGGTGGAATTTTTCTGCAAAAATCTAGTCTATCAAAGGAGAGAAAGCATTTACATCCAAATATAAATTTGTATCCTGTTTCAAAAGTTCCTTTTTGAAGGATGATCGAAATATTTAAAAGGCTAATTGCGAGGCTACATTTCTTATTTTTATGAAAATGCTTAAAGGGTTCCTGAAGAAGGAGAGCATCGAAAAATTCATCTGTTTTATAGTCATGTACAAGATTCTGGATATATGCTTTATTTTGTGCATAGAGATCCACCACGGCATAATATGTTTTTTTCAGAAAAGAAAGAAGGGTTTGCAATACGGACTCAAAAGAGGTCAATAGATTAATCAGTTGTAAAATCAGTTCCCGGTCAGCGTCTATCTGTAGGATTTGCTTGACCAGTTCTATATTTTCCCATGTAGGCGTTCCCGTAAAGGGGCCCACATAGTATTCAAATACCGACTGCTTGAATGATGGATCGGTTTCCATTCTGGACAAAAAGGGGATAAAGTCCTCCTGCCCAAAGCGAAAATCATAAAAATGGCGCTTGGATAAGAAACAAGGCTTTAATAAGTCACAGTAAAAAAAGGGATACAGCTCCGGCGGGGGTGTGGATATTGATTCCTTAAGATGATAATAAAGGGAAAAGTCCTCTTCTGTCACACCGTGTTTTTCCAAGTAGTCCTTTTTAAATTTATCAAAATTGAAACAAAGAGCACTATAAAACAGCGTATCATAGGAAATGCCCATGCGGCTATCGTATTTCATGGCCTTCCCTCCCTTATCAAAACAAGGTGAGAATATGACATATGTATACCTTTAATATTACTTGTTTTGTGAGCATATTACAACCGTCAATGTGCTGTTTTTGCATATCGAATTTTGAGCAAATAACCTATTGGGACGGTATTGGTGATATGATGGATAAGCACCCTCAGCAGCCTTCCCCTCAAGGGGTATGTGTCTGCAATTCCCCTGACTTTATGGTATACTGTGCCCAGGGCCTCTATATTTCATATCAAACTATATTAGTGTCCCTGGGCCTGGAGCCGTCCTTGCGGGCCGGTTCCCTCTACGCTTATTATACCGTGTCCAGGGACTCTTGCCTGATAGAAAACGATCAAGATGTCATGGGACTAGAGGAATTGGCTGACGGCCGGAGAGGCTTTCTCCCCGTTTGAATGGGGTCTGAGTCATCGGCTATGCCGGACTCTCGGCTAATTTCTGATGAAAGCTATATTACATTGCCCTGTACACTGGGCGCGCCTGAAAAGGCATTCGCAAGGATCTGCTGACCGCGGCTTTCCGCAGGCTGCTGGGAGGGGATCCCTCCCGCATGTGAGATCCCAACCATGCGGCAATACAGAGAAAAGGGTGTATGGATGGTTATGAAACGGTTGCTGGTGGAAACGGTTGCCTCCCATTCCTGTACAGGGTGCTCCTCTGCACTTCCGGAGGTGGTCCGGTGCTTTTGCGAGGATACCGGCGTGCCGGTGGAGTTCCGGTTCTACCGGGTCTGGGACATTTCTGCGGAATCCCCCAGTAAAGAGGTGCCGGAATACGTTCGGGAACACGTGGAACGGCTCCGCCGAGGGGAAGCCGATGCCGCTGGTTTTTTTCTCAACGGCCGGTGGTTCCCGTTGGCGGCTCACCATACCGACCATATGGTACAGGCGCGGCAGGCCCTGGCCCAGGCCGCCGGTGTGAAGGAGGAGGAAGAGCAGCTGAGGCTCACTGGACGGAGCATCCGGCAGATGGCTTTCGACGGCAGCCGGTCCGACAGTGTTGCTCTCTCCAACAGCAAGGTGGGGGAATGGGGAGCCTTCAGCACGGATTTCGAGAATATCTGGTTCTTTGAAGGGTCCATCAAAAAGCTGTCCCTTGATTCCTGCCCCGTGGAGGAATTCCATTACCGGGGATACGATATCAACAAGCTGGTGGACATGGCGAACCGCCATCCGGAGCTGTTCGGGAACCGGGAGGGGGGAGAGGATTGCCGGGCGGAGCCTGTGGCCAAGGCCTCCCTCGATGAGGTGTCCGTCCGTCTCCTGACCGAGGAGGATCTGGACAAAGGACGCCACCCCTGCGTCATCAACGGAGGCGTCCTAGATCCAGAGAGCATTGTTCACCGTCAAGCGGCGCAACGGTTCGGCGGGTGGGGATATGAGGCGGTCTGGCGCTCGCAGACCTGCGGGTTCCTGGGGATTCTGCCAAAGGACATCTCCTGCCGGGACGGGGGCTTTTTGCCCCCCGGCGAGGAACCGATGGATCGGGTCCTTCTGCTGACCTGTTATGCCGGAGGAGGGGTTTTCGGACCACAGTTTGACCGGATCGGGATTGCCACCAAAATGATCCGGCAAGCCGTCGCGGACGCCGGGGCGAAGGGCTACCGGCGCGTCGAGGCTTATGCCCACCCGGAGGTGGAGCACACGCTTCAAAGCTGCGGCTTCACCTGCGTGGAGTGGGAAAACGGCCTGGACGCGCCGCAAAAATACTATATGCTGGAGATAGTAAATATATAAATAACGAAATAAAATGGTCTGTAATTGCCAGCATATGATGAATATTTATGCCGGACGCCATCCGTCGGTAAAATAGGATCGGTATGGAGCATGGTTATTTCATAATGACAGTAGCTTATTATTGAATAGAATAGTGCTATATGGTAAAATAAAGAAAAACATAAAAAGGAGGGAATGATGTGAGAAAGCTGCTGGTGATTCTCGTGACATTCTTACTTATGGTGAATGGTACCGGCTGCTCGCTATTAGGCATAGGTAATGTGAAGAAAAGATATACCTTGGAGGAAAGACGGGCTGCTGTAATGCAGTACCTAGAGGAAAAATACGGGGAGAAATTTATCGAAATCTCTGTGGAACCGGAGGGGGTTCTGGCCAGCTACGATACCTTCCATATGTATCCCCAAGCCGGCACGAAAGAAGACAAATTTACTGCCTGTTGCAGCAGAACCTCGAAAGGGCTTACGATATCGGACGGGTATTTCGGGGTATTGATACACGACCAGTATGAAGAGCTGATGAATGAGATTGTGGGACAGGTATGTGATGAGTTTTTTTTGGAGGTCCTTGCGCAACCGGACGCCACTTTTAGCGGGCGATATAACCGGGACACCGATCTGTCGGAATTGTATCAAAAGGGGGATATAAAGAACTATGCCTCATCGGTTTGGATCCATATAAAGGAATCCTCGGCAAACGGCCGTAGCATTGGGGAGATACTACAGCCTATTGCTCAGACGATGCTGGACCGCCAATTATTAGGCTATATCATAGCGGATATTATTAAAGATGAGAAATACGATGAACTCAAAGGGAAAAGCGCTTCCGACATCAACGATATAACCAACAAAAGATGGCAGGAGTTTTATGTGTATCCCCAGAGCCAAGACGATCCGTACCGTCGGGTATTCATTATTGAGGATAAGGAAACCGGAAGTCTGGTGATTAGGTGATTAAATATTACTAAAATACCGGCGGCATCCTTTATTGCCGCCGGCATCTTAACCTAAAAAGCATACGCAGCCAGGGCTTAAAAGGCCCTGACTGCGTATGAAGAGTTAAGTTGGTAAGTGGGGTATAAACGGGGTCATTCACCTGAAAACAGCTGAACAATTTTATCTGCGCATGAAATCACCCAGTTGACGAGGGACTCAGCCGCTTTTTCGATGAATTTAACCGGTTCCACCACAATATTTTGTGCCAGGTATCCGACCAATTCCAGCTGATCGCCAAAGGTGATATTGCCCGGCATGGCGTTCATAACCGCCGTTAACAGGAAAATATCCCTATCCGGGTCCTCGCAATCATGCATCAGGCATAATTTCAGCTCGGCAAAGGAGGCCTTGTTTATTTGATCAGCCAAGGTACCCAGCGCTGTTAATGGCGGGTTTGCCTCCTCCAATATGGCGTCTAGCAAACGGTTTATGGCGGTGAGACCAGGGGTGGCTGCTATGTATGGCTTCATGGCCTTCAATAGTGACATTATGGCCGCTAGGATCCCATCGGCCTGTTTAAATTCGCTGGTGTCAAACGCGGACATTGCATCGCACATGGCCTTTTCCCGTTCTTCCCCTTTTAAAACAGAGCACGCAAACAGAGTTAGGGAATTTGCCATTTTGGTAATTAAGGAAGCATCGGCTTTGCGATAAAACTGCCCACTACTCCCGATCATTACATAAGGGGAATGGTATTTTGGGAAATTGCCCACAGACAAATAGGGGGCGGCCAGATAGATTCTGTTTTCAACGGGGATGGGCAGGGGATAGAAGAGGCAGTTGACAAAATCATATTCGCAGGAAATGGAGATGATCTTGTCGGAGCGTTTGAGCACCTCGTCCTTATACTTTTCCAGAAACTCCATGGAAAAGCCTTGGCCGTCAAAGGATACGCATTTGTCGACGATACAGGAGGTAATGGTTACATACTGGGCGCGGTTACCACCTTTGGAGTGACCGCTGACAGTCAAAGTTTTGTACGGCTTTTGGCTGTCACCTACATAATTCCCATTCGCATAGTATCCCAGCGTGTTTTCGATGTAATCCAGCGATTCCTGCTGACAGGGTGTATCGGACATATAGCCGCCCATACCGTTGTCGTACCACTCGTAGGCCAGTGAGCTGGTGCCGCGGAACACGACATAGGCGTTGCCTTCCCCGTCCACAAAGGCGGCAACACGCATTCCCGTATTCTCGTTATCCACCGGGTGTTCAATGCGCAGATCGGAGAGTGCGGGATCCGCCCGAATCAGGTGCAGAACCGCTTCCCATTCTGAGCGGGACATCTCCGCGGGGTAGGAGCCTTCCTCCCTAAAAATTCTGTCCAGGCCGGTGTCCAACAGATATTTCACTGCATCAGCTACCCTTGTATTATCACCAGACCAAACACCAGATAAATAGATTAAGTGATTCAGAAGAAGTAGTTTATTGTTTGGCAGCAGCTCGTCGGGGCTTTGACCGGTTACATCCACGTCTCGTACTCTCACACAACAGGTATCGTGTGCCCCGCTGCCGTCATTTGCCACAGCCATGATGACGGCTGAACCAACCCCTTGGGCATAGACCAGTCCGGTATTGGGATTAACGGTAGCTACGTTGGTATCGCTAGAACACCAGGAGACCCCCCTATTGGCAGCACAGGTAGGTAATACGGTAGCATACGCATATGCGGAGCGATTCGCATACAGATCCAACTGCATGTTCAGCGGGCCGACCCATACGTTGGTGGAAAGTGTATCTTCGGTTACCGTGACGGTACAACAGTCGGCTTTTCCGCTACCGTCCGTTGCGGTGGCTGTAATAACAGCGGTACCGGCTGCCTTAGCCGTTACCACGCCGCTGTCGGCATCTACTGTGGCCACATTGGTACTGCTTGAGCTCCAGCATATAGATCTGTCGGTGGCGTTTTCTGGACACACTGTGGCCCGAAGGGTAAAGCATGTGTCGGGGTTCAGTGTCCGCGAAGAGATGTTTAGACAGACAGAAGAAACCGGAATAGAATTTTTAACTGTGACGGTGCAGCAATCTTTTTTACCGCTGCCGTCCTTTGCAGTAGCTGTAATTGAGGCCGTACCGATGCTCCTGGCTATAATCAGACCGCTGTCTGGATTTACTGTGGCTACGCTGGTGTTGCTGGAACTCCAGCATACGGACCGGTTGGCGGCATTAAGAGGGCAGACGGTGGCCTCCAATGTAAAACTTGTACCAGGAGTCACGATCCGTGAAGAGAAGTTCAGGCGTACAGATTCCACCAGAGTATCGTTATTGACCGTGATGGTGCAACAGTCCCTCTTACCACTGCCGTCCTTTGCAGTGGCCATGACAACAGCTGTTCCGGGCTTTATCGCCCTGACTAAACCGCTGTCTGGATTTACTGTGGCTACGCTGGTATCGCTGGAACTCCAGCACACGGATTTATCGGTTGCATTGGCAGGAGATACCGTGACGGAGGCAAAAAACGAACCACCGATGGGCATCTCTTTTTTTGAAGGACTTACCGTTATGGAAGAAACGCATATACAGGACATTTTTATCCTCCTTCTTTTTGAATTAAAATAACTTGTTCAGGAGGATGGAGGCATCCTGAATAATACTAATATCGAAGGAGGTAGTATTGCCCGAATGGTCAAGGATAGGATGGCACTCGCGTCCATATTGCCAAATGGCGATCTGGTTCTGTGTCATGCCGGAAGGACAGAAAGGAGTCCAGGTGTCCGGATAGACCATGTGTGTGTCGGTTGTTCGGTAATACTCCGGAATGCTAGGGGAAACGGCCCAAATCAGACACTGTCCGAAAATCTCGGGATTATTCTGGTATCCCCGGCTGAACTGATGATCGAAATCATAGTGAGAGTCGGTATTGGCACAAAATCCTGGTGCATATCCTTCCTGAATCAGAGATTCCGCAAATCCCTTTAGATAGGCGTCGGTTACATTTTCCATCGGATTTACTTCTAAAAAGATAACGTTATTTTCCGGTACTTTCAGTTCAATAGCGGAGATGGCAGCGTTTTTTCCGTCGATGACTCCCTGCTGTTCAAGAGTCATCTTGTTTTTAACGCAGCCGTTGTAAATAAAAGCGACTTTGCATCCCTTTTGATGCAGGAAATCCAATTCCTCATGAGTGATGTTTTTTTCACCGCCGATGTATCGTCCCCAATAATTAGGATACATCTTATTACGTGTTACCCAGTCAAACAATGTCAGATTGTTCTGGAGAACCGTATCTGCTCGGGTAGCAGAATCCACTCCAAAATAAAACGGTCCGGTCGAGAGGCTAATCGAATCCTCTGTGCGGGAGACCTGCGTGGGGGTTTCCATGCGCATTTGATTGTTTGTTCCAATAGTGTCTCTGCATGCCATAAATTTTACCTCTTTCATTTATAATTAGCCATTAAATCGGCTTCATTAAAAAAAGAAGAAAAAACAATTGATTTGTAAACTGATGTAAGTATTGGGCTCAAAATCTCTTTCCGGAGAAGTACTATTGTTATAAAATAAGTAGGTGGGTCATTGTAATTATTGCCCGCCTACTTTGTATACCGCATTCACTTAAACCGACCGCCTAGCGGTCGGTTTAAGTGAATGCGGCCTATTGTCGACAATGGAATAATAAAAACTCCCTTTGCTTGTATCTGTTACCTGCACGAGCAAAGGGAGTTTATTCAAAATGAACAACACAAATACTTTATAGGATATGAGCAAAATCGAAAAATTATACGGTATTTGCACCAAAATATCGGCGAATAGTATCTTTAGCACAAAAGTGTAGAGAAATTGGAGAGATTAAAAAAACACTGTGTGATGGAAGAAATTAATTAAGATAATAGAAGCAAAGCATGCCCGGTACATATCCATATGCTGATGGAGAACCGCTGGGATATTCGATATCAAGATTCATGGGGTATCTAAAGAGAAAAGCCTGGTGTTAGATGTTATACGAGAAGTTTCCAGAGCATAGGTATCGCAACAGGAAGGCTAGTGTAGAGAATACTATGTGGAATACGGGAGGAAAGAATAATAAAAAGATAGCGGAATACATTCGGAACCAGTTAGAAGAGGATCAGGAAGGCGAACGGCTAAAAATGGCGAACTTTTAGACAGCCCGTTTACGGGCAGTAAGTAAACAAACCTTCGCCGTTGGCAGACTGTCCCAGCGCGACGTGACGTGTGCGCTAGTATTTCAAGATTTACGCGGCTCCGCCCCCCGGATTTGCGGGGGGCGGAAATTGTCACGAATTGAACATATCTTTCAGCTTGTCAAAAAAGCCCTTGCGTTTTTGATAATTATGTTCCCCTGTGGTGGACTCAAAGTCTTTGAGGATTCGTTTTTGTTCAGAGGTCAGGTTGCGGGGAACCTCAATGGTCACCCGAAAAATTTCGTCTCCCCGGCCCCTTCCGTTGACAAAGGGGAAGCCCTTGCCCTTCAGACGGATGGTTTCGCCGGGCTGGGTGCCCTCTTTGACGGTGAAGGGTACCTTGCCCTCCAGGGTGGGCACCGATACCTCCGCTCCCAGGGCGGCCTGGGAAAAGGTCAGGGGCAGCTCGCACCAGATATCGTTGCCCCGGCGCTCGAACAGGGGATGGGGCCGCACCGATACCTGCACCTGCAGATCCCCTGCGGGACCGCCGTTTTGTCCGGCGTTGCCTTTGCCGCGGATGGTGATCACCTGTCCGTCGTCAATACCGGCGGGGATGTTGATACCGATGGTGGTGGGTTTGCGGACCTGTCCGGAGCCGCTGCAGGTGGGACAGGGTTTCTCGATGACCTGGCCCCGGCCATGGCAACGGGAACAGACCGTCTGGGTTTGAACCACACCGAAGGGGGTGCGCTGCTGGCGGCGTTCCTGTCCCGACCCGCCGCACTGGGGACAGGTCTGGGGCGCTGTGCCCTTGGCCGCACCGGACCCTTTGCAGTCGGGACAGGTGTCGATGATGTGGACCGGTACCTGCTTTTTGCATCCAAAGGCAGATTCGTCAAAGGACAGCACCACCGACGCGGTGACGTCGCCGCCCCGCCGGGGGGCATTGGCATTCTGGCGCCGGCTGCCGCCGAATCCGCCGCCTCCGCCGAAGAAGGAAGAAAAGATGTCCCCCAGATCGATGTCGATGTTGTCAAAGCCGTAGCCCTGGTAACCTCCGGCGCCGAAATTGGGATCCACGCCCGCCTGGCCGTACTGGTCGTACCGGGCTTTCTTCTGCGGGTCGGACAGGACCTCGTAGGCTTCATTGACCTCCTTGAACCGGGCCTCCGCCTCCTTGTCGCCGGGGTTGAGGTCGGGATGGTATTTTTTGGCCATCTGGCGGTAGGCCTTTTTGATTTCGTCGTCCGAGGCGCCCTTCTGCAGCCCCAGGACCTCATAGTAGTCGCGTTTCGTCTCAGCCATAACGGCCTCCCCCTCATTTCCTGCGTTAAGTCAGGCCGAAGACCGGCAGCGCCTGCCGCCGGTCTTCCGTGCCCGGATCCTTTCGGGTAAACGGTTATTTCACTTCGCCGTTGTAGTAGTTGCCGTCGCCGGAAGCGCCATCGGCTCCGCCGGCATTGGGCTGACCCTCCGTCGGCGCGCCGTCTGCCGGGGCGTTGGCCTGGTAGACCTTGGCGCTGACATCGTAGAACTTCTTCATCAGGTCTTCCTGTTTCTGCTTGATGGCCTCCGTATCCTGGCCCTTGAGCGCCTCTTTCAGCGCATCCAGTTTTTGCTGCAGCTCGGTCTTGTCGGCGGCATCCAGCTTATCGCCCAGCTCTTCAATGGATTTTTCGCACTGGTAAACGGCTTGGTCAGCGCTGTTGCGGACCTCCACATCCTCGCGGCGCTTTTTGTCCTCTGCCGCGTACTGCTCGGCTTCCTTGACGGCCTTTTCCACGTCCTCCTTGGACATGTTGGTGTTGGAGGTGATGGTGATCTTCTGCTCCCGGCCGGTGCCCAGGTCCTTGGCGCTGACGTTGACGATACCGTTGGCGTCGATATCGAAGGTTACCTCGATCTGCGGAACGCCGCGGCGGGCGGGGGCGATGCCATCCAGATGGAAGACGCCCAGGGTTTTGTTGTCCTTAGCGAATTCCCGCTCGCCCTGCAGCACGTGCACCTCAACGGAGGGCTGGTTGTCGGCGGCGGTGGAGAAAATCTGGGATTTCTTGGTGGGGATGGTGGTGTTGCGGTCGATGACCTTGGTCATGACGCCACCCATGGTTTCCACGCCCAGAGACAGGGGGGTGACGTCCAGCAGCAGCAGGCCCTTGACCTCGCCGCCCAGCACGCCGCCCTGCAGGGCCGCGCCCATGGCCACGCATTCGTCGGGGTTGATGCCCTTGAAGGGCTCTTTGCCCATGAAATTCTTGACCGCTTCCTGCACGGCGGGGATACGGGTGGACCCGCCCACCAGCAGTACTTTGTTGATGTCGCCTGCGCTCAGGCCGCTGTCCTTCAGCGCCTGACGGACCGGCCCCATGGTGCTTTCCACCAGATCGGCGGTGAGCTCGTTGAACTTGGCGCGGCTCAGCGTCATGTCCAGATGCTTGGGACCGTTGGCGTCCGCGGTGATGAAGGGCAGGTTGATGGTGCTGGTGGTGGAGCCTGACAGCTCAATCTTGGCTTTCTCGGCCGCTTCGCGCAGCCGCTGCATGGCCATTTTATCTGAGGAAAGATCAATGCCGTTTTCAGCCTTGAAGCCGTCAATCAGCCACTTGACAATGCGCTGGTCAAAGTCGTCGCCGCCCAGGCGGTTGTTGCCCGCCGTGGCCAGCACTTCCTGCACACCGTCGCCCATTTCGATGATGGATACATCGAAGGTGCCGCCGCCCAGGTCATAGACCATGATTTTCTGGTCGGTCTCCTTATCGATGCCGTAGGCAAGGGCCGCCGCGGTGGGCTCGTTGATGATGCGCTTGACCTCCAGGCCCGCGATCTTGCCCGCGTCCTTGGTAGCCTGGCGCTGGGCATCGGTGAAGTAGGCGGGGACCGTGATGACCGCCTCGGTTACCTTGTCGCCCAGATACGCCTCAGCGTCCTGTTTGAGCTTCTGCAGAATCATGGCGGAGATTTCCTGCGGCGTATAGTCCTTACCGTCGATGGTCACCTTATGTGCGGTGCCCATTTCCCGCTTAATGGAGGAAATGGTGCGGTCGGGGTTGGAAACGGCCTGCTGCTTTGCTACGCGGCCGACGATGCGTTCGCCGTCCTTTTTAAACGCCACCACGGACGGGGTGGTGCGGGCTCCTTCCGCGTTGGGGATGACGACGGGCTCGCCGCCTTCAATGACCGCAACGCAGGAATTGGTGGTTCCCAGGTCAATACCGATGATTTTTGCCATATCAATTACCTCCCAGTTTGTGATACGCTAAGTGATATATAGTATTAAGAAAAAAGGAAATTTCATCCCTTTTTAATTGGCTACCTTGACCATAGCCGGGCGCAACAGCCGTCCGCCTACCCGGTACCCCTTCTGAAACACCTGGGTCACGGTGTCCGGCTCCACGCCGTCAGCGTCCTCCCGCATGACGGCGTGATGGACCTCCGGATCAAAGGGCTGGTTGTCGGCGGGGATTTCTTCCAGCCCCAAGGCGATGAGTGCCTCGTGAAATTGGCGGATGGTCATATCCACTCCGCTTTTGTATTCCTCGCCGGCAGGGGCCTCCACCGCCCGTTCCAGATTGTCCAGGGTGGGGAGCAACTTGCCCAGAAGCTCCGCCTTGGTGAACAGCCCGATCTGCTCCTTTTCCTGTTCGGTGCGGCGTTTGTAGTTGGCGTATTCCGCCAGCATGCGCTGATAGGTGTCCTTGGTCTCCGCCAGTTCTTTCTTGAGTTTCTCTACCTCTTGCTCCAGCGCGGCGGTCTGCGCGGCCTTTTCCGCCTTGGCCTCCTTTTTCTTAGAGGCCTTGCCGACATCCGCTTTCTCCGGGGATGCCTCTTTCTTTTCATCGGCGGCCTGAGGGGCTTCCGGGGTGTCCGCCGCCTTCTTTTCCTTCTCTTTTTCCACGTGGAAAACCTCCTATTCTGACCCCGGCGGGTCTATCCCTCTTCGCCCAGCAGCTCAGACAGCAGGCGGCCCACTGCTTTGGCAAAATACTCCAGCCTCGGTATGGCTTCGGAGTAATTCATCCGCAGGGGGCCGATCAGGCCGATAGAACCGGCTGTCGGCTGAGAGGAAGAACCCAGGGTGTATTGCGTCAATATGATGCTGGAACCCTCCAGCTCCGGCCGTGGGCTTTCGCTGCCCAGCACTACATGCAGCCCTGCCGGCGAAGCCGCCAGCATGTTCATCAGCTGTTCACGCCGGGACAGAAAGCTCAACAGCTCCCGGGCCCGGGTTAGCTCGAAATCCGGATGGCGCAGCAGATTCAGCTGCCCGGTGAGCAGCACCTCCGCTTCAGCGGACTCCTGTACCAGCTCGTAAAAGCAGGTCAGGGCGGGAGCGCAGCGCAGGCCGTTTTCCCCCAGCTCCACCATCAGGTGCTGGACCTGGGACAGGCCAATGTCCGCCAGTGCCGCCCCGGAAAAGGCATCGGACAGCGCCTTGGACAGCTGCTCCATCACCTGGTCGTCCACGTCGAAGTCAAAGCGGCAGATGCGGCTGCGCAGGGCGCCGGCGCCAGTCATCATCAGCAGGGCGGCGGCCCGCGGCGAAACGCGCATGATCTCGATGCGGCGCACACTGGAACTGGGCAGCGAGGGGGTGGTGGTTACGGCGGCACAGCCGGACACATCCGCCAGTGCCTGAGAGGCCTCGCTGACAAGCCGGTCGGGATCGCCAGCGAAAGAAGCCAGCAACTCATCGATCTGCTTTTTTACCCCGTCACTCAACGATTTACGGGGCATGAGGCGGTCGATATACAGGCGAAAAGCGGCCGCTGTGGGCACCCGGCCCGCTGAGGTGTGAGGCTGATCCAGGTAACCCAGATTGGCCAGCTCCGCCATTTCGTTGCGGATGGTGGCGGAGGACACGGCGTTGTCCAGAGCGGAGGTCAGCGCCTTGGAGCCTACCGGTTCGCCGGTGCGGATATACGATTCGATAATAGCGGCGAGAATTTTCAGCTTGCGCTCGCCCAGCTCCATGACGATTCCTTCCTTTTTTGAAATAATGATCCCCGGCCTGCAAAGAAGGTGCCGGGATTAGCACTCTAAACTCGCGAGTGCTAACTTAACTATAAGGTACCATTCCCAGCGCCCGGTGTCAAGGGGTGTTTATGAATCTTTTATGAATTTCCTCCCAGACGCTGCCACTCCTATCCATCTCGCCGAATTCCACAATTCGCCCCCGCTAAACTTCGGCGTTTTTACGGCTAGACGCCGCCGTGCCCGGCCATTATAATACATATATTAGAGGGAGCTTCCCTTCCGCACCGCGGTGGGGAGGCGTGTCCTATGGAAAGGAGATACGACAATGGAAGGCTTCAAGATCCATAATTTTGATTTCAACAAGCTCATGGCCTTTGCGGAAACGGCCAAGGGTGATGTGTTCCTGAAAACAGCGGACGGTGATGTGCTGAACCTCAAGAGCAAGCTGACCCAGCTGCTGGCCCTGTCCAAGGCTATCGACTGGGGCAATGTGGGCGAAGCGGAGGTCATCTGCAAGAACCAGGAAGATGAGACCCGTCTGTTCCGTCTCAACCTGTACGGGGACGAGAAATAAGCGGACGTCAAACCCGCCGGGGCCGGATTTTCCGGGCCCGGTCTTTTTATGGGAAGGGAGCGGGTGTCGGATGGACGAGGAGTTGTCTCTGTCGGTATACCGCCTGGTGGAGGCGATTCCGGAGGGGAAGGTGCTGACCTACGGGGAAATTGCAGCCCTGCTGGGCCGTCCACGGAATGCCCGGCTGGTGGGCCGGATCCTTTCCCAAACCCCGCCGGGGCGGGAAACGCCCTGCCATCGGGTGGTCAACGCCCGTGGGGAGACCGCTCCCGGCTGGACGGAGCAGGCGGAGCTCCTGCGCCGGGAAGGGGTGTTTTTTCGCCCGGACGGGCGAGTGGATCGGAAACGCTCCGGCTGGCGGCCATGGGAAGACTCTTGCGGTGGTACTGGAAAAAATTCCTGAAATTCCGAAAAATTCGAAAAAAGCCCTTGCTTTTCTTAAAGAGCTATAGTAATATAATGAGGCGTGACTGTGAACCTAGGGAAAATTGCGCGTTTTTCCGAGGAGATCCGTCCGCAGACTGCACGATATGCGATGAAGCGGGAGGTTGCGGCTGTACAGCCGGTTTTTCCGCTGAGTATGTCCGATTTTAAACCGGGCGACAAGGAATACTGTAAGGACCCGCAGGCCATGATGGGTTGCTCTGGCCTTCGCTGCGCCTTCAGGACGCTGAACGTACCCGGACGCTTGATTCCGCAAGTTTCCGGTTTTTTAAATGCCGGTCGCGGAACACCCGGCCGGGTGGATGGTTTCAGCGCCGCCCGCCAACTCAATATTAAGGAGGCGTTTTTCAGTGGCAGTCAAAGAAAAAATTCGCATTCGCATCAAGGGGTACGATCCTCAGCTGGTGGACCAGTCCGCCGAAAAGATCGTGGAGACCGCCCGCCGCACCGGTGCCCGCGTGTCTGGCCCCGTTCCGCTTCCCACCGAGAAGGAGATCGTCACCATCCTGCGCGCTGTGCACAAGTACAAGGATTCCCGCGAACAGTTTGAAATGCGCACGCACAAGCGCCTGATTGACATCCTCCGCCCCTCGAACAAGACCGTTGAGGCCCTGATGGGCCTTGAGCTCCCCGCCGGCGTGGAAATCGAAATCAAGCTGTAAGCGCTTGTCAGGTTCCACCCGCGAGGTCATGTTGACCGGGCACGGCGACAGAAACGGGCCGCATGTCCCGCAGGGGTCACCCCCCCGGGGAAACGGCGGCCGGCGGACAGCGCCGGGCAGGGTCAACCAATAACCAAGGAGGTATAGACAATGCAAAAAGCCATCATCGGCAAGAAGGTCGGCATGACGCAGATCTTCGACGACAAGGGAAACGTCATCCCGGTCACGGTCATTGAGGCCGGTCCCTGCACCGTCGTGCAGAAAAAGACGGTGGAGAACGACGGATACGCCGCCGTGCAGTTCGGCTTCGGCGAGGTGTCCGTCAAGCGGGTGACCAAGCCTCTGAAGGGCCATTTCGACAAAGCGGACGTGGCGCCGAAGAAGACGCTGCGCGAGTTCCGTTTTGACAACTGCGACGCGTTCAACGTCGGCGATATCGTGAAGGCAGACGCTTTCGCGGCCGGCGACCACGTGGATGTAGTCGGCACCAGCAAGGGTAAAGGCTACGCCGGCGCCATTAAGCGCTGGAACTTCCACCGCCTGAAGGAAACCCACGGTAGCGGCCCGGTGGCCCGCCACGCCGGTTCCCAGGGCGCCTGTTCGTCCCCGTCCCGTGTCTTCAAGGGCATGAAGGGCGCCGGGCATCTGGGCGCGGAGCGCGTTACCGTTCAGAATCTTACCGTCGTCAAGATTGACGCGGAGAACAACCTCATCGCGGTCAAGGGTGCCGTTCCCGGTCCCCGCGGCAGCGTCGTGACGCTCTCCGAATCCGTCAAGAAGGCGTAAGGGAAGGAGGAAATCAAACAATGCCTACTGTATCCGTTTACGATATGACCGGCAAGGAGACCGGCAAGATGGAGCTCAGCGACGCCATTTTCGGCATCGAGCCCAACAAGGCGGTCATGCACAGTGCCGTTGTCAATTATCTGGCCAACCAGCGCCAGGGCACCCAGTCCACCCTCACCCGCGCCGAAGTCAGCGGCGGCGGCAAAAAGCCGTGGCGCCAGAAGGGCACCGGCCACGCCCGTCAGGGCTCGACCCGTTCCCCTCAGTGGACGCACGGCGGTATCGCTTTCGGTCCCAAGCCCCGCAGCTACCGCTACGCGATCCCCAAGAAAATGCGCCGTTTGGCGCTGAAGTCCGCGTTTTCCGACAAAGTGGCCACCGGCGACATGATCGTGCTGGACGCCCTGACTTTGGAGGAGATCAAGACAAAAACCGTGGCTGCCATGCTCAAAGCCCTGGGCGCGGAGAAAAAGGTCATGATTGTGCTGCCGGAAAAGGATGAGACCGTGCTCAAATCCGCCCGCAATATCCCCGGTGTCAATGTGACCCTGGTCAACACCCTGAACACCTACGAGGTCCTCAACGCCGATAAATTCATCGTGCTGAAGGACGCTGTCACCAAGATCGAGGAGGTGTACAAATAATGAACGCTCGCGACATTATCCTCGCCCCGGTGATCACGGAAAAGGCCGTGCAGGTCATCGGTGAGAAGAAGTACACCTTCCGTGTCGCCAAGACCGCCAACAAGATCGAAATCGCCAAAGCGGCGGAAGAGATCTTCGGCGTGAAGGTGCTGAAGGTGAATACGGTCAGCATGAAAGGCGCCAAGCGCCGTACGGGCCGCTTTGAGGGCTATACCTCCGATTGGAAAAAGGCCATCATCACCCTGACTCCCGATTCCAAGACCATCGAGTTCTTCGACGGCATGTTCTAAGCCGGGGATTTCGGGACAAGGCAACGTATAGGGCGGCGGCCCCGCCCTGCAAAGCCCAATTATAGGAGAGTGAATCGGAATGGCAACCAAAACGTATAAACCGACCACCCCCGGACGTCGCGGCATGTCGGTCCTCGACTACAGCCCCCTGTCCAAGGTGGAACCGGAGAAGAGCCTGCTGGCTCCTCTGAAGAAAAATGCCGGCCGCAACAGCTACGGCCGCATCACCGTCCGCCACCGCGGAGGCGGCAACCGGCGCAAGTACCGCATCATCGATTTCAAGCGCAACAAGGCGGATATCCCCGCCAAGGTGCTTACCCTGGAATACGATCCCAACCGCAGCGCCCATATCGCTCTGGTCCAGTATGAGGACGGCGAGAAGCGCTATATCCTGGCTCCCCAGGGCCTGAAGGTAGGGGACACCGTGGTGTCCGGCGCTGATGTCGACATCCGTCCCGGCAACGCCCTGCCGCTGTCCAGCATCCCCACCGGTACCTTTGTCCACAACGTGGAGCTGTATCCGGGCAAGGGTGCTCAGCTGGCCCGCAGCGCCGGCGTTATGGCCCAGCTGATGGGCAAGGAAAACAACATGGCTTTGATCCGCCTGCCCTCCTCCGAGATGCGGTATGTGCCGCTCAACTGCATGGCTACCATTGGCCAGGTGGGCAATCTGGATCATGAAAACGTCAAGATCGGCAAGGCCGGCCGCAAGCGTCACATGGGCTGGCGTCCCACCGTCCGCGGTTCCGTCATGAACCCGTGTGACCACCCCCACGGCGGTGGTGAAGGCAAATCCCCCATCGGCCGTCCGGGCCCGGTTACCCCGTGGGGCAAACCCGCCCTGGGCTACAAGACCCGCAAGCATCACAACCGTTCGGATAAGTTCATTGTGAAGCGCCGCGGCAGCAAGTAACGAAAGGAGATTACATCAATGGGCAGAAGCGTGAAAAAGGGTCCTTTCGTACAGCCCGTGCTGCTCAAAAGGATTCAGGAAATGAACCAGTCCGGTGAAAAGCGCATTTTGAAGACCTGGAGCCGCGCCTCCACGATTTTCCCGGATTTCGTCGGACACACCATCGCCGTGCACGACGGGCGCAAGCACGTGCCGGTTTATGTCACCGAGGATATGGTTGGACATAAGCTGGGCGAATTCGCACCCACCCGGACCTTCCGGGGCCATGCCGGCTCCAAGAGTTCCAACACCGGCAAGTAAGCGGCTTGAAAGGAGAGAAACACCATGGAAGCAAGGGCTGAAATCAAATACGCCCGCATTTCCCCCCGAAAGGTGCAAATCGTTCTCGACCTCATCCGCAACCAGCCGGTTGACGTCGCCATGGCGATTGTGCAGCATACCCCCAAGGCCGCCTGCGAGTATCTGAGCAAGCTGCTCAAGTCCGCGGCCGCCAACGCGGAGAACAACTACAACATGGATCGGAACAGCCTTTATGTTGCCGAATGCTTCGTCTGTCCCGGACCGATTCTCAAGCGTATCCGTCCGAGAGCTCAGGGCCGTGCGTACCGTATCGAAAAGAGAACGTCGCATATCACCCTGGTGCTCAAAGAGAAAGAATAAGCGAGGAGGAGGAAAGTTATGGGACAGAAAGTCAATCCCCACGGCCTTCGTGTCGGTGTCATCAAGGACTGGGATTCCCGCTGGTTCGTCAAAGAGAATCAGATCGGCGATACCCTGGTGCAGGACTATAACCTGCGCAAATACCTGAAGAAGACCCTGTACGCCGCCGGCGTGCCGAAAATCGAGATCGAACGCGACGCCTCCCGCGTGCGCGTCCATATTCACTGCGCCAAGCCCGGCATCGTCATCGGCAAGGGCGGCGCGGAGATCGAAAAGCTCCGCCAGACCTGCGAAAAGATGCTCGGCAAGCCCACCCTGATCAATATCGTCGAGGTACGCAACCCCGATGTCAACGCGCAGCTGGTGGCCGAGAACATTGCCGCCCAGCTGGAGAAGCGCATTTCCTTCCGCCGTGCGATGAAGCAGTGCATCGGCCGCGCCATGCGGCTGGGCGCCAAGGGCATTAAGACCCAGGTGTCCGGACGTTTGGGCGGCGCGGAAATCGCCCGTACCGAACAGTATCATGAAGGGACCATCCCGCTGCAGACCCTGCGCGCCGACATCGACTATGGCTTCGCCGAGGCGCACACCACCTACGGCCGTATCGGCGTCAAGGTGTGGATCTACCGCGGCGAGGTGCTGGCCGGCGCCGTTAAGGCCCAGAACCAGTCCCGCAGGGAAGGAGGCCGCAAGTAATGCTGCTGCCCAAGAGAGTCAAATACCGCCGCGTGCACCGTGGCCGCCTGACCGGCAAAGCCAGCCGCGGCAACCAGGTCACCTACGGCCAGTTCGGCCTGGTGGCGTTGGAGCCGGCCTGGATCTCCTCCAATCAGATTGAGGCCGCCCGTGTGGCCATGACCCGTTACACCAAGAGAGGCGGTCAGGTCTGGATCAAGATTTTCCCCGACAAGCCCATTACCGAGAAGCCGGCGGAAACCCGAATGGGTTCCGGTAAAGGTTCTCCCGAATACTGGGTGGCGGTTGTCAAGCCCGGCCGCGTGATGTTCGAGATCGCCGGCGTATCCGAAGAGACGGCGCGGGAAGCGCTGCGTCTCGCGGCGAACAAGCTGCCCATCAAGTGCAAATTTGTCCGTAAGGAAGAAACGGATGGTGAGCAGGCATGAAGAACACCGAAATGGAAAAAATCCGTGAAATGAACGATACCGAGCTTCAGAACAGGCTGAAGGACCTCAAGACCGAGCTGTTCAATCTTCGGTTCCAGCATGCCATCAATCAGCTCGACAACCCGATGCGTTTGAAGGCCGTCCGGAAGGAAATCGCCATCATCAAAACCGTGGTGCGCGAGAAAGAACTGAAGAACGGCGCCGAGGCGTAAGGGAAGGAGGAGTAAACTGTGAGCGAACGGAATCTGAGAAAAACGCAGGTCGGCACGGTGGTCAGCGACAAGATGGACAAGACCGTCGTTATCGCGATCCAGGACCATGTCCGCCATCCTCTGTATAAGAAGATCATCAAGCGCACCGTGAAGCTGAAGGCGCATGATGAAAAGAACGAATGCAAGGTGGGCGACCGCGTCATGGTCATGGAGACCCGTCCCCTTTCCAAGGATAAGAGATGGCGCGTGGCCCAGATCATCGAACGAGCGAAGTAAAGGTCGGTTGGGCGCTCCGGCGCCCCCTGAAAGGAGGAACAACCTGTGGTACAACAGCAGACCTGCCTCAAGGTAGCCGACAACACCGGTGCGAAGGAGATCATGTGCATTCGCGTCCTCGGTGGTTCCGGCAGGAGGTATGCAAATATCGGCGACGTCATCGTGGCATCTGTTAAAAAAGCAGCACCCGGCGGCGTGGTGAAAAAGGGCGAAGTGGTCAAGGCCGTCGTGGTACGTACGGTCAAGGGCGTTCGCCGCGAGGATGGTACCTACATCCGTTTTGACGAGAATGCCGCGGTGATTATCCGTGAGGATAAGAACCCGAGAGGTACCCGTATTTTTGGCCCGGTGGCGAGAGAGCTCCGTGAAAAGGATTATATGAAGATCCTGAGCCTCGCCCCCGAAGTGCTGTAAACGAGGAGGGTACGTCATGAAAAAACTGCATGTAAAAAAGGGCGATACCGTCCTGATTATCAGCGGTGAGGACCGCGGAAACAAGGGCAAGGTCCTGGAAGTCAGCCCTGCCGAGGGCAAAGTTATTGTGGAAGGCCGCAACATGGTGAAAAAGCATGTGAAGCCCCGCAAAATGGGCGACCAGGGCGGCATCATCGACGCCGAAGGCGCGATGTACGCCTCCAAAGTCATGGTTATCTGCCCCCACTGCAACAAGCCGACCCGTGTCGGCCATAAAAAGTTCGCCGACAATACCAAGGCGCGCATCTGCAAGCGCTGCGGCGAAACGCTGTAAGGAGGGAGAAGCATCATGGCCAGACTGAAAGACTATTATCTCAAAGACGTGGCTCCGGCGCTGATGAAGAAGTTCGGCTATAAAAGCGTCATGCAGATCCCGAAACTCGATAAGATCGTCATCAACGTCACCTGCGGTGAGGTCCGCGACAACGCCAAGGTGATGGAAGCCATCATGACCGACCTGTCTGCCATCACCGGCCAGAAGCCCGTGGTGTGCAAGGCCAAGAAGTCGGTGGCAAACTTCAAGCTCCGCGAAGGCATGGACATCGGCGCGAAGGTCACGCTGCGCGGCGACAGAATGTACGAATTCCTGGACCGCCTGTTCAACGTGGCGCTTCCCCGTGTGCGCGACTTCCGCGGCATCAACCCCAACTCCTTCGACGGACGCGGCAACTACAACATGGGCCTCAAGGAGCAGCTGATTTTCCCGGAAATCGAGTATGACAAGATCGACAAGGTGCGCGGCATGGACCTGTGCTTTGTCACCACCGCGTCCAACGACGAAGAAGCGCGGGAGCTGCTCACTCTGATGGGCGCCCCGTTTGCGAAGTAAGGAGGAAATACTGTGGCAAAAACATCCAAGAAGATCTCGCAGCAGCGCACGCCTAAGTATTCCACCCGGGGTTATAACCGCTGCAAGATCTGTGGGCGTCCCCATGCGTATCTGCGCAAATACGGCGTCTGCCGCATCTGTTTCCGGGAGCTCGCCTACAAGGGCCAGATCCCGGGCGTCAAAAAAGCAAGCTGGTAAGCAATAGCTAAAGGAGGTTGACGGAATGCAAATCACCGATACCATCGCCGATATGCTGACGAGAATCCGGAACGCAAACTCGGCCAAGCACGATACGGTGGATATCCCCGCTTCCAACATGAAGAAGGCTATTGCCCAGATTCTTGTTGACGAGGGATATGTCAAGAGTTTTCAGGTTATCGAAGACGGCAAGCAGGGTGTCATCCGTGTCACCCTGAAATACCAGGGGGCCAACAAGTCCCAGGTGCTCATGGGCCTGCGCCGCGTGTCCAAGCCCGGTCTGCGGATCTATTCCAGCAGCGAGGACATGCCGAAGGTCATGAAGGGCATTGGTACCGCCATCGTTTCCACGTCCAAGGGCGTCATGACCGACAAGCAGGCCCGCAAGGAGCATGTCGGCGGCGAAGTCCTGGCATTCGTTTGGTAAGGGGGGCGGAAGAGTATGTCTAGAATCGGACGCAAACCCATTGCGGTGCCCGCCGGTGTCGATGTTTCCATCGCGGACGGTGTGGTCACAGTTAAGGGCGCCAAGGGCACCCTGACTCAGAAGGTACATCCCAATATGACGGTTACCGTTGAGAACGGTGAGGTGCTGGTCACCCGCCCCAACGACGAGAAAGAAAACCGTGCCCTGCACGGCCTGACCCGATCCCTGATCGCCAACATGGTGACCGGCGTGACCCAGGGCTTCTCTAAGAAGCTGGAGGTCAACGGCGTCGGCTACCGTGTGCAGAAGCAGGGGAAGGACTTGGTGATGAACCTGGGCTACAGCCATCAGGTTACCGTCAGCGAGATCCCCGGCATCACCATCGAGGCTCCGTCGCCCAACGAGATCATCATCTCCGGTCCCGACAAGCAGCTGGTGGGGCAGTTCGCCGCGGAAGTCCGCGAGAAGCGCCCGCCGGAGCCGTATAAGGGCAAGGGCATCAAATATGCCGACGAGCATATCCGCCGCAAGGAAGGCAAGGCCGGCGGTAAGGGCAAGAAGTAAAGGGAGGAGTGAAAATCCATGGTGAGCAAAGCTGACAGCAACAAAGCCCGTCTGCGCCGTCATCGCCGCGTCCGCGGCAAGATCAGCGGCACGGCCGAGCGTCCCCGTCTCAACGTGTTCCGCTCCCTGAATCACATCTATGCCCAGATCATCGATGATGTCAAGGGAGTTACCCTGGTCTCCGCCTCCAGTGTCGAAAAGGATTTCGGCATGGCCGGCGGGAACAAGGAAGCCGCCAAGAAGGTCGGCGAAGCCATTGCGAAACGCGCCGCCGACAAGGGCATTTCCGAGGTCGTTTTTGACCGCGGCGGCTACATCTACCACGGCCGCGTCAAAGAGCTGGCCGAAGGCGCCCGCGAGGGCGGCCTCAAGTTCTAAGGAAGGGGAGGAAATACTTTGGCCAGATACGACGCAGCGAATTCGGAATACAAAGAGCGCATTGTCGCGATCAATCGCGTCAGCAAGACCGTAAAGGGCGGACGGATTTTCAAGTTTGCCGCTCTGGTGGTGGTCGGTGACGGCAACGGCACCGTGGGCTACGGTCTCGGCAAGGCGGGCGAAGTCCCGGACGCCATCCGCAAGGGAATCGAGGATGCCAAGAAGCACTTGATCCACATCTCCCTGAAGGGCACCACCATCCCCCACGAAATTATCGGCAAATTTGGGGCCGGCCGTGTGCTCATGAAGCCCGCCGCTCCCGGTACCGGCGTTATTGCGGGCGGCGCTGTCCGCGCCGTTGTGGAAGCGGCCGGCATCAAGGATATCCGCACCAAGGCTCTCCGTTCCAACAATCCCTGCAACGTGGTCAGCGCGACCTTCGACGGTCTGTCCCGGCTGCGTACGGTGGAGGAGGCGGCAGCCGTCCGCGGCAAGTCCGCCAAGGAAATCTTAGGCTAACCGCCGTCCGCGGCGTTCTGGCCGCGGATCCCGGGCGTCCTTCACAGGATTTCTTTCAGAAAGGAATGGTTTTGCTATGGCAAAGAAGGCGAATACCAACGCCCTGCAGATCAAGCTGGTGCGCAGCCTGATCGGGGCCAAGCCGGATCAGGTGGCGACCGCCGCTTCCCTGGGTCTGCGCAGAATTGGCGATACCACGAGTCAGCCGGATAATGCCGCGACCAGAGGAAAGATGAAGAAGATCATCCACCTCATCGAGGCGACGGAGGCTTAAATTCAAGCAAGGAGGTGCGAAGAATATGAAGCTGCATGAGCTTTCTCCCGCCCCGGGCTCCGTCCGGGACGTAAAGAGGATTGGCCGCGGCCACGGTTCCGGACAGGGTAAGACCGCCGGCAAGGGCCACAAGGGCCAGAAGGCCCGCGCCGGCCGCGGCATGCAATGGGGATTTGAAGGCGGCCAGTGGCCCCTCCAGCGGCGTCTGCCGACCCGCGGGTTTGTCAATAACTTTGCGACCCGTTATACCGCTGTCAACGTGGCGGCTCTCAACGCATTTGAGGACGGCGCCACCGTGGATACGGAAGCGCTGAAAAAGGCCGGTCTGGTTAAAAAGATCGGCGACGGTATCAAGGTCCTGGGCAACGGAACGCTGGAGAAGAAGCTGACCGTCAAAGCGGCGGCTTTCTCGGAGTCGGCCAAGGCGAAGATCGAGGCTGCCGGCGGGAAGGCCGAGGTGATCTGACGTGTTTCGGACATTGAGAAATGCTTGGAAAATCGTCGATCTCCGCAAAAAGATCCTGTATACCCTGTTTATTATCCTGATTTTCCGCATCGGTTCCGCTATTTCGGTGCCGTATGTGGATGTGGCCGCTTTGGCCGCCGCTACGGGGGCCAGCAGCACCGATCTCGGAAGCATTTTGACTCTGATGTCGGGCGGCGGCTTTTCCGACGCCAGTATTTTTGCCCTGTCCATCACCCCATACATTAACGCCAGCATCATTATTCAGCTGCTGACGGTGGCCATTCCTCCCCTGGAGCGGATGGCTAAGGACGGCGAGGCCGGTCGGAAAAAGCTGGGCCAGATTACCCGCTATGTCACCGTGGTGCTGGGGCTTGTGCTGGGTGTCGCGTACTATTTCATGGTGCGCAACAAGTACAACGCCCTGGACGAGGCGGTCCAGAGCGGCGGCGCCGCCTGGTTCGGCGGTATCGTTATCGTGCTGTGCTTTACCGCCGGCTCCGCTTTGATGATGTGGCTGGGCGAGCAGATTAACGAGAAGGGCATCGGCAACGGTATCTCCATTCTTCTGTTCGCGGGTATTATTTCCCGTGTTCCGGATGGCGCGACCTACCTGTTCTACAACATTTTCTATCAGGCGGGTATCCAGCAGCTCAGCGACGGCACTGGCCTGAAGTATGTGATTTTGGTGCCCATCATCCTGGTGCTGTTCCTGGCCATGATCGCGCTGATCGTGCTCATCACCAATGCCGAGCGCCGCATCCCCGTCCAGTACGCCAAGCGTGTGGTGGGCCGGAAGATGTACGGCGGGCAGAATACCTTCATCCCGATCAAGGTCAACATGTCCGGCGTCATGCCCATCATCCTGGCGGTGTCCATTGTGTCTCTGCCCCAGATGATCGGCAGCTTTATCACCATCCCGGAAAGCGGTTTCTTCAATGTGTTTTCCTCAACGCATCCGGTGTATATCATTTTGTATTTCCTGCTGATCATCGGATTTGCGTTCTTCTATGTCACCATCCAGTACAATCCGGTGGAAATGGCCAACAACCTCCGCCGGAATTCCGGGGCCATTCCGGGCTACCGTCCCGGCAAGCCCACCCAGGACTTCATCAAGCGGGTGCTGCATAAGATTACCTTTATCGGTGCTCTCTTCCTGGGCGTGATCGCGGTGTTCCCCAGCGTGTTCGGCGCGCTGAGCGGCATCTACGGCCTGTCTCTCGGCGGCACCTCCATCATGATCGTGGTGGGCGTCGCCCTGGAAACCACCCAGCAGATCGAGAGCCAGATGATGATGCGGCATTACAAGGGCTTCCTGGAGTAACATCCGGATAGCCGGGCCCGCCTCCTTTGAAACGAATGCCGTCCGGTGTCCTGCGGGACATTGTTCCGACAGGATCCGGACGGCCGCCAAAGGAACCGGAACCCACGGTGATGCGATGAAGGAGGAGTTTCATGAAGCTGATTCTTCTCGGCGCCCCCGGCGCCGGAAAAGGAACCCAGGCAGAGATTATCAGTGAAACGCTCCGCATTCCCACAATTTCCACGGGTAACATTATCCGGGAAGCGCTGAAAAGCGGCACGGAATTGGGGCGGAAGGCCAAAGGATATATGGACAGCGGACAGCTGGTGCCCGACGACATCGTCATCGGCATCATTCGCGACCGGCTGGCACAGCCCGACTGTGCGGACGGGTTTATCCTGGACGGCTTTCCCCGCACCATTCCCCAGGCCGAGGCGCTTGACCGCATGGGCGTGGCAATCGACCGCGTAATTGAGATCGAGGTCGCGGACGACACCATTGCCCGGCGTGTATCGGGCCGCCGTATCTGCCCCGGCTGCGGGTCCTCCTACCATGTGGACTACAAGCGTCCCACGGTGGAGGGAATCTGCGACCGCTGCGGCGATACCCTTGTTCAGCGCCAGGATGACCGTCCGGATACGGTACGGGAACGTCTCAGCGTATACCACGAGCAGACTGAACCGCTCAAGAGCTACTACGCCGCGGCCGGCAAGCTGTTTGTCGTGGAGGGTCAGGAAGAAATCGCCGATACCTCCCGATTGGTGCTGGCGGCGCTGGAACAGTAAGGGAATCCGGACAAAACCGGATTTAGCGTAACCGTTCTTCCAGGAAAGGTCGGATTGCTTATGGTATCCATTAAGAACAGCCGGGAGCTCAGCAGCATGCGGGAAGCATGCCGTATCTCGGCAAGGGCGCTTCAGCTGGCGGGCGAAGCGGTCCAGCCCGGTGTCACCACCGGCGAGATCGACCGTCTGATCCGCAAGTATATCGAGAGTGAGGGGGCTACGCCTTCCTTCCTCGGCTACGGCGGATTTCCCGGCAGCGCCTGTATCTCGGTCAACGACGAAGTCATCCACGGCATACCCGGCAAGCGTGTAATCCATGCCGGCGACATCGTCAGCGTGGACGTGGGCGCGCATTTCAACGGCTATCACGGTGATAACGCCGCCACTTTCGGGGCGGGGGATATATCTCCCGAGGCCCAGGCGCTTATGGACGCCACCAGGGAATCCCTCCAGGAGGGGATCCGGGCGGCCAAAGCGGGCAACCGGATCGGCGATATCGGCGCGGCTGTTCAGCGGTATGTCGAGGTTCGCGGTTACTCGGTGGTACGGCAGTTTGTCGGCCACGGAGTAGGCACGAACCTGCACGAAGACCCCAGCGTTCCCAATTTCGGTACTCCCGGACGCGGCCCCCGGCTGCTACCGGGCATGACCATCGCCATCGAGCCCATGATCAATCAGGGCACCTGCGACGTCAGGACCCTGAAGGACGGCTGGACCGTCGTCACCAAGGACGGCAAGTTGTCCGCCCACTTTGAGCACACCGTCGCCATTACGGCGGACGGACCGGTCATCCTGACCTTGGCCTGAGGAGGGAAGACGGTGCTGCAACGAGGGCGAGTGGTGCTCTCCCTGGCCGGCAGGGATAAGGACCGGCTGCTGGCCGTGCTGGCCGTGGAGCCCGACGGCTACCTGATGGTGGCGGACGGGAAGGAACGGCCGATACAGCGGCCCAAACGCAAGAACCCCCGTCATGTGGCGCAGACCCGCCGCATATTGGGGGAGAAGGCCATGGCGACCAACCGTGAACTGCGCAGGGCGCTCGGCCAGCCGGAAACCGGCGGGGACGAGGCGGCGCAATAACCGAGCCCCGGGAGTTCCCGGCGGCCGTTCACCTAAGGAGGTTATTGAATGTCCAAAGCGGACGTTATCGAATTGGAAGGCACCGTTGTGGAGGCTCTGCCCAACGCCACGTTTCAGGTGGAGCTGGCCAACGGACATCAGATTCTGGCCCACATCTCCGGCAAGCTGCGGATGAACTACATCCGGATCCTGCCGGGGGACAAGGTCACGGTGGAAATGTCCCCCTATGACCTGACCAAGGGCCGCATCACCTGGCGTACCAAGTAAGCCCGGGGTCGTACGGGCCGCGGCAGGGACCGCGGCAACGCCTATTTTCAACAAGGGGCCGGCCGCCTCGGCGGCAGGAACCGGAAAGGCATGGTTATTGCTATGAAAGTCAGACCTTCTGTCAAGAAAATCTGCGAGAAGTGCAAGATCATCAAGCGCAAGGGCCGTGTTATGGTTATTTGCGAGAATCCGAAACACAAGCAGCGCCAGGGTTAAGGCGCACAGTATAAACGAAAGGGAGGAACCCATCCATGGCGCGTATTGCTGGTGTTGATTTGCCCAGAGACAAACGCATCGAAATCGGCCTGACCTATATCTTCGGTATCGGCCGGAAGTCTGCTTCCGACATCATCAAGGCGACGGGCGTCAATCCCGACACCCGTGTGCGGGACCTGTCGGAGGACGACGTTTCCAAGCTCCGTGAATACATCGACCACAACTATACGGTGGAAGGCGACCTGCGCCGCGACGTGGCGTACGATATCAAGCGGCTGATTGAAATCGGCAGCTACCGCGGCGTTCGTCACCGCAAGGGCCTGCCGGTCCGCGGTCAGCGTACCAAGACCAATGCCCGTACCCGTAAGGGTCCCCGCAAGACCATCGCCAACAAGAAGAAATAGGCAGGAGGTAGAAGAATGGCTGTCGCTAAAACTGCGGCGCGCAAGGGTGCCGCTACCCGCCGCCGCAAGGAACGCAAGAACATTGAGCGCGGCGCGGCGCATATCCAGTCCACGTTCAACAATACCATTGTCACCATTACGGATCTGCAGGGCAATGCCCTCTCCTGGGCGAGCTCCGGCGAGCTGGGCTTCCGCGGATCGCGGAAATCCACCCCCTTCGCTGCTCAGACCGCTGCCGAAACCGCTGCTAAGGCGGCGATGGAGCACGGCCTGAAGATGGTGGAGGTATATGTTAAGGGCCCGGGCGCCGGCCGTGAGGCCGCCATCCGCGCTCTTCAGGCCGCTGGACTGGAGGTCACCATGATTAAGGACGTGACCCCGATCCCCCATAACGGATGCCGTCCTCCCAAGAGAAGACGCGTCTAACTGCTATCAGGAGGTGCATGCTTAAATGGCTAGATATACCGGTGCGGTGTGCAGACTGTGCCGCCGTGAAGGTCAGAAACTGTTTTTGAAGGGCGAGCGCTGCTACACTGCGAAGTGCTCGGTCGCCCGCCGCGCATACGCCCCCGGCCAGCATGGCCAGGGCCGCAAGAAGACGTCCGAATACGGCAAGCAGCTGCGTACCAAGCAGTTCGCCAAGCGGTATTACGGTGTGCTGGAGAACCAGTTCCACCACTATTTCGAGCTGGCGGAGAAAATGCCCGGCGTGACCGGCGAAAACCTGCTCCGTCTGCTGGAGTCCCGACTGGACAACGTGGTGTACCGTCTGGGCTTTGCCAGCTCCCGCGCCGAGGCGCGCCAGCTGGTGCTGCACGCCCATTTCACCGTCAACGGCCGCAAGGTCAACATTCCTTCCTACCTGGTGAAGGAAGGACAGGTTATCGCTGTCAAGGAGTCCAGCCGTCAGCTGGGCAAAATCAAGGCGATCATCGAAGCCAACTCCGCCCGTCCGGTGCCGAAGTGGCTGGATCTCAACCGGGAAACCCTGGAAGCGAAAGTGGTGGCGGCTCCCGCGCGCGAGGACATCGATCTTCCGATCGAAGAGACCCTCATCGTCGAGCTGTATTCCAAGTAAGGAACCGAACGGCAGCGTTCCCTGCCCCGCCGCTGGCGGCGGGGCAGGGGCTGCCTGACAGCGAAACTGCACGGCCATACACCGCGGAGGGCCTTTTGGCTCCTTCCGCTTTCATAAGGAGGGTTTTGAATGATCGAGATTGAGAAGCCCCGAATCGAAGTCATGGATCTTGCCAATTCCGAAAGCGAAGCCGCCAGCGGAACCTACGGCAAGTTCGTTGTCGAACCTCTGGAGCGCGGATACGGCACGACGTTGGGCAACAGCCTGCGCCGCGTCCTGCTTTCCTCCTTACCCGGCGTGGCGGTTACTTCGGTCAAAATCGATGGTATCCTGCACGAGTTCTCCACCGTGGAGGGCGTGAAGGAGGATGTCACCGAGCTCATCCTGAATCTGAAGGGCCTGACCGCCAAGATCGCCGGCGACGGACCCAAGATCGTCTATATCGAGGCCGAGGGCCCCGGTGAGGTGACAGCGGGCTCCATCAAGTGCGACAGCGAGGTGGAGATCCTGGATCCCGACATGCACATCGCAACCCTGGGCGAGGGCGCCCGCCTGTCTATGGAAATTACCATGGACAAGGGACGCGGCTATGTCCCCGCCGAGCGCAACAAGCAGCTGATGACCCCCACCATCGGCGTCATTCCGGTGGATTCCATCTACACCCCGGTGGTGAAGGTGAACTACACAGTGGAGAACACCCGTGTGGGACAGATCACGGACTATGACAAGCTGACGCTGGAGGTTTGGACCAACGGTACCATTTCCGCCAAGGAAGCAGTTTCCCTGGGGGCTAAGGTGCTCACCGAGCACCTCAACCTGTTTGTCGACCTGTCCGGCGAAGCCTATGCCGGCGATTCCATCATGGTGGAAAAGGACGACAAGGGCAAGGAAAAGGTGCTGGAGATGACCATAGAGGAATTGGACCTGTCGGTTCGTTCCTTCAACTGCTTGAAGAGAGCCGGCATCAACACGGTGGAGGACCTGATCAATAAGAGCGAGGAAGACATGATGAAGGTCCGCAACCTCGGGCGCAAGTCGCTGGAGGAAGTCGTCAATAAACTGGCGTCCCTGGGCTTCAGCCTGCAGGAAGAGGATGAATAAGGCGGCCTGCCTTATCGTTCCCGCCAAGTGATTTTCCGTCCCCGGCCCGCTGGCCGGCGGCGGACACGAACTGAACATTAAGGAGTTGAATTCACATGCCCGGAACCAGAAAGCTCGGCAGGCCGACCGCTCACCGTACCGCCATGCTGCGAGCCATGGTCACGTTCCTGCTGGAAAAGGGGCGGATCGAGACCACCGTCACCCGCGCCAAAGAAGTGCGTTCCCTGACGGAAAAGATGATCACCATCGCTAAGGAGCCCACCCTGGCCAACAAGCGCCTGGTGATGTCCTTTGTCACCAAAGAGAGCGTTGCCAAGAAGCTGTTCGATGAAATCGCGCCGAAATACGCGGACCGCAACGGCGGATACTGCCGGATCATCAAGACCGGTGCCCGCCGCGGCGACGCCGCCGAGATGGCCATCATCACCCTGCTGTAAACAGCAAAATAGGGAAAGCCGCCGCCCCCGTCGGGATATCCGATGGGGGCGGTTTTTTCCAGCGGGAAATTTCGGCCTGTCAAAAGATATTTCCAACAGTTTTCCCCCTTAGCGGTACTTATATAGTGAAGCGCTTCGAAAGGACGGTGAGTCGTATCGAATGGCATGACGGGCTTGTGGAACAGTACGCCAAAAGAATCCTGAGCTTTGCGTATTCCAAAACGCGTGACGGCTTTCTGGCGGAGGATCTGTCCCAGGAGATTCTGTGTTCGTTAGCCGATTCCCTGCGCCGGCAGGACGAAGTCGCCAATATGGACGGTTTTGTGTATACCATCTGCTGCCATACCTGGTCCAAATATCTGCGCCGTAATAAAAAGCATTGGAACAATGTGGATATTGAGCTGCTGTACCAGATACAGAGCGACCAGGATGTGGAGCAGGAGGCCGTCACGTCCTGCCTGATCGAAAAGCTGCGGAGAGAAGTGGCGTACCTTTCCGCCCTCCACCGGAAAATCACGGTCCTATATTACTATGAAAACAGGACCGGCCGGGAGATCGCCGGGCTGCTGCACATCCCTTCCGCCACCGTCCGCTGGCACTTGTCTCAAGTAAAGGAAAAACTGAAAGTGGGGATGGAAATGAAGGAAACATTGGCTTATCAGCCCAAACGCCTGTGGTGCGGCCATGACGGAATGGCCCTGGATTTAAACATGCACGGGCTTGGGAACAATCCGCTGGTGGACAATATCTGTATCGCATGCTACGGCGCCCCCCTCACGGTGGAGGAGCTGTCCCGGACGCTGCAGGTGGCGGCGGCGTATATTGAGCCACTGGTGCAGGACCTCGCGTATATGGACTATCTTCAGGCCGTCGTGGGGAACCGGTACCGGACCAATTTTTTCATTTACACGCGGCGATTTCAGCTGCAGCAGGCCCGGTACACACTCCGGCAGGTGGGGCCCTGCGCGCAAAAGCTGTGGGAAGCGTTCCGGGCGCATCTGGAGGACATCTGCGCCATCGGCTTTGTCGGCTCCCATCTTGACCGGGACTTTTTGCTGTGGGCGCTGATGCCGCTGTCGCTCCAGCGGCTGTATTATTCGTCTCTGGGAGAGGTGCTGAGGAAAAACCACGTCCAGCTGGAACCGCCAAAGCGGAAGGACGGTTCCCAGCATTGGGTCAAAGCCGGGCTGACGGAGGAGGATCCGGATGGTTTCACGCCGGAGGAAATCGCGTTTGAGAAAAAAGCCAATGGGAACGGGATCAAAACGCGCAGCTGGGATTCGCTCCACTCGCTGCAGTACGACGGCTATGCCACCATGCAAGCGGGGATTTTTTGGCGTGAATTTGATCCGAAACAGCTGTTCGATGTGGAGAGGATGGCGGAGCTAGTCAAAACGGGGGAGAGTCCCAATAAATACGATAAGACGGCCATTGCTTCTCTTGTGGGGGAAGGGTACGCCCGGGTGAAAAACGATGTCCCGGAGCTGATGATCCCTTTTTTTGATGCCGAAGAATACGGCCGGCTCCGGGAACAGTTGGACATCATTGAGAAGGAAGCGGGGCAGACACTGTTTACGGGATTTATCGAAGGCTATGCACGGACCATGGAAAAAGAGATCCCCGGCTTCCTGCCGCCGGACATCAGGCGGTATCTGAAATATCAGGCTTACCCCCAGTATGCGGTGCTGTACTGGCTGGCCGACAAGGGATATCTCCGCTATCCCACAGTGGAGGAGGCTAAACGGCTATGCACGGTGGTATGGTGCGAATAGGCTTGGAACGTCATTGAACGGTTCCTCCTAAAAAACACCCTCTCACAGCTGTGAGAGGGTGTTTTCGGCTTTATTTGCCGGCCAGGCGGTCCCGTAGGAAAGCTACCGGTTCATAGGGAAGCCCGCGGACACGGTGCCTACGCCGCTGCTCGCCAAAAGAGAGCAGCTCCACCTGGCAGGTTCCGGACCGACGCTGCCAGGGACTGCGGGTGACGATCAGGCAGTCTGCCGCCTCCCGGGGAATGTGCACTTCGTAAAGGGCTAATCCCCGAGGATAGCGGAGCATAACGGCGTCCCGGGAAACACCGAAGGCGGCCCTGCGAAAGCCCAGCCAGCGGATCAGCAGCCACCAAAGGCCGCCGGCCAGCCAGAGGACGCCGGCGACAGTCCACACCGTTCCAAGAAAAAACAGGGGGAGTGAACCGGACATAAAGATTAGCGGGGGGACGATATACCGGCGCAGGGAGCGGGGGGCGGGCCGGACACCACCGGAGCACACGGGATAATCGCTCATCAGTGCGTCCAGTCCCGCGCACAGGCTTTTGGCCCGGGCGGCGGGAATCACCACCGGCCGGGCCCCCCGTTCCCGCCCGTAGCCCGCCGCCGTGATGGAGGCGGTGTACAGGCGGAATAGTTTCATAAACAGCGTCTGGCGCAGCTGCAGGCCGGTGATGCGGCGACAGTCGATGAAGCTGTCCCGGCGGGTGAGCAGCCCGGATACCAGGTGAAGACGGCTGCCCTCCCGGAAAGCGCGAAAGCCCGTATAGCGGAAAAAATGACGCAGAAAGGCAAAACACCATCCGACCACCAGCAGATTGGCCGCACTCTCCAGCAGCGGAGGAAGTCCCAGATGGACCACCCGCCCGGCCAGGGTGATGACCTCGGAGGGGAGTTCCCGTCCCAGCAGGCGGCTGACCTGTTTGAGCGCCGGCGCTAGGGAAAGCAACCCCAAGGCAGCGTTGCTGCTGGAGGCCGCCATAATGGCAACCGGCCAGGGACGGGCGGAAAACCGGCCGGTCTGCTTTCCCGGCCGGGGCAGCAGGCGCCGTGCCTCCTCCGTCTGCAGATACAGGGTGGCGTCCGCCCGACGGCGGAGACCGGCAGTATTGATCTGAACCTTTCGGCAGCGCAGCAGCCACATCAACGGAGAACAGACCATTTCCAGCGACGCTGCCGCTTGGTCCGGAATCCGGATCAGGCGGTGTATAAAAGGGCCCTGTATAACGGAGACACCTTTCTGAAACCGATAGCCGCACCGGCTCCAGCGCCAGACGGACCAGGCGGTGAGCAGTCCTGCCAGCCCGGCGTCGCGCAGTGAGGAGAGTGCGGCCAGCACCCACTCCTGAGGGGAGGAGGGGGGAGCCAGCACAGAGCGGAGAAGAGGGGCCAGCAAAAAAAGCACCCATTTGCGCGCGTCGTAAAAGACGTAGGCGGGGGATTGCCGGCGCAGCCCCCGGGCGCGAAAGGATGAAGAAGGTATCATCGACGGTTCCCCCTAAAAATCGTGATCCCGCAGCGGCTCCGCCTTTTCTAGAAGCGCGGCCAGCTTCTGCGCCTCCTCCCGGTCGAGAAGGGCGAGAGTCGCCGCTCCCCCGGCGAAACGGAGCACTAGCGATTGAAGTCCCAGCTTGCGCTGGAGCGGGGTGGCACGGCATTCCAGTGTACGCAGGGCATCCACCGGGATGAGCCGCTCTTTCCGCCACAGGACGCCGCTTTGCGTATACAAGGCCCGACCGTCAAACCGAGCGGTGAAGGCGGCGGCCCAGCGCGGCGGGTACCACAGGGCGGCGGCGGCCACCAAGGCCGCCAGCACCGCCGCCGCGATCCACAGGAGCGGGCCCCAGAACACGACGGCGGCGCCCGTCAGCGCCATGGCGGGCAGTCCCGCTGCCGTAATCCATATGGACAGCAGAAAAGCGGCCTGCCGCCCCGCGTGAACAACCATAGCTTCCCGCCCCCTTTCCCGCGACGTGTCGTATCCTAGTGTAACCCTGCCGTAGAAAACAATGCGTCGATCCCCGCCGCATTTTCCGGGGTTGCCTCTTTTCGGATGAAATTTGTGCCGGATGACAGGGGCTTTTTTGGAGGAGAATCAGGGCCTGATAGGACCAAACATTTAAAGACTGTTCATAAAACCTTCTGGTAATCTGGTACAATAAGGAGAAGAATAGACCAATTATCCCTTCACAGGACGAGGAGGTTGTGTTATGGCCAACAGCAAGATTATGGTAGTGGATGACGACAGCAACATCTGCGAGCTGCTGCGCCTTTACCTGGAAAAGGAAGGCTACGATACCATTCTGGCGGAAAACGGAACCCAGGCTTTGGAAAAATTCGACAGGGAAAAGCCGGATCTCATCCTGCTGGATATCATGATGCCCCAGCTGGACGGCTGGCAGGTATGCCGGGAAATCCGCAAAAAGTCCCAGTGCCCCATCATCATGCTCACCGCCAAGGGGGAGGTGTTCGATAAGGTGCTGGGGCTGGAGCTGGGGGCCGACGACTACGTAGTCAAGCCCTTTGAGGCCAAGGAGGTAGTGGCGCGGGTCAAGGCGGTCCTGCGCCGCAGCGGCATACAGAACGACAAAAAGGTCAAAGAGGTCCGCTACGACGGCCTATACATCAATATGGAAAACTATGAGCTCCGTATCCGCGGCAAGCAGGTGGACACGCCGCCCAAGGAGATGGAGCTGATCTTCCATCTGGCCAGCAATCCCAACCGGGTATTCACCCGGGATCAGCTGCTGGACGAGGTGTGGGGCTTCGAGTATTACGGCGACAGCCGCACCGTGGACGTGCACGTCAAGCGCCTGCGGGAAAAGCTGGACGGGGTGTCCGATCAATGGAACCTGAAAACCGTCTGGGGCGTAGGATACAAATTTGAGGTGCGCGACCAGACAGAGGACGGACCAGAAGAGGAAAAGCCGTCCAAAAAGGCGTCAGCCGCCAAGGGAAAGGCCTGATCCTGCATGTTCAAAAGTATCTTTGCCAAGTATTTTTCGGTGGTGGGATTGATCATTGCCACCTGCTTTGCCGCCATGTGCGGCATGCAAATGCTGTTTACCTCCCGATACTGGGTGGCAGATAAACGCACGCTTCTGGAGGAAAATGCCCGGAACGTGGGGATCAATGCTGCCGCCAATACCGAACGGGTGGATGACAACAACTACCGCATCCGCACGGATGCGCTGTCCCCTTTCCTGGACCTGCTGGCCGACGCCATTGACGCCGGGGTGCTGGTGACGGATACGGAGGGGCGCGTGCTGCTCCACTCCAACGAGCATGCCGGCAATGTGGAGACGGGAGACACCCTGAACGGCAGCTTTATGGCGGAGCTGTCCGCGCAGAAGGGGCAGGAATATTTTTCAGTGGGAACGCTGGGCGGCGTGTATGAGGATAAGCAGTATACCATGGGGGTACCCATTGTCAAGGATAACCGCATACTGGGCTACGTCATTGCTTCCGCCCCGGCGGAGGGGCTGACCAATTACCTGTCCAACAACCTGCAGATGTTTGTCCTTTCGGCTATCGGGGTGTTGACGCTGGCCTTTATCGCCCTGTACGGCATCACCTACCACTTGGTCCGTCCGCTGCGCCAGATGGCGGCCGCTACCCGCAGTTTTGCCGTGGGGGATTTCAGCTACCGCATTCAGGTGAAGGGAAAGGATGAGGTGGCGGAACTGGCCACTGCCCTGAACAAGATGGCTGTGTCCCTTTCTTCCGTGGAGGATATGCGCCGGGATTTTGTTTCCAACGTGTCCCATGAGCTGAAAACGCCCATGACAACCATCGCCGGATTTATCGATGGCATCCTGGACGGCACCATACCGGAGGAAAAGCGAGACAGGTATCTGAAAATCGTTTCCGACGAGGTCAAACGCCTGTCCCGGCTGGTCAAAACCATGCTGGACCTTTCCCGGATCGACAGTGGTAAGCTGAAGGTGACCCCTGTGAATTTCGACCTGACCGAGGTGATCGGCACCGTCCTGCTGTCCTTCGAGCAGAGGATCGAAGCCAAGGATATCCGGATAACGGGGCTGGAAGACTGCCCGCGGATGAATGTCACGGCGGACTATGACCTGATCGGGCAGGTCTGCTACAACCTGCTGGACAACGCCGTGAAATTCACCAATGAGGGCGGCGAAATCCGAGTGGGGCTTCGTCGGGACGAGGGGCGCACCTACTGTACCGTCCACAACACCGGGGTTGGCATTCCGGCGGAGGAGATGCCCCATGTTTTCGAACGGTTCTACAAATCGGATAAATCCCGTAGTCTGGATAAGAACGGAGTAGGCCTCGGCCTCTATATTGTCAAGACGGTCATAGGCCTTCATCATGGAGAGATCGTGGTGCGGTCGGTCGCCGGCGAATACTGCGAATTCTCCTTCTGGCTGCCAGATCCTCCGTCGGAGGAAAAAAAGCCGGAGGGACGGAAATCCGAGGGGAAAAAGAGCGATGCCCGCAAGGGCGAGGGGCGGAAAGTCACGGAGAAGAACCCGGACGATTCCCTCTCTTCCCATAACAAATAAAACACGGTTTATTCAGGATTTTCTTTTTCTTTTTTCAACAGATGATCACAAAAGCGGGTTACAATACATTTGTACCCGGCGGAAAGAGCAATCCGCCCCTGAAAATGTTTAGAAAGGTGGCACGCCTTATGTCCGATTGGAACAACAATTCCCGTTATGATCAGAACAGTTGGAACAACGCCGACCAGACGCCTTCTTCGGAGGATAGCGGTTCCGCGTCCTCCAGCTCCTCTTCTTCCTCACAGACATCCGATACGTCTGGAGGAACCTACACCGGTTGGTCCAATGCCTCCGGCAGTGCGTCCGATGCCTCCTCCAATGTCTCCGGATCCGCTCAGGGAGGGTATTCGTGGCAATCCGGTACGGCAAACGGTTACGGGGGCAATACAAATAGCAATACCGATGGAAATAATACGAATAGTTATCAGGAGGGCGGCAGCGGCTATCAGTCGCAGAGCAGCTATGATCCGTATGGCTGGCACAGCAGCAACGGCTATTCGCCCGCCCCGCAGGGAGGCCAGCCAGGGGGGCAGAAGCCTCCCAAGCGCAACAAAGGCCTGATGGCTGGCATCATCGCCGGTGTGGGGGTGCTGTGCGCTGCGGCGATCGTGACGCTGTCGGTGCTGCTGGCTATGGAGGTAAACGACAATGGGCCGGCCGTCAGCGACGGCGGGAGCCCGGGAGGAACCACGACCTCCACCACGGGAAAGGTCAATGAAAATGCGCCTTCTCTAGTTATTGATGCCGATGAATCCGAAGAGGCTCTGACCACGCCGGAGATCGTGCAGAAAAACTTGGACTCCACGGTCGTGATCAGCATGTATTCCCAGTCCTCCAATAGCCTGTACGGCTTTGGAAACTCCGAATCCCAGCTGACACAGGTGGGGGCGGCCTCCGGAATTGTGATGACGGCGGACGGTTACATTATCACCAATTGGCACTGTGTCATCAACGAGGACACGGGCATTGCCTACGACCGGGTGGATGTCACTACCTATGATGGTACAGTGTATGAAAACGCCACCATTGTCGGAGCGGATGAATATACCGACCTGGCGGTGATCAAGGTGGGCGCTGCCAACCTGACCCCGGCGGAATTCGGCGATTCCACCGCCCTGCAGCTGGGCGAAACGGTGGTAGCCATCGGCAACGCCGGCGGCTTGGAATATTCCGTGAGCAAGGGCATTGTGTCCGGCCTGGACCGTGACGTCTATGAAAACAGCGACTATGCCATCAAATGCGTGCAGGTGGACGCGGCGATCAACTCCGGCAATTCCGGCGGCCCGCTGCTCAACAACCGCGGCCAGGTGGTAGGGGTCAATTCCGCTAAGATGCGTACCGAGCTGGGTTATGAAAACATGGGCTTTGCCATTCCCATTAGCGATGCTCAGACAATTATCAACGATCTGGTCAAATACGGTTATGTGAAAGGCCGGGTTATGCTGGGCATTACGGGCGAGAACATCACCCAAACCGGCTATGAAGGCTTTATGATCCGCTCCATCGACAGCGATTCCGTGCTGAACGGCACCAATGCCCAGGTGGGCGATATCATCACCGAAATCGACGGTGTCCGGGTGAAATCCCAGACGGAGCTGCGCTCCGAACTGGCCAAGCATGAGGTGGGAGATCAGATTACGCTGACACTGCTCCGGATCGATTCCCGTACTCGCCAGACCGTGGAGTTGGATGTCACCGTCACCTTGGCGGAGTCCAGGGGATAAGGTGTTGCTATAAACGTCACAGATCCCGTTCCTGCTTTCCAACAGGGGCGGGCCCTGTGACGTTTTTCAAAGGAATCCAAATCCTCCGGAACAGAGGGTATCCGTGCGGAAAAATTCGCCGCGGCTGGATCACAGCGCCGCCGATCCACTGAGCATCCTTGTGTCCATCCAAAGAATCTGCCGGCATCTGTTGTCTGAAAACACAGGAGCGGCATGCAACGCACCGAAGCTGCATTTTGCCATAAAACATAGCGAGAACAATGCCGGGATTAGGGGCATTGTATCATCAAAGCCGACGTTACAGGAGTGGACGCCGAATCACACACCAGGGGGCACCTGGCTTCTTCGGCGCAGGACGTTAAAGGATGAGCATTGTATGTGTATTCCACTCTTGCGAAATCGTGGAACCCCTGTTATACTAAAAGAATCAATCTCCGGGGGGAATCGGAATGAAAAAGAATTCGGCCCTGAAGGCGCTGATCCGGGGCGGTATAGGGCTTCTCTGCTGCGTTTCCCTGGCCTTTCCTGTCGGGGCGGAGCCGGCGGAGGGTGCCCGTGTGCTGGACGGCGGCACGCTGTGCACCTTCGGCGACAGCCTCACCGCCATGAGTGGATGGCCTCAGGATGTGGCCACACAGCTCAATATGCATTTGGTGAACAGCGGCGTGGGGGGGAATACCACGGCGGATGCGCTGAAGCGTTTCGACAGCGATGTAGCAGCCAAGGATCCGGATATTGTCCTGATCGCCTTCGGTACCAACGATTTTGTTCGGGAAAGCGCTAAGGGCTCCCGTCTCTCTACAGACCAGTTCCGGGAAAATCTGGAGACCATAGCGGAAAAGGTTCAGGCACTGGGAGCCGACCCTATTCTGATGACGTGCCCCTATTTGCGGGAATCGGTGTATGTGGAGCGGTATTATCAGGAGGACGGAGGGGTATTGGCGGTTCTGGACACCTACAATGAGGTCATCCGTCAGACCGCTTCCGATCTCGGCATAGGATTGGTGGATATCCGCAAGGCATGTGAGGACTATGAGCCTTCCCTTTTCCTGCGCAGCGACGGCGTTCACCTGTCCGATACCGGCGACCAGGTATATACTGAGGAAATTACCCGGTATATGACCAGCGTGTACCGTCAGGATCCCGATGCCCCCCGGGTTACTCAGCCCACCCGCCCCGCGGCGCTGGAGGGGGCGGTGACGCAGGATCTGATCTCCTTCGATCCCGGCGACTGGACTACCGCAAACGAGGGGGAAATGACCTTTAAGCAAAACGAGGACGGTTCGCTTGCGCTTTCCAACACCACCGGATTATGGCCGGATGCCCGCTATGCCCCTGAGGGAGGCCTCACGGTTCCTGTCAAGGGCACTCGTCTGGAATACGACTTTTCCACCGCCGGGGCCGGCACCAGCATCGCACTCTATTTCAACGGTTCTACTCCAGGGCTGGTGGATGAAAACGAATCGCTGGTCCTCACTCCTTATATAGAGGGTGTCGAACGGGAGCCTGTGTCGGGAGATATCCTGAAAAATCAGGATGCATCCGGGTCCATTCTGCTCTCCGATCTGCCCATCCCCGCCGAGTGTATTGAGGATGGGGCTGTCTGGATTTCGGGTGTTCAGATTTATGTGGCCGGAGCGAAAAATCAGCCGGTCACGGTGCGCAAGCTGTCTGTGACCACAGACGGATCCTATGTTGCCCCCACCACGCAAACCGAGGCAGATGCGACAACACCTTCCGCTTCCGTGGCTCCGGAGGGGGATAGGCAGCTGACCCCCATTCTCTGCCTGATTGCCGGCGCCGTGCTGGCAGCGGGGCTGATTGTGGTGGTTGCCGTTTTCCTGTACCGGCGCAACAGACGCCGAAATGGCGCTTCGGTATCCTCCGACGATCCTCCTTCGTCGCCGGATCAGCCGTAAACATTTGACAATTGATACGCCGGTGGTGTAAAATACCTCCGGTTTCCTGCGCCTGTAACTCAGCTGGATAGAGTGCTTCCCTCCTAAGGAAGAAGTCGGGGGTTCAAATCCCTTCAGGCGCGCCATATGGAAGAAACCTGTCGAAAAAGCTGGAATTGCTTTGACGGCAGGTTTTTTGTTATAATAAAATTGTGAATGGTATCTGTATACTATGTGGAAGGAAAAGATATGTATATTGAAACAAAGAGGCTTGTCCTCCGTGAACTTCTGGAAGAGGAAGCAGAAGTGTTACTTGAAATATCCAACGACAAACAGGTAAAAAAATATCATCCTGCTTTTTTTGAAAACTCGACTCTGGATTTTATTAAGACAGCTATTTCCTATTTTCAAAGCAATGCAAAAATAGGGGTTAAAAATCCTGAACATGGATTTCTGCTTGCCGTTTGTCTAAAGGATACCGGCGAAGTCGTCGGTGTAATCACGTTAAATTCCAAAAAAGAACCTCCAAAGGAATGGCATATAGGATGGTATTTTTTAAGCCGCTATACCGGAAAGGGTTATGCGTCGGAAGCAGGAGCTGCGGCGTCCGATTATTTCCTTGAATATTTATCATTGGATTATATTTCTGCTGGTGTGCGCGTTGATAATCCCGCTTCGTTTAGAACCGCTCAGAAAAGCGGCTTTACATTAATTGAGAAGCGTATACCATATAACGCTTATGAGAGCTGTCATATCAATGATTTTAACGCGGTTGCCCATTATTTTTCTAATATTCCATGTGAAAGAGCAAACGGCAATTGGTTTTATTTTCAGAAACTTAACAAGAATAGAAGCATAGAAAAAAATAATTAAGGAAGGATGTCTGCAAAGGAACGTTCCTTTATGGAGGTATTGTATTCAATAGGTAAATGACAGTAGGTCAAGAACTGATGAAAATTACGGATTTGAGACTGTTCCATAACCATGAACCAGTTATCGAGATATTTAGATATTTTCATTCCAAGGTCATAAATCGTTTGAGAGAAGTCGTTTTTGAAGAATTTGCCGCCGCCCAACGTTGGGCTTATTTTTACCAATATGTGGACATTTAATATGCAATCCGATTTGGATTACATTGAACATGTCAAGGATATTTTCAAACAGAAAAACAAGAATACAGAATATTATTATGTTGAGCTCATCGCTTCACAAACGATTCAATTGGAACGCAATGTTACCGAAAATCGGTTAAAAAACAAAGCATCCGAACGTGATTTGGCTGCATCCAGACAAAGATTATTGAATGATGACGCCAATCATCGCTGTGAAAGTTTTGAAGGGGAAATCCCTTTTGATAATTATTTAAAAATAGACAATTCCCATCTTCAGCCGGCTATGGTTATGGTGTGCATGCTCATTTCGCTGACCTGCGTCGCAACCGGGTTTATCCGCCGTTCCGGAAGCCTTCGCCTGTATGGGTTGATACTGACGATGGTGTGCGTTTTGAAGCTGGCCACTCGGGATGTTGCCTGACTGGAAACCGTTTTACGAATTTTGACTCTGATTGGCGGCGGCGTCATCTGCTTTGCCGTCAGCGCAATCTACAGCTATCCTGTCAAACGGTTGCCGGGCAGAAATCCCGCTGACGGAAACAAGGATCTGACGGAATAATTGCCTTTCCGGCGGACGAAGAAACGTAAAGGCGGCTGAGATGGACGGAAACGGAGGGATCACGGTGAAGATAGCGTATGTGGTTGGGATTGCGGGTGGAAGCGCCAGTGGGAAATCCACATTCAGTGAACAGCTGAAGCAGGGGCTGGCAGGGCTGACGGTTAGTGTCTTGTCCATGGACGCGTATTACAGAGACAGTGAGGAAAGGCCCCGCACAGCGGCGCCAATCACTGGCATTGTTTATAAAGATGACAACCATCCGGATGCCTTTGATCTGGAGAAAATGACAGCCGATCTGAAGAATACAGCGGCTGACGGGAACACCGATGTGGTTCTTGCGGAGGGCCTGTTTACCCTATGGCATCCGCCGCTGTTTGAGCTGCTGGATCTGAAGCTGTTCATCGACTGCCGGGCGGACGAACGGATCGTCCGGCGATTGAAGCGGAACCGGCAGTGGGGCCTGGAATTTGACGAGATCGCCGCCGTTTATCTGGATCTGGTACGTTACCGCCATGACGAATTTGTGGAACCCTCCCGGTGGAAGGCCGATTTTATCCTCAATGGGTCTCGGCCTTCCGTTCAGGCCCTGGAGATGCTGACACGGCATATTCAAATGGAAGCAGATAAGCTGAATAAGGAAAGAGACTAAAAGCGGCAAAGGCTGGACCCGCGGCAAAATTTGGGCACGGATTTCCGTTACCTGTACCGTTGGTTTGAGCATAGAGCAGGCCCTTGTCCGTAAGGGGCTGGAACAGACCGGAAAGATCCTTTTGAGGAAAATCCCGGAAGGATTTTGGCAGGGAAGGGGGCCGCAGGCCGGCAGTGGGGGAAGAATACGGAAAATAGCGCTTGACTTTTCCCTTTGAGTTAGTATATAATGAATCCTCGCAAGGCGAAAGGAGGATGTCACATGCTTCGTACGTATCAGCCCAAAAAGCGGCACCGTAAAATGGAACATGGCTTTCGCAAGAGAATGGCTACGGCCAACGGTCGGAAAGTGCTGGCCCGTAGAAGAGCCAAGGGCAGAAAGCACCTGACTTATTAATCGGCGTCCTGAAGAACCCTGCTGATTTCTGAAAGGCCAGCCGGAACGGCTGCGCCTCCGTTTTTGTCGGAGGCCGCCGCCCACCTTCTTCAGACACGTCACCGAAAGGCCACCGTTGTGTGGCTTTTTTTTGTAGCCGGGGAGGGTGCTCTGTGGCAAAATTTGCTGTGCTGAATTGCAACAAGGATTTCCGTACGCTCTATTACCGTGGAAAATCCCAGGTGCATCCCGGATTGGTCACGTATGTCCGCCGCAATCGTCTGGGGACGCCCCGGGCGGGCATCACCACAGGGAAAAAGGTGGGCAATGCGGTGCGTCGTAGCCGGTGCCGCCGGGTGATCCGGGAGGCTTACCGCGGTTTGTTACCCTCTATTCAGGGAGGGTGGGATTTTGTTTTTGTGGCCCGCGGACGTACCGCCGGGCTGAAAAGCGGTGAAGTACGCCGCATCATGGCCGCTCATCTGAAGGCGGCGGGCGTGCCGCTGTCCGATCCAAAAGCGCTAAAGGGCGGTTCCCGGATTTCGGAAGCGGGGAAAGACACATGAAGCGGCTGCTGATTGCGCTCATCCGGTTTTATCAGGCGGCCATATCGCCGCGTACTCCCCCTTCCTGCCGCTTTACCCCCACCTGTTCCTCCTATGCGATCCAGGCATTGGAGCGTTTCGGTTTTTGGAAGGGCTCCTATCTAGCCATTCGAAGGGTGTTGCGCTGCAATCCCTTCGGCGGCTCCGGCTACGATCCGGTGCCGGAAAAAAAGCCGAAATCTCTCCGGGGACGCAAACGCTGACGCCCGGCGGGAAAAAATCGCCGAACACCCGGCGGACAAGTTAAACGGAGGGCTTGCCTTATGATGGATATCTTCAATATTATCGCCGTGCCGCTGGGTTATGTGCTGTGGTTTATCTACCGCTTTGTCACCAACTATTTTGTGGCGATATTTATTTTCACGCTGCTGGTGCGCTTGCTCATGTTCCCGCTGTCGCTGAAATCGCAGAAATCGCAGGCTGAGCGCGCACGTCTCGCGCCGCGCCTGGAGCGGCTGCAGAAAAAATACCAGAAGGATCCACAGAAACTGCAGCAGAAGCAGATGGAGCTGTACGAAAAAGAGGGCGTCAAGATGACGGCCGGTTGTCTTCCTATGGCTATCCAGTTCATTCTGCTGTTTGGTATCATTTCGGTTATCTATTCGCCGTTAACCCACCTGAGCCGGATCCCCTCTGCGGTGGTCAATGCCGCTGCGGAGGCCGTCACCATGCAGACAGATGACGACGGCAACCTCATTCAGGATCCCAACAAGGTGACGCCCCAGAATATGACCGGATATTATAGGGAACTGCGCACGCTGATGGTGCTGGAAAATAACGAGGCGGACATCAAGGCCGCCATTGCCGAACTGGACGACGCCACCCGGGAAAACCGGTCGGCGGACGAATATTATGAGCAGATGCTGAGCATGAAGCAGGATTTCCAGTTCGGAAATCGGACCCTGCTGGAAAATCCGTGGAACGGCTTCGGCGATATCAACTGGCTGTGGGTGATTCCGCTGTTTTCCTGGCTTACGGCGCTGGGCTCCAGCCTCATATCCCTGCGCTACACCAAGCTGGCTACGGGCAATGGGGAAAAGCAGCCGGGACAAGGTTGCTCTACCTTTACCATGGTGTTTGCTATGCCGCTGTTTTCTTTGATTGTCACCTTTACGGTGCCTGGAGGAGTCGGTATTTACTGGATCTGCTCCAACCTGATCGCCATTGTCCAGACGATTGTGCTCAACACCATCTACAATCCTGTGAAGATCCGTGCTCAGGCGGAAGCGGAATACGAGGAGCGCCGCCGCAAGAAGGCGGAGGATAAAAAGCGGCTGGCGGAATCCCGTGCCCGCGAGCAGGAAGAAGCGCGCCGCCTGGCCAAGGAAGAGGCGGAGGCTGCGGAGGAGGCACGCCGGCAGGCTTCTGAGAAAAAGCCGGTTCCCGCTTCCCGGAATCCCAATAAGAAAAAGCGCCGTGCTCAGGCGCAGGAGGAAACGGATACCGCAGTCCAACCGGCGGCGGAAACTCCGGCTCCTTCGGAAACAACACCAGACAGCGCCCAGGGGACAGAAGGTCCGGCCAATGAGGAGAATACCGGCGACCAGCCCCAGGCGTAACGAAATACCAAACCGGAACGCATTCCGGAACGGGCTTTTGCCGGGCGGCCGGGGAAGGCCCTGGGGAAAGGACTGAACAGATTGCAAAAGGAAGTCACCAAGGAAGCGGCCACTTTGGAGGAAGCCAAGGAGGCCATCATCCGGGAGCTGGGTGTCCCGGGGGAGAAGATTTGTTTTGATGTGCTGCAGCAGCCGCAGAAAAAGACACTGGGCTTGTTCGGCGGGGCCAATGCCATTGTCAGGGGCGTGTATACGATTACTCCGGCTGCCAAGGCGGCGGAGTATCTCCTGGATGTTTTGCAGGGTATGGGGGTGAAGAATCCCGCCGTGGATATCCGGGAGGAGGAGGAAGGCGGCGTACTGATGCTGTCTGGCGACGACATGGGCTTTATCATCGGCCGCCGCGGCGAGACGCTGGATGCTCTTCAGTATCTGGCGGGACTGGTTTCCAATCGGGTGGACAACAGCTATTACCGCATCACCCTGGATATCGGCAACTACCGGGAGAAGCGAGAGCAGACTTTGATTGCCCTGGCGAAAAAGGTTGCCGGGCAGGCTTCGCGCACGGGCCGCCGTACTTCGCTGGAGCCGATGAACCCGTATGAGCGCCGCATTATCCACACCGCTGTGCAGGAGGTGGAAGGCGCCACCTCCTGGAGCGTGGGGAGTGAGCCGAACCGTCATGTGATGATCGGCCCATCCGATGATAATCCGGTGAAAAACCGCCCGGCGGAAAACAAGGAGCGTTCCGGGGGCTCCCGCGGCCGCGGCCGCGGCGGCCGCCGTGAGGGGCGGAATCGGGAGGAAAAACGGGACAATGCCGCCCGCACTGGTGTTTCTCCGGAACGTCCGGCGCGGCAGATCCGCCAGTTTATTCCCCGCAGCAATCCGCTGCCTACCGCTGACGGCGCGACGCCTCCTTCCCGAACCGAATCGGAGACGGAATCTTCCGCAACCCTGTACGGGCGCATTGATCTGTAAAACTCCTACCGGGCATTGGCGATCCAATGCCCGGTTTTTTCGGTTTTTTAGGCGCCGGTAATAACAGCATATAAAAAAACACACCTCCCGGTCTTTTGTTGCCGGGAGGTGTGTTTTTCTTTTAAGGGAAACGTTTGGGTTAGCGAGTTCCTTTTTCGGCAAGCCGGATGACCGAGATCAGCGGAGCAATCAGGACCCCGACCAAAAAGTTACTGACGCCGTGAATGGCGTCCCAAGGCAGTCCAGCGATAATCCAGGTGATCATACCGTTAAAATCCAACCCGAACAACAGGGCCTGCGCGGGGGCGTACAGGGTTCCGAACAAAAAACCGTGGGCCGCGCAGACGAGCATATAAACAAGGGGGCGGATCTTTGCGGGAATGTTCCGGGGGAGCAACATGACGAAGCCCCACAGAACCGTCCAGATGTACAGGTAGGGGAGCCACCAGGTGGAAAAGCCCGACAACAATCCGGTGAGAAACACAAAAATATACAGAGGGTATAGAGCTTTTCGCCGGTATACAACGGTGGAGGCGACAATGAAGACGCCGATCAAATGGACATTAGGCAAAAATTCCAGCAGCACCTTGGATATGTACATCAGGGCGCCCAGCATGCCGAATATTACGATTTCCCTGATTTGGAGCTTCACCGGTTTATTCGACCTTAAAGGAATAGGTAGCGCTCTCGGTGATGCTGGTGGAGTCAACACCGGATGTGGCATACTGGCCGTCGACATAAAAAGCCCAGTAAACGCCATCCTTTTCGTAATCCACTGTGATGCCGTTGACGGTTTTGACATACAACCCAAATTCGCTTTCTTCCCCGGCGATCAGACCGAGATCCTGCAGCGCTTCCCCCACGGTGGTTTTATCCGTGTGCACCTCAAACCGCGTTTCCGTACCGTCCTTGTCAGTGACGGTGAAGAAAAATGCGGTGTTTCCCTCTCCCACGGCGGTGGCCTGTGCAGAAGGGGCTGTGGTGGAGGGGGACGCGGTGTCGGAGACACTGGTAGTGGTGCCGGTTCCACCGGTATCGGGATTGCTGTCACACCCGGTGACAAACAGCGCTGTTACCGCCATCAGCGCCAGACAGAGGGTGAGCGAGAATGCTTGTTTCATTCTTGTCCATGCCATAGCTTTCTTTCTCCTCTTATTTGATTTTTCCCCCAGCCGGCGCCCGCAGCTTTGTATGGGGGATGTTATCCGTCCCAGTATTTCGGCTTGGCGCATGTCCCTCCGGCCTTCTCAGATTGCTCCAATGACGTTTCCCCGGCAAGGCGGATTGCCGGGTAGGAGGGACCCTTTTTCAGCGCTTCACGGCGACGGGCTCGCACAGGATTTGCACCTGTTTCCTTGGACGGATACACGATTATACCACAAATCGAGAAGAAAATCCAAAGAAATACGTTAGGCTCTGGATTTCTATATTTTGATACAAAATACAGGGAACCGGAGCATGAAATAGGGGGTTACGCTCGGTTAGGGAGAGGGAACGCTTCCTATGCGTAGGGGAAATTTGGCATCTGAGGTTTCGTAGCATGAGCGCCTCGTGATAGGGTTCTCAATTGACATGTATCAGCGGCGCTCCTGAGAAATATTGCCGCATTTCTCCCGATCGTCATTACACCACAACGGTAGAGGGAACCGGCCGGGAGGGACGGCTCCAGGCCCAGGGACATTCTACATCGTTTACTATCAGGCATAGAGGCCGTGGCAGATT
>CAJFNR010000052.1 GCA_904395335.1 Candidatus Avimonas narfae | reverse complement strand
TGGATTCCGATTCCAAAGGCCGGGGGTTCGAATCCCTCCGGGCGGGCCATTGTCGAAAGAAGTCGATTGCTGTAAAGCGGTCGGCTTCTTTTGTTTTTATATGCTATAATTCTAATGGTAAATATTGTGGCTTTTAAAAAACGGGGGATAAAATAAAATGATCAAATTGATACCATTTACTCCGAAGTTTAAAGATGATACAGTTAAAAGGATAGCGGATTTTTATAATTACCATTCATCTATTTTAAATGAAAAAGTCGAGTTAACAGAAAGCAGTTATGCAGAAGCCGAGGAAACTTTAGGAAACTGGTTGAAATCCTCCCATGAATTATATTTGATAAAATACAAACAATTTGTTGTAGGATTTTTGCATATCGGGTATCGCGGTGGAAATGTTGCTTGGATTGAAGATATTTATGTGGACAAAAATTACCGTAACAAAGGTATTGCTACTCAATCCATTCATGTGGCTGAGGAAATTATAAAATCTCACGCAGGCTATACATCGATCTGTTTTGACGTCGTTCCGCGTAATAATGAAGCATTACGTCTGTATCATAAATTAGGTTATGATAATCTAAGCATAATTACTGTCAGAAAAGAACTGTATGAAAATAATAGAGATAAAGTTGAAAAACTTATGGGATTAGAGTTTAAATACTAATTTTTAACGAATAACAGGATATCTTTTTTGTCAACGCTTCCCAATCTGTTATAGAAGCTGATTTTGTATAAAACAAAGTCAGCTTCTATATTTTTATTGCTTTTACTTTATATATGACGAGGTATTCAACCGGACGGGATCGCTCCCGCCCGGTTTTTTTGCGCCTATTGATGATTTTCCAGACGTGGCCTCTTCTCTCGTGATTTGCCGGTTTCCATGCCTATCCCTCATTCCTCCTCCGGATACTGCAGGTAATTTTTCGATCTTTTCCGTTATACGCCTATTTGTATCTGGTGCCACACAATTATAGCTATTATCTTCTAAATAAGGACTAGACGCTTGCGGGCATCAACCTTATTGGAGGGATAGGCATGTTAAAAACAATCGATTTTGACAAAGATGCGGAAGGAGCGTTTTACATTCGAGTGCTGGCCGAAAACCTGAAAAACATCTGTGAGCATTTTCATTTGACTCAGGAAGAACTTTCTGGTATGACTTCGGTCAGTGTCAACGAGATCAGCAAAATCGAACGCGAAATTGTCAATCCGGGTTTGATCACCATCGCGGCATTGGCCAGAGGACTCGGATTGGATATCGGCACTCTGCTCACTCCCAATCTGGAGGTTTCAAAACTTGACCCACCGTAAAATCTGACCGTTTTCCATCTTGTCCACAAGTGAATATGTCCCGCCAGGAACCCGCTCTCGGTCATGGGGGCGGGTTCTTGGTATTTTCAGATTCATACGTGAATTTTTGACACGTACAGTGTCTTTATGATATACTGTGCCCAGGGCCTCTATGTTTGAGGACAAACGATGTAATGTGTCCCTGGGCCTGGAGAAATTGGCTGTCGGTCGGATCGACCTCCTCCCGCTTCGCGGCACCGCCATTTCTCCCTTCACATTTATGGTATAATGTGCCCAGGGCCTTTATATTTGAGGACAAACCGTGTGATGTGTCCCTGGGCTCGGAGCCGTCCCTCCAGGCCGGTTCCCTCTACGCTTATGGTATAATGAATCAAATGCTGCGTTTGTCTATGTAGTGCGAACCCCAAGCAATCATAAAACTTCCGGGAGCTTCGCACCGAAAAATGGCCTGCAAAGCCGCACCAAGGCAACGTAAACCGTAATAAATAGGAGGTGTATAAAACGAAATTGTGTATCTCGCCAAACCTGTATAGGAAATACTGAGTATCATTGTACAGGTTTGCAGTCAACATCCGCAAGGATGGTGTGGATTGAAATATCCCAGCCCCCATGCTCCATGCATGTGCCTGCCGCGTCACCATCCGCAAGGATGGTGTGGATTGAAATTGGACATTGCCCGAAACCATGTAGCGACAGCAAGGTCACCATCCGCAAGGATGGTGTGGATTGAAATCCTCAACCGGGGACGCTTCATCTTCGGTATCGTCGTCACCATCCGCAAGGATGGTGTGGATTGAAATCACCTTGTAAAGCTGGTACACGGCCCCGTCCAGGGGTCACCATCCGCAAGGATGGTGTGGATTGAAATTCTGCCAAACATGGTTCTTTCCCTCCTGCCGTGGTCACCATCCGCAAGGATGGTGTGGGTTGAAATAAGAGCATCCGCAACGCCGTGGTGCAGGAAGCCATGGTCACCATCCGCAAGGATGGTGCGGATTGAAATGCAAATTCGTCCATGATAAGGTGGACGGGAACGGGCAGCGGCCCTCCAGAGGGGTGGTGAGTATGGAAATCCCTTACCACCCGAAACAACACGAAGCCGAGAAAGCGGGTGGGCAACCATCGTTGCCCACCCGCTTTCTATGTTCTCACCAAAAGAAAAGCTCAAAGAATGTCGTTTTGACGATTGTCTATTACTCAATAAAATGGTATAATTTAGATAGTTATATGATATTTTTCCGCTTTTGCTGAGTGAATGGCGAACTGCCGGTGTAAGGCGCTCCATAGGCTTCCCTTTGAGGATAGCGAGGATTGAAATGGTGCGAAACCGCCGAAGATGGTGAGCTGGGTGTTGGTCTCTATTCGCAGGGATGGTGTGGGTTGAAATGACAACGTCAAGAAGCGCGGTGTGTTGACGGTAAAGTCACCATCCGCAAGGATGGTGCGGGTTGAAATGCTGGGGCGGCATTAAATTCCGCCGAACAGTCGATGGCCACCATCCGTAAGGATGGTGGGGATTGAAACGCAGATGTTCATCTTCTGTGTGAACGGGCGGACAGCCTCCATCCGCGAGGGGATCGTGGATTGAAATTCTTCGGTAAACTCGGTTTCGTCAGGAGCAAACAGGTCGATCCCCGCAGGGATGGTGCGGGTTGAAATGTGGCGGGCATCTTACGGTTGAGCTTGATTGATACGTCTCTATCCATAAGGGGGAAGCGTTTGGGGCAACCAAACTGTCATCATGCACGGCACGTTCAAGGCATCCTTTCGATGGTGGTGCGGTGTTTCACCATCTGCAAATTTATTCACGGAAAATGGTGATTTTATTTAAATAAGGGGCTTTTTTGTTCGGGGGGATAGTTTTGAAGTATGACAGCCGTATGGGTATCGCATACGACACTATATTTTATGGTGTCCTTTATTTTAATTTCGATAGACTAAAAGAAAATTACCAAAAATATCCTGATATTTCTGATGAGGATTTTCATTTATTTTATCAGCTAAAAGAACAGATATCCGCACCGCCGCCAGAACTCTATCCCTTCTTTTATTCAGACGTATTAAAGCCATCTTTTATATCCAACCATTTCTTTTATCATTTTCGTTTTGGTCAAGAGGATTTTGCGGCGTTTTTGGCACGTATAGAGACAGATTCATCGTTTATGCAAGCATTGATTGAATATTATTTGGGACAGCTAGATGAAGCACCCACATTGGAAAATAAAAAAATCGTTCAGAAGATTCTGCAGTTGGATCTTGATCCCTTGATTATTATACAAATGCTCAAATGCCTAGCCGATATCGAGGCAATAAAACATACGTTGCTGTCTTTTCTGGAAAAATCTTTTAGTGCCGTTAAAGAACTTCACGAGCAGAACAAAGCACGTATTCAAAAATACTCAAAAGTATTCCAAACGGATATTTTTTTGAAAGGCCTTAGTTCTATGGGGCCGTTTCAATGTACCGAAAGTAAAAAGGACAGATTTTCCATCTGTCTCCTAAATGTTATAGTGATACTTCAAAAAGGGACACATGAAACAGGGCGCAAATTCATATTTGGTTATAAAACTCCTCATCAAATAGAGAATAAAAACGCATATTTTAAAATCTCGCCGATAGAGTTGTGTGAAGCACTAGGCAACCCGATTAAATCTTCTATTTTAATGCAGTTGCAAAAAAAAGAATTGACTGCTACACAACTCTCAGAGATACTAATATTTTCTCGACAAACTGTTAACCGTCACCTCTTGTGGTTATTTTGCAATTGGTTAATTATTATCTCCAAAAGAAACGGGCCGGAAATTTATTATAAAATTAACCCAAAATTTTTTGCGGCCGCCAAAAAAATCTTATACCAATATGCGGAGTCTTTTGAAATAAATTGTGACGATAATAAGGGAGAGATTTCAGATGAAACCGTGGAAAAAACCAACTGTTAACAGCCTTTGCGCAAAAAATGTCGAGGCATTTATACAAGCCTCCGCACGGTCATATTGTTATATATATGCTAGGTGATTCTCCGTTTCCTGACCACGCAGAGTTACTGAGGGATGGTTTTTGAGTGTCATTGATTGCGTGTAAATAATGTTCACTCCTGCTAAAATCAGGGCGATGGTTTGAAAACCATCGCCCTGATTTTTTGATGCAAAGGACCACCGGCAAGTATGAGCAGGATGAACCCCGATACCGATTTTCCCACCAAACTGAAATATTTGCGTTTTTATTATGATCTGTCCCAGGCGTACATTGCCGACAGCTTAAACGTGAACCGCTTAAGCTATATGGCTTATGAGAACGGAAAAGTGCAGCCGCCCATCGAGATGCTCGCCGCCATCGCCTCCTTCTTTGGCGTGAGCACTGACTCTCTGCTTGGCCTGGCTCCGCTGGAGGTTGCTTCGGATACACACGCTTTTTATCCCCGGCAGGTACAGGACGCGCCTGTATGCCTTTTTCGCTATGTCCTGCAGTTGTGCCGGACGCGGCGCCATTTGACGCAGCTACAGCTGTGCGGCATGCTGGGCCTGGATGCGGGGGCGTATACCGCTTATGAGATCGGGGAAAAGGAACCGGAATTCAAAATCCTGGTGCAGCTCTCGCGTTTTTTCGGCGTCAGCGTGGACTACTTATTGGGTGCTGCACCGGACGAGGAGCTTAAAAAAGCCATTGAACCTTTCCTCGGGACATACGCCTTTCCCTCCGGCGGCATCCCGTATCCCGCAGAAGAAAAAGACGGCAGCCCGGCAGCCGCCGCCAGGATGGATATATCCCGCCGGCTCATAGATCTGCGGATGAGCTATCCTCTCTCCCGGCGGGAAATGGCGAAGGCGCTGCACCTGCCGCTTTCCCAGTACACCCCCTACGAGCGTTCCCGCCAAGGGCGGTTTCAGCCCCCATACCAGAAGGTGATGGACATCGCTTATCTGTTTGGGATCAGCGTCGAAGCTCTTCTGGGGTTGTCCCCACAGCCCATACGGGAAAAACCGCTGTTCCACAGGGAGGCGCTGAAATCCGTGTTGGCGGAGCATATCCGGAGCGCCAGGCGGAGCAACCACTTCACACAGAAATACGTGGCTGCCATGCTGAACATGAATCGGTCCACCTACGCCTATTATGAGCGGGGGACAACCACCCCCTCGCTCACCCGATTGGCCGCTATGTCAACGCTCTTTCATGTCCCCACGGACGGGTTGCTCGGCCTCGCCTCCCCCGCTTCCGAACCAACACGCTCCCCCGGACGCGCCCTGAACGCGCCGCAGCCCATGCTGTCCGTCGTCCTGAGGGATTTCCGCTCCCGCTGCGGCCTGACGCAGCAGGAGCTGTCCGATATCTTATCGCTTCCATCCTACAGGCGGTATGAAGAAAGCTACTTCCCGACATATGAAAACCTGGTGCGGATCGCCCATCTGTACGGTGTGAGCACGGATTGCCTCCTGGGGATTGTTGAGCCCGAGGGAAGCATAGCCATCAGCCCGGAGGCGAAAGCAAAGGCCGCCTGGGAATCCATCCGGCTGGCTTTCCCCGCACGGCTGCGGTATCTGCGGCAAAAAAACGGTCTCAGCCCCACGGAAGCGGCTCAAGCCATCGGGGTAGCCACCCGCACATACCGCCATTACGAATGGGGCAGCTACCGTCCTAGCTATCCCATCCTCATAAAAATCGCTTGTCTATACGGTGTGCGCATCGATTATCTATTGGGCGAAGAGCCATTACACGAAAATTAAGGAGGTTGGGCCATGTCCCATCATTGGAATGACAAAACCGATGTCCTCACCACCAATCTGTGTCTGTTGCGAAAGCGCTACAGGTTAACCCAGCCGCAGGTGGCTAAGGCCGCCCATATAGATCGATCCTCCTACGCCTACTACGAGCTGGGAAAAACGCATCCCCGCCTGAATACCCTGGTGAGCCTCCTCTCTTTTTACGGCGTATCCATGGATATGATACTGGGGGTTGTCCCTATGGCTTTCCCGCCTGCGCCCTCCCCTTCGCTGCCCCCCGACATACCGCTGGCGGCGCTGAGGCGACGCCTGGCCGAAAATATGCGGTATCACCGGCAACGCCTGAATCTGGGGCAGCAATGGATGGCCGATTATTTGTCCGTTGACCGGACCACCTATTCCCATTATGAGGCGGGCCGGTCCACCCCGTCTTACAGATCCCTGGTCATGCTGGGCCGCCTATTCGGCATCAGCACCGACTGCCTTCTGGCGGATATGCCGATGGGCGAAAACGACGTCTCGCCATCCCCATCCTACGCCGTCACCGAAACGGCAAAACGGTGATAGAGGGCAAATGCGCACTTGTCTTCTATACAGCCTTACTCTCCATATGAAATACGCCCTTTTCCCTCTCCATAAGGAAAAGGGCGTATTTCTTTTTTTGCAGTTGTTTCTTGCAAAAAAATCTGATAATATTACAGTATCAGGAAGTTTGTGATGAAAGGGCAGAACGATGATAACCATAGAACTCCGACGGCCGTTTCAGGACCAGATCACGGTCAAAACCGACTGCCGTCAGTTTGCCTCCCAGCTGGCCATTCAGTACGGGCAATACGCGCGGCAGGGAAACCGGGCGGCCGATTATACGGCCCTGCGCCGCGCCGGCGGTTACTACACCGTCACCTATGGCGGGCAAACCTACGACACGGAGAGCCCCTTGATGGACATCCACCGGCAGCTGTTTGAGCACGCCTCTTACGACCGGAGCGTGTTGGCCCTGCACGGTGCGGCGGTGGCGTGGAAGGGAAGGGCGGTGGCGCTTCTCGCCGCCACTGGCAGCGGCAAAACGACCCTCACCAGCTACCTGACGGCCAACGGATACGGCTATTTGACGGACGATTGCGTCCTGATCGACCGGGAAACCTTGGTGGTGTACCCCTCCGTCACGCCGCTGCATCTGCGGGAGGGCGGCGTGGAGGTGCTCCGCGCCTGCCGCGCCCTGCCGGAAAAACTAACGCCTTTGGATGAACCGGCTTTCCGCCGGTATACCTATACGCCGGAGAACTGCGTCACCGCGCCCCTGCCCCTTGCCGGCATCTGCTTTATCCAGCGGGATACCGGCAACTGTATGGAGCGCATGGAGACAACGGACGCCGTCACCGCCCTGCTGAAATCGCCGATCACCCCGTATCCCATGACCAGCGACCATCTGCGCCTCATGATCCGCCTGGCAGGTCTGGGCTGCCGCCGGCTGCATTACGCGGATATGGACTATGTGGCGGAGGTGCTGCGCCGTGAATGAGCTTCTGCTGCAAAAGGTTCTGTCGGCGCAGATCAAGGCCGGGAAAGCCGTAGACATATCCGTAACCGGCATCAGCATGGAGCCGGTCCTGCACCAGGGCGACACGGTAACGGTATCGGCCTGCCGGGACTATGCGCCGGGGGATATCCTGGTGTACCCCTACAAAGGCTCCCTGCTGGTGCACCGGCTGCTTGTCAGGGACGGAGACCTGCTTTTCTGCAAGGGGGACAACGCGTTCCGCATAGAGGATATCGAGGCCGGACGGGAAATGGGCCATGTCGTCGCCGTCAACGGCCGGCCGCTGCCCCGCTGCCCCCTGCGTCTGATCGCCCTGTCCCTGGCAGTGGGCCGCGCTTTCCGCCAATGCCGGTATGACGTGGCCCGCACCAAAGAAACCGCGGTTTACAGGCTGTATGAAGCCGTTATTTTGAAAGGAGAAAGAGAGACGATGATTTACCGGAAAAACGAGAGCATGGAGTATATCCAGGCGGATGAAACCTCCCTCGCCGTCTTTGACCCCGACAGCGGCAATACCCACTTTTTCGACGAAACCGGCATTGATATTTTAAACTGCCTGGCGGAGCCGTGCGATTTGGATGGGCTGCTGCATAAGCTCTGCGGGATTTACGACGCGACGCCGGAGGATATCCGCGCCGACGTGGAAGAATTCTTGGAACAGACCATAGAAAAAGGGGTTGTGGAGGTCCTGTGAACGTAACGTCCGTGTATGTGGAAATCACCAATCAATGCAATCTCAACTGCCGTACCTGTTACAACCGGTCCGGCCTCAACCGGACGCGGGAGGAGCTGTCCTGCGAGGATCTGGAACAGCTCATTCAGCTGTTTTTGCCCCTAGGCCTCAAGCACCTGTCGCTGTCCGGCGGAGAACCGACGCTGCACTCGGCATTCGACAAGGTGTTGGGGCTGACGGAGCGGTATCCGCAGCTGCAGTTCTCCCTCACCACCAACGGCACCACCAACAGCCGCCCTCTGATTGACCGCATGGCGGCGGCGTCCAACCTAGCCCTTCAAATCAGCCTGGACGGTTCCTGCGAGGAAGTCAACGCCAAAACGCGCGGGGCAGGAAACTTTTCCCGGGTTATGGATCTGATCCGCTCCCTCCCGGCCAAAAAGGAATGCCGGTTGAAAATGGTGATCTCTCAGGACAACGACAACGACATCGAAGCCTTTTACCGCCTGGCCGTATCGCTGGGGCTGCTGCCGGAGTTTGCGTTCCTTTTCAGGGCCGGCAACGGGAGGGTGCAGTGGGAGGACCGCGCCCTGTCCCCCCGCCGGAAAATGGCGGCGCTGCGTCTTATCGACCGGTTGAACAAGGAATACCGGATGGAGGCCGCGCTGCCGCTGGCCACAGACAGGTGCCCCTACGCAGAGGGCCTGGACAAATTGTCCCTGTGCGTCAAACCGGACGGGAGCATCCAGCCGTGCCAGATGCTGTACGGGAGCCAGTATTCCTTAGGCAACATCCGCCACTTTGACCTCGGCGATTTTGGCGTCCAGCTCGACCGCCTGTCCGAATTGGCGAAGACCCGCCTAGCTACGGATTATACCTGCGCAAAATGCCTGCTGAAGGGCAGCTGCGGCAAGGGGTGCCTGGCGACCGCTGTCTATTTGTCCGACGACCCGCTGGCGGACGACGGTGACTGCGAGCTGCGAAGGCTGCAATTTGTGGGACTGCAAGCCGCCGAATTATTCCATTTGAAGGAAGTGGCCGTCCATGGACAAGCAAAAGATTCTTGAGTTGCTCGGCGACGTTTTGGAAAAGGACGTCTCGGAGCTTTCCCGTTTCCCGGAGGACAAGCCGTTGGAGGAACTGGACTTCACCTCTCTCCGGTTCATTCAGTTTATCGTTGCCTTTGAAGAGGCGTATCAAGTTACCGTACGGGACAGCGACCTGCTCATGGAGCGTTACGGGACCCTGTCCGGCATGTATCACATGCTGCGCAAATACCTGGAGCCTCCGGAGCCGCCTAAAAAGGTGTTGGTCTGCGATTGCGATCATGTCCTATGGCGGGGCATTGCCGGCGAAACCCCGCTGGAGGTGGACAGCCTGACCCGGGTTTTTCAAAACAGTCTGATCCGCCTGAAAAAAAAGGGGGTGCTGCTGTGCCTCTGCTCCCGGAATGACCCGGCCAACATCGACGAGGCTTTTACGCAGCTCGCTATGCCGCTGCGGAGGGAGGATATCGCTTTTTCCTGCGTCGGACGAAACGACAAGGCTTATGGCTTGAAAGAGATTGCCCGCGAATTGAATTTGCTGCCGGAGGCATTGGTTTTTGTGGATGACAGCCTTTACGAAATCGGCCTTGTGAACGCCATGCTTCCGGAAGTGGCCACTGTCCGGGCCGATTATCAAAACCTGTCCTTTATCAACAGGATAGAGGATTATTTCTGGCAGGACCCCGGCAGCGGCAGCCTCGACCGCACCCGCCTGTACCGGGAACAGAAGGAACGTGAGAAGCAAAAGCCGCTCTTTTCCACGGTAGAGGAATATAACGCTTCTCTGTCCACCTCGCTGTCCTGTGCCCCTGCCGCACCGGACAGCGCCGCACGGCTGGCCGAGCTGTCCCAACGGACCAATCAATTCAACCTTTCCTGCCGGCGCTATTCACAGGAGGAAATCGCGGGCCTCCTTGCTGACGACCGGTATCTGGTTTTGTCCCTCACGGCATCGGACAAATACGGCGATATGGGGCTTGTGGGGGCAGCGATGGTTAAGCTGGACGGCTCTCAAGCGGTCATCGAAAGCTTCTTTTTGTCCTGCCGGGTGTTTGACCGCGGATTTGAAGCGGCACTGCTAAAAGCGATAAAAGAGCACAGCGGCGGCAGGCAGCTGTACGGCCGCTTTGTCCCGTCAGGGAAAAACAGCCGGTATGCCGATTTCTATCCGGCAAACGGGGTACGGCTCTATGAGTGAGAAACCTATGGATATTTTAAATGCCGTGCGCGCGCTTGCCCAGGGCAAACAGCCAGCGGCGGATATTTCGGACATATTGTATGAACACGGCTGCTTTTATCTGCTGTCCATGCTGAAAGCGGAAAATAGGTACACGAAAGCGGCACAGACGCAGGCCGTCCTGAACCGCATCAGCGTCAGGGAACGATACGCTGTCTGCCGGCCGCTCTTTCAGGCCTTCGACGACGCGGGGATCCCCTATGCTGTTGTCAAAGGCGCCGTCCTTTCCCAGGCCGTTTACGGCGACTGCGGCCTGCGGGCGTCAGGCGATATCGACCTGCTAATGGACCGGCGGGATATAGACGAGGTAGAGGCCGTTCTGGCAGGGAACGGATTTATCCAGGGGCGTGTAACCGACGAGGGCGTTGTCCCCTTCACCCGGAAGGAATTGCTGTTTCAGACAGCCTTGAGCCATCAGACGGCCCCGTTTATAAAAAGGACGACGAATCCCCTTTGCCCCTATGTCAACGTAGATATAAACCTGGATATCCTATGGGGAGAAAGCCGGGTAAAAGGGGACATGGGCCTTGTCCTGTCGGCTACCGAGCCTGCGGAAATCTGCGGGGCCCCTCTGAGGAAGCTCTCCTGTGAAATGGAATTGATCGCCTTGTGCCTGCACCATTATAAAGACGCCAATTCCCTCTTCCTGTTGATGCAGAACGGCCTGCGCCTCAGCCTGTTTTGCGATATTTATTTTTATATGAAGCGATGCCGGCCGGATCTCCATGTCCTCGGGACGCTTTGCCGTCAGCTGCAGGTGACGGCGTATGTTTACTACTGCCTTTATTATGCCAACCGTGTTTTTGACGACGATGCCCTGCTGTCCCCCTATCTCTCCGCCCTGGAGACGGAGCGCGCCATTGGGCTGCTGGACACGTATGGCCTGGAGGAAGCTGAACGGAAAAAGTGGGATATGGATTTTGAAGAGCGGCTTTTTCATCCGGATTTCGCGGGGTATTTTAGAACCTGCTTGACCCCTTCCGATATAAACAAGATACAGGCCAACTCGCGGTTTATGTGAGGATTGGACGGGCGAGCTGCAATAGCCACGGGGTTGGCCTGGTTTGGCTAATTATCCCTTCGCTGAATAAGCAATAGGGCCTTGCTTCCTCAAATAGGAAGCAAGGCCCTATTGCTCAGGATAAGGGAGAAAAGGACAATTAAGCGCTTGCACTCTCTAAGTCCGTTCTCGTAAATGTGATGGTGTCATATTCGCCGTTGAACAATTGGTCTTCTCCTTCTCTTGGCATGACAATTAGTTTATCCGATGAAAATTTACAATCTCCTAAGAGAGCATGTTTGGCGAATCCTCTTTCGTCTTTTTCTTGGAAATCGATTCCAATAAGTCTTGCGTGGTCGAACCAAACGGTTATAACGATAGTACCTTCTGAAGTGGTGGCCTCTCCTTTTACGTCGGGAAGTATACCCATTTCATCTCGCTCACCGATTTCAAACCAAATGTCCGGCTGTGTAGATTTCCAAATGGTTTTTTCATAATCGGTAGGGCGTTTCCCTTGATAAAAGTCCGCGCCAAAACAACCGGTGCTCGAAAATAATAAGGCCGCACACAGAAACAGGGTGTACATACTCTTTTTCAGCATTTCTCTTCCCTCCTCAGTAATCCGTTCACCATATCCACTGATCGGATTTCAATTTCTCGATATCGCATACAGATTTCATCATATTTACCCGCCCGCTTACTTTTCGCAGCCTTATCCGAACCGATGGCAGCTTCAATACAACCGGTAAAGCAGTTAAAGGCCACCCGCAAAACGGGTGGCCTTTAACTAATTTATTTGCGATTCAGCATTTAGTCTTTTTTCTTCTTTTTCATATAGACCACAACGCCTACCGCAACGGCAGCCACAACAACAACCGCCACAACAATACCGACGATCAGTCCGGTATTGCCGCCGTCATCCGTATTCGCGGCAGTGGTAGAAGTGGTTGTCGACGCTCCCGTCGTAGTGGTGGTAGTGGCTTCTGTGGTGGTCGTAGTGTTTTCCGTAGTCGCTTCGGTAGTGGCTTCTGTGGTAGTATCGCCGCTATCGTCGCCGCCCGGTACCGCATCATAGGAATCCATATCGCCGAAATACAGGGCACTCAAGGTAAGCTGGGCATTGGCATCGACGATGATTTCCACACTCTTCATGGTCACCATGCCGTCATCGGGCAGGTTGCTATTCCAGGTATAGGCGCCGGCACTGTTGATCTCCACATCGCCGGGGGAATAGGTACCCTCCATAATCAGCGTACCGTACTGATCCGGACCCGCTTCGCCCACTTTACCGAACGTACCGCCGAAGTCAGCGGAAAAACCGGGATTCACATCCCCATTGAGAGCGGTGGATTTCCATTTGATATCCCACGCGCCGGTGGATTCCATGCCGAAGTAGATGTAATCGGACACCGTCATATCCACCTGCATGGTAACGGGGTAAGTAAAGTGGCTCTCTTCCGCTCCCGCCTTGAAGACGACGGAGCTGCCGTTCATCTCTACCGTTCCGCCGCCTTTGTCACAGGTGATGGAGTTCACATCCGTGGGCATCAGATTGATCACGCTAGACGGGTCCGCCGAGGCGCCAATGCTCATCGTCGCTGCCAAAGCCGCAGCAGCGAGAGTCACGCCCAGAATCTTCTTTGCTTTGATCATGGTTTCTTCTCCTCTCTAAAGTAAGGGCTGGGAATTGTCATCTCCCTTATATGGAAATGATTCTAGCACAATTCTCAATATTTTTCAATATCATTTCCCATTTCTGCACGCCTTTTCTTCTCCATGACTTGTCAAAAAAAGTGTCCATTCCCTGTTAAAAAAATACAGACAGGAGGAACTTTATCAATCGAGCGCATATTATCATCTTATTTCCTTTATTTTACTTTCATTGCATTTTGTGGCCGTCTATACTAAGATAAGAGAAAACCATCCGGGAGGTACCCGTCATGTGGATTCTTTTTGCCTTTGGTTCCGCTCTTTTTGCCGGCATTACTTCGGTTCTGGCCAAATGCGGTTTGAAAAATACGGATTCCCATGTGGCCACCGCCATCCGTACGACGGTTGTGCTCCTGTTCGCCTGGCTGTTGGCGCTGCTTACCGGAGGAATCCATACCCTGTCCGCTGTCACCGGACGTTCTCTACTGTTCCTGCTGCTGTCCGGGCTGGCCACCGGCGGTTCTTGGCTTTGCTATTTCCGGGCTCTTCAACTAGGAGATGTCAACAAAGTGACCCCAGTGGATAAAACCAGCACCGTGTTGACCATGCTGTTGGCTGCCCTTTTTCTGGGAGAAACGCTCTCTCCGCTCAAATGGGTGTGTCTATTTCTGATTTTGTTAGGAACCTGGGCCATGATCGGCCGCCGGGACCCCGATGTTCCGGCCTCACACGCCGGCGGCCGCTGGTTCCCCTATGCCTTGGTCTCCGCTTTCCTGGCCAGTATCACCTCCCTTTTGGGAAAGGTGGGCATGGAAGGCATCGATTCCAATCTGGGCACGGCGATCCGCACAGTTGTGGTACTGCTGATGGCCTGGGGTATAGTCCTGGCAACAGGAAAGGGCAGAGAGATCCGGAATATCGACAGCCGGAGCTGGGGCTTTTTGCTGCTTTCGGGGCTGGCTACCGGCATCTCCTGGCTCTGCTATTTCCGTGCCCTCCAGGAAGGCCCTGCCAGTGTGGTGGTCCCCATTGACAAGCTGAGTATCGTTGTGACCATCGCCTTCTCCTCCCTATTCCTCCGGGAAAAGCTTTCCCCCCGTGCCGCCCTCGGCTTGGTTGCGCTGGTGGCAGGCACCCTGTTGCTCCTGGTTCCTTAAGGGTGATACGGCCTGGCACAAAAAGTGTTGCCTGTTTGCAATTTGTTGACAACTCCCTGACATCGATGCGGTATTTCCCCTCTAGAATGTTAGTATCATCATTTATCCTGGAGGGGATTCACATGGCACGGCCCGCTTCCCGTCATCCGCGGATTCTCCCGATTACGGCACTTGTAGGTTTGTCAAACATATTGGACAGCGAACTCAAGAGGAGAAAGCCAACCGAGCGGTCTCATGGGGAAGTTGTTTGAGCGGCGG
>CAJFNR010000051.1 GCA_904395335.1 Candidatus Avimonas narfae | reverse complement strand
GTCGATCCGACCGACAGCCAATTTCTCCAGGCCCAGGGACTCCTCACATCGTTTGTCCTCAAATATAAAGGCCCTGGGCACAGTATACCATAAGTCCTGCTGATAAGAAAGACCGGAAAGAATACAGAATTTTCACCGCCATACCGGAAAAACAAATTCTTTCAATTTTGTCATATTTGCCTTTTTCCGCCCTCATTCTCTTGCGGGGAGGCGTTTGTCTTGCTATACTAATTTCGCCGTCTAGTGTGGGGCGGGGAAAGGAGGCGGAGGTAAAGCATGTCGTTGGTTAAAAAAATTGGATCAGGTATCACGGATTATATCCGGAATACCGACAAGCTGTTGCTGGTTTTCTGTGCGCTTGCCTCCGTTTATGGCTGCCTGCTGGTGTATTCGGTGGCGCAGACCTCCGGTACCGGCAAGGCCGGGTATTTGATTCAATTTGCCGCCTGTGCCGCCGGTTTTGTGTTGGCGATTATCATCTCCAAGATCGACTATGAGCTGATCTGTCGCGGCTGGCCCATCATGGCCGTGGTTTCCCTGGGTTTAATGGCGCTGACCTTTACCTCGCTGGGACGCAATGTGGCTGGTACGGACGATACGGCGTGGCTAACGCTTCCGCTGGGGCCATATACCACTACGTTTCAACCGGCGGAGCTGCTGAAAATCGTGTTCATTGTCACCTTTGCCAAGCATTTGACGGCAGTTCATGATCACATCAACCGGCCGCTTACGGTACTGCTGTTGTGCCTCCACGCCATGCTGCCCATCGGTTTGGTTTTTCTGCAGGGCGATTATGGCACGGCCCTGGTTTTTATTTTCATTTTTGTTTGTATGCTGTTTGCAGGTGGGTTGCGCCCGCTGTATTTCCTGATCGGACTGATCGGCGTTACCGCGGCGGTGCCGGTACTCTGGCAGGTGATCGGCGAGGACAAGCGGGACCGTATCCTCAGCCTGATTTTTGTGGACGACTATGTATCTACCACCGGATGGCAGCAGTATCTGGGCATAATGGCCATCGGCTCCGGTCAGTTGTGGGGAGTAGGCTATATGGAGGGTGGCGATCATCAGGTATATGCCCGCAACAACGATTTTATCTTTACGGTTGCCGGAGAAGAATTCGGCTTTGTTGGCGCGCTGGCGGTGGTGGTGATTCTCTTGGGGGTGGTGCTGGCCATTATGCGGGATGCCATCCATGCCAAGGACCGGTTGGGGATGCTGCTGTGCACGGGGATGATGGCGCTGATCGGTTTCCAGTCCATCATCAATATTGGTATGACCTTGCGGCTGGTGCCGGTTATCGGGATTACCCTGCCCTTTTTCAGCGCAGGAGGAAGCTCAGTGGCCACATTGTATCTGGGAATAGGGCTGGTGCTCAGCGTATGCTATTCCAGCCGTACCCGGGTGCAAAACACCATTTTTGTGAAGAAAGTGTAGTTTCCCTGTTCCAAATAATGAAACTTTTCTCACGCCAAGGGCTCTTGACAAAATTTTTCCCCCTGCCTATAATAATAAAAAAGAACTCGTTCCCCCAAAAGACTGTGAAGGGAATAAGATGCGGATTCGCTGGGCGCAGAGAGTCGGCGGCTGGTGTAAGTCGACGTCGCGGTCCGCATGAATAGCTCATCCCGGAGTCGTCCGGCCGAATGCAGTAGGCCGGGACGCGTGGCTGCGTTAACGGCCGGAGCCTTGCTGGAGGCTTGCCGAGGGGCGCTTTGGCGTCCGAACAAGGGTGGTACCACGAATGCGCTGCTGCACTCGTCCCTTTTGAGGGGACGGGTGTTTTTATTTTTACAAGGAGGTTTTGGCATGAAACCGTCATTTCAGAAGTACCGTCCCTTTGAGCAAATCCGCCTGCCCGACCGCCAATGGCCGAACCGGGTTATTGACAAGGCGCCCCTATGGTGCAGCGTTGACCTGCGCGACGGCAACCAGGCGCTGGTGGATCCCATGAACCTCCAGGAAAAGCTGGAATTTTTCAAGGCCCTTTGCGATATGGGCTTCAAGGAGATCGAGGTGGGCTTTCCCTCCGCCTCGGAAACGGAATACGAAATCTGCCGGGAACTCATCGAGGGCGGGCACATCCCCGATGACGTGACCATCCAGGTGCTGGTTCAGGCGCGGGAGCATCTGATCCGCAAAACCTTCGAGGCCATCCGCGGCGCCAAAAACGTCATCGTCCATTTTTATAATTCCACTTCCACCCTGCAGCGCAAGGTGGTGTTTCACAAGGATATGCAGGGTATCATCGATATCGCTGTAGAGGGTGCTCGGCTGATCCGGGAGCTGACGGAGAACTATGAAGGCGACACCCATATCCGCTACGAGTATTCGCCTGAGAGCTTCTCCGGAACTGAGATGGACAACGCAGTGGCCATCTGCGCCGCCGTCATGGAGGCTCTGGGTTCCACCCCGGAAAACCCGGTGATCCTCAACCTGCCCGACACGGTGGAGATGTGTACGCCCAATACCTATGCCGATCAGGTGGAATACTTTATCCGGCACCTTCCCAACCGGGATAGCGCCATTATCAGTATCCACCCGCACAACGACCGGGGTACCGGTGTGGCGGCGGCGGAACTGGCCGTATTGGCCGGCGCCCAAAGGGTAGAGGGCACCCTGTTTGGCAACGGTGAACGTACCGGTAATCTGGATATTGTCACCATGGGGCTGAACATGTACACTCAGGGGGTGGATCCTCAGCTGGATTTCAGCAATCTGCCCGCCCTGCGGCAGCTGTATGAGCGCTGCACCAAGATGCACATCCACGAGCGGCAGCCCTATGCCGGGGAGCTGGTGTTTACCGCCTTCTCCGGTTCCCATCAGGATGCCATCAACAAGGGCACCCAGTATATGCAGGAGCACAACAGTGAGTATTGGGAGATCCCCTATCTGCCCATCGACCCGGCGGATGTAGGACGGCAGTATGAGCCTATCATCCGTATCAACTCCCAGTCGGGCAAGGGCGGGGCCGCTTTCGTCATGCAGCAGACCTTCGGCTATACCCTTCCCAAGGCCATGCATCCGGAATTCGGCGCCTTGGTGAAGGCGGAATGCGACCGGATCGGGCGGGAGCTGTCCGCCCAGGAGCTGTTCGACGTCTTCCGCCGTTCCTATCTGGAAGCGCCCAAGGTGTATGAACTGGCTCACGGCAGTGTATTTGAGGAGGAGGCCGGTGGCCAGGTGCGTTTCCGCGGCTCCATCATTGTTGAGGGGACGCCCCACCCGGTGGAGGCGGAGGGCAACGGCCCTATCGATGCTTTCTTCCGGGCATTGGAACAGGTGGGGGTGCAGGATTACCACTTCCTGTCCTACCACGAACACGCCATTTCCTCCGGCTCCGATTCCAAGGCCATCGCCTATATCGAGCTGCAGAAGCCGGACGGCGGCAAGGTCTTTGGCGTGGGCATCGCCAGCAACATCAATAAGGCTTCCATCCTCGGTGTGCTCAACGCCATCAATCGGTCCTGCCCGACTGTTAAGTAGTTTACATTCATGTCCCATTCCGGTATGATAGGATAAATACGAACAGAGAAGGGGGCGGCCCGCTTTGATAGCCTGGAATCCGGAGCAATATCTGCGTTTCGGCAGTGAAAGGACCCGTCCCTCCCGCGACCTGGCGTCGGCGGTTCCGCTGGAAGCCCCCGGTACCATTCTAGATGCCGGCTGCGGGCCGGGGAACAGCACCGCCGTGCTGAAAGAGTTTTGGCCCCATGCCCGGATACAGGGCGTGGATGCTTCGGAGGAGATGCTGGGAGCGGCCCGCCGCGCTTTGCCGGAGGCTGCGTTTTCCCGTGCGGATCTCGATGGGGATCTTAGCGCGCTGGGAAGCTTTGACCTGGTGTTTTCTAATGCCGTGCTCCAGTGGCTGGCCGACCCGGGACAGGGTCTGTCCCGCCTGTTTGCCCTAGTGAAGCCGGGCGGGGCGTTGGCCGTACAGGTACCGGCGTGTACGCCGGCCCGGTCGGCGGAGGGGCGGCTGGAAACCTGCGATGCCCACCGGCTGATGGCCGATACGGCCCGGGAGGCCCCCTTTGCCGCCTATACTGCCGGCTGTACCCGGCTGAAAACGCTGGAGGCGCCGGAGGCCTATCGCCGGCTGTCGCCTCAGGCGCGGGTGACGATGTGGGAGACACGGTACTGCCATCTACTGGACGGCTATGACGGGCTGCTTCAGTGGTACCGCGGCACCGGTATGCGCCCGTATTTGGAATCCCTGCCGGATAAAGAGAGCCGCGCCCTTTTCGAGGAACGGTTTCTGGAGCGAGCCCGGGAGGAGTATCCCCTTGCAGCGGACGGCAAGCTGCTGTTCTGGTTTCGGCGGTTGTTCGTGGTAGCGGTCCGCCGTTGATACGGAATACGAAAAAATGATAATAAGGAGACGACGAGTATGAAACAGTACAAGATCACCTTGCTGCGCGGGGACGGCATCGGGCCGGAGATCGTGGCGGAAGCCCTCAAGGTGCTGGACGCCGCGGGGAAGAAATACGGCTTTTCTCTGGAATACACCGATGCGCTGATGGGCGGTTGCGCTATCGACGCCACTGGCAAGCCGCTGCCGGAGGAAACCATTGAAGCCTGCAAGGCGGCGGACGCGGTGCTGCTGGGCGCCGTTGGCGGCTACAAGTGGGATACCCTGCCGGGGAACCTGCGTCCGGAGGCGGGGCTGTTGGGCATCCGTGCAGCCTTGGGACTGTTCGCCAACCTGCGCCCGGCCAAGATCTACGGCCCGCTGAAGGGGGCTTGCCCGTTGCGCCCCGATATCATCGGCGACAGCATGGATATCATGGTGGTCCGGGAGCTGACCGGCGGCATCTATTTCGGCAAGCGCGGCCGTGAGACGGTCAACGGCATGGAGGCCGCCTACGATACCGAATATTACACCACAGCGGAGATCGAGCGCATTGCCCGGGTGGCTTTCAACGCGGCCCGCAAGCGTGGCAAAAAGGTACACAACGTGGACAAGGCCAATGTGCTGGAATCCTCCCGGCTGTGGAGGGAGACGGTACTCAAGGTGGCCAAGGACTACCCGGATGTGGAGCTGCAGCATCTGTATATCGACAACGCCGCGATGCAGCTGGTCCGCAATCCGAAGCAATTCGATGTTATCCTTGCTTCCAATATTTTCGGCGACATCCTTTCCGACGAGGCCTCCCAGGTAGCCGGTTCCATCGGCATGCTGGCTTCCGCTTCGCTGGGTGAGGGTAAGCGCGGGCTGTATGAGCCTATCCATGGCTCCGCCCCGGACATCGCCGGCCAGGGCATCGCCAACCCTCTGGCCACCATCCTGTCCGGCGCCATGCTGCTGCGCTATTCTCTAGATGAGGAAGTGGCGGCGGACGCCATCGAGGCTGCAGTGGAGAAGGTCCTCAACGACGGATACCGCACTCCCGATATCGCTACCGAGGGCAGCCGCCGCGTGGGAACCTCCGAAATGGGCGACGCCGTGGTGGCGGCGCTGGCTTAAAATTATTTCTAACAAAAGGCGCCGGTACAGTCCTGTTTGCTGTACCGGCGCTTTTTGTCAGACCCGGTATTAGGGGTGGAAGAGGGATGGTTATCTTGCCTTCCCGCATCCGGCGGGGTATAATGTGGCCAGGGCCTTTATATGCTGAGACAAATGATCCGGGGAGTCCCTGGGCCTGGAGAAATTGGCTGTCGGTCGGTGCGGCCTCCTCCCGCTTCGCGGCACTGCCAATTCTCCCTATACGCTTTATGGTATAATAAAGGTCGGGAGAAATGCGGCATCATTTCTCGGGAATACTGCCGAAGAACATAGGTTGAGATCGGCGTTGGACAGCGTTCATTATATAGAAACGAAATATGCATCAGCGCCTCCAGAAACCTTCCCCCTCAAGGGAAAGCCTTTGTACGGCCGAGGGAGGAGGGGCTGGAACAACACGATTACAAAAAGCAGAGAATGTGCTTAGGGCCGTATATGAGGAGGAGTTTGCTCCTCATCTGGGGCATGGGATGGTGAAAAAACGGCGGAGGCCGGAAGGAGATAGGGCATGAGCGAGACCATTCTGGTGGTGGATGACGAGCGGGAGATCGCCGATCTGGTGGAGGTCTACCTGCGCAGCGAAAACTATACGGTTCGCAAATTTTACAGCGCCCTGGAGGCGCTGGAATGCGTGGAGCAGGAGGAGCTGAGCCTGGCCATCCTGGATGTGATGCTGCCGGAGATGGACGGCTTTACTCTCTGCCAGCGGATCCGGGAAAAGCATCTGTTCCCCATTATCATGCTCACGGCCAAAGTGGAGGATATGGACAAGATCACGGGCCTGACCCTGGGGGCGGATGACTATATCACCAAGCCGTTCAATCCGCTGGAACTGATGGCGCGGGTGAAAACCCAGTTGCGCCGGTATAAACGGTACAACGTGGCGGATTCCGCCGCTCAGGAAGCGCCGGACGAATACGATATCCGGGGACTGCACATCTCACGCAGCAGCCACAAATGCCGGCTCAACGGCGAGGAGCTCCCGCTGACGCCTCTGGAATTCAACATTCTCTGGTATCTCTGTGAGCATCAGGGGAGCGTCGTCTCCTCGGAGGAGCTGTTCGAGGCGGTGTGGGGGGAAAAATATCTGGATAACAACAACACCGTTATGGCCCATATTGCCCGCCTGCGGGAAAAGCTGAAGGAACCCGCCCGCCGGCCCAAATATGTGAAAACCGTCTGGGGGGTGGGGTATACCATTGAGTAGAGAGGAAAAAAGGACGCCCCGGCGGCATCCCCGCCGCAGCCGCATTACACGCCGGATCCTGTTGCAATATTTTTTATCCCTGGTGGGCTTTGTGGTGGCCTTTATCGCGCTGGTACTGATGGCCTGGAGCTTCAGTGGAAGATTCACCTGGTACGAATCGGATCCGCTGTACCAGATCCTACACTTTGTGAAGGAATATATCCTCCTGTTCGGCGGCGCTGTCTGTCTGGTGGGATGGGCCCTGATCACGTATTATTTCATATCCAAACCCATGCGCTACCTGGATGAGGTAGTGGAGGCGTCCGAGCAGTTGGCCCGCCCTTCCGATGAGCCCATCGTGCTGCCCGAAGATATGAAAAACGTCCAGGACGAGCTGAACCTGGTGCGGGAGCAGGCGCTGCGCAACGCCTATCTGGCCCGGGAGGCGGAGCAGAGGAAAAACGACCTGATCGTCTACCTAGCTCACGATTTGAAGACGCCTTTGACCAGCGTCATCGGCTATCTGACGCTGCTGCGGGACGAGCCACAGATTTCCCAGGAGCTGCGGGCCCGCTACACCGGCATCGCCTTGGACAAGGCCGAACGGCTGGAGGAGCTGGTCAACGAATTTTTCGACATCACCCGCTTCAATCTGACCACACTGGCCCTGGAGCCGGAGCGGATCAATCTGAGCCGGATGCTGGAACAGATCGCCAGCGAGTTTCTGCCGATTCTGGCGGAGAAGGAGCTGCGGTGGCGGCTGGACATCCAGCCCGGGGTCGAAATCGTGGGGGATCCGGACAAGCTGGAGCGCGTACTAGACAATCTGATCCGTAACGCGGTCAACTACAGCTACGCGCAGACGGAAATCGCCCTTTCTCTGATCCGGCTGGAGGATCGTGTGCAGATCGAGGTGCGCAACAGCGGCAAAACCATTCCGCCGGATAAGCTGGAGCGGCTGTTCGAGCAGTTTTTCCGGCTGGATTCCTCCCGTTCCTCCGCCACCGGCGGGGCGGGCCTGGGCCTGGCCATCGCCAAGGAGATCGTGGAACGGCACGGCGGCAGCATCCAGGCCCAGAGCGCGGACGAAAGCATTCAGTTCACGGTGCTTCTCCCGCTGGATTGTCAGAAAATCGTATGAATTTAAGGAGAAAACGGCAAGCTCTTTTCAAGGAAAAGCGAAAACAACAAACTCCCTGTTTTGATACCATGGACGTATCGAAACGGGGAGTTTTTCTTTCCCGGAAAGGGTGACGGATATGGCGAAGAAACGATTGACACAGCGGTTTCCCTGGCTGGTTCCCCTGCGCCGCCGGCAGCGTGTGTTCTGCTTTTACTGGGGGATGCGGCTGGACGGAAGACGGTATGCTGCCGTGCGGAGCGGAGAGGAGCTTCCCCGGCGTGCGTTCGAAGCCAACAGCCCGCTGTACAACCGGGAAACCGGATGGGACATGCGGTATCAGGAAAACAAGGTGCACAATCTGAAGCTGGCGGCCGCGGTGCTGGACGGAATGCTCATCCGGCCGGGGGAGACCTTCTCCTTCTGCCGGGCCATCCGCCGCGCCGACCGCCGTGTCCCCTACAAGGACGGGCTGACGGTGGTGGACGGGAAACTGACGGCGGCCCCCGGCGGCGGGCTGTGCCAGCTGAGCAACCTGCTGTTCTGGCTTTTTCTGCACGCGCCCCTGACGGTGGTGGAACGGCACGGGCACGGAACCCGCGATTTTCCCGATCCGGACGGCGGGATGCCTTTGGGGGTGGATGCCACCATCTCCGAGGGCTGGCTGGATCTGAAAGTGAAAAACGAGACAGCGGACACATTCCAGCTTCGCCTTTCCTTTGACCCGGAGTATCTCACCGGCCGCCTGCTGTCCTCTGCGGAGCCGGAGGCGGTGTATCGGGTGGTCAACGGCGCGGTGACCTACTGGCGCCGGGACGGCGCCGTATATGAAGAGGCGGAGGTGGTGCGGGAAAAATTTCCCGCAGGGGGAGACGAGGCGGCGGAATCCCAGCTGCTGTACCGCAACGTGTGCCGCATCGGTTATCCGCTGCCCGAAGGCATCCCCGTCATCGAGAAGGAGAAAGGAGCCCGGTTATGAACAGAAAAGCCATCGCGGTCCTCTTTGGAGGCTGCTCACCTGAATATCCCGTTTCCCTGGAATCCGCCTGCGCCGTCATCGGCGGTATGGACCGGAAAAAGTATCGTCCGGTGCCGGTGGGTATCACCCGCACCGGGAAATGGTTCTTTTTCGGCGGGGCGTATGAGAAGATCCGGGATGACACCTGGCACCAGGCGGAGGACTGCGTCCCTGCTCTCCTGTCTCCCAACCGGGGGGACAAACGGTTGCTGCTGCTTCGGGAAACGGGGGTGGAGAGCATGGAGCTGGACGCCGTTTTCCCCGTGCTGCACGGCCAAAACGGAGAGGACGGCACCGTTCAGGGGCTCATCGAGCTGGCCGGGATCCCCCTGGTGGGCTGCGGGACTCTGGCCTCCGCCCTGTGCATGGACAAGGACCGGGCCCATAGGCTGGCCGCCGCCGCAGGGGTTTCCGTTCCCCGTTCCGCGCTCATCGAGGCGGGGACGGGAAGGGAAAAGATGGAAGCTTTGGCGGCGGAGATCGGTTATCCGTTGTTTGTCAAGCCGGTGCGGGCCGGTTCCTCTTTCGGCGTGACCCGGGTGCCGGGCGCCGCCCGGCTGAGGGCGGCGGTGGAGCTGGCCCTCCAGTATGACCGTCAGGTGATTCTGGAGAAGGCCGTCGAGGGCGTCGAAGTGGGCTGCGCCGTCATGGGCAAGCACTGCCTGACGGTGGGCGAGGTGGATGAAATCGAGCTGTCCGGCGGCTTTTTCGATTTTGTGGAGAAGTACACGCTAAGAACCTCCGCCATCCACGTGCCCGCCCGGCTTTCCTCCCAAAAAGCCGAAGAGGTCAAGGAGACGGCCAAATGCCTGTACCGGGCGCTGTGCTGCTCTGGCTTTGCCCGGGTGGACTTGTTTCTGACGCCGCAGGGACGCCTGGTGTTTAATGAGATCAATACTATCCCGGGCTTTACCGAGCACAGCCGTTTCCCCGGGATGATGAAGGCGGCGGGACTCCCCTTTGGGGAACTGCTGTCCCGCATGATCGAGGAGGCGATGGAACCGTGAAACAGCTGCTTTTAACCGCTCATGCGATCCATGCCGGGCCGTTGATCCTGGTAAACCGGCAGTATCCTTATCGCGAAAGTGGGGAGACAGCCCTGGTACCGGTGGGGGAGACGCCGGAACGGATGGAACGGCGCGCGGCCGCGCTGCTGTCCATGCTCATGGAAGAAATCGGCGGCTGGCGGCAGATCACTGCCGTCAGCGGCTGGCGGTCCCGGAAGGAGCAGCAGGCCATCTGGGACCAGTCCGTTCACGACAATGGCCTTGCGTTTACCAGGACCTATGTGGCGGTCCCGGGACACAGCGAACACCAGACCGGGCTGGCCGTCGATCTGGGGATGAAGGGGGAGGATCTGGATTTTATCCGCCCGGACTTTCCCTATGACGGAATGGCCGGAGCGTTCCGCCGCCGGGCGGCGGCGTACGGCTTTGTGGAGCGGTACCCGGCGGGAAAAGAAACGGTTACGGGAATCGGACATGAGCCCTGGCATTTCCGCTATGTGGGTGTGCCCCATGCCGCCGTTATGGCCGAAAACGGCCTGACGCTGGAGGAATATCTTCCCTTTCTGCAGCAGTATATCCATGGGGAGAGGGCCTGTGTGTACCGCGGCGGCGGGCGCGAAATCGCTCTGTCGTATATCCCGGCCCGGGAGGACGGTACCACCCGGATAGAGGTGGATTCGGAAAAGCCCTATGCCCTGTCCGGCGACAATGTGGGCGGCTTTATCCTGACGGAATGGAGGGGATAGGGATGAAGGCAAAACAGAATACAGGCGGGCTGGATATCTTCCGTCTCGCCGCGGCCTTCCTGGTGGTGGCGATCCACACCTCCCCTCTTAGTTCCTTCAGCGCGGAGGGGGACTTTTTCTTGACTCGGGTGCTGGCGCGGACAGCGGTCCCTTTTTTCTTTATGGTGACCGGTCAGTTTGTCCTTTCCGATTCCCTGTTTTCCGGGCGGGAAGGGGACGGAGCCCTGTTCCGCCAGGTGAAAAAGCTGGCGCTGCTGTATGGTCTCTCCATTCTCCTTTATTTACCGGTAGGGATATATGCCGGTCATTACCAGGCTCTTACCCTGTCCTCTGCCCTACGGATGCTGTTAATTGACGGCACCTTCTACCATTTGTGGTATTTTCCCGCGTGCATCACCGGCCTGCTGCTGGTGTGGCTGCTGCGGCGCTTTCTGCCGCTACGTGCGGTGGCCGCGGCGGCGGGGATTCTGTACCTCATCGGGTTGCTGGGGGATAGCTATTACGGCTTAACCGTCCGGATTCCCGTTCTGTCCGGCGCCTATGACGCGGCCTTCCAGGTGTTTTCCTATACCCGCAATGGCTTTTTTCTAGCGCCGGTGTTTTTGATTCTGGGCGCCGTGTTGGGCCGTCGGAAAAACCAAGGCCGTCCTGCACTCAGCGCCGTCTGCCTGGCGGTGTCCCTTGCCCTGATGACGGCGGAGGCCTTTCTCCTGCGCCACTTTGCGCTTCAGCGCCACGACAGCATGTATGTGTTTCTGGTTCCGGCCGCGTACTTCCTCTACCGCTTGCTGCTTTCGCTGGGCCTCCGGCCCTGGAAAGCGGCACGCCCGCTGTCCACAGGGATCTATGTCCTTCATCCCCTGATGATCGTCGGTGTCCGGGGAGCGGCCAAGCTGACAGGGCTCACCGGCTTGCTGGTGGGCAACAGCCTGATCCACTACGCGGCGGTATGCGGGGCATCGTTGGCCGCGTCCGCTTGCCTCGTCCTGCTGACGGGGTGGAGGAAACGACCGGTTTTCTCCTGCGGCCGCGCCTGGATCGAGCTGGATCGGGATGCTCTGCGGCACAATGTGGAGGTACTGCGGGCCCTTCTGCCTCAGGGCAGCGCCCTGATGCCAGCGGTGAAGGCCAACGCCTACGGGCATGGCGCGGTTCCGGTGGCCCGGGAACTGAACCGTATGGGGATCCGCTCCTTCTGCGTGGCCACCGTGGCCGAGGGGCGGGAACTGCGCTGCGGTGGCGTGCGGGGAGAGATTCTGGTGCTGGGGTATACCCATCCCCGGCAGTTCCCGCTGCTCCGGCGCTACCGTCTGAGTCAAACGGTAGTGGACTATGCCTATGCCCTTCAGCTTAGCCGCTACGGACGGAGGCTGCGTGTCCACGTCGGCGTGGATTCCGGCATGCACCGGTTGGGAGAACGGTGCGAGCAGGTGGAAAAGCTGGCCCGTATCTGCCGGATGAAGCACCTGAAGGTAGTGGGGCTCTTCACCCATCTCTGTGCGGACGATACCCACCGGCCGGAGGACGAGGCTTTCACCCGCCGCCAGCTGGAGGCGTTTTACGGGGTGGTGCGGCAACTGGAGGAACGGGGGATTCCCCGCCCCCGCCTCCATGTGTTGTCCAGCTACGGTCTGCTGAACGGCATCCAAGCTCCCGGCCAGCTGGTGCGGGTGGGAATCGCCCTGTACGGCATGCTCAGCACGCAGGAGGATACCCAACGCTGCCCGGTTCCCCTGAAGCCGGTGCTGACGCTCAAGGCGCGGGTGGCCGCGGTCAAAACGCTCCACACCGGGGAGTCGGCGGGATATGGACGGGCTTTTATAGCGGAAGGGGAGCGGCGGATTGCAGTGCTCGCCATCGGATATGCGGACGGACTGCCCCGTTCCCTCTCCTGCGGGGTGGGAGAGGTGTTGATCGGCGGCTGCCGGGTGCCGGTGGCCGGGCGGATCTGCATGGATCAGATGACCGTCGATGTCACCGGGGTGCCGGATGTGCAGCCGGGCACGGAGGCCGTGCTCATCGGGCGGTGGGGGGCGGAGGAAATCACTGCCGGTGAGCTGGCGGAGCGTACCGGCACCATCGCCAATGAGATTCTCAGCCGCCTGGGACTGCGTTTGGAGCGCATTGTGACCGGCTCTTCCCCGGTGGATGGCCGGAAGTAATTTTTTTCTGTACACAGCGGAAGATGTTGACAATCAGAAATCTGTATGATATTATTTTGATATCATATTTGAGGAGGCTGTGTTATGGAAGAAAGGATCCTGAAAAATAAGAAAAACGGCATGGCGGCCCTACTGTGGACGCTGCTGCTGTACCTTGCCGCCGCCGTCGGTCTTATCTTCGGCTGCGTGTACGTGGAGGATGCCGCGTCCCCCTGGCCTCTGGTACTGCTGATCGTGTCCGGGGTCTGGTTGCTGGTGGGCTGGATTCCTTTCTGCGGGCTCAAGGTGCTCAAGCCTCAGGAGGCCCTGGTGCTGACGCTGTTCGGCAAATACGTGGGCACCTTGAAAAGCGAGGGCTTTTATTATGTCAATCCCTTTTGCACGGCGGTGAACCCGGCAGCAAAGACCAGGCTCAACCAGAGCGGGGACGTGGACGGTGGAGCGGGTAAGTCCATCGTCCTGGCCGCGGGGCAGTCCTCTGCCAATGTGCAGACGGTGAACAACAAGATCTCGCTGAAGATCATGACCCTGAACAACAATCGGCAGAAGATCAACGACTGTCTGGGCAATCCGGTGGAGATCGGCATCGCCGTCATGTGGCGGGTGGTGGACACGGCTAAGGCGGTATTCAACGTGGACAATTACAAGGAATATCTGTCCCTCCAGTGCGACAGCGCCTTGCGCAATATTGTGCGGATCTATCCCTATGATGTGGCGCCCAACGTGGACACCACCGGCGACGGAGTGGCGGACGAGGGCAGCCTGCGTGGCTCCAGTGAGATCGTGGCCTCCCGTATCCGCGATGAGATCCAGCGGAAAGTAGGCGAGGCCGGCCTGGAGATTCTGGAGGCGCGCATCACCTATCTGGCCTATGCGCCGGAGATCGCGGCAGTCATGCTTCAGCGGCAGCAGGCGTCCGCCATCATCGATGCGCGCAAGATGATCGTAGATGGCGCGGTGGGCATGGTGGAGATGGCATTGGACCGCCTGAGCGAGAACCAGACCATCACCCTGGACGAGGAACGCAAGGCGGCTATGGTGTCCAACCTGCTGGTGGTCCTCTGCGGCAACCACGACGCCCAGCCTGTCGTCAACTCCGGAAGCCTGTATTGATATGGCGGAGAACACGAAAAAACAAATCCCGCTGCGACTGTCGGCCAAGCTGTACAACGAGATCGCTGCCTGGGCGGAGGACGACTTCCGTTCAGTGAACGGGCAGATCGAGTACCTACTGTCCGAGTGTGTGCGCCAGCGGAAAAAGAACGGCAAATATGTCTCCGAAGAATTGGATAAGCCGCTTGATATTGACATTGGATAAAAAACAGCGGAAAACCGAGAAAGGTTTTCCGCTGTTTTTTTATGGCTTACATCTTGTGATTCCGAAGCCGTCCGTACAGGAGGGGGAGGAAAAAGGCCATCGCGATCAGCAACAGGGCCGGCAGCATAGATTTATCCGGGAAAAAGGCCAGGAGCATGAGGCCAAGTCCCATTGCAAACCACAGCTTTCCGGCGAATTCCGGTGCCTTATCCCATTCGCCGCCGCGGGTATACCAGAGGGCCAGTGGCCGGGGCAGACGGATGCTGAGAAGGGCCATCAGCCAACCCGTCAGTAGGATGGCGGCGGTTTGTATCCTGTTTTTGTCGATTTGTTCCACGCGGATAATTTCCAGTGCGTTGGAAACGATGATCCCTTCTACTGCCAACAGCAGCAAAGGAATCATCAGATAAGGAATATCACGGCAGTCCGCCTCTCTCTTCGGCAGGGTATACAGGAAATGCCACGCTGCTCCCAGCAGCGGAAAGATCCCGACGATCCAGGGGCCGGCGGTGCCGCTGACTCCCTCAGAGTTCCACTGAACAGCGATTTCCTCCGGCAGAAAGAAGGAAGACCACGAAAGCAGAACCATGATGCCGATGGCTATCCACACGGCTATCTTGCCTTTCATACCGCTCTCCCTTTCCCGTCTGTCCCGGATAGGGACGTTTACATCCTGTTTCAGCCGTTCAGCCAGTCCTGAAGTTCATTGACAAAGCGACACACATGAAAACCGTCGCAAACCGCATGGTGAACCTGTACGGCAAGAGGGAGCAGGCACTTTCCCTGTTCTTCATAAAACTTTCCCATGGTGAAAATTGGCAGCAGATAATCGTATCCCTTCTGCAGGTTCAAATGAAAGCCGTCGAAAGAGGTCCAGGGAATCATGGAGACGGTGAAGCAGTTGGCGGGCATGCCGGGCTTAGCAGTCATGCCCTGACGGGAACCGAACCTCCGCCTGTCCTCCTCGTAGGCCTGACAAAAAGCGGAATACTCCTCCGCATAATCGGTCCACAGATTTGAAAACGTCTCGGTATCCGGATGAAACACCGTATAGCATGGCAGCAGTCGGTCGTAATATCCCAGCCGCCCTTTCTCATCCAGAGCCACTCGAAATTCCCGATGACGGTTGACCGTTTTCGTGAGGGCATACAGCATGGTGGGGTACAGTTTCATACCGGCCTTACGGATTTTGGTAATATCCAGCCGGGTGGTCATGCTGTAGGTGCAGGGGACTTTGGAAAAATAATGGTCGAAATATTCTTTTCGTTCCCAGGTATTTGGGTCTATGAGGGTGAAGTGCATGGGAGATTCCTCCATTTTCATCGATAGGTACCGGAGAACGGTTCGCACACTGTGTCGATGCGCAGTCCAGCATGCGCTGGCGTTGTCAGCAGTTTGCCTATGGGGCGGTGGTACTTGACGATCCCGTCCACGAACCAGTGGATCTTCCGCCGCCCTCTTCATTGTTAAGGGAATGGAGATACATACTTTCTCTTGGTTCTATCAGGAAGTCCTTTTCTTTAGCTCATCAATAATTTCACATCGCAACTCGATAACTCTCTTGATAACAGCCATATCGTCATCATTCGGATTTTTCCATTTAAAGGCGATTGCACCACCCCCACACACACGCTGCCTTTTCCCAAGCACCGTTACAAACATTCCCAAATGCGAGGTTGAGCAGGCATCACACCGCAAAACATGCCGTAAAACATTTTTTTGAAAATCGGGTGTTTCCTTCATAAGTCTATCGTTAATAAGCGCGGGATCATCCCGGTTATAGGTTCCCATTACACGAATCTCAAGTGTATGCTCCTCTAGATTTGCTTGCGAGCTAATGCACATTACCTGTGCCCCTTTGTATTTGTAATCCACTTTCCAAAAGGTGCTGATGGTATGTTTCGCCTTTTGAAAAACAGCGAAATTGTGCAGCTCATAGGCCCGCTTTTTTTGATCGCTGATAAGTGGGCGAAAATAATCATCATATGTGGGCTTATATTTACCGTTTAAATTGCGAAAATCTAAATTGCGAAAAGCAAAAAAGTCAAATCCGCTCCACTTTTTGCTTGTTTCGCCAGAGCGCACAAAGCGGGAAACATGTTGGGAAAATGTATGGAAGTAATCTCGTTTCCGTTTCTGACGAACCCTACGCGAGTCATTGATTCAAAGAGATTATCAACAGAAACGGGGCGTACAGATCCTCTTAGACTCTTGTCATATTCCGTTAAAATATCACTTGAAACAACAAGCCTATCTCCTTCCATTTTGCCATGAGTACCAAGTAGGTGCATAAACATTGTATAGTTTTTGATTGCATTCCGAGTTTGTGCAATAATTCCCTTCGTTTTCGACGGAAATCTTTGTTTCAATCCATTGATTTTTTGTCCCTTGCAATAGTCTTCAAGAAGCATAACAGGGAGATGATATTCATTTGGATTATCGTACATATCAGAAAGCATAGCCATAATAAATCCATGATATGCCGTACAGGAAGAACGCATTTCACCATCGGTGATAACCGACAGGGATGTTTCCAAGGGGATAATGCCGCGGGCAGTGGAATAAATCAGATTGTGAACAGTTGACGGGAAAACGGTTTGATCTACATTAAAATCCATTTCTTCACTTCCTTTGATCCCATAAAGAGAAAAGGGCGACCGACAGCCTATTTCGTCAAACACGGGTACACCCAGTACCGTTTACCCCAGAACATACCGGATGACCGAGCCTATTTTATCACACTGTGCGAAAGAAGTCGATTGCTGCAAGGCAACCGACTTCTTTCAAAAAACCATGGTGCCGCCGACCGGGATCGAACCGGTACAGTGTTTCCACCGAGGGATTTTAAGTCCCTTGCGTCTGCCAATTCCGCCACGGCGGCCGATGGAAATTGTCTCTATGATAGTGGAAAAAACAGCCGGTGTCAAGATAAATCACCATTCAATCCCTTCCCGGGCGGATACTCCCTTATCATAGGGGTGCCGGTGAGAGCGGATTTCCATGAGATAATCCGCTGACTGCGCTGTAGCCGCCGTGGGGTGCCGACCGGTAAGTACCAGTTCTAGCCCCGCTGGCTTGTGCAGAAAGAGGTCTTTCAGTTGACCCTCTTCCACCATTCCGGCTTCGATTGCCCCGAAGATTTCGTCCAGCACCAGCAGATCCAGATCCGGTACGGCGGAGAGGATTTCTTGCCACAGATGATCGTAAAATAGGCGGGCTTGCGCTTTTTCAGCGTCCGACATGGCAAAGACAAATTTTATGGGGGACAAAAAGGGAAAAACGCGTACCCCAGGAATCCGGGAAAGGGCGGCGATTTCACCAGAAGAGCCATCTTTGAGGAACTGAACAAACCCTATTTGCCATCCATGTCCGGCGGCCCGTAGGCATAGCCCTGTGGCGGCGGTGGTCTTTCCCTTACCCTCTCCGTAATACACGTGTATTTTTCCATCCTTCATATGCTTTTTCCTTTCATGTGTAAAATGAACGGAACGGCTTTCCCCACAGGGGAAATGACGGATATACCGGAGAGAGCCGCCCGCGGTGATGAATGAATCGATGACAGTTTTTATCTGCGCCAAACAAACCGGACTTGCCGCTTTGCCTGCCTGACAGAGTATGCATCTGATTTCGCTTCCGGTTATCTCTTTGAGGGGAAGCTATCGAAGTGCCGTATGTTATATGCGCAACAAGGTGGATGAGGTAGAGAAAAGAGGATTTTCCATCCAGACAGCAATAAAATCTCTCAGTTTTTCACCTCATCCGTCCCACTTCGTGGAACACCTTCCCTGGAGGGGAAGGTGTCTGAGGCGCTGCTGCATTTTACGCTTTATTATACACCATAGTTGTAGAGGGAGAATTGGCACCGTTCTGGCCGACAGCCAATTCCTCCAGGCCCAGGGCCTCCCTACATCGTTTACCATCATACATAGAGACCCTGGAAGATTATACCACAACGGTAGAAGGAACCGGCCCGGAAGGACGGCTCCAGGCCCAGGGACATTCTACATCGTATACTATCAGGCATAAAGGCCCTGGCAGATCACACCACTATGGTAGAAGGAACCGGCCCGGAGGGACGGCTCCAGGCCCAGGGACATTCTACATCGTTTACTATCAGG
>CAJFNR010000050.1 GCA_904395335.1 Candidatus Avimonas narfae | reverse complement strand
GAACCGGCCCGCAGGGACGGCTCCAGGCCCAGGGACACGTCACATCGTTTGTCCTCAAACATAGAGGCCCTGGGCACATTATACCATAAGCGTAAAGGGAACTGGCCCGGAGGTATGGTTCCAGATCCGGGGATATTTCGTGTGATTTGGCTCGAATTATAGAAAGCGTTGAACACAGAATACCAAAAGCCTATGGCGATAATCCGCCGGATTCATCCCAAGGGCTCGCGCTTGAGCGGCCGATGAGTAGTGTAATTTTAAAAACTTCTTTTAATGGGGGCGCTAGAGTTTTTCTGAGTATTTTTCTAAAGAATCAAGGATAAGGCAAACCGCTTCCAAAGGACCAATGATTTACGACTGTTTGTTTTCTGTCACCGTTACGATGAGGACTGCTTCCAGATCGTCGGCGCTGCGGACACGAAGCTGCGTTTCCCCGGGGGATACGGCGGTGATTTCTCCCTCCTGATTGACAGTGGCGATGGCAGGGTTATCGCTTTGCCATACGTGCCAAGGGAGGGAAGTACTTTCCGGTTCCAACACCAGCATCTGTGATGCATCCGCTCTTTCTCCGGTTGTCAAGGCAATGGAAGCGGCGGAAAAAAGGATTCGCTGTGGAAGAGGACTACTGGTTGCCGTTGTAATAGTAGGGCGTACCTGAGGATTCGGGGAATAAAGGCATCCTCCCGTCGTCAAACAGATGACCAGCGACAGGGTCAGAAAGCACGGAGGAAGCCAACGGGGCATTTTGGGAAACGTTTGACTTTTCATGGCTATTCCTCCATCTGAAATTGGAATTGCATATCCGAATCGGATACGGAAATTATATTACCATATCCGATTCGGATATACAATTCCAATAGAAAACGGATTTCTAATGAACAGCGGGACGCGGGGAAGAAAAATGGGAAATATAGAATTGGATTATGTGGACATTGGTCGAAGAATCCGGGCGGAGCGCCGCCGTCAAAATATGACGCAGGAAGCGCTGGCGGAATTGGCAGAGCTGTCGCCTACCAGTGTTTCCCATATTGAACGGGGAGCTACAAAGCTGAGCCTTCCGACACTGGTAAGGTTGTCCAACGCGCTGCTGATATCCGCCGATACCCTGCTGTGTGGCAGTCTGGCAGAATCCAAAGGCATCTATATTGACGAATTGGCGGACCTTCTCAAGGACTGTGACCGGACAGAAATTCGGGTGATCACGGAGATGGTGAAAAGCCTGAAGGAATCCCTTGATCATCACTACCCTTCCCGCACAGACAGGGAAAATCCCTGAAAATCAGCCTTGTAAAGCGATAAGAGACGAAAATATGGAAATAGTACGGATTTTTCTCGCCCGCAATCGTTCTTGCTCTTGCATTCTCATATCTATATGATATAATGTACCCAGGGCTTGTATGTTTTGGAGAAGTATCCCCCATAGCCTTCCCCTTGAAGGGAAGACTATGGGGCAACCAACGGGGGATTCCTATTTTTCATACATCGGCCGATACCGGAGAAAAAGGAGGTGGGCAGGGTGAGTCCTGACCCCGATAATGCGCGAAGTAGCTGCGGGAATAAAAACGAAACAGGATGCACCGCTGCCTGAGCTGAGCGCATCCTGTGGAAAGGTTGTGCTCTTATGCTGAATTATTACATCACAGTCAACGGCCGGCTTCGCCGCATTGAAGAACCCCGGGAAGGGTGCTGGATCGACGTGGTCAATCCCGATGAGCGGGAGATCAACGGGCTGATTCAGGATTATGCGCTGGAGCCGGACTTTTTGCGCGCCGCGTTGGACGAGGAGGAATCCTCCCGTATCGAGACAGAGGACGACAATACGCTGATCATTATCGATGCGCCGGTGGCGGAAAAAAGCGATATCGATGTTACCTACACCACCATGCCCATCGGCATATTGGTGACACCGAAACATGTTATCACAGTATCCCTGCGGGAAAACGCGATTATTGCCGAATTTTCCGAGGGAGTAGTTAAGGGCGTCCAAACGGAGCTGAAAACCCAGTTTGTGCTCAAGATCATGCTGAGGGTGGCCACCCGCTACCTCCAGTTCCTTAAGCAGATCGACAAGGTATCCAGTGTGCTGGAACGGCAGCTGCGCAAGTCTATGAAGAACAAGGAACTGATTCAGCTGCTGGACATCCAAAAATCCCTGGTGTATTTTTCCACCTCGCTGAAGGCGGACGAAACCACGCTGGAAAAGTTGATGCGCGGACGGTATATTAAGCTGTACGAGGAGGATCAGGATCTGTTGGAGGATGTTCTGATCGAGATCAAGCAGGCCATTGAGATGTCCAGTATATACCTGAACATTTTGTCCGGGACAATGGATGCTTTTGCTTCGGTCATTTCCAATAACCTGAATATTGTGATGAAGATACTGGCTTCCATCACCATTGTCATTTCCATTCCCAACATCATTGCCGGCTTCTATGGCATGAACGTGGAGGGCCTGCCCCTGGCGCAATTCTTCTGGTTCCCTGTGGTGCTGTCTCTGGGACTGATGGGCGTCGTCGGGCTGTTGCTTCACAAGAAAGGCATGCTGTAAGACAAAACCGTATGGACAGGGGGCACTGTCATGGTGGTCAGCGGAGAGACGCTTTATCACATCGGGCTCAGGCGCAGTGAGGGGGCGGCCTATTGCCTGCTTACCGGCGATCCCGGACGGGTGGAAACCGTGGCGCAGTATCTGGAGGATCCCCGCTTTGTTGCACAAAACCGGGAGTATGTGACCTGGGAGGGGCGCTTGGAGGAGGAACGGGTGCTGGTGGTTTCCCACGGTATCGGCGGCCCCTCCACGGCGATTTGTGTGGAAGAGCTGGTGCAGTGTGGCGCCCAGGTGCTGATCCGCATCGGCACCTGCGGCGGGATGCACCTGGAGGTGCGGGGCGGCGATCTGGTGGTAGCCTCCGCAGCCATCCGTATGGAGGGGCTGAGCCGGGAATACCTGCCGGTGGAATTTCCGGCAGTAGCTGATTTTGAGGTGACAGCTGCTTTGGCACAGGCCGGCAAAGCTGCGGGAATCCCCTGTCATGTGGGGGTGGTGCAGTGCAAGGATTCCTTCTATGGACAGCATGACCCTGACAGCATGCCCATAGCGGAGCAACTGAAAGGCCGGTGGGCTGCCTGGCTGAAGGGCGGCTGTCTGGCTTCGGAAATGGAATCCGCCGCCCTGTTTATCGTCTCGGCGGTCCGGGGAGTGCGGGCCGGCTGCGTTTTGCAGGCGATATGGAACCAGGAGCGGGTTCAGGCCGGGTTGCCGGATACCCGCTGCCCTTCTCCGGAGGCGGCGGCACGGACGGCGGTACAAGCACTGGCCGCACTGATCCGTCAGGACCGGGAAAAGAAAAAATAAAGAAAAGGCTCCTTTGCCGTACAGACAAAGGAGCCTTTTCCATCGGCCGGTATAGGTACTGGGAAAAATGGCGGACAGTTATTCGGCATAGATCCGGCATTTTCGACGGATTTCATCAAGGGGATTGGCAAGGTGCTCCATGGAGCTTTGCTCTTCGATCAATGCACCGTTAATGCCGGCGGTTCTCAGCAGTTTTAGTTCTTTTTGAAAATTTCGCTTGTCTGTTGAAGCCAGGCGTGCGTTGGCCACCGAGCCCTCCTGTCGGATATTCTGTAGCAGGCAGGTCAAGAGCTTTCGGCTCCCGGAATGAGACAAATCGTCAATGATCTCCATAGCCCTGTCATACCGGTAAAAATCTCCGTTCCCTATTGCTTTCATATAGGCACGCAGAAAGCCGTCCGTAACGACAAGCGGATGTAAAAACGAGTACAGATCACCGGACATCTCAAATTTTTCCAGGAACCGTTTGGCATAGCCCATATCGCTTCGCTTTTGAATCAGATAAAGGCGAAGGGTGTTTTCACTTTCGGCATCGGGAGATACTGGTCCGCCCCGATAATCCTTTTTTCCATTGAGAAGCCAGTCTTTTTTGGAATATAGGAACAGTTTTCGATCGTCGCTTCCAGCATCATACACCAGATGCCGCGGGGACACGGATTTTTCCCTTGGTTCGGGTGCCGGAGGGGTTAGATGAGCGGAAGGCATATCCGTATGAGCCAGCACGCGGAGCAGGTCGCCAGGATGTTCCGCATCGATCTCCATTCCATATACCAGCGTCCACAAGGTCCAGTTCCGCAAAGGAAGCAGCGATTCGGCGCAGCGGTTCCCGAAAAGCTCTGACAGATGGTGGCGAAAGCTTTCGTCCAAACGGTCAAAGTCGGGAGGTCGCACCCATTGGATGTCTGTTGTCTCCTTCCCGCATAGGAGGACGCCCGCGTGGACATCAACACGGAGAAAATAGTGATTTCGTGCGCGGTTGACACACAGATTTCGGATGGCGTTGTTGACGGGGGGTTGAGATGTGTATTGGCCCGGCTCGGTGCCAGCCGCCTTCAGGATCGCCGCGGCGGTATCCTCGGCAATGCCCTGAATGATGTTAAATCCGAAAATCATCAGGATTCCTCCCTGCTTTTGATTGTTTTGGGAACAGAAGGGGAAATGGGGATCGGTTGTTCATCCTGCGGTTACAGGGATTACAAAGGCCTCTCTTCATAGGTAAGTCGCCGGGTAAGGCGCGCCAATGCATGGTGGGACGGATGAGATGGAAAAAGGCTTCTTTGGACGGAAACGCCCAGAAACAAAGCCCCCACCTCATCCTCGTCCACGGAACGGGCGCTTCCCACGTAAGGGGATGCACGCCTCAGGAGGAAGGCTTTTGAGATAATTATACCATGAACGCCGCCCCATGCGGTTCTGATCTAACGTCTATCGGCGGCGTTCCCGAGAAATGCTGCCGCATTTCTCCCGACCTTTATTATACCATAAGCGTAAAGGAAACTGGCCCGGAGGGGCAGCTCCAAACCCATTACCGCCAACACGTTTTTGCAACACGGCTTTAAAATATGTTAAAGACCCGCAGGGTACCGCTTCCTCGGTATCCTGCGGGCCTTTGGCATGAGAAAGAGCAGAAAAATTACAAATATTTTTTCATTTCCTCAATGTTGACCTGTTCGGTATGCAACAGCTTGTTGGCCACATCCCGTACACGTTCGTCATGCCCTTTGTATTCGTTGATCCGTTTCGTGATTTTGGTGACGCCCATGGTGCTGCCTTGAATCATCATCTCCGCGATACAGGAGGGGGAGTTATCGTTGATGGTTTTCATGCTGGACATAACGTAAGACATCATTTTGGACATGGCGGGGACATCCTCGGGTTTTCCGCCCCGCTCCTGTAGCATGGAATCGGCGGAGTCATAGACCTTTTGGTATTCGCTGAGCTGAGTTTCCAGGGAACGGCGGAATTTCGGATCGTCAGCGAGCTTGATGACATGCATAATGCTGTCCCGTCCCATTTCCGCATTGCGGCAGACGTCGTTGAGCAGCTCCTGGTCCGGGGACTTCTCTTTTTCCATTGTAACACCTCCGGCTTTAGTATGTGCGCCGGGGTACATTTCATGCGCGTTTGTCCTCCCGCCGGACGGGATAAAAACGGCAGGCTATTCCGAATCCGCCGAGACCTCTCGCTGGGCGAAAACCTCCTTCATAATTCGAACAAAGGCTCTGAGCGGCTCATTTCCCTGCAGGGATTTGTAATAAAGTCCAAAGGAAATGGGCTCGATCCCCTCAAGAGGGATGCGGACGAGAGGGGAATCGGGAGGAACAAAAAGATCCGGCAGGACGGAAATACCGAAGCCGGACTGCACCAACACAATCATGGCCTCGGGTGATTCGCAGAAATAGAAATGGGATGGATCCCTTCCCCCCATGAGCTGTCCCTGCAGGTGCGCCACATTGACCGGGCTCTTGATAGGATCCATTAGCACGAGGTTTTCCTGTTCCAATTCGTTCAGGCTGAGCGCCTTTTTCCCGGACAGCGGGTTGTCCGGATGGCAAAGACAAATGATCGGGATCTTTTTCAGTTCCCGATAGACACCGGGGACTTTCCGGGAATCCGGTTCGCGAAACCCGATAACGGCTTCCACATCGTCTTCTTCCAGCAGACGGTACAGATGCTGAAAGGGGACTACCTGGAGACGGGGATGCAGATTGGGGTAGATGAGGGACAGACGTCTGAGAGCGTCCGGCAGCAGGAACAGATGGGTATAGCTGTGACAGCCTAGGGACAGAAGCTGAACTTCCTGTGCGTAGGGATGCTCGAACCGCTTGACCGCCCGGCGGGAAAGGGAAACGATGTGCCGGGCGTCCTCCAAAAAGGCGCTGCCGGCCATCGTCATGCGGACTGTGCGGGTGTTGCGGCGGAACAGTTTGACGTTCAACTCCTTTTCCAAAGACTTGATCTGCTGGGTGACGGCGGGCTGAGTGACATGCAGCTGTTCGGCGGCCCGCGCAAAGCTCAGAGTTTCCGCAACGGCCAAAAAACAGGTGAGCTGAAAGGTATTCATCCTCTTCCCCTTTCCATAAATTAATAAGAATTACTTATTAATAATAACATATTTTGAATTCTCTTTCCAGCGAAAATCCTTATAATAATTAAAGAACGAACGGTTCGCCGTGGAACCAAATAAGGCCAACAGGAAAGAAAGGAGCATCTGAAGATTGACCGGTCAAATCGTGGGACTGCTCCGGCAGCTCAATCAATCTTTGGAACATGAAGGAAGAGAACAGATGAAGCGCCTGGATATCTCACCTTCTCAGGGCCTGATCCTGCACTATTTGCTGTCCCAAAAGGGGCGTACGGTCTTTTCCACGGAGCTGCACCGGCAGTTCGGCATGTCCAAATCTGCGCTGTCCACCGCGCTGAAGGGCCTTAAACAAAGGGGATATCTGGTAATGACCACGGTTCCGGGGGACGACCGGAAAAAGGGGATTATGCTGACAGACCGGGCGCAGGAGGCGGAAAAGCAGATCCGGGAGGGACTGGATCGGCAGCAGGAACGGCTGTGCCGCAACATACCGGAGCCGCGGCTGAAAGTTCTGGAAGGCATTCTGCACGACATGATCCGCAATATGAACACACAGGAATCCGGGAGGAATGACACATGATACGGACATTGCTTGGACAAGTCGGGGAATACAAGCGGGCCTCGCTGCTGACACCGCTGTTTACCGGACTTGAGGTGGTGATGGAGGTGCTGATCCCCTACGTCACCGCCGCCATTATTGACAAGGGAATTGAGGCTGGGGACATCGGCCAGGTTTATCTATACGGTGGCCTAATGCTGCTGCTGGCCTTTCTGAGCCTGCTGTTTGGCATCCTGGCGGGCAAATATGCTGCGCGGGCTTCCTCCGGCTTTGCCTGCAATCTGCGGGAGGGCATGTACGCCAACATACAAACCTTTTCCTTTTCCAACATCGACAAATACAGCACGGCGGGGCTTGTTACCCGCATGACCACCGATGTCACCAACATACAGAACGCCTATCAGATGATCCTGCGGATCGCTGTGAGGGCGCCGCTGATGCTGGTGTGCAGCATGGTGATGAGTTTTTTCATCAGCGCGAGGCTGAGTATCGTTTTCCTGGTGGCCATCTTGGTGCTGGCCGCGGCTTTGGTGCTGATTATGACCAAAACCACGAAGAGTTTAATGTGGTTTTTCAAAAATACGATGACCTGAATGCCAGTGTGCAGGAGAACGTCTCGGCGATCCGGGTGGTGAAGGCCTTTGTCAGGGAGGAGCATGAAAACGACAAATTCCGCCGGGCCGCAGAGAAGCTGTACGCCCTGTTTGTCAAGGCGGAGGGCCGGCTGGCGTTCAACAACCCGGTAATGATGCTGGTCATTTACGGCTGTATCATCGCCCTGTCCTGGTTCGGCGCCCATTTTATTGTGGCCGGCGATCTAACCACCGGCAATCTGACCTCCCTGTTCAGCTATGTGATGAGCGTGCTTATGTCGCTGATGATGTTGTCCATGATTTTTGTCATGATCACCATGAGCGCCGCCAGTGGCCGCCGGATTGCAGAGGTGCTGGAGGAACGGGCGGACCTGTCCAATCCGCCGCAGCCTGAGGAAACCGTAGCCGACGGCCGCATCGACTTCAACCATGTGAGCTTTTCGTATAAGCACGGCAGCGGGGAGGAGACGCTTCACGACATCGACCTGCACATCCGCTCCGGTGAAACGGTGGGGATTATCGGCGGCACCGGCTGTGGGAAGTCCAGCCTGGTGAATCTGGTCAGCCGGTTGTACGATGTGGATAGTGGCAGCGTCTGCGTTGGCGGAAAGGATGTTCGTGACTACGACATGGAGGCGCTGCGCAATCAGGTGGCCGTAGTGCTGCAGAAAAACGTGCTGTTTTCCGGCACCATTCTGGACAATCTGAGGTGGGGCAAGGAGGATGCCACCGAAGAGGAATGTATGCAGGCTTGCCGCCAGGCCTGTGCGGACGAATTTATCGAGCGCTTCCCCGATGGATATCACACGTGGATCGAGCAGGGGGGCAGCAACGTGTCCGGCGGGCAGAAGCAGCGCCTGTGTATTGCGCGGGCCCTGTTGAAAAAACCGAAAGTGCTGATCCTGGACGATTCCACCAGCGCGGTGGATACGGCCACGGATGCCAGGATCCGGGAGGCCTTTGCTAAATGCATTCCCGGAACAACCAAGCTGATTATTGCCCAGCGCATCTCCAGTGTCCAGGACGCGGACCGCATCCTGGTGCTGGACAATGGAGCGGTCAGCGGATTCGACACCCATGAAAACCTGCTGCGGGACAATCCGATTTACCGGGAGATCTATGAGGCCCAGACTCGGGGCGGCGGGGATTTCGATCAGCCTGCGGACGAGGAAAAAGGAGGTGACCGGTAATGGCGGCCTTTGTTCCAAAGGGAAACGCCCGCCTTTCCAAAGCGGATTTTCCCGTGCTGGCCCGGACGATAAAACGGGTACTGGGCCTTATGCTGAAAAAGTATCCCTTTTCCTGCCTGATGGTGGTGGTGTGCATCATCGGTTCCGCTCTGGCTACCCTGCGGGGGACCCTGTTCCTGCAGAGCCTAATCGATGATTATATCCTGCCGCTGACCCAGTCCCAGACGCCGGACTTCTCCTCCCTGGGATGGGCCCTGCTTTCCCTGGCGCTGACGAATTTCATAGGGATCGTCTGCGCCTACGCCTATAACCGGATTATGGTCAATGTGAGCCAGGGAACCATGCGCAATCTCCGCATCCAGCTGTTCCGGCATATGGAATCCTTGCCGATCCGCTATTTTGACACCCATGCCCACGGAGACATCATGTCGGTTTATACCAACGACGTGGATACGCTCCGACAGCTGATCAGCCAGAGCATTCCCCAGATCATCAACTCGTTGGTCACCATTGTCACCTCCTTTGCCAGCATGTTGATTCTGGACATTCCCCTGACCCTTCTGACCTTGGCCATGATCGGTGTCATGCTGGCGGTCACCTCCAGGATCGCGGGGAAATCGGCCGTCTATTTTGCTAGACAGCAGAAGGATTTGGGCCGGGTCAACGGGTACATCGAGGAGATGATGGACGGCCAGAAGGTGGTCAAGGTCTTCTGCCATGAGGAAAAGAGCCTGGAGCAGTTCCGCCGCCTGAACCGGGAGTTGCGGGACAGCGCCGACAGCGCCAATACCTTTTCCAACATCACCATGCCGGTTAACGCCAATCTGGGCAACATCAGCTACGTGCTTTGTGCGGTGGTAGGCGCGGTGCTGGCACTGAATGGATTCGCGGGGCTGACCCTGGGCACCCTGATTTCTTTCCTGACACTGAACAAAAACTCCACCCAGCCGGTCAGCCAGATCAGCCAGCAAACCAACAGTATCGTTATGGCCATGGCGGGGGCGCAGAGAGTTTTCGATCTGATGGATGAGCAGCCCGAAGAGGACCACGGCTATGTGGAGCTGGTGAACGCCCGGGAGGCACCGGACGGAAGCCTGACGGAAACCGAAGAGCGGACGGGAATCTGGGCCTGGAAGCATCCCCATCAGGCGGATGGTACCGTCACCTATACCCGGCTGGAAGGCGGTGTCACCTTCGACGGCGTGGATTTCGGCTATGACGAAGGCAAGCTGGTCCTGCACGACATCCGGCTGTATGCCGAACCGGGACAGAAGATCGCTTTCGTGGGCAGTACCGGCGCGGGCAAAACCACCATCACCAACCTGATCAACCGCTTTTACGACATTGCCGACGGAAAGATCCGCTATGACGGGATCAATATCAACAAGATCAAAAAGCCCGACCTGCGCCGCTCACTGGGAATGGTGCTGCAGGATACCCACCTGTTCACCGGCACTGTAATGGACAATATCCGTTACGGCCGGCTGGATGCCACGGATGACGAATGTATGGAGGCGGCCCGGCTGGCCAACGCCGATGGGTTCATCCGCCGGCTGCCGGACGGCTATCAGACGGTACTGACCGGCGACGGCGCCAACCTGAGCCAGGGACAGCGCCAGTTGCTCGCCATTGCGCGGGCGGCGGTGGCGGATCCTCCGGTGCTGATCCTGGACGAGGCTACCTCGTCTATCGATACGCGCACCGAGTCCTTGGTTCAGGAGGGGATGGACCGGCTGATGAAAGGGCGCACCACCTTTGTCATTGCGCACCGGCTGTCCACGGTCCGCAACGCCGACTGTATCCTGGTGCTGGAACAGGGCCGCATCATCGAGCGGGGAACCCACGACCAGCTGATTGCGGAAAAGGGCCGGTATTACCAGCTCTATACCGGCAACGCCATCGGCAAATAAATCCGGTGGAAAAAGGGAAAGCCCTTTGTTCCGCTGCCTGTCCGGGAGACCCTTCCATTAGGGGAGGGGCCCGGATACGCAGCCGGACAAAGGGCTTTCGCCTCTATCGGGTTTCAATACACGCCTCACCCGAGGCGGGGGAAACAATGTCAGACAGCCTCGAACCAATCCTCCTGCTCCGGAAGGCGGCCCCAGGTGACGGGCTCTCCCGGCCGGGAGAAAAATCCCATTTCCACGCCGTCGGGCAGATCGCTCAGCCGCACCTGTGCCCGGTAGTCGAACCGGCTGCGGGGAAACACGGCCGTCTCCTTCCGGGAAACGGATACCAGCTCGAACAGCCTGTGGGCGGGAGCACAGCCCAAACGCGCCTGCCGCGCCCGCTGAGCGGCGTCGGAATCGGTGCCGGTGTGGCGAAACAGAATCAGCGGCGAAACAATGGACAGCTGTCCGCCGGCGGAGGAGCGCTGGTATTCGTACATGGACAGAATGGCCTCAAACAGGCGGTCCCGATCTTCCTCGGAAAAGCCAGTCTCCCGGGCCAGATTGGCGCTGAGGAATCCCCGGGCTTCGTACAGGCCGTACGCGATGGCGCGGCGCCGGCTCCATGGAGGGGAATCCTCACTCATGTGGAGAAGGGAGGAGCGGGCAACGGTCACCGGGAGGGAAAGAACCGGATCCAGAGACCGGGCAAAAGCCAGCTGAACCGGGCCGCGGATCTGTCCGGACTGCGGCCCGCTGGTCATGACCGCCCCGAAAGCGCGGGCGTCGAAATAGCGGGAACAGATCCACTGACGGGCGGCGTACAGGCGGTCCTGGATCTTGGCGCACGGATCGTCGGGCATGTCCACCTTTCCCGGAGCGGGCGCCGATGAAGAAGCGCGGCCGTTTTGTACCAGGATGGACATACCGGGTTCGCCGGAAAAAGCCGCCTGGATATAATCCCGGATCCGGCGTTTCAGGCAGGTATCGGTGATGAAGCCCCGGCGGTCTTCCGGATCGATGCGGGGAAAACCGCCGGTATCCGGATCACCGTTGGGATTGCCATCAATACATTGAATATAAAAAAGGAATTCATATCGGTTTTGCAGCAGCAAACAATCACCTCCTGTCGGTATCGATGGAGGAACAACGCAGCTGGACCACGGACTGCTGGTAAAATCCCAGAACCGCCCGGGCCCGTTCCTCCAGGATGGGAGGGACACCGCGGCATTTCAGATGTGTCAGAATATCGTCGAGAATGCTTTCGCCGCGGAGGCGCTCCACCGCCGGGAACCCAGACAGCTGCCGACGGCAATCCTCCGGCAGCTTTTCGAAAACCACCGCCGGCCAAAGGCGACAAGTTTCCAGCAGACGTAACGCATCCCTGTCACGGGGGATCAGCGAGACCGCCAGCGCTGCCAGCCGGCCGGACTGATAGCCGGCGCTCTGCTGATTGGCCTCATCGAATAGCTCCGGTGTGGGCAGGCGGCGCATGAGCCACACCTTGAGCCACATGCAGGCATACAAATCGGGCAGCCGCCGCGGCCCCTGTCCCAGGCGGAGGGTTATGTATTCCAAAGCGCGCTCCGCCACCGCGTCGGGCAGGGGTGTACCCATCAGGATGGAGTCCCACAGACGGGGGGCCAGATTTGTCAGCTCCCGGTCCATACGGTTCATCAGCCGGTCAATTTGCTGGCGTTCCCAGGCGGTGGAGGGGGATATCAGCCGGGAAAACATGACCGGCAGAGGGGGGCACACAGTCATCCCCTCTCCGGCTGGGGAGAGAAGCTGGGTTTCCCGGTGCCACCGCCGGACATGGGAGGCAATTTCCTGTTCGTCCCCCTCCAGAAAGGCGCGGACCCACATCCGCTCCTCTGTGTCCGAAAGAATAAGAAGGAAAAAGTGGTTGGAATGCTCGCCGGAGAACTCGGCAAGGGGCTGGCTGTCCAGCACCTTCCGAAACGACAGGTGGTGTGGGGAGGGCTTTTCGTGCCAGCTGACCAGGCGGCTTCCGGCCAGCTGGGGAGCCCGCCGGATAAGAACGGTCAGCGCCGCGCTGACTATTTCCACATGGCGGCCGTCCATGCTGGCGTTGTGCGCCTGCCGCAGGCCATAGGAAAAGTAGGCGTCCCGATTGTACTGGAACAACGGCAGGGAATACAGCGGATCCTTGGCGGGCCAGCTCAGACGCAGGCGTCCGTAATTCAGCGGAGGGGAGGTCAGCTCCCCGGTGATCAGGCAACGCTGCAGCACCCGGGCGGACAGACGGTTTTCCCGTTCATAAAAGCCTTCCCACCACCGGCGAAAGGCGGGGGTCAGTTCCACGGCGGTCTCCCCGACGCGAAAACTGAAAAATTCCTTGTTCTGGTAAGGGGACCGGCGGAAAGCGTCCTGCATGCGGGAGAGGGTGGTATCCTGCGTCAGGGCTTTCAGACAGCTTCCCAGCAGCGGCTCGGCCTTTTGCCCTTCTTCTAGGGCCTCCAAAAAGAACCGGTGCTGAGGCAAGTCCTTCTTTGTCAGGCAGAACAGGATGGAAGCGGTCTCCACTGGGACGCTGCATTTGCGTGCCTCCGCCGTCAGCCCGATATCGGGGCAGAGTACCTCGCCGGGATGCCTTTCCGAACGGTCGGAGAGCTGCGGTGCTGGCAGCAGCCCTAGGAACTCTCCCTCCGGCGTGAGGTGGATATACGCCCGCAGAGATTTGTACCGGTAGCCGGGACGGGAACTGACCAAATGGCGGCTCAGTGCATAATCCGCCAGCGCTTTCAGCATACCGTTCCCTCCTCCGGCTTCAGGACCTCGGCACTTTCGTAGGGGGGGATGGTGACGACCCCCTGCCTCATGTGCGCGTGGTACAATGATATGGAGGGAGCGGCAGAACCGGTGGGGGAATATTTCCGGATGTCGAACACATCGTACACCATCAGGCCCAGATCCCGGTCCTCCGGGATAGGCAGGGACTTTTCGTCACTCTCCGAAAAATAGGCCACGAATTCCCGGCAGCCCAGGGACGGCTGGTAATAACACTTTCCGCCTTGGATGCGGCGGCGCGCCTGTGCATATAGGGCTTCCGCAGAGACGGTACATCCCTCCCGCAATCGGAGGGAGGCCGCCACCCGATAATGGACATCGCGCAGGGCAACGGTACTGCGCTGCAGGCGGATCCCTTCGTCGGTGGCACTGAAAGAGATACGGCCCGCCTTCTGGCTTACCTCGTTGCGCACAAACTGGAAATGGCGGATGGGCCGCAGCACCTCGATGCAGTTGATCTGCCAGTAAAAAGAGGCCGGCCGGCTGTATATGGCGTCCAGTATCCCCCGCAGGGCGGAGGGAGTGGGGACATCGTAGGTGACCCGTTCCGCCTTCAGTTCCGGACGGGTAAAGCAGGCCAGATCTCCCCAGATCTCCAATTCGATTTCCCCGAACATAGACAGCCTCCTTCCGGAAGTGGAAAGACGGCTGCCGCCATCAACCGGCCGGATCGTTCCCGGATCCGGCCCGTCAGGGGAGCAGTCGCTTCCGGTCATCCATTCTGATGAGAGATTCATCGGAACCGGTTAACTCAAACATAGGTATTATGTTAAGAATACCCACTTAATGTGTGTAAGTCAAGATCGAAATCCAGGAAAATACAAAAGGAGTGTGCCAAAAGAGAGAGGGGAAAATTGGTAAAATAAGCGAATAACAGTTGCCGCTCTTCGGCAAATATGATAGACTGAGGTATTCCATTGGACAAGACAAGGAGCGGGACGATTTATGAGCAAGCCACAGGAAAAACGGCATAACGGGGAGTGCGAGATTTCGTTTCTGCCCGGTGAATATTGGTACGGCATACGGGCGAATGATGGCATGAGCATGCCTCTGTCGGCGCAGTCCGATTACGAGGCGGACATTGATCCCAATACCGACTGCAATCAGTGCAATCCTTTGCTGGTTTCCACCAAGGGCCGGTATATCTGGTGTGATACCGGATTTTCCGTGACCTGCCGGGAAGGGCGGCTCTCCGTCCGGTCCCGGAAGGCTCCGCTGATAGAGGGAGATGGACTGGAAAACCTGCGCCAGGCTTACGGCGAGGCCTGCCGGCGGCATTTTGCGCCCGCCGGACAGATGCCGCCGGAGGATTTTTTCCGGATTCCGCAGTACAATACCTGGATCGAGCTGATGTATGACCAGAACCAGCGGGATGTGCTGGCTTATGCCCAGGGGATCTTGGACAGTGGCCTTCCCGCCGGAATCCTGATGATCGACGACGGATGGGCGGAGGACTACGGCCGCTGGGAATTCAACCGCCGGCTGTTCCCCGACCCCAAAGGGATGATGGATCATCTGCATGCCTTGGGCTTCAAGGTGATGCTCTGGACCTGTCCCTTTATTTCACCGGACAGCGTGGAATTCAAGCAGCTGCGCGACCGGGGGCTGCTGGTGCGGGACGCGGCGGGGGACCCCGCCATCCGGCCCTGGTGGAACGGGTATTCTGCCGTTCTGGATCTTTCCCATCCGGAGGCTGCGGCCTGGTACCGGGAGAAAAACGACCGCCTCATGCGGGAATACGGCGTGGACGGCTTCAAGTTCGATGCCGGTGACGGCTCCTTTTACCGGGACGATGACCAGACTTACGGCCATGTTTCCGCTGCGGAGCAGACGGAGCTGTGGGCCCAGCTGGGGGCGGCCTATCCCTACAACGAATTCCGTGCCTGTTTCAAGGCGGCCGGGCTTCCCCTGGTGCAGCGGTTGGCGGACAAATACCACCAGTGGGAGAGCAACGGGGTAAAGACCCTGATCCCCAACGAACTGCTGCAGGGGCTGCTGGGCTATGCCTATACCTGCCCCGATATGATTGGCGGCGGGGATTACTTGAGCTTCCTCAACGAGTCCACGTCGCTGGATGAGGAGCTGTTTGTGCGGTACGCCCAGTGCGCGGCCCTGATGCCCATGATGCAGTTTTCCGCCGCACCTTGGCGGGTGCTGTCGGAGGAAAATGCCCGGCTGTGCGTGGAGGCTGCGCTGCTGCACATCCGGATGTCTGATCGGATTATCTCCCTGGCACGGCACGCGGCCGAGACAGGGGAGCCCATTGTGCGGTATATGGAGTACCAGTTCCCCGGGCAGGGGCTGGAAGCCGTCACCGACCAATTTATGCTGGGGGAGGATCTGCTGGTGGCGCCGGTGCTGCAGAAGGGGGCGCGCACCCGCACCGTCCGGCTTCCCCAGGGCCACTGGCGATACGTGGACGGTACCGCGTATGCGGGCGGCACGGTCACTGTCCCCGCTCCGCTGGAATGCCTGCCCTATTTTGAAAGAATCGACTGATCCGGGATGAAAACATCCCGGGGGAAAGGAGTCGCCTATGTATCGGTTTTTTACCAGCCGTGACATTCATCCTACAGGCTGGCTCAAACAGCAGTTGGAGATCGAGGCCCGGGGTCTGGCGGGCCATCTGGACACGATGTGGCCGGATGTCCGGGACAGCGCCTGGATCGGCGGTAGCCGGGAGGGCTGGGAGCGGGTGCCTTACTGGCTGGACGGCTTTATTCCTCTGGCCTATTTGCTGGAGGATAAGGGGATGATCCGCCGGGCACAGCGGTATGTGGATGCTATCCTGGACGCCCAGCGAGAGGACGGCTGGCTCTGTCCCTGCCGCGATGAGGAGCGGGGAGACTATGACGTCTGGGCCCTGTTCCTGATCTCTAAGGTGCTGGTGGTGTATTATGATTGCAGCGGGGATGAACGTGTCCCCTCCTGTCTGTATCGGGCGATGAAAAACCTGAAAGAACTGATGGACGACGGCACCGTGACCCTCCACGACTGGGGACGTTCCCGGTGGTTTGAGGCTTTTATCGCCCTGCAGTTCCTGTTCCGGCGCTGCGGGGAGGATTGGATTCCCGCGCTGGCCCGGAAGCTGAGAGAGCAAGGCACCCATTACCCCGATCTGGCGGAGCGCTGGAAGCGGCCGATGAACCAGTGGACGCAGGAGACCCATGTGGTCAACCTGGCCATGATGCTCAAATATGAGGCCGTTTCCTGCGACCTGCTGGGTGAGCCGTATACGGGAATTGGAGAAGAGCTGCTGGCGGTGCTGGAGCGGTACAATGGGACAGCGGTGGGCACCTTCACCGGTGACGAGTGCCTGTCCGGTCTCAGCCCCATCCAGGGGACGGAACTCTGCGCCGTGGTGGAGCTGATGTATTCCTTTGAATGGCTGCTGGCCCGCACCGGCGACAGCACTTGGGCAGAACGGCTGGAGCGGGTGGCCTTCAACGCACTGCCCGCCACCCTCAGCGACGACATGTGGACCCATCAGTACGATCAAATGGTCAATCAAATTGCCTGCCGGCGGTTCCCGGGCCGTTCCCAGTTCCGCACCAACAACGGGGAGGCCCACCTTTTCGGACTGGAGCCCAATTATGGATGCTGCACCGCCAATTTTGGCCAGGGGTGGCCCAAGCTGGCGCTTTCCGCCTTCCTCCATTCCGAGGAGGAGATTTACAGCGGCGTGTTTGTACCCGCCGTCCTGGAGACGAAGTGGAAAGGAACCGATGTCCGGCTGGAACTCGTCACCGAGTATCCCTTCCGGGAAAAGCTGGAATACCGCATCACGGTGTCGCAACCGGTGGATTTTGCCCTGCGGATACGCCGTCCCGCCTGGGCGGAAACGCTGCGGGTGAACGGTGAGCTCCGGACGGAGGGGGGAGACTGCGTTATCCGTGGAACCTGGGAGGGGACGCAAACGCTGCGGGTGGAATTCGGCTGCCGTCCGGCGGTGTTGGACCGCCCCGGCGGCATGGTCTGTGTGGAGCGCGGACCGCTGGTGTACGCAGTTCCCATCGAGGCGGAGTACCGGCGTCATGAATACGATAGGGACGGGGTGGAACGCCGGTATCCCTACTGCGATTATGAGCTGTTGCCCCGCACCCCTTGGAAGTACGCCCTGGCTTCCGGGGAGCTGGAGGCGGAGGAGCGGGAAGGGGATGCCATTCCCTTTTCCTCCCGCCATCCCCGCCGCACCCTGCGCGCTGTCCTGGTCCCCATCTCCTGGGATTTTGAGGACGGCTTCGACAGCGTGTGCGCCAAGCGGCCGGAATCCGCTGAGCCGGTGGGGGAACCGGTTTCCCTTTCCCTATTTCCATACGGCTGCGCCAAGTTACGGCTGACGGAGATGCCACTGGTTAAAAAGTAAAAACGAAAGCGCTGCCGGAGAAGGCAGCGCTTTCGTTGCAGGGGAAGAGGTTAGGACGCCGACTTCTTTGCCGGCTGCCGGAGCGCCAAAGCGGTATCTGATTTCGAGACCGGATACCGGCCGTCTGAAAAAAGGCTTGAGGATGGCGGGGGCTGTTTATGCCTTGCTTTCCCGGAAGCACCGGAGTGCGGAATAAAGAGATGTTGACTTATCAACAACACGCCGCTATAATACGGGTGTTGCCCTTAGGGCGTCAAACCTTGGATACGGAAAGGAACCTCCTGTATGAAGAAGCTGTTTGTTGTTGTCAATCTGGTGATGCTGGCCGCTATCCTTTTGCTCGATATCGGATATATGACCCATGGCGGGCTTGGCCTGAAGGCGGTCACTAGCCTGATGTTTGTGGTTACCGGTGTGATCAATCTGGTATACTGTCTGAAAAACAAGGTGAATACCCGCTATCCGGTCTGGATGGTGGTGGCACTGGTTACCGCCATGCTGGGGGATGTCCTTTTGGGGATCAATTTTTATCTGGGCGCGGCGTTTTTTGCCCTGGGACACGTCTTTTACTTTCTTTCGTACTGTACGCTGATCCGGTTTAATCGCCGCGATTTACTGCTCAGTGTTTGTATTTTCCTGATTTCCCTGGGGATTCTTCTGTTTGTGCCGGTGCTTCGTTTCGACAGCGCCCTGATGCAGGGCGTCTGTATTGCCTATGCCTTGGTCATTTCGTTTATGGTGGGTAAGGCGGTATCCAATCTCACTCGGGAAAGGAACGCCTTTACCATATTGGTCGCCGTGGGCAGCTTTTTCTTCTATTTTTCCGATTTTATGTTGGTGCTGGACCGGTTCGGCGGGGTGGCGAACACGGGCTATTGGTGCCTGAGCACCTATTACCCCGCCCAGTTCCTGCTGGCCTTTTCCCTTTTTGTTTACGCCGGGCTTAAAAGCGGGGCCGGCAGGGAAAAATGAACGGGGTTGCCGAGCAGTTTGAGAGCTTTACCGCAGCCGTTACCCGGGCTTACAAATGCCTTCAGAAGATCAAGAACCGGGAAACCGAGCGGATGGGGCTCAAAGGCAGCCACGTCATGTGCCTGTACTATATCGGTAAGACTCCTGGTGGCCTGACGGCGGCGGAGCTGTGCCGCCTGTGCCACGAGGACAAGGCGGCCATCTCCCGGACGCTGGTCGATCTGACCGAACGGGGTTACCTGGAACCGAATGTGGAGGAGCCCGGACGGAAATACCGGACGAGGCTGACCCTGACGGAAAGCGGACGCAAACGCAACGAGCAGCTCCATGAGGCTATTTCCCGGGCGGTTCGTCAGGCGTCGGAGGGGCTTTCAGACGAGGATCGGGCCTGCTTTTACCGTGTATTTTTTGCTATAACGGATCGTCTGGAAATGCTGTGCCGCCGGGACGGGGAGTAAACGTTATTCACAAGGATCAGGAGGAATCAGCCATGCAGGAAACGGAAATCAAGGCGCTTGTCGATGCGCAGCGGGCGTTTTTTTACAGCGGGGCCACGCTACCGCTGGATTACCGGGTGGAGGCCCTCCGGACACTGGAAAAGATCATCCGCGATCATGAGACGGACATTGCCGCAGCGCTGAAAGAGGATTTGGGCAAGAGCGGGCCGGAAGGCTATATGTGCGAAACCGGACTGGTATTGAGCGAGATCCGCTATATGCTGCGCCATATCCGACGATTTGCCCGGGAAAAGACCGTGCATACCCCGCTGACGCAGTTTGCTGCGCGCAGCCGCGTAAAGCCTTCTCCCTACGGCGTGACGTTGATCATGAGCCCGTGGAACTATCCCTTTCTGCTTACCATCGATCCCCTGGTGGATGCTTTGGCCGCCGGCAATACCGCTGTGGTCAAGCCCAGTGCCTATTCCCCTGCCACCAGCCGGGTGATGACGGAGCTCATCGAGGCGGCCTTTCCCCGGGAATATGTCTGCGTGGTCAACGGGGGCCGGCAGGAGAACCAGTGCCTGCTGAACCAGAAATTCGATTATATCTTTTTTACCGGCAGCCAGGCGGTGGGCAAGGAGGTCATGCGTCAGGCAGCCGGTCATTTGACGCCGGTGACTTTGGAGCTGGGCGGCAAAAGCCCTTGTATCGTGGATGAGACGGCGAAGATCCCTCTGGCGGCCAAACGGATTGTGTTTGGGAAGTTCCTCAACTGTGGGCAGACCTGTGTGGCCCCGGACTATCTCCTTTGTCATGCTGGGGTGAAGGAGGAGCTGCTTGCCTGTATGGGGGAGGAAATCCGCAGGCAGTTCGGGACGGAGCCGCTGCACAACGAACAATACGGGAAGATCGTCAACGAGAAGCATTTCCGTCGCCTGCTCGGGCTGATAGACGGGCCGAAGACGGTTTTCGGAGGAAAATATGACGAAGGCGCCCTGCGCATCGAGCCAACCGTGCTGGACGGAGTCACCATGGATGATGCCGTTATGCAGGAGGAGATTTTCGGCCCGATTCTGCCGGTGCTCACCTTTGAAAACCTGGATGACGTGATTTCCCACGTCAACAGTCATGACAAGCCCCTGGCACTGTATATTTTTTCACAGGATAGGGAGCATATCCGCCGCGTAACTTCCCAATGCTGCTTTGGCGGAGGGTGTATAAACGATGTGGTGGTCCACCTGGCCACCAGCCATATGGGCTTTGGCGGCGTGGGGGAGAGCGGCATGGGTGCCTATCATGGGAAGGTGGGATTCGATACCTTTTCCCACCAAAAGAGCCTCCTGGACAAAAAGACCTTTATGGACTTGCCTATGCGGTATCAGCCATACACGCCTTTGCGGGAGAAGCTGATCCGGATGTTTTTGAAGTAGAGGGGACAACCGCCGCACAAAAATCCCACGGGGCTCGCAAATCGGGACCCTGTGGGATTTTTGTGCGGCGGATTCTTTCGGACAAAGACGTGTAGCCGGTCTTCACCTGGCAGACGCCTATCCAATTTCAATCCACTCCGTCTGTGTGGGGATCGACCGGTGGTATCCGGCCAGACGACCACCGTCACCTTAGAATTTCAATCCACGACCCCCGTGCGGGGATCGACGCGTATCAGAAAAACAGATGAGTCGTGACATCGGATTTCAATCCGCGGTCCCTATAGGACGGAGACCCTCGCCCTCGTTGACTTTTTGCCTCTTGGTAAGGTTTCAATCCACTCCGTCCCTACGGACGGAGACAGCAAACCTGCACAATATATTCGGAGCTTTTATATAAGTCTGTAAGAATTCCGTATTATACTTTTTTTACCTCTCGCAATTCTGAGATTACTTTGTCCTAAAACGGTTTTGTGAGTTGTTTTTTCGGTACGAACCCCTGGGAGATTTATGGTTGATAGGGATTCGCAATAAGCGAAAAACACGTTATTTCAATAATCAGTATATCAAAAGAATCCGATAGAGGCAACCTGAATTCTGACTTGCAGGTTGTCGGGAATAGGCGATATTTTGGGGGACTTTTCGGCAATAACCCGGCAACAATTTCTGATAGAAAACTCGAATTAGGTTAAACTGTAAATATGTCTCATACAACTGACGACAATTGTGTTATAAACCACATATATTCCGACTTACTAAAAACAATCGGGGGCCTATCGGGATAGAAAGAACCTAAATAATTTCTGATGATCCATTCACCGAAATACTTGGCCTCAAAATCCGGTACGTATTTCTGATACATCTCTAGCATTCTGTATTTATTAACACTTGGCTCGCCAAAATATAATTGTGCCGCCGTGATCGCTTTATATGCGGTAAAAGGCAATCGATAGTCGTCCTGCTCCATAGATTCTAATCGCTTTACAAGAGAGGATAACCAAATTTTCGCATGAGCGGATGGGTCTGGATGAGAAGGCAAAATATCATTCAATTCTTCACCGTAGATTGTTAGATGGTGCGCCTTTAAATCAAACATTGTGGTTGAAAAAGGCGCATATCTTGATGGAATACAGGCTTCCTCATAGCTTTTGGGTACGCAATTTGTATGAATATACCCATAATCAATTCCTCCAGGGCAATGGGATGGAAATTCATGTGTCACTTTTAGTTTTTGAACCATGCGCTGTAAATCATTTCTGACTCGGTCTTCACGATCCTCATAAATTGCACAAATATCTAAGTCGCTACTACAATCCAGCCAATCTCCCCGGCAATAAGAACCTGCTATATAGATCGATCGAAATGCAGGCAATACAAGTCTGTTTAGTTCTTCTTTTAATGCATATACAATTTTGTCAGCGATAATCTTGGTATTTATTTTTATCCACCTCTCCTTAAAACTGTCTATGGACTATGGGATACTCCGATATAAATTAAAAGAAGTCGATATTTTTCAATCGACTTCTTTCAACGACATTTTGGAGCTACTGGCCGGACTTGAACCGGCGACCTGCTGATTACGAATCAGCAAAGAAAAGGGATGAAACCCGCATTATACCTATATTTTCACAAAATATTGACTTGCATTTGACTTGCAACCTCTATTTTGCGCCGGCGCCGCCATCCTCGCTTTTGCTCAAATACCCATCCAGCCTGTCCATGCTGCTCCGCTTATACTGGCTGTCCAGATGGGTGTAAATTTGCAGGGTGGTCTTGACGTCCGCATGACCTAATTGCGCTTTGGCCGTCAACACGTCCACCCCGGCCTTATAAAGCATAGAGGCATATGTGTGGCGGAGGCAGTGCGCCGTAAAAGGCTCTATGCGCATAGGGACCCCTCCGGGATCATATTTACTTTTGGGTTGCCGGCCCAGGCCACTAAAGTCGCCGTACTTAAAGTTTAAGTCGGTGAGATAGCTCTCCCACATCCGGTCAAAGGCGCTGTCCGTCATCATCGCGCCGGATGCAGATGGGCAGACGAGGGGATGCGGCTCCAGGACCTTACCAGAGGGAGGTTTTTTGGATCGCAGGAAATCCGCGAGAATAACCGGGATGTCTACCGTCCTCATACCGGCCGCAGTCTTTGTCACCGGCTTGACCACCGGGCGTCCGTCAACCATCTTTACAGCCTTGCACACGCGGATGGTACGAGCGTCTAGATCAATATCCGACCACGTGAGCGGAATGACCTCTCCACGCCTCAGACCGGCATATAGCATAATCATAGCGGGCACCTGTGCCCGGTGGGGTGTATCCTCTATCCACCGCCTTTCCTCATCGGTTAATGCCCGCCTGGTCTTTTTGGGGGCGTCGGACGGTATGATAACCGATTCCGCTGGGTTGTAGTCCAGTGCGCGATTGGCGATTGCAATTTTACATATTTGACCGGCAGTCATCCGCAGATCGGACAACACCTTTTTGGATGATGGCTTATTGGTGTGCGGGTTTTTGCGCGCCAGGGCCGTGACTATATCCTGTATATCGCAGCTCCTAACCTTGCTGATAGGAGTATGACCGAGGCGGTTCAGGAGATAATCGGTACTGGCTTTATAGCACCTGTATTGTTTTTCAGCCACCTCCTGCCGTTTGATAGCCAGCCATCGTTCTGCCCAATCGCCGAAAGTGTCCATTTCTGCGGCCACGTCCAGGCCCTTTTTCATCCGCAGCTTTACTTCCAGGAGGGCGTCGTCAACCTCTTTCGGGGTAGCGCCGTATACGGTCTTGTATTTGCGCTTCCCGTCGGGCCCGATACCGAGATATATCTGCCTCGAATATCTCCCATCCGGCCTCTTTTTGAGTTTTGGCACAATATCCCCTCCCTCAAAATACGTATTTATCGACCGCTCAAGGGAATTCTAATTCAAATCCATGCGGAAATCAATGAAATCCAGCATTTTCCACAAACATATCTGTGAAAATTTTACTTGATGGAATATTTTTCCTTGTTATCATACCATTTAATGCTTTATAATTGACACATAAGATCATGCAATGTAAACTTTAGTGCGCGTTTAGCAAATGGCTATGCTCAAAGCACGATGATCATCCGGGCGGCGCGTATATTACGGTTGATTTTCTCGCGTGTGGCGCGCATAATAGAAATCGACGTGAAACAAATGTTCTATATAGATACACAAAATCGGAGGGGGAGGAGTCGGCGTGGTCACAGAAAAACAAACAGTACAAGCCAAGAAAGAAGATGATGAGCGGGAGGTGACCACGGAGCGGCGCTATATTGAGTTTCCGCCGAAATATGCCGAGTACGAATCAATTACTATTAATGGCACTACTTACGTCAATACGGGTTACGTGTTACCGTCCGCCACTCCTATTCTTTATAATAAAGAAGAGACGGATACATAGGGCTCAATCATATCAAAAAATGTGTTTTCAGATAATGTTAGAATATCTAATCCCTTTTGTTGATAGTTTGACGCCTTTCGCATTTTAGAGGTCTGGCCGTTTTTTACTGATTTGACAAATTCTTCATTCCCCACTATGAGAAAATTCGTTTTCGTTGTAACAGCGTTTTCGGGAATTCCTCCAAGGTTGGCGACAATCTGAAAAGCGTCTTTTCTGCTCATGTGCGACAAGGTGCCGGTAAAAACGATAATCTTACCAAATATAGGGTTAGATTCATCAAATTCATCGACAGTTGGAGCGATGGTTGATAGGCTGTTCTTATATTTTTTAAATTTGGAAAACTGTTTTTTAAAATCATTAAACGATTGTGTTTGAAGGATAATGGACTTCATGCTTTCAAAACATTTTATTGTAGTAAGGGCGTCTGATTCGGCTCGGTGGAAATTGTCGGTTTGAATTTTTAAATGATCGACAATATCGCGCAACCGATGATGCTCAAGTTCAGGAAATAGTTTTTTGGAAATCCGCATTGTATTTACATGATCGTTTGTCAGGTTGATTCCCAGTTCTTGGAAAGCGTCGTACAAAAAGTTGACATCAAAGCCGACATTATGACCGATTAATATGTTATCCCCTATAAAATCCTTTAGCTTTGGAAGAATATCTTCTGCGCTTGGGGCACTTAGAAGCAAATTATCGGTAATACCAGTGAGATCTGTAATGTAGTCTGGTATGAGATGCATAGAAAAAAATTGATCACAAAGTTCATCGGTCAAATCCGCAAAACTTTTCAGCCCCATTTGATCCAACGTCGCTCCGGTTAGAAGTACGTGGGAACGTTTAGGCTTCACAAAGGACGAAAAAGTGTTTACGATCTCCCCGTTTTCTACAAGTGCAGCACCAACCTCAATAATTTCATCAGAATCATAATCTAAACCGGTGGTTTCCACATCAATGCAAACGTATGTATTGGGGAATTCAACGATACTCTTTCCCTTAAAAGCCCGGTCGATCATGTTTTCGTTCCCCCTTTGGATTGCGCTCCTGGAGAAATTCGCGTAGTTCTCGGATTTCTTCAATAGTAAGATCTGGCGCATCCATATTTTTTGTATACTCATCGGCACCGCTTTCTGGCGGTGCTTTTTTTATTACCAAGCGCGGATAGTCTGTGCGGCCCAGCAGATAATCGACTGAGCAATCCAGATAGTCAGCAATTTTAATGAGAGTTTCACCGTTTGGAAGAGTTCCGGCAGACTTCCACTTTGTAAGGGTGCCAGACGATATTCCGATTTCTTTAGCGACCGGATTAGGCTTTGTGCCTCGCTTAACACACAAATCATAAAACCTATTCCAAAACAAAACGACACCCTCTTTTTTATGCAATTCGCTGAATCTCAATAAAATAAGACAAACTGTTGACAATCTCATAAAATTGAGATATACTATTACCATGTTAAGAATACATTTTAACGATACCACAAAAAAGGAAGCAAAGCAATGGTTAAGGTTTATTTCGATGGCGAAACCTCTTATGGTTCCTTTATCTATGGGGCCAGCGTTATTTTGCCAGAAGACTATACAATGAATCAGCTTGTAACCGCAATTAAAGATTCTGGTTATCGTACATTTAAACTCGGCACCATGCGAAGACTTGCCAAGATACCTTAAAGCGTGTTTGACGTGTTGAATCTGGCGGTGCTGGTTCTAGTGATAAGGAGGTGGAAGAAATGAGCGTAGGGTCAAACATCCGGGCTCTCCGAGAGGCGGCGGGATTTTCGCAGGCGCATGTAGCGGAGCAATCTAGCATCTCACAGGCAATGCTTTGCCAGATTGAGCGAGGCACAAAAAATCCGTCTTTGCAAGTGGCGAAAGAGATCGCCGATGTCCTCGGATGCAAGCTGGATGATTTACTGGACGATTGTCAACACAGCGCATGAAAAAGCCCGCTCATAGGAGCGGGAGAGAAGGGAGCGTGAGGAAATGGAATATGCAGTAGTGTTTATCTCGGGCATTACCGTTGGAATTGCCTTGCACCGCTTGATTATGGCAATGGTCCTCGACAAATCCCCGGATTCTCAGTGCGCGTACTGTGAATGGCTGAACAGAAAAAAGAGCCGCCATAAAAGGCGGCGGTAGAGGGTTATTTTTTCTTCGGCGGCTTCGGCGGCGGGGTTGCGATTTTATATGTAGGTGGTTTGGCTATATTTCTGCTTTCGCTTATAACCGTTTTCTTCGTTTTCGGCTGATTGTTCTTGGATTTTTCCATTACCATTCCTCCACGATGTCCGCGTTATAGTGGTACCGAAAATAGTCGCCATTATTTACCTTTGCCTTTTTCTCTAATCTCTTTTTATGAGGAAAATCCAAATCGCTCGCGAAACGTTCTATCACATCATCCTCGCGGCGCCGGAATTTTGCGAGTTCCTTATAAAAATCACGTTTGGCTGGTAGTTCATAAGCCCCGCAAGAATCCCACAATTTACGAACATCATCGAAAATGTTACTCGTATCTTGAATGATGTACTTTAATGCTTCTTTTTGTTTTGCCGATTGCGTCAATGGTTGTAGCACTTGTAGTACCTGTGCGGATAGGGCAACAACAGACCATAAAACCGGGAGTCTATCCCAGCAAGAAAGTGTGGCGATGCCCGCCGCAGATACAAGCATCAAGAAGCCCGAATAAGCATTTTTTATTCTTCGAGCCGAAATCGAGTACGCACGGTAGTAATTCAGCTTATGCCCGAGTTCGACATAATAACAAAACAACTCGTCCCGCATAAAACTTTACCCCTTCATAGTCGCTATATGTCTATGTATACCATACTAAAGCGAATTGTGCAATAACCACACGAGATGGAAGGAGGCTAAACACATGAGAAAAGCAGCCCAAAAATTCCAGCCCATAACCAGTTGGGACGAAGTACCGGTGATATTTGATATTGCAATCATGTGTCGTTTGACCGGATGGAGCTACGAAACTGTAAAAAAGCAAACACAAAAAGGAAAGCTTCCGGGCTTCAAAATGGGCACCGGGTGGAGGTACAGGAAAGAGGAAGTTCAAAAGCTTTTTTCGTCCCAGTCTCGGGAGGAATCAAAATGTCAGGCGTCATAGAGGAGTCCCGAAAGAACGATAAAGAGACGGGCGCAGGAAGGCGCATATATTTCCGTCACCGCTGCGGGGATGGACGGACGCTTGTAATGCTCGGCGTCGGGAATCTGTACGCCGTCGAATATGTTGGAGACGGTGGGGATACCATCAGTCGGGAGGTAACGTCTGAGAACGCCATAGAGGTATGGGCGCATTATCAATCGTCAATGGATACCGATATCCGCCGCAGGCTGGGTGATGTTATGGAGGCTGCCGGGCGCGACCGGTGGACAGGCCTCCCCAAAAAAGGAGAGATGCAAAATGGAGGAAAGAGTCCTGATTAGGACGCGGTGTACAGCCTGCGGAAAGGTGCTGTACATAACCCCGGAGGATGACCGCAAGCAGCGTGAGAAATGCAGATGCCAAAAACGCCGGAGGGTACGAGCTGCAGCGCTACGCATGGCCGCTATGACGGCATGCCTATTATTTTTTTGCCTTTTTTTGGGGTTACTGGGCGGGATGGAGGCTGGGACGCTGGACATTTGGCCCGGATTTTGCCTGTCGGCGCTATGCGGAGGGACCAGCCTTGTATTGGCGGCGCTGTCCGTCACGGGGGGGGTTGATGTGAAAAGGAGAGATGTCAAATGGAATTACCACGGGTAACGTTTTCCGAATTTATGGAGTCCGGCCCGTGTTGGCTGGCCGCCGCAGAGGCCGCCGCGCAGGATGCCGCGCAGGATGCCGCAGAGGCCGTCGCACAAGCCGCCGCAGAGGCCGTCGCACAAGCCGCCGCACAAGCCGCCGCAGAGACCGTCGCATGGGCCGCCACATGGGCCGCACGAACCGCCGCACAAGCCGCCGCAGAGGCCGCCGCACGAAACGCACAGGTGGACATGCTCACCCAGATGCTGCGGGAGTATGTTGTGGGGGACAGGCGGTGAGCAGATACGTGCCAGGGTGGCCGCGAAAAGAGGACACAGGTCCAGGTCCGATGATATGGCCGGAACACGACAAACCGGGGCCATATCGGACAAACCTTCGCCACCCCGTTATCCGGCAGCATTATGGTGATTGGTGCCGCCGAAAAGGCATCCCTGTTTGGTCGGTGCCGACAGACGAGCAGCGCCATGAATTTGACCTGTTGATGATCGTGAAATATTACCCGATACAGAAAGGAGGCAACGAAAAAGACCGCTGATGTAATGGCCCGGCAGCCTATCAGCGGTCTTCACATATAACGCCCTTTCGAGCCTCTTCATTATACCACAAATAAGGGGCGGGCGCAAGCGAAAAAACATCGGCGGCAAGCCGATTTGAGGCTTGATTGATGTATTAACTATCCGCCTAGGGTATGAGAGGAGGGGGAGCGTGTATCTCAAAAAACGATATGTGGCCGGTAACACCATCGAGATACAAAAGACGATATCCACCAGATACGGGATCACAGCCACAAGGCGGGAGAAGACCGACCGGACACCAGAGGCAGTCCAAAAGTACAACGGCAAAATGGCCCGCAGACAGCTGATCCGGATTATCAACGCAAACTTTACACCGGGCGATATATACCTAACCCTTACTTACCGGCGCGGAGAGCGTCCAGGGGGGGATGAGGCCGTCAAGGATCGCTCCCGCTTACTGAGGAGGCTCCGAGGCAAGGTCAAAAAGCGCGGCGGAGAGCTTAAATACATAGCGGTAACAGCAATAGGCTCCAAAGGCGGGATACACCACCATTTGATTCTGGGTGGGATCGTTGCGGAGGACCTTCGGGGATTATGGGACAAGGGGCGGACGGATATCCAATATCTCTATGAGGACGGTCACTACGAGGCTCTAGCCACCTATCTCATCGATCAGGAGGCGAGAGGGCCGGGAGGACAAGGCGGCATCATCGGCAGGAGGTGGAGCGGCAGCCGAAACCTAATCATCCCGGAACCGGAAATAGAGGTCGTAGACGCCGACACTTGGCGGGAACCCCCGGAGGCGGAGATTGGTTATGTGATCGACGTGGCATCCATCGAGGCGGGCACGTCTCCCGTGAGCGGCCAACCGTATCTATATTACCGGATGCTGCGGGCGGACGATAAGGTGATAACCCGAGACGGCAGAGTGCTTAAGGGCCGCGCGGCCCACAAATATCAAAAAGTGATGAACAAGGAGGAGATCAGGCGTGAAATGCGTAAACGGTATGATGCTGGAACAATACAAGTCCTGCGTCGAAAACATGGGAAAGCCAAAAAGCCCCGAGGCCCAGATAAGGGGATGGAAAAGCCGCCGAGCAGGGGAGGCCTTCGAGCGATTGATTGACGCCAGCTGCGAGGCGTACCGCCGGGCGGGGATGGCAATCATTGAGAAAACGCCGGAGCCGATGGCCCCGATCAAGCCGCTGCCTGGAGGGCGTTTTATCGCTATATTCCGAGAGCGGGCGCAATGCGATTACAAGGGAGTGCTCCGGGGAGGATGGTCCATAGCGTTCGAGGCAAAACGGACAGACAAAGACCGGATATATCAAAAGGCGGTAACAGAGAGGCAAGCGCAATGCCTCGGAGACATGTACAGGCTGGGAGCTAACTGTTTTGTGCTGGTCTCTATCCGGATGCACCGTTGCTTCCGGGTACCGTGGCTGGTGTGGGAGAACATGGCGGATCTATACGGACGCAAATATATGACGGAAGCGGATCTGGCCGAATTTGAGGTAACCGCATCGCCGGACCGAATAAATTTTCTGAGCGAAGAGGAGTTGGCGTTGAAATGGAAAGCATGAGTAAAGAAAACCTAATCAAAGTGGTGCAGGGGCTACGCATGCCTCACACCCCGTCTATTAAGCAGATGGTACGCTTCGCCTTACGGCTGGGCACATCTTACGGGAAAGCGGTAGGAGCGTGGGAGGTATACGAGCTGTGGAGATACACCTATGCACATACACAGGGAGAAAAGCAATCCGCCACACGAAAAAAGTCCGAGCCTAAAAAGTACCGTTGCCTCGACTGTGGAGATCCGATAACGCGCGGAGCCTTGCGCTGCCACTCGTGCGCGTCCAGAGCTAAGGTCGGAAAGCCCAGGAGCGGGAAATTGACAAATAAATAACGGGTGTGTCAAAAGAATAACAATCACGTCAAAAATATAACAAAGGTACGCGTTTAAAGGTGCCACCAGGAGACATATACAGCACATGAGTGCCGGGTATTCGGACGGGATTTAGGCCCAGATAGTTTTTGTAGCTGTGGAGAGCCTAAAAGGAGGTGGAAGAGTAGCCAATGAAAACAATATGTGAAATTGTGATATGCGCCATGTCGGCGGCTGGCATATCCGTTGTGTTATTGTGTGTATATTTTTTCTTTTGTCACGCGGAACTGTCTTGGTACGAAATCGCTTTGACGGGTGTTGTAAGCGCACTTGCCGCACACAAGTTGTACAAGCTGTCCACTAAAGAGGAGGACGACACATGATTACCATCACCTTCGGGGCCCTCGCCATGTCATTGGCCGCCACAGCGTCCCTGTCGGCCTGTTTGGGGCTGATGATCGGGTGCCTGATACAAGTCGCCTCGGACAAGCGACACAAACGATAATAGAAAAGGGTGTGGATCGTGAGAAATTACCAGGCACATAGAAATAATCCGTATTATCTGCCGCGATCTCTATACCGCCGTGTAGTGACACTGATCCAGGATTATGATCGGATGGTCGAAGAGCGGGCAGATATCATATGGGAGACGCCGGAAATCGGGAGTGGCATGCCTCGAGGGAGCGGGCCGGGGGATCCAACAGCAAATAAGGCATTGCGTCTCGCGCGGACAGAAGGGGACCTAGAAGCGATAGACCAAGCATTGATACGCATACCCGCCGATTACCGCGCCGCCGTTCTGAGGTTGGTGCAATCGGGCGGACCGTACCCGCAGGGGGCAAATGAGCGGACATATAGGCGGTGGAAGCAGACACTGATCTACCACACCGCAAAAAATTTACATCTGATTTAAAATTGTCCTTCTGGGGAAAAAATCAAGGGGTATAATCATAGTGTCCCGAGGTGCAGGGAGGACGGCCCAAGCCTCGGGACACGACCTCCTCGTAATACCGGAGTCCGCTTTTGTGAGCGGGCTTCCGGTATTTTTTTGTGACGGGAGCGGGAGAGATGTTTCGATACGACAATAAGCGGTGGAAAAAGAAACGAGAAAAGATACTGAAAAGAGACGGGTATTTGTGCCGCGAGTCCAAAAGATACGGAAAAAGAGTAGAGGCGACAACTGTCCATCACATATATCCGGTGGAAGCGTATCCGGAATACGCTTGGTGTGACTGGAACCTAATCAGTTTGTCGCAGCCAATGCACAATGCGATGCACGACCGGAGCACGGGAGCGTTGACGGCGTTAGGAAGGGAATGGATGCGACGGGTATCCCCCCCTATCGCATAGGCAAATTTTCTTTTTTATTCTAATGGGGTGGGTACCTCTTTCCAACTCTAAGGTAAAAATCGCGAAGGGGGGATTCGGGTGACTAAGAACCGGTGGAAGATGTTGATTTTTGAGCAAATGGATGCGCTGGGAATCCGGGATCCCGCCTACGATTCGGTGGTGGAATCCTTGTCTGCAATCCTGGAACAACGAGACCGAACTTTTAAAGAGTTCCGAAATTCGGGGGGGCAATCGGCGGTCGAATACACCAACAAGGCAGGCGCGACAAACTTAAGCAAAAATCCACTTCTCGTGCTATGGGATGACCTCAACAAATCCGCCCTGGCGTACTGGCGGGAACTGGGGCTGACCCCGAGCAGTTACCGCAAGCTGACAGGGGACGCCCTGCAAAAGGAGAAGCCGTCCGGCTTGGCGGCGGCGTTGCAAAGTCTTGAGAGGTAAGAACTGGTTGGACGTGATGGAGTACGCCGAGAGCATCCAGGACGGCCGTAAGCCCGCATGCAAGGAACTCAGGCAGGCGGTCGACCGCTTTTTCCGCGATCTGCAAAACCCCGCCTACGAGATGGACGGCAAAGCGCCGGAGTTCTGTATCGGGATCATCGAAAAAACCCTTTGCCACCAGCAGGGCGAGAAGCTGGACGGAACGCCCCTTCGGGGTACGCCGTTCCTGCTGGAGCCGTTCCATAAATTCATCATCTACAACCTGGTGGGCTTTAAGCTGGCAGGGACTGATATTGTTCGCTTTCACGAAGCTTTGATTTTTATCCCACGAAAGAACATCAAGACATCTTTCGCCGCGTCCCTGGCATGGGCGCTGTCGCTGTGGTACCGCAAAAGTGGAGCCAAGACCTACATTGCCGCCGCCGCACTGATGCAGACGCTGGAGAGCTTCAATTTTTTGGACTACAACGTTAAGCGCATGGGCGAAGATCAAAAGGACGGCGGACACGTCCATGTTATTGACAACAACAACGAGCACAGCATGGAGGCCGATCTGGGGGACGGATCGTTTTACATCCGAGCCCTAGCGGCAAACCCGGATGCGCAGGATTCGCTGAACTGCAACATCGCTATCTGCGATGAAATTCATGCTTTTAAACAGCCAAAGCAGTACAACCTGTTCAAGGAGGCCATGAAGGCCTACACCAATAAATTGCTGATCGGCATTTCCACCGCAGGAGACAACGAACAGTTATTTCTGGGGCAGCGGCTGAAATACTGCCGGAAGATTCTGGACGGCACCATTAAGGATGAGCAGTATTTCATTTTCATGTGCTGCGCCCCGGAGGGTGTGAAGGATGGGACGGTTGACTTCACCGACCCGAAGATACACGAGATGGCGAACCCGGCTTATGGTGTGAGTATTCGTCCCGCCGAAATTCTGAACGATGCTTTGCAGGCCCAGAACGACCCACAGCAGCGCAAGGACTTCTTTGCCAAGTCCCTCAATGTCTATTCCTCTGCCATGAAAGCGTATTTCGATATTGACGAATTCCGACGCTCGGACGAGCAGTACAACTGGACACTCGACGAGTTGGCGCGGCTGCCGGTCGACTGGTACGGCGGCGCGGATTTATCTAAGCTGCACGACCTGACCGCCGCGTCCCTGTACGGGGAGTACCAAGGGGTGGATATCATCATCACACACGCCTTTTTCCCTGTCGTCATGGCGCATAAAAAAGCGGACGAGGATGGCATCCCGCTGTTCGGCTGGGCGGATGACGGATTCCTCACTTTGTGCAACAGTCCGACTGTCAATCACGCGGACGTCGTCAACTGGTTTATCGCCATGCGGGATCGGGGTTTCAAGATCAAGGAGGTCGGCCACGACCGGAAGTTTTGCCGGGAATATTTTCTCGGCATGAAAGCGGCGCATTTCAGCATCGTCGACCAGCCGCAATATTACTACAAAAAATCCGAAGGGTTCCGCCATATCGAAGAGCGAGCCAAAAACGGGAAGCTGTATTACCTGCACTCCGATGCCTACGAATACTGCGTGGAAAACGTCAGGGCCGTGGAAAAGACAGACGACATGATTCAATATGAAAAAATCCAGCCGGAGCATCGAATCGACCTGTTCGACGCTTCGGTTTTTGCGTGTATCCGGAAGTTGGAAAATATGGAACGGTCAAAAAAAGCGAAAGCGTGGTGGGGCGAATAAATGGCAAAGAAAAAGAAGGTTGGGGCCAGGACGCGCGCGGAGCCTCCGAAACGGAGCGTCGGATACCTGTGCACACAGGACGCCTATGACACGCTGTGTGTGCAGGGCTATACGTCGTTGGCGCACAACCCGGAAATCGTGACCTGTATAGACCGGATTGCAAAACTGATCTCCAGCATGACAATCCAGTTAATGCGCAACACGGATCGGGGAGATGTGCGGGAACGGAACGAGCTGTCCAAGAAAATGGATATCTACCCGAACCGCCAAATGACCCGCGCAACGTTTATCCACTGGATTGTCAAAACTATGCTGCTGGGAGGAAACGGCAACGCTGTAGTGTTGCCTCAATACGGATACCGGCAGGGACAATACTGGATTGACGACCTGCACCCGATTCCGCCGGAAATGGTGTCGTTTATTCCGGACGGCCCTTTTGGATATCGGGTAGTGATCAGTGGGCACGAGTACAACCCGGACGATGTGCTGCATTTTGTCACCAATCCAAACCAGACCTATCCGTGGATGGGAGACGGATACCGCGTCGCGCTTAAGGATGTGGCAGACAACCTCAAGCAGGGAGCAGCAACGGAAAAAGGTTTTATGTCCTCCAAATGGAAGCCATCCATCATCGTCAAAGTGGACGCATTGACCGAGGAATTCGCTAGTCGGGAGGGCCGCGCCAAGCTGCTGGACGAATATATTAACACCAACGAGGCGGGAGAGCCTTGGCTAATTCCCGCCGAACAGTTTGAGGTACAGGAAATCCGGCCGCTGTCGCTGTCCGACCTGGCGTTGTCGGATATGGTGCAGCTCGATAAGAAGACGGTGGCCTCCATTCTTGGGGTACCGTCGTTCGTTTTGGGGATTGGGGATTACCACAAAGAGGCGTGGAATAATTTCATTTCAACGACGATCATGCCGATTGCCAAAGGGATAGAGCAGGAGCTGACCAAAAAACTTCTGAATAGCCCTGATTTGTATTTCAGATTCAATTCAAGGAGCCTGTACAGCTATGACATTCAAGAGCTTTCCGGCGTGGCTGTGTCCCTTTTCGAACATGGCGTTATGACCGGGAACGAGGCGAGAGGATGGATAGATATGGCTCCGCTGGAAGGGCTAGACGAATTGCTCATCCTTGAAAATTACATCCCAGTAGCTAAGTCGGGCGAACAAAGCAAGTTGAACGGAGGTGAAAGCAAATGAGAGAATACCGGCAGGTGCGGAGCATTCCATCCGCATTCCAAACGCGGGAAGAAAACGAGGATTTATATATCGAGGGGTATTTCTCGGTGTTTAACACGGATTACGAGCTGTGGCCGGGCGCGACGGAAAGCGTGGCTCCTGGTGCATTTTCCGACACGCTCGGAAACGATGTGCGCGCCTTGATCGACCACGAAAGCCGTCTAGTCCTCGGAAGGAGTCGGGCGGGCACTCTTGAGCTACGGGAAGATTCGCACGGACTGTGGGGACGGATCAAGATCAACCGCGCCGACAGTGACGCCATGAACTTGTACGAGCGGGTCAGGCGGGGCGATGTGGACCAGTGCAGCTTTGGATTTGACATCACTGCGGAGGAAACCGACTACCGAGATGACGGGTCGGTGCATTGGACGATTAGGGGAGTCAATCTGTATGAGGTTTCAGTTGTAACCTTCCCGGCATACGAGGCAACTTTGGTAAGTGCGCGGAAAAAGGATTACGAGGAAATCAAAAAAAGACAGACACAAACATGGCGGGATGCCATGCGAAAAAAATTGAAGGAGTGAAAGCAAATGGCGTTAAGAGTGTTGATGTTGAATAAGCAAATCGCCGACAAAAAGGCTAGGCTGGAGGAGTTGCGGGCCAGGGACGCCGAGTTTCAGACGCGGGAATCGGAACTAGCCGCCGCCATTGACGAAGCGGAATCCGAAGAGGACAAAGCCGCCATCGAGGAAATGGTGAACCAGTTTGACGCCGACAGACAGGCGCATGAAGAGGCTAAGAATACCTTAACCGGAGAAATCGCCGGGCTGGAGAACGAACTGGAGCAAATCGCCAACCAGAACCCGCCCGAGATGGGAAAAGAAAATTTCAGGAAGGAAGAAAGAAATATGCCCAACGAAAGTATCGACATCCGTGCCCTCCCCAAAAACATCCGCGCGTTCGATGCGTTGCCGATGGAACGGCGGGAGGCCATCATCCGGCAGGAGGACGTAAAGAGTTTCCTGGCCAAATTTCGTGAGATCCGCCATACCCGCGCGATTTCCGGAGGAGACTTGAATGTTCCGGTAGTATTCCTAGATTTGATCTCGGAAAATATGTACCGCTACTCGAAGTTGCTCAACCGTGTGCGGGTGCGCAACGTCGGTGGTGAAGCGCGACAGACCATTGCCGGAACCGCGCCGGAGGCCGTATGGACGGAGATGTGCGGCGCGATCAACGAACTGAATTTTGTATTTAACCAGATTACCGTGGACGGCTACAAGGTAGCCGGGTACATCCCGGTATGCAATGCGTTGCTAGATGATTCGGACGTTGCCCTCGCCGCGTGGATTATCGAAATGATTTCGGAATCCCTGGGGTATTCCAAGGACAAGGCCATCCTGTACGGAAAGGGCGCGGCCTCCAAAATGCCGCTGGGAATCGTGACCCGTCTGGCGCAGACGGCGGCCCCTTCGGATTATCCCGCCAATGCCCCGGCATGGGTGGACCTGCACACCTCCAACATCATCCAGATTGACGACGAACTGACCGGGGCGGCCTTCTGGTCCCAGCTCATGCTGGCCACCGGGAACACATTCACCCGGTACAGCCGCGGAAACCAGTTCTGGGCGATGAATTCCAAGACGTATTCCCTACTCAAATCCAAAGTGATCGCCTTCACCGCCAGCGGCGACATTGTGGCGAACGTGTTTGGCACCCTGCCCATCGTGAACGGTGATATCGACATCCTGGAATTTATTCCAGACGGCGATATCATCGGTGGGTACGGCGACCTATACCTGTGGGCGCAGCGTTCCGGCACGGTGATCGACATGTCCGAGCACGTCCAGTTTCTCCAGGATAACACGGTATACCGCGGAAGAGAGCGGGCTGACGGCACGCCGATTATCCCCGGCGCATTTGTGGCTATCAACATCGGCGGTTCTGCCGTCACCACTGTTATGGACTTTGCGGCTGATACGGCCAACGAAGCACAACTGACCGCGCTGGCTGTCGGGAGCCAGAGCCTCACCCCGGCGTTTAATGCGGGGACTTACAGCTACACCCTAGCCGCGTCGGCAACTACGGCGAAAATCGAGGCAACGGCAAGCCAGGCCGGGGCGGACATCGCCATTGCGTACAACGGTTCCAACGTTCGAAATGGCGGGACGGTGACATGGGTAGCCGACAGCAAGGCGCATCCGCTGACCGTAACCGTAAAACAGGGTAACGCAGTGCGTGTATACACCGTGCAGGTGACAAAAGCGTCGGCTTGATCGGAGGGATAACTAATGACCGAGCATGAGATGATGTCACTGCTCAAAATCGACCTGGGCATAATCGGGACGGCTTATGATCCGCAGCTCGGTCAACTCATCGCCGCCGCAAAGGATATGATCGCCCGCGAGGGCGTAGCGCTGACGGACAGCATAGAGGACGCGCAACTCGTCATCCTATATGCGGCCTATTTGTTCCGCAAGCGCGCCACCAATGAGGGGATGCCGCGCATGCTCCGTTGGGCGCTTAACAACCGGATCTTTTCGCGAGGGGATGGTGGCAATGCTCCTTGACGGCGGCATTGTCACCATCTACCGGCAGACCGATACGGCAGAGCCGGGAGAAATGCCGTCCTATAATTGGACGGAATGGTGGCAATCCTATTTCGGCGAAAAAACGGTGGGGGTCAATCGGTATTATATTGCCATGGCGCATGATGATCAGATCGATCTGATGATCGAGGTGCGACGAAACCGGGAAATTTCTCCGGCGACTGATCGCGCTGAAATCGGCGGGACCTATTACCGCATCGTACAGGTACAACACATTTTAGATGAGGACGGTCTGCCAATGACCGACCTCGCACTAGAAAGGGTGAGCGGGCTTGAATGAGACGGTAAAAAACGCCCTGCTGTCTTGCACGCAGAACGTCTATAACTATACCGCCAGAGGGAACAAAAGCGTCCCGTATGTTGTATACGGCAACGATGGGGAAAATGTATTTCGATCAGGGGACCATCGCTCCGAACGGGCCGACCAGGGAACGGTTGATCTCTACACCAAGACAGCATCCGATCCCTTGATCAGGGCAATCCCTCGCGCGCTGGACACTGCCGGGGTGGCGGTATATCTCAATTCGGTGCAGTATGAAGATGAAGCCGGCCTGCTGCACTACGAATGGGTGTACGAGGCGGTGGCGTGATGGCGCGGTTTACCATGCGGGGGATGGAGGAATACGAACTCAAGCTGTCCAAGCTGGCGTCCGGCTCCAAAGCGGCCGGGGGCAAGGCGGTCTACGCGGCGGCGGCCATCGTCGCCGACGAGGTGCGCAAGGGTATTAACGCCCTGCCCGAGCGCAGCGGCTACGGCACGCCGGAGCATCCCGTCCGCGGCGTTACCAAGCGGGGAAAACAGGGGCTGCTCGACGGATTTGGCATATCCAAAATGGAGGAAACCGACGGGTATCTGCATGTCAAACTTGGTTTTGATGGATATAACAGCATAAAGACAGATAAGTATCCGCAGGGACAGCCGAACCAACTCGTGGCGCGGGGGGTAGAGTCCGGCGCAAGCTGGATAGAAAAAACGCCGTTTGTGCGTCCGGCGGTGCGGAGAACGCAGAAGTCGGCGGTTAAGGCAATGCAAAATATAATCGATGAAGAAACAGAAAAAATCATGGGATGAGGACGCGATGGCGTCCTTTTTTTGCTGTAGAAAGGATGGAAGATATGGCAGCGGCAGGAAAAGTTTGCACGGGTTTTTCGAACTTGTTTGTGGCAAAGTACAGCGCATCCGGCGGAACGGTGGCCTACTCAGAAGGCATGAAACTTGCCCGGGGCGTGGAGGTCAGCATTGAACCGGAGGTAGGGGACAGCAATCCTTTTTACGCTGAAAACGTAGAGGCGGAAACGGTGCCAGGCAACTTTACCGGTGGAACCGTTACTCTCACGGTGGACGGGTTGCTCGAGGAGGCTGAACAGTTTGTTTTTGGGCTGCCGGAGCCGGAAAGCGTATCGTACGGTGAATCAAAGACGGTGGACGTATACAGCTACGGCGACGCTGCCGAACCGCCTTATGTGGGCATCGGCTTCCTAGCAAGATATATGAGTGGCGGCGTGGTTACTTGGGCACCAATCGTACTGACTAAAGCCAGATTCCAGACCCCGTCAACCAGCGCGGCGACACAGGAGGAGCAGATTGACTGGCAGACGCAGGAGCTTACCGCCGACCTGATGCGGGACGACTCCGACGACCGGGTATGGAAAAAGGTGGCGGCCGACGTGACGAGCGAGGAAGACGGTATCGCGGTGCTCAAAAAAATACTGAACATAACGGAGGAGTAAGCGATGGCCAATAGCGTTACTGTGCGGGGGAAAGAATATCGACTCGCGTTGACGGTACAGGCGTTTGCCGACATTGGAGAGGCGTGTCCGGGCCGGGATATTCAGCGCCTGGATGAGATTGCGGCCATGCCCATTGGGGACAGCATGCTTTTAACCGCAAAAATCGCCGTCGCCATGTCAAGAGCGGCGGAAAATAAACGCAAATACGAGGAGCCAGGATATACGCCAGATCCATTGACGCTGGACAGCATCATCACACTCTCTATGTCGGAGTATCAGGGCATCATGATCCCTGTTGTCAATGCCCTGAAGGAGCAGATGGGCGGACAGACCGTCCGCGTCGACGCAGCAAAAGGCCAAAAAAAAACAAAGGGCGCCGGCCCGCAGGAATAGAACTTAATCTATCGTGGTTTCTGTTTTACGGACGGATGCTACACATGGACAGGCAGGAGATTATGCACACAGCTTACGCGGAGATGTGTGACATGATCGCCTGCCTGTCCATTTATAACGGCGCGGAGCCAGAGCAGAAAAAGCGCCGCCTCCGGTTTGAGGAGGCGATTGACCTGAGGTGATCGCATGGCGGTAAACATTGGACCTCGAATCGGGATTGACGGAGAAGCGGAATACCGGAAACAACTGAATAACATTATCCAACAGGCAAAAACCCTGGACAGCGAAATGAAGGCTGTCACTGCGCAGTTCGGGAAAAACGCAGACGGTCAGGACGCCATGGCAGAACAATCGCGTATTCTGTCCCAACAAATTGAAGTGCAGCAAGAGCGGGTTAAACAGCTTGAAAAAGGGCTGTCCGCCGCATCTAGGGAATACGGGGAAACGGCCACACAAACTTTAAAATGGCGTCAAGCGGTTAACGAGGCAAAGGCCAGCTTGGGCGGATTGGAGTCTCAACTGGACGGGCTGGACGATGCGGTGGATGGCGTGGACGACAGCATGGAGCGGGCCGAAAAGACTTCATTTGGGTTCGGAGACGCGCTAAAAGCCAATTTGACAGCCGGGGCAATTATTGAGGGCGTAAAATCCTTGGCCGGAGCTATATCTGATTTAGTGGAGGAAACTAAAGAATACCAGAAAATAATGGGGAGCTTAGAGGTTTCCGGCCAGAAGGCAGGGTACACCGCAGAGGAAACCGCAGAGTCTTATCGTACCCTGTATGGAGTCCTTGCCGATGATCAAACGGCGGCAACCACGACCGCAAACCTCCAGGCACTGGGGCTATCCCAACAACAACTTGGTCAATTGATCAACAGCACAATCGGCGCTTGGGCGACCTACGGAGATAGCATCCCCATTGACGGACTCGCTGAGGCAATCAACGAGACCATCCGAGTTGGGCAGGTCACCGGCACATTTGCCGATGTACTCAATTGGGGAAGCAGCGAGGGCGAAACCTTTGGAGTTGCCCTGCGTGATAGTACCGAAGCGAATCAGGAATGGAACGACGCAGTACGGAACGCAACGTCAGCGGAAGACTATTTTAACCTTGCTTTACAAGATGCGGGAAGCCAGGCCGAACGTGTCAATTTAGTCATGCAGGCTATGGCGGATCAAGGGCTGGCATCTGCCGGAAGGGCGTGGCAGGAAAACAACGAATCTTTGGTAAAAAGCAACCAGGCAACAGCGGACTTCCAGGATAACATGTCAAAATTGGCCGAACGGGTAGAGCCGGTTACCACATCCGTTCGCGAAGGAATCAACCGCGTGCTCGACGTTGCTCTTTATTTGACTGAAAACGTAGATTTTACAGGTATAGCCGAATCCATTTCGAAAGGGTTTTCTGAATTCATCAATGTTGTGGTTCCTAAAGTTTTGGAATTCGGTAATTTCTTGATGGAGAACAAAGATACGATCATTGCCGCAGTCGCCGGGATAGGGGCTGGTTTCGCTGCGTGGAAAGTGGCGACGCTGATAGACGGAGTGGTAACCTCCATTCAGGCGTTTAAACTGGCCAATGAAGGAGCGACCGTGGCTCAATGGGCCATGAACGCAGCTATGAACGCGAACCCAATCGTATTAATTATCTCGCTCATCGCGGGCCTTGTAACCGCTCTTATCACACTGTGGAACACCAACGAGGATTTCCGGAATTCCGTTACCGCCGCGTGGGAAGCAATAAAAGGTGTATTTGATGCAGTCTGGGGAGCAATTACGGATTTCTTTACAAAGACATTGCCGGACGCTTGGAATTCGGTTGTTGAATGGTTCCAAGGAATTCCCGATTGGTGGGCAGGCATATGGGAAAGCGTAGGGCAGTTTTTTGAAGGAATATGGAATTCCATTATATTGTTTTTCACCGAAACGATCCCCTCGTGGATTCAAAGTGTGATTGAATGGTTCAACAGCCTGCCGGAGAAAATTGGGTACGCGATTGGCCAGGTATTAGGACATATCATAAAATTTGGTCAGGATGCATGGAATTGGGTAACGGTCGAACTACCGCAGATTATCGAGGGGATTTTTCAGTGGTTCGCCCAGCTCCCGGGAAAAATCTGGACGTGGCTAACCGAAACGGTGAATAAAATCGTCCAATGGGGATCTGACATGAAGCGGAAAGCGGAGGAAGCCGTCGTAAACACGTTTAACACTGTGGTCGGCTGGTTCAAGGAGCTTCCGGGGAACATCTGGACATGGTTGACTGAAACTGTAAGCAACATCGGTCGATGGGGTTCCGATATGCTGCAAAAAGCCAAGGAGGCCGTGAGTAACGTTGTTAACAGCATTGTCACCTGGTTCAAGGAACTTCCAGGCAGAATTGTACAGATTGGAAAGGATATAATCAGCGGTCTATGGGACGGCATTACCAGCGGAATTAAATGGCTTGGCGAAAAAGTATCGGGATTTTTCGGAGGGCTTGTGGACGGCGTAAAGGATGTGCTTGGTATCGCATCTCCGTCTAAGGTGTTTGCAGAGATTGGGAAATTTAGTGGTGAGGGCTTTGAAAAAGGGCTGTCCGCTAGCATGGGAACAGCTCTTAAAGATGCCAAAAGAGAAATGCAATCAGGGATCAACGGGTTAGACGCTGCTGTATCCGTTACCGGGGCGCAGGCAAGAGCTGCGCGAGCACTGCAGTCATCTCAGAGCCTTAGCTATGGCGGGTTTACGATCAACGTATATGCCGCAGACGGGCAAGACGAAAATGTTATTGCTGATCGAGTGGCGGCTAAATTGCAAAGCATGATCTCCAGAAAGGAGGCGGTGTTTGGATGATACGCTGGGCTGGAAGAAGCTCCGATGAAGTGGGGATAACGGTTGAACACTATCCGGCGCTGGACGGACCACTACGCCGTATAGAAACAATACAAGTGCCGGGCAGAAACGGCGATCTATTAATTGATACCGGAGCGTATGGAAACTACGAACAGGAGTACGATATATATTTTTCAGCCGGGCGTGATCGAGCGCCGGCGGGAGCTCGTGCTGTGAGAACTTGGCTCCAAGCTACAACCGGATATCAACGATTAGAGGATAGTTACGACCCGGAGTTTTATCGGATGGCGTATTACGAGGGACCGGTCGAGATCGAAAATATCATGAACCGTTTCGGCAGGGCCACGATATCTTTCAGCTGCAAGCCGCAGCGTTGGAGGAAGGACGGGGAATACCCGATAACCTGCGCATGGGGCGGAAGCATATATAACAGTGGATTCCCGGCTTTGCCGCTGATACGGGTCAACGGGACGGGAGCCGGGAATCTGTATATCGGCAAATACACAGTGGCGGTAAAATCGATAGATGATTATGTAATGCTGGACAGCGACACCCAGAACGCTTACAAAGGTACCATTAACAAAAACAGCACTATCTCCGCGCCGGAGTTCCCCGTCCTGGAACCGGGAGAAAACGGCATAAATTGGAGCGGGGGGATAACGTCGGTCGAGATAACCCCGAGGTGGTGGACTGTGTAGAGGCAAAAGGAAAGGCCGCGGGATAACCCGCGGCCGGTTTTGTCAGCGCCCTTCTAGGTGTAGCCGCGCCTTCAGCGCGTCCTGCATGACGGCGGAAAAGTTCACGCCAGCTTCCTCGGCTCGCTCGTTGAGCCAGGATGGGATAGTGACGTTTTTTCTGACCGCCCGGTTTTCGTTTCGGCGGCGGTACTCGTCAAAATCAACGTCGACCAGAGTGACAATATCGTTGGGCGCCGTTTTGACATTCACTTGACGCCCCGGCTTCGGGATCGTCCGTTTTTCGTCCTGCTCAAAGCAGCCCCACATCCCGATAGCGTCCCGCGCCATTTCCATAGCGTCGGCCACGCTGGACCCCTGGGTGTTGATATCCAAGTCAGGTACATAGACAACATAATCTCCATCGGACGGGGTTATGACAATGGGATATGCGTATTTCATAATACAGCCTCCTTGTTCGTTCATTTGTATTCCTATGAGCGCCCGAACGGCGGGGGCCTATTTCAGCCCCTGCCGCCGGATGATGGCTTTGGCTAGCAGCTCATTGATTTCGCTGTGTCTGGGTATCGGCTCCGACTTGATGCCATTGGTGTAAATATCGTGATTGCCACCAGACCTCGCCAGCCGCCACCCGTTTTTTTCGAGTAGCTTTATCAAGTCCTTACGCTTCATTTTCTGTCCCCCTCACATTTATATTATACGCATTTTATACGCATAAGTCAAGAGGGGCCCAAAGTTTTTTCATCTTTTTTTGAAAGGGGATGAGCCTATGCTTTTACTTTATCCCAGCACCGAAACCGCCTTTACAGACAACGGCCTGGGCGCGTTGTCGGACGCCATATCTTGCCAGGTAACTGAGGCGCGAAACGGAGAGTATGAGCTATCGCTGGAATACCCTATAACAGGTATCCATTACGACGAGATTAAAAACCGATGTATTATCACCACAAAGCCAAACCCTTACGCAGACCCACAGCCGTTCAGAATTTATCGGATAACCCGCCCCCTTGGCGGGCGGGTAACGATTTATGCGCAGCATATCAGCTACGATCTGTCGGGCGTGACCGTCTCCCCGTTCACCGCCTCCAGCGTCACGGGGGCCTTCGCCGAGATCGAGGCCAAGGCGACGGACAACAATGGGTTTACCTTCTGGACGGACAGCCAGGACACCGGGGAAATGACCGTGGCCGTACCATCTTCGGTGCGATCAATCCTGGGTGGTACGGAGGGCTCCGTTTTGGACACCTACGGTGGGGAATACGAGTGGGACGGCTTTACCGTCCGGCTGTGGAGCCGACGGGGGCAAAACAGCGGTGTTACTATCCGGTACGGCAAAAACCTGACAGACCTTGAGCAAGATGAGATTATATCTAATGTAGCAACAGGCGTATATCCATATTGGGTCGGAGAGGACGGGGCACTGGTTACCCTGCCGGAAAAGACGGTAGATGCACCGGGCACATATGATTTTACCCGCATTATCCCACTTGACTTATCTAGCGAGTTTGAGACCGCTCCATCCACATCCCAACTGCGGGAGCGGGCGGAAAAATATGTAGAGGATAATGATATCGGGGTACCTACCGTAAGTATAACGGTGGCGTTCTGCTCGTTGGATCAGACAGAGGAATACAAGGACATTGCCCTGCTAGAGCGGGTCAATCTGTGCGATACGGTGACGGTGGAGTATCCTGCGTTGGGCGTATCTGCCACGGCAAAATGCGTCAAAACCGTCTACGATGCCCTGAAGGGTCGCTACATTAACGTGGAACTAGGGGACGCAAAAGCAGACCTAGCAGATACCATCATCCAGCAGCAAAAAGAGATCGAAAAAGTCCCAACCACCTCGATCATGAAACAGGCGATAACAAACGCAACAAATATTATCACCGGCAACAAAGGCGGCTATGTAGTGCTGAGGGATTCCAACGGAGACGGGGAACCGGACGAAATATTGATCATGGACAAGCCTGATATCGAAACCGCTCAAAAGGTATGGAGGTGGAATACTGGAGGATTGGGATACTCGAGCACAGGGATCAACGGGCCGTATGGTACAGCTATAACCATGGACGGCTCGATTGTGGCGTCATACATAACGACAGGGATACTTAATGCAAGTCTGATCAAGACGGGTAGGATATCAAGCCCTCAGAACCCTAATGCATATGTCGATTTGGATACAGGGGAGATATCCGCATCGGTATTGTCGTCGCAAGATTACCCGGATATATCTGTTGCCATAGGCCCTCCGGGAGATGGAGCGGACGAAGGGTCGCTAAACGTAATCGACGGCGGAAAAAACCTCATGAGCGTGTACGTTGTTACATCCGGCTCAGAAAATGGAGTAATATGGACGGCGCCGTTTTTGGCATCAGAAGGGAAGCGCAAAGGCGTATCAATTTGGCCGAACGGGGTCAACTTGTTTGCGGACGGATCGAGCATGAGTCACGGGGTATTTGTCGATTCAGAAGAGGGGCGCATAGCACTTGCGACGTCAAAAAACGTGGATATAAACATAGACGGAAAAGGTATTTTAAGCGCCTCGGATACCGGGATATTAATATACCGCCCCATAAACATGAACGGAAACGACATCCTCAATCAATCTGACAGGCGTCTAAAAACGCATATCGCCCCATGTACCAAGAACGCCCTGGATATTATTCAAAAGTTAAAATTATACGAATACGATTGGAAAAAAGGAGGACACGTGGCAGCGGGGCTTATCGCCCAACAGGTGGAAGAGATAGCGCCTGAGTTGGTGCATACAGATGACGCCGGGAAAAAATCCATAAAGACCTTGGCATTAATACCATATCTGATCAAAGCTATACAAGAGTTGGCGGAGAATAGGGGGTAAACGATGACAGAAAAATATATAGTCCTCGACATTTGGGGGACAGCCGAGAAATGGGTAAATGTGGTGCAAGGGGAAGCAGGGGCGAGGGAGTTAAAGATAAAATTGGTTGAGAGCGGGGAAGAATATGACCCAACGGGACTGACAGCCCGATTCTACGTATCGGATGGAGGCGGGTATAATCATTTTGTGGACGCGGATATAAACGATGGTATAATCAGCGTTATTGTACCGTCAGGGCTGGCTCCGGGCATAGCAAAAGCTCAAGTTGTGTTATCGGACAATGATAGCGGTCCTCTAATTACCGTTGGGCTGACACTTAATGTAATCCCATGCACCTTGGAAGACGCCGCAGAAGCGACGGATGAATGGAGCCCGCTCATCGAGGCGCTCGAAAAAGCCGAGGGAGCGGCGGAAGCGACCGACGCTGCAAACACGGCCGCATCCGCAGCCAACGCAGCCGCCGAGGCGGCAAATGAAGCGGCAGACGCGGCCAACGAAGCAGCGGAGAGCATCGCCGAT
>CAJFNR010000049.1 GCA_904395335.1 Candidatus Avimonas narfae | reverse complement strand
ATGTTTGAGGACAAACGATGTGACGTGTCCCTGGGCCTGGAGCCGTCCCTGCGGGCCGGTTCCCTCTACGTCTGTGGTATAATAAAGGTCGGGAGAAATGCGACAGCATTTCTCGGGAACGCTGCCGATAGGCGTCGGTTGTAATTCACATCGACCTGCGTTTCTGGTATCATGTGACCATAGATGGAGAAGTGTCCCGGTACCCTTCCCCTGGAGGTGCCCTACCTTTACACGACCAGCCCGTGTTTTTTCACAGTGTGTTCACTGTGTTCCTGTCCATGCGTGGAAAGCCGGGCGGCAGTACTTGTCAATCGGATTGGATAACGGTTGCGACTTTAGAGTTATAAAAGCGAGGGAAGTCCTTATGAATGAAGAAGAACAGGTGATGACAGAGCCGGAGAAGGAACCGGAACGGGAACAACGTTTCACCGGCCTTTATGAATGGGTGGAGGCAGCAGTTTTTTCACTGATTGTGGTGGTGCTGGTCTTTACCTTCCTTTTCCGCGTGGTAGGGGTGGACGGCCCCTCCATGACGCCTACCCTACTGGATCAGGAGCGTCTCATTCTTACCGATCTGTTTTACACGCCGGAGCGGGGCGACATTGTCGTCATCAACCGCTATACCCGTGAGCCGCTGATCAAGCGGATTATCGCCGTGGGCGGCGATACCTTGGCCATCGACGGGGAAACCGGTGAGGTTTCCGTCAACGGAGAGGTGTTGGACGAGCCATACATTCAAGGAACCACCTATCCGTTGGAGTTCGAGTCCCCCCAGACGGTACCGGAGGGATACGTATTTGTCATGGGGGACAACCGGGAGAATTCCACCGACAGCCGGCGGCTGGGTTTTATCAGTGAAAAGGACATCATGGGGGAGGCAGTGTTCCGCATTTGGCCTCTCAGTAAATTCGGAGGTCTTTCCTGATGCCTGTGGCGGATAATATTCAATGGTTTCCGGGGCATATGACCCGTACCCGCCGGAAAATTGCGGAGGTACTGCCGCTGATCGATCTGGTGGCTGAGGTCCGGGACGCCCGGATACCGGAAAGCAGCCGAAATCCCGATTTGGCTGAGCTGGTGGGGGGCAAACCGCGTATCTGCCTGCTTAACAAAAAGGATACCGCCGACGAAGCCGCCACAGCCCGATGGCTGGAGGCGATACAGCAGCAGGGAATCCCTGCGTTGGCAGTGGATTGCAAAAGCGGTCAGGGTTTTGCTGGCTTTTCGCCTCTGGTGCGTCGAACGCTTGCCCCGCAGATAGAGCGGTGGAAGCAAAAGGGCATGGCCCGGCATCCCATCCACATTCTGGTGGCGGGAATCCCCAATTCCGGCAAGTCCTCCTTTATCAACCGATTGTCCCGGGGGGGCAAGGCCAGGGTGGAGGACCGTCCCGGTGTTACCCGGAGCAATCAGTGGTTTACGGCGGGGGACGGGATTCTGCTGTTGGACACACCCGGTGTCCTCTGGCCCAAATTCGACGATCAGGAGGCGGCGCGGCGTTTGGCCTTTACCGGCGCTATACGGGATCAGGTGCTGGATGGTGAGGAGCTGGCTGCCGGACTGCTGGAATGGTTGGCACGGCAATACCCGGTATTGCTGTCCGCCCGCTATAAGCTGAAAGAAGAGGAGCTGGGCGGACAGGGATGGCAGCTGCTGGAAGCTGTAGGCCGCCGCCGGGGGATGCTGATTTCCGGCGGCGAAGTGGATACCGAACGGGCTTCCGTCATGGTGCTGGATGAATTTCGCGGCGGCAAACTGGGGCGCATCACCCTGGAATATCCGCCGCAGAAGTAGGGGCGTCTGTGGTGAGCAGAGGCCCTTTTTTCATACGATTTTCTTCACGACATCGGTTTCACCGTGTGTTTTGTATTTCGCGCACTGCCGTACGACGTACTCGGTTGGGCGGTTTCCTTTGAGAAGGGAAGGCGGGTGGAGTGAGAAGTCGTGGCAAGGTCGTTCAAGATTTCCCCCTACAGGGTAGGGGAGCCGCTGGATGAGGTAGAGAGCTTCTTTTCTAAGTTTTTATGATGGTTCGCCGAGGGAGGAGAGAGTATGACCAACCGGGAGTTTGACGAGCAATTTCGTCGGAGAGGAGCGGTGCTGCTGGGCGGAATAGACGAAGCCGGCCGGGGCCCATTGGCGGGACCGGTTTTCGCGGCGGCGGTGATATTGGACCCGGCCCGGCCGGTGGAGGGGTTGAACGATTCCAAAAAGCTCAGCGAAGCCAAGCGGGAAGCGCTTTTTGACCCAATCCGGGAACAAGCGGTAGCCTGGGCGGTGGCCAGCGCCTCGGTGGAGGAAATCGAGAAATACAATATTCTGGGAGCTACCTTTCTGGCCATGCGCCGGGCGGCGGAGCAGTTGCAGCCGGCGGCGCAGCTGCTGCTCGTCGACGGGAACCGGATGCCGCCGGATCTTCCTGTCCCCGCCCGCACGATTGTCAAGGGGGACGCGCTTTCCGAAACCATCGCCGCTGCCTCCATCCTGGCAAAGGTGAGCCGGGACCGCCTGATGATGGAGCTGGCGCGGCAGTATCCCCAATACGCCTTTGACCGGCACAAGGGATACGGCACCGCCCTGCATTATCAATGCCTTGACCAATACGGGCCGTCGCCCGTTCACCGCCGCAGTTTCCTCAAAAAGTGGATGGCGGAAAGGGGAAAGAGCTAATGGCCGGGGTTTCCTCCGGCGCGGCAGGGGAGGTTCTGGCGGCCCGTTTCCTGCGGGAAAAGGGGTATACCATACAGGCCGCTAATGTCCGCAGCCGCTTCGGGGAGATTGACATAATTGCCGCCGATACGCAATATATTGCCTTCGTGGAGGTCAAGACCCGCAGCGAGGGGGCACTGTACGCGCCCCGGGAAGCGGTAACTCCGGCAAAGCAGCGGCGAATCCTCGCCACCGCCGCTCAGTATCTGTGCAGCCATCCCTCGCCCCTCCAGCCGCGCTTCGATGTGATTGAGGTGGTGACGGTGCCGGGCAGGCCCATGGAGGTGGCGGAGCTCAACCATTTGATGGGGGCGTTTGACGCCGGGGATCTGGGGACGGCGTTCTGACGCCGGAAAAGACCTCCCACGGAAAGGTGGGAAGCCGGTGAAGCTATTTGATCTGCATTGCGATACCCTTTACGAGTGCGTCGTTCAGGGACAGGAGTTGTATGCCAACACCCTTCATCTGGACTTGGTGAGGGGACATCGGTACGCCCCCTGGGCCCAGGTGTTTGCCGTCTGGACGCCGGACACCCTGCGGGGGGAGGCCGCCTGGGCGGCCTGTCTGCGGGTGCTTCGGTTTGCCCGGGAACAGGAGGAGCGCTTTCCGGACAGCTTTTCTGTGATCCGGGATCTCGCCGGCCTGGACGCTGCGTTTGAAAAGGGGGCCTGCGCCGGTATTCTGGGGCTGGAAAGCGGCGCGCCGCTGAACGGCAGTCTGGAATACCTGGACCGGTGCGCTGCCGAGGGGGTGCGCGTCGTTACCCTGACCTGGAACGGCGAAAACGAACTGGGCGGCGGGTCAGGTTGCGACCCGGAGGCTGGCCTGACCTCCTTTGGGCGGGAGGCGGTCAGGCGGATGGAAAAACGGGGGATTGTCCCGGATGTATCCCATCTCAACCGTCGGGGATTCTGGGATACGGCGGAGCAGGCGGAGGGGCCGTTTATCGCTAGCCATTCCGTGTTTTCCTCAGTTCACCCCCATCCGCGCAATCTGGGTGACGAGCAATTCCGGGAAATCGTGCGCCGCGGCGGTTTGGTGGGCCTGAATCTCTGTAGAGATCAGCTGGGGACGCCGGTGGGAGAGAGCACCTTTGATTGCCTGCGCCGGCATCTGGAACACGGCTGGGAGCTGGGAGGAGAAAACACACTGGCCATCGGCTGTGACCTGGACGGGACCCAGCTGCCGCCGGAATGGGGAGGAATCTCCGTGATGGAGGCCCTGTATCGCTACCTCCTATCCAAAAATTACGAGGAATCCTTGCTGGAACGCCTCTTTTTCGGCAATTCTTACGATTTCTTCCGGATAGCTTTGACAAGAGGGGCGCCGATAGAGTAGTATGAAAGCTATAACCGTCTGCCCTGTTTTCCTCCGGGAAAAAGGGCGGCACATGGAGTGCACCGGTGCAAGGCCGGATAAAGAAAGGCATGGTCTTTTCAATGGAATATCAAAGTACACGAGACAGCGCGGTGCGCGTATCCTCCGCTCAGGCAATCACTCAGGGCATTTCCCGGGAAGGCGGCCTTTTCGTGCCGGAATCCCTGCCTGTTTTGTCGCCAGAGGATTACCGTTCGCTGGCAAAAAAATCGTATGTGGAACGGGCCGACGCCGTGTTATCTCGATTCCTCACCGATTTTACGGGGGAGGAGATCGCGTCCTGTACCCGTGCGGCCTATACGTCGGACAGATTCGGATCGGCGGACGTGGCTCCGCTGCACAGCCTGGATGACCGTACGCATATTTTGGAATTGTGGCACGGCCCCACCTGTGCCTTTAAGGATATGGCGCTGCAGATCCTGCCGCACCTGATGCGCGTTTCCGCTGGAAAAACTGCCGATGGGAAGGAGATCGTCATTCTGGTGGCCACCTCCGGCGACACCGGAAAGGCGGCGCTGGAGGGCTTCCGCGACGCGCCACACACGCGGATATTGGTATTTTACCCCGAGCAGGGCGTCAGCCCCATGCAGAAGCTGCAGATGATCACCCAAGAGGGCGCCAACGTCGCCGTATGCGCTATCCGCGGGAATTTTGACGATGCGCAGAGCGGCGTCAAGCATATCTTTACCGACCCGGCAGTGGCCCGGAAGCTGGAAACTCAGGGGATGATGTTCTCCAGCGCCAATTCCATCAACTGGGGCCGTCTGGTGCCGCAGGTGGTCTACTATGTTTCGGCCTACTGCGATCTGCTGGCTTCCGGCAGGCTGCGGGAGGGGCAAGGCTTCCACGTCGTGGTGCCCACCGGCAATTTCGGCAATATCCTAGCGGCTTATTACGCCAAACAAATGGGGGTTCCGGTGAGCCGTCTCATCTGCGCCTCCAACCGCAACCGTGTGCTGGCGGATTTCCTGCAGACCGGGGTGTATGACCGCCGCAGGGAGTTCTATGCCACCTCTTCTCCGTCCATGGATATCTTGATTTCCTCCAATCTGGAGCGGCTGCTCTATCATTTGTCTGGACGGGACGATGCTGTGGTGCGGGATTTGATGGCCCGGTTGTCCGCCGACGGCGTGTACACGGTTTCCGATGCCGTCAAGAAACGGCTACAGGAAGATTTTACGGGCGGCTGGTGCGACGAGGAACAGACGGCCTCCACCATTTCATCTGTATGGAGAGAGCATCGGTATCTCTGCGATACCCATACCGCTGTGGCGGTGCATGTGTGCGAGGAGTACCGGCGCCGCACCGGGGACGGAACGCCCTGTGTCATCGCCTCCACCGCCAATCCGTATAAATTTTCCAGCAGCGTGGCCTCCGCGTTGGGGGCGGATGTCGCTGCACTGGACGAATTCCAGAAGGTAGAGGAGCTGCACCGCTTGACCGGCTGTCCGGTTCCGGAGCCTTTGGCGGCTATACAGGGCAAGGCTCTCCGCTTTACCGAGGTGTGCAGACGGGAGGATATGGAACAGATGGTCTACCGGCTGCTGCATATCGCGGAATAAAAAGCGACAGCCTGCTTTAAAAAAGCAGGCTGTCGTTCATCAAAGAGGAAGAAGAGAGTCAGCGCGCCTGAGGCTTGAAGGTGGAACAGGCAGTGTCGTTGGTGCTGACGGCATAGGTGGGACCCACGTTGATACGGTTGGCTGTGCATTTGCAGTCTCCGTCGTGATACGTGCAGTTTTTGACGTCACAGTACACGTCCGGGGTCATGCCTTTTCCGTTTTCATTGCGATTCATGGACGATCCATCCTTCCGCTTAATTTGGAGGGAAACCAGTGGGTTTCCGCCGTTAGTATGCCCTGAACGCAGAGAATTTGTCAGGAAAAACAAGGAAGAGAGGGCGTCATGAAGCTGTTTGCCATTGCCGACCTGCATTTGTCCCTGGGAACCGATAAGCCGATGGACAGCTTTCCCGGCTGGCACGATTACGTCAGCCGGCTGGAGCGCGGCTGGAAGGCTGTGGTAGGGGAAGAGGACACCGTGGTCATCGCCGGCGACATTTCCTGGGGAATGTCGCTGGAGGAGGCACGTCCGGATTTTGCGTTTATTCATTCCCTTCCCGGCAGAAAGCTGCTGCTCAAGGGCAATCACGATTATTGGTGGACCACCCGGAAAAAAATGGACGATTTTTTTGTCACCTGTGGTTTTGACACGTTGACGATTATTCATAACACAGCGCAGGCTGTGGGAAAGTTTGCTGTCTGCGGCACGCGGGGCTGGTTTTTTGACGCGGAAGCAGACGAGGACAAAAAGGTACTTAACCGCGAGGTGGGACGGCTGGGCGCCTCGTTGGATGCGGCGGAAAAAATCGGCGGAGAGCCGGTGGTTTTTCTCCATTATCCGCCGGTGTGCGGCGGGCAGTCCTGTCCGGAGATCCTTTCGGTGCTGCAGGAACGGAAGATTGCCCGCTGCTATTACGGACACATTCACGGTGCGGGCATCCGCCGCGCCTTTCAGGGGGACTATCACGGTATTCAGCTGAAGCTCATTTCCGGGGATTCTCTGGGTTTTGTTCCCCTGCTGGTAGGATAAAGCACCGGTTTTTTCGGCGGTAAATTCACAGAATATTCAGAAATCCGCCATGAAAGTTTTGAAAAGACGCTGGCGTAATGCCAGTCATTATGCTATAATGACCCCCGGACCTTTATAATGGGAAGAAAAAGCGTGCAGCGCACTGAGGTTGCCGTTTTTCCCAAGGGTGTTTGGTTTATTATTGACGATCGCTGAATCGTTATACTGTAGGAGGATGTAGACATGAGTTTGAAATCGGCCAACAAGGTGGATACCAACCGCGTGGAGCTGGAAGTGGAAGTGGACGCCGCTGCCTTTGAAGAGGCGGTGAACAAGGCGTATAAAAAGAATATCCGCCGCATGAACATACCGGGCTTCCGGAAGGGCAAGGCGCCCCGCCATCTGGTGGAAAAGCTGTACGGCGAAAGCGTTTTCTATGAGGAGGCGGTCAACGCCCTGTACCCCACCGCTCTCAACGAAGCGGTGGAGGCCTCCGGCTACGAATATGTGGAGGACAAAATCGATCTGGACGTCACCTCCGTCGGCAAGGACGGCCTGCAGTTCAAGGCCACTATCACGGTGAAGCCGGAGGTGCAGATCGAGGACTATAAGGGCCTGAAGGCGGAGAAGAAGGTCACGCCGGTTACCGACGAGGATGTGAACGCCGAGGTGGAGAAGCTCCGCGACCGCAACTCCCGTCTGGTGACGGTGGAGGATCGTCCCGCTAAGGAAGGCGACACGGTGGTGTTTGATTTTGACGGTTCCGTGGACGGCGAGCCTTTTGACGGCGGCAAGGCGGAAAATTATACGCTGGAGCTGGGTTCCCATCAGTTTATCCCTGGTTTTGAAGAGCAGATCGTCGGTAAGAAAACCGATGAGGAATTTGACGTGAACGTCACCTTCCCGGAGGATTATCATGCGGAGGAGCTCAAGGGCAAGGCTGCGGTTTTCCATTGTAAGCTCCATGAGATCAAGGAAAAGGAGCTGCCCGAGGCGGACGATGAATTTGCCAAGGACGCCAGCGAATTCGATACCCTGGATGAGCTGAAAGCCGACATGAAAAAGAAGCTGGAAGACCGCCGGGAAAAGGAGGCCGAGGAGGCTTTCGAGACCAAGTTGATCGATCAACTGGTGGAGAAGCTGCAGGGCGAAATTCCCGAGGCGATGTTCGAGAACCGCATCAATCAGGATGTGCGGGAATTCGATTACCGGCTGCAGTCCCAGGGGCTGAATCTGGATCTTTATCTGCAGTATACGGGCATGGATATGGATGGTTTCCGTGCAGGTTTCCGCGAGCAGGCAGAGAAGAAGGTCAAGCTGCGCCTGGCCTTGGAGAAGATCGCGGAGCTGGAGGATTTCCCGGTGTCCGACGAGGAGCTGGATGAGGAATACAAGAACATCGCCGAGCAGTATAAGATGGATGTGGAAAAGATTAAAGGCCTGATCCGGGAGAAGGATCTGAAAAAAGACCTGGCGGTGGGCAAGGCTATGGAGCTGGTCAAGGACACCGCTGCTGGCGAAGGTAAAAAAAGCAAAAAATAAGGCACGCGGCGCTTAACCCGCGGGGCAGACGGCCATACTATCCCATGCCGCCGCTCCGCGGGAGCCGTGCATTCTAGGCGGAATGAATCCGAGAAAGGCAGGAGGTAACGATTATGGACCGAATGAGCAGTCTGGTTCCCTATGTGGTGGAACAAACCAGCCGCGGTGAGCGCAGCTACGATATTTTTTCCCGTTTGCTCAATGACCGTATCATCATGCTGTCAGACGAGGTGAACGATGTCACCGCCTCCTTGGTGGTGGCGCAGTTGCTGTACTTGGAGGGACAGGACCCCGACAAGGACATTGAGCTGTACATCAACAGCCCGGGCGGCTCCATCACCTCCGGTATGGCCATTTATGACACCATGCAGTTTATCAAATGCGATGTGTCCACCATTTGTATCGGCATGGCGGCCAGCATGGCTTCCTTCCTGCTGGCGGCGGGCGCTAAGGGTAAGCGGATGTCGCTGCCTAACAGCGAGGTGATGATCCACCAGCCGCTGGGAGGCGCTCAGGGTCAGGCCAGCGACATCAAGATCCACGCGGATCACATCCTGTTTATCCGTGACCGGATGAACCGCTTGTACTCCGAAATGACCGGACAGCCGCTGGAGACCATTCAGCGGGATACCGAACGGGACAATTTCATGACGGCGGAGGCCGCGCTCAAATACGGTCTCATTGACAAGATTATCACCAAGCGCGGCGAATAAGCCCGCTACAATGACGATAGAGGGGCGTAGAGAATGCCAAAAAATGAGGAAGGCCGGACCATCTGTTGTTCCTTCTGCGGCAAGACCCAGGATGAGGTCAGCCGTCTGATTGCCGGCCCCAACGTCTATATCTGCAACGAATGCGTGGAGCTCTGCGAATCCGTGCTTGCGGACGATGGGGGGATCCCACGCCGCCGTCCCGTAGACGACACACCGGTCCGCCTGCCCAAGCCCAAGGAGATCAAGGCGAGCCTGGACAGCTACGTCATCGGCCAGGAGGAAGCCAAGGTGGCTCTTTCCGTGGCAGTGTACAACCATTACAAGCGGATTTATTTCCATCAGCCGGACGATACGGAGCTGGGAAAGAGCAATGTGCTGCTTCTGGGTCCCACTGGCGTAGGAAAGACCGCTCTCGCCCAGACACTGGCCCGTATCCTGGACGTCCCCTTCGCCATCACCGACGCTACCACTTTGACCGAGGCCGGTTATGTGGGAGAGGATGTGGAAAACATCCTGTTGCGCCTGATACAGGCGGCAGATTACGATGTGGAGAAGGCGGAGCGCGGTATCATCTATGTGGATGAGATCGACAAGATCGCCCGGCGCAGTGAGAATCCCTCCATCACGAGGGATGTCAGCGGCGAGGGCGTGCAGCAAGCCCTGTTGAAGATTCTGGAGGGCACGGTAGCCAACGTTCCGCCCAACGGTGGACGTAAGCATCCGCAGCAGGATTTCATCCAGATCGACACCTCCAACATCCTATTCATCTGCGGTGGGGCTTTCGATGGGATTGAAAAGATCGTCGAACGGCGACTCTCCTCCGGTTCTCTGGGTTTCACCAGCGAGGTGAAATCCAAGCAAGATGCCGACCGTTACAGCTTTTATAAGGACCTGGTTCCTCAGGATCTGATCAAATTTGGCATGATTCCGGAACTGGTGGGCCGGATGCCCGTGGTCGCTGCGCTTCGGCCGCTGGATGCTCAGGCGCTGGTGCGGATTCTCACCGAACCGAAAAACGCTGTTCTCAAACAATACACCAAGCTGTTTGAAATGGACAACGTCAAGCTGGAATTTACCAAAGACGCGCTGACTGCCGTCGCCAACAAAACCTTGGAGCGCAATACCGGCGCCCGTGGCCTGCGTTCGGTGATGGAAGAGATATTGACCAACCTGATGTTTGAGGTCCCGTCGGACCATACCATTGAAAAAATAACCATCACCGCCGATTGTGTGGAAAAGGGCGCCAAGCCGGAGTTGGTGATCGACCCCGACCGCAAGCCCGCTAAGACAAAGGTTCCTGTTGCCAAAAGCCGCAACGGGCGCCGCAAGGTAACGGCCTGACACGTTCCGGAGCGCCGGAGCTGTGGGGCCTTGGAGCGGACAATGCTGCCGCATGGGTGTGGGCCGGATGCGGGATGCCAAGGGCGGCATCCACGCTTCCGGCCTCTTTCGCCCAATCCGGAAAACGGATAGACCCCTGATAAAAGAAAGGCTGAGTTTAACCTATGGAAATACAAGAGAAGCTGACGCGTATCCGCACGCTGCCGCTGCTTCCCATGCGCGGCGTGGTGGTGTTTCCCCATACCGCGCTCCATTTTGATGTGGGGAGGCCCAAATCGCTGCGGGCGCTTAATGAGGCGATGGGGAGAGATCAGTATCTGTTCCTGTCCACCCAGAAGGATATGACCGTGGACGATCCGGACAGCGGGGGCATGTCCCCTGTGGGCGTGGTGGCCTGTGTGCGCCAGGTGTTGCGTCTGCCTGGCGAGGGCGTGCGGATCATGGTGGAGGGGCAGTACCGGGCGCGTATCCGGGATTACATACAGACCGATCCCTATCACGAGGTAGCGGTGAAGGAATGCCTGGAGCGGCGTCCTGCCGACCCGGTGCGCCGCATGGCGCTGGTACGGGAGTGTCAGGCTGCTTTTGAGGCCTATGCGGCGCTGAATCCTTCAGTGATCCCTGCCGATATGGCGATGCGGGTAGCCGCTCAGGATGACCCCGGGCTTTTGGCGGATGATCTGGCCGCCAATCTTCCCCTGCCGCCGGAGGAAAAGCTCCGGGTGCTGTCCGCGCTGTCCGTGGACAAGCGGGCCGAGCTGCTGCTGGGGATTATGAAAAAGGAAATCGACATCCTGACCCTGGAACACACCATTGAGCGTAAGGTGCAGGAGCAAGTGGATCAGAATCAGAAGGAGTATTATCTGCGGGAGCAGCTCAAGGCCATTACCGGTGAGCTGGGGGATGGGGACAATCCTCAAGAGGAAGCGGAGGAGTACCGCCACCGGGTACTGGAGTTGAAGCTGGGCGAAGAGGCGGAAAAGTCGCTGCTCAAGGAGTGCGACCGCCTGTTTAAAATGCCCTCCGGATCCCACGAGGCCACCGTGGTGCGGAACTACCTTGACACCTGTCTGGAGCTGCCCTGGAACCGGCGTACCACGGACAAGCTGGATCTGGACCGGGCGCGGAAGATCCTGGACCGGGATCATTACGGCATGGAGAAAATAAAGGAACGCATTCTGGAGACGCTGGCGGTACGCGCCCTGGCGCCGGACATCCGGGGACAAGTGCTCTGCCTAGCGGGGCCTCCCGGCGTGGGCAAGACCTCTATCGCCCGTTCCATCGCCGCTGCCATGGGTCGGAAGTATGTCCGGGTATCACTGGGCGGTGTCCGGGACGAGGCGGATATCCGGGGTCACCGCAAAACCTATATCGGGGCGATGCCGGGGCGGATTATGAACGCTGTTCGCCTGGCCGGTGTGAAGAATCCGGTAATCCTGCTGGACGAGATCGACAAAATGAGCCATGATTTCCGGGGCGATCCCACCTCTGCTATGTTGGAGGTGCTGGATACTGAGCAGAATTCCGCCTTCCGGGATCATTATATCGAGTTGCCTTTCGACCTGTCGGAGGTGCTGTTCATCACCACTGCCAACGATGCCGGCGCTATTCCCGGCCCGTTGTACGACCGGATGGAACTGATTCCGCTGTCCAGCTACACGGCAGAGGACAAATTCCACATTGCGAAGGGGCATCTGCTTCCCCGGCAGATCAAGCGCAACGGACTGACCCGGCGGCAGCTGGTGGTGTCCGATGAGGCGCTACGTCTGGTGATCGAAGGCTATACCCGGGAGGCCGGGGTCCGCGGGCTGGAGCGCCTGCTAGCCAAGCTCTGCCGCAAGGCGGCCAAACGGATCGCCTCCGGCGAAGCGCGCCGAGTAACGGTGGAGGCCGGGGATCTGGAGGAGCTGCTGGGGCCGCGTAAATTTAAAGAGGATGCCTTGGCTGCCCGGGACGAGGTGGGGGTCGTCACCGGCCTTGCCTGGACAGCGGTAGGGGGCGAGACCATGCCGGTGGAAGTCGCTGTCATGGACGGCAACGGCAAGCTGGAGCTTACCGGCTCTTTGGGGGATGTGATGAAGGAATCGGCCCGTACGGCGGTCACCTGTGTGCGTACCCGGGCGGCGCAGTGGGGGATTCCGGGTGATTTTTATAAAACCAAAGATATCCACATTCATGTGCCGGAGGGGGCGGTGCCCAAGGACGGCCCGTCGGCCGGGGTGACCATGGCCACGGCGATCCTGTCCGCTCTGACGGGAATCCCGGTGAAGCGGGATGTGGCTATGACCGGCGAAATAACCCTGCGTGGCAGGGTGCTTCCCATCGGAGGGCTGAAGGAAAAAACCATGGCCGCCTATTCCCATGGGGTTCATACTGTGGTGATCCCGGAGGACAACGCCTCCGATCTGGCGGAGGTAGATCCGGCGGTGCGGGAACATGTGCGGTTTGTTACGGCGGAAACGCTGGATACCGTGCTGAACACGGCGTTGGCTTCTCTGCCTGCCGGTCGGGAGGAGTCGCCGCCGGTTCATGGAGGAGCGCCCGCCGTTCCACCGGATCCCGCCTCCTCGGGTATTCCTCAATAGGAGGGGAGAAGGATGAAAATCGAATCCGCGGCCTTTGAGCTTTCAGCGGGGCTGGTTCATCAGCTGCCGGCCTCCAATCTGCCGGAGGTGGCGTTTTCCGGCCGGTCCAATGTGGGGAAGTCTTCCCTGATCAACCGATTGCTCAACCGCAAGGCGCTGGCCAGAACCAGCGCCACACCGGGGAAGACCGCCACCATCAACTTTTACCGGCTGGATACCCTGCGCCTGGTGGATCTGCCGGGATACGGCTACGCCAAGGTTTCCGACGCCGAAAAACGGCGATGGAAAGGCCTGATCGAGGGGTATCTGGAGGCCGACCGGGAGCTGTGCCTGGTGGTCCAGCTGCTGGATGCCCGCCATGCCCCTTCGGCGGATGACCGGACGATGCTGGACTATTTGGTGCAGCGGGAAATCCCGTTTCTGGTGGTCCTGACTAAGATGGACAAGCTCAACGTCACCCAACGTGTCCAACGGCTTCAAGCCTTTCAGGAGGAGTTTGCTTCGCTGGAAGGGCTGACAGTGGTGCCATTTTCGGCAGTGACCGGGGAAGGGACGCAGGAGCTGCGGAAAATACTGACCGAAATAGCGGAAGAATGACAACAGAAAGGATGGAGGACACGCCATGCTGACAGACGGACTGAATATCAACGAGAAGGGGCATCTGACGATTGGCGGCTGTGATACGGTGGAGCTTGCGGAGACTTACGGAACGCCACTGTATGTGATGAACGAAGAGGTGATCCGTCAGGCACTGCGGGCCTATGTCCAGTCGATGGAGACCTATTATCCTCAGGGCGGACGGGTGGCTTATGCCAGCAAGGCTTGCTGTTTCCTGGAGATGTACCGCATCGCCGCCCAGGAGGGCTGTGGAGCGGACGTGGTGTCCGGCGGAGAGCTCTATACCGCCCTGCGGGCGGGAATGCCGGCGGAACGACTGTATTTCCACGGCAACAACAAACCGGAGGGCGAGCTGCGCATGGCATTGGAAGCCGGCGTGGGCCGGATCGTGGTGGACAATCCGGCGGAGCTGCGCCGGTTGTCCTCGATTGCGCAGGACATGGGCAGCACAGCAGCGATCCTTCTGCGGGTGACGCCGGGCATCGACGCCCATACCCATCAATTTATCCGCACTGGTCAGATCGATTCCAAGTTCGGCCTCACCCTGGAAAACGGTGAGGCGCTGGCGGCCGCCCGAGAAGCCTTGTCCTTGCCGGGAATCGACCTCAAGGGCTTTCACTGTCATATCGGTTCCCAGATTTTCGACGTGGATCCCTTTGCCCATGCGGCGGACGTGATGCTCCGCTTTATGGCCCGGGTGCGCGGGGAGACCGGGGCCACGCTGACCGAACTCAATTTGGGTGGCGGCTTTGGTATACGGTATACGGATCGGGATCAGCCCAAGCCCTTCGGCGCCTATATGAAGCAGGTGTCCGCCGTGATGAGCCAAACAGCAGCTGAGCTGGATTTTCCCCTTCCCTTTATCATATTGGAGCCCGGACGGTCGGTGGCGGCTCCGGCGGGGATCACCCTGTATACCGTCGGCGCGGTTAAGAGTATTCCCGGTGTGCGGGAATACGTCAGTGTGGACGGCGGCATGGGCGACAATCCCCGCTATGCGCTTTACAAAGCCGCCTATACCGTGGTGGCGGCTAACCGCATGAGAGAACCCAACACCCGGGTGATGACCATTTCCGGCCGCTGCTGTGAAAGCGGGGATCTGATTCAGGAAAATGTTCCTTTGCCGGACTGTGAACACGGCGATATTTTGGCGGTGCTGGGAACCGGCGCCTACAATTATTCCATGTCCTCCAACTACAACCGGCTGCCTCGTCCTGCTGTTGTCATGGTGATGGACGGCACCTCCCGTGTAGTGGTCAAAGGGGAGACCTATGAGGATCTGATCCGCAACGACGTTTAAAAGGATTCCCTTTTCGATTGCGTGAGAATGAAAAAAGCCGCCTTCTGTGAAGGCGGCTTTTTAAGGTGCGGTTGGCGTTACTCATGACGCGCCTTTTAGGCGCTGCTGGTATCATGCCCTTTTAGGGCCATCCTTCATGCCACGTCCTTTGGGCGTAGTCTTGACTTACAGCTTGTTCCAACCATTTTCTTTGAGATAGGTGGCGTAATCAAACAGTCCCACATTCCGGTCGACGTTGCCCTTGATGCCGTTGACCTGTCCCTTGTCCGTGTACTGCCAGACACGGAAATCATAAGGATAAGTGTATTCGTTGGCATATTGGGCCAGCCAGATATCGTATCCCGTCAGCTGGGCTGGGTACATCTCGTCCACCAGCCAGCTTTTGCTGGCGTAGATCATGGGGTAATAACCGTTGGCGCGGATGGTATCGCAAAAGGCTTTGGCAATATCGGTACGATCCTGTGCCGTGAGATTGGCCAGATTTGTCCGTGCCTCCGGATCGCTGACATATTCCGTATCAAAGGCGATGGGATAGGTCAGACGGTAGCCTTTAACCAGATTCAGAACGTAATTGGCTTCTTCCACCGCTTCCTGGGTATTGATGGCCTGACTGAAGAAGTAGACGCCGCAATCCAACCCGGCGGCGGTGGCGCCCTCAATATTCTGCTTGAAATACGCGTCGGTGCGCAGGTCACCGGCCGTGCCCCAGCCTCGGAAACCGGCACGGATGAATACAAAGTCCACCCCGGCGTTTTTCACGGCTTGCCAATCGATTACTCCCTGATAGGTGGATACGTCGATGCCAATTTTGGAGGAGAGTACGCCGTCGGAGCCGAAATAATACCGGATACCTCCCATGGTTTGCCACCCTGTGACGGGGCTGCCGTTATAGTAATAATAGGTTTTGCCATCCTCGATATACCAGCCGTTGCTGGGGCGTGTTGTGGTAGTAGGAGGAGTAGTGGTGGTAGTGGTAGTGGGTGCGGTAGTCGTTGTATTGCCGGTAGAGCCTGTAGTGACCGTGGTGCCGGGAGTGGTATTGGTCGGATGGGTACCCGTGGAGGTCGTGGTGTTTTCAGTGGTACTGCCAGTAGTTGTGCCGCTGGTGGTTGTGGTGGTATTGTCGATGATGGGCGGCGGTGCGGAGGGAAGTGTATCCTCTACCTCTTCGTTCCCGGGCCCTTCAGGGGAGTCGTTGTTGCCGGGAAACTGGGGGTCGTCCTGTTCGTACTCCTCCCACTCTTCCTCGCTCATGATGGGTTCCCCGTTTTGGTCCGGTTCCCGCCAGTTGGGTTCCTGATCCACTATCGGAGCCTCTGTAGTTGGCGGCTGTGTCGTCGTGGTTTCCGTGGACGACGTTGTGGTTTCCGTGGGATCCGAAGGAACGGTGGTGGTGGTTTCCTGGCTAGGCGAGGTTTCCACCGAGGCTGGAACGCCGTCGGTGGTATCGATAATAAAACTGTTATAATTGCCGGTATAGGCGTCATTGCAGCCGTACAACAGCATCAAGAGGCAAAAGGACATCACGCCGGAGACGATCCGCATTGCTAAAGGGCGCATTCCTGTTTTCTTCCTTTCTTCTACAAAAAGGGAAATCTATCTCTTATGTTCAACAAATGATGGCGATTTCTGACATAGAAACTGCTTATATCTTAGCACAGTTTCTGATACGGCACAAGAGGAAAATAGCGGAAGCCCTGAAAATAAGCCGAAAAATAACAGCATCCTCCTGCCTCAAAAGCAGAAAAATGCTGTTATTTTTCGTAGGCAACCCTTGAGAGGTTGTCTGTCGCTTAATAGTAATAATAATTGTAGAAATAGCTCAGATTGCTAATTCCAGTTGCCGCGAGAACAATCCAGATAATGGATAGAAGGGCGCCGCAGACGGATAAAATAATGCCGGCCGTGGCCATTCCTCCCGCACCCTTGGATTTCGCCACACAGCCGAAAATCAGGCCCAAGATGGCAAAAAGCAAGGGTAAAACCCAAATACAGCAGAAAATCAAGGACAAAATCCCCATGACCAGAGAAGCCACCGCCATGCCGTTGCCCGGCTGCTGGGGAGGATAGGGGGAAAATCCGGGCTGCTGATAGGTGGGCTGATAGGACGGGGGCTGCTGATAATAGGGATACGGCGGCGTCTGTTGGGGCGGCACAGGGGGAGGGGGCGTCGGCTGTTCTCCCGCAGGTGGTACCGGAGAGGCTGGGGGAACGGGGGGCTGCTGATACTGGGGAGCCTGATTCCCTGGAATATAGGCGGTCTGATCGTCATTGGCAGCAGCGCTACCGTTGTTGGCCGGCGTACTGTTGTCTGGAATCGGACTTTCTTGTTCGCCAGGGCGGAATTCGTCAGACATAATGAACCTCCTGTTTCTCACTCGGTTAGATTCGCCGGAATTCGCCAGGCAAATCCGTGTTCAGTATAACAGATAACGGCGCAAAGAACAATCCATAATCGGAAATTGTTCTGTATTTTTCTTCCACATAGTCTTCCTTCTTCGGGAGATACTAAGCATGGAAAATCAGGAAAGAGAGGCTGTCTATGGAAAGAGAAAGTCTCAGCGGAAATTTTCAGCAGGACATCCACGTGTTGGAGGATACCCTGCGCGTCCGGCAGAGCTTTGATGTGGTGCTGCGCCGAATAGAGGTGGGGGAACGGCAGGCAGCGATCCTTTTTATCGATGGTTTTGCCAAGGACGATATTATGGAAAAGATACTGGAATATCTTATGAGCTTAAGCCGTGAGGATATGCAGGATTTGCCGCGGACAGAGGATTTTTCCAGCCGTTTTGTCCCGTATGTGGAGGTAGAAACCACCTCTCAGATGGAACAGATCCGTACGCAGGTGCTGTCTGGAGCGGTGGCACTGCTGATTGACGGGTACCGGGAGGCGGTTCTCATCGATGCCCGGACCTACCCCGTCCGTGGTGTCGGGGAGCCGGACGATGACAGGGTGCTGCGCGGCGCCCGGGACGGGTTTGTGGAGACACTGGTGTTCAACACCGCCCTGATCCGCAGACGGATTCGTGACCCAAGGCTGACGATGGAGATCCATCAGGTGGGCTCGGTTTCCAAAAGCGACGTGGTGCTGTGTTATTTGGAGGGGGAAGCGGATCCGAAGCTGGTGCGCCGCCTGCGGGACAAGCTGTCCCACGTCGATGTCAAGACCCTGACCATGGGGCAGGAAAGTCTGGCGGAGAGCCTGGTGCGCCGCCAATGGTGGAATCCCTTCCCCAAGGTGCGGTATACGGAGCGGCCCGACTGCGCGGCGGCCAGTGTGGCGGAGGGAAGGGTACTGCTGCTGGTGGACAATTCGCCTTCGGTCATGATCCTGCCTACCGCCCTGTTCGATTTTGTTCAGGATACCAACGACTATTATTTTCCCCCCCTAGTGGGAACGTATCTGCGGTTCGTGAGGGATGCGGTTTTCTTTCTCACTGTTTTTTTAACTCCAGTATGGTATCTGTTGGTGCAGAACCCGGACTGGATTCCCTCCTGGCTGGACATGCTCCGCATCAAGGAGCCCAACATGATTCCCTTGCTGGTTCAGCTGCTGGCTATTGAATTTGTCATTGACGGAATCAAATTGGCTTCGCTCAATACGCCGGGATCTCTGAACAACGCCTTCAGCATCGTCGGCGCCCTGATTTTGGGGGATTTCGCCGTCTCCGTCGGCTTTTTCGTGCCGGAGGTGCTGTTATATATGGCGTTTGTAGCGGTTGCTAGCTTTACACAGCCCAGCTTTGAGCTGGGCTACGCTTTCAAGCTGTTCCGCATGTTGTTTTTGGTGCTGACAGCGCTGTTCAACTGGATCGGCTTTGCCATTGGGCTACTTTTGCTTGTATTGGTAATAGCCTTTACAGATACAGCGGCGGGGAAAAGCTACCTATATCCGCTGATTCCCTTCAACAGACGTGCTTTTTTGCGGTTGCTGATCCGCCGTCCCGTCCATCGGGACAACACCTAGTTTTCAATTCCGGTGAGGTCAAAGGCAGGAATATAGCGGGAATCGGCACTGTCCCGCTCCTGCACATAACCATTGGTAAGCCCCAGTTCCAACAGGTGATCCACCACTTTGTCATATTCCCGCCGGGTGATGCGCCGATTCAGCTCCGGTGCGTTCTCGATAGGCTGTAAAGGAGTATACTGTGACAGTAAACTGACCCAAACGCCGCGGGGAAGGTGGGCCTTCATCCAGTCCAGCACCTCCAGCGAGGAGCGGGTATGGCCCGGCAGAACCAAATGACGAACCAGGGTTCCTCTGATCGCTACCCCCCTGTCATCCAACACAAAGGGGCCGGTCTGCCGCGCCATTTCCAGGATGGCGGCGGAGGCGTATTCAAAATAATCTGCGGCATGAGAAAACCGGGAAGACAAAGCCGCGTCCTTATATTTCAGGTCGGGAAGATAGACATCGATGACGCCGTCCAGAAGACGCAAAGTTTCCACCCGTTCATAGCCGCCGGTGTTATATACCAGCGGCACCGGCGGCCGGTATTTTTCCAGTGCCTTCAGGATGGCGGGGATATAGGGGGTGGGGCTGACCAAATTGATGTTGTACACTCCCTGGTCGGTCAGCTCACGGAAAATATCCGCCAGCCGGTCGATGGATATGGTCCGGCCGGATTTCTGCCGGCTGATGGCAGCGTTCTGACAGTACACGCAAGCCAGGGTACAGCCGGAAAAGAAAATGGTTCCGGACCCGCCTCCGGCGACAAGGGGACCGTCCGTGCTTCCGCTGATACAAGGCTCTTCCCCTCGATGGACCGCCGCACGGGCGGCGGTGGGAAGGGCGGGCATACCACAATAGCCTTTGGAAGGACTGTCTCCCCGGTAAACGCCGCAGCGCCGGGGACAGAGTGTGCAGGCGGGCACCGAAAAGGACATGAGCTTTCCTCCTTTCGGCGATCCGGGGCGGAAACAGGGTTTCTACGCTCCCGGAAAAATGGAATTTGAGGATTCGCGGCTCATTTTAGCACGAACAACGGCAAACGGCAATCCCGTTACTTTCCGAAATGCGCGTAAAAATTTGGTTTCGCCTCTTTTACTTTAGGCAAAATCTGTTATAATAAGAACCACTTGGTGCTGTGCAGCCCCAAGCGTCCCCTAAAGGGGAGATCAGATGAAAAAATAACGATCAGGAAGTGGAGAGAGAAGCTATGCAGTACGGACATTTCGACGATCAACACCGCGAATATGTCATCGACCGGGTGGATACCCCGGCGTCCTGGACCAATTACATAGGTGTGGGCGACATGTGTGCAGTGCTCAATCAGACCGCCGGAGGCTATGCCTTCTACAAATCGCCGGAATATCACCGCATCACCCGGTTCCGCCCCAACGGCGTGCCGCTGGACCGCCCGGGTCATTACGTGTATCTGCGGGACGATGAATCCGGCGATTACTGGTCGGTATCCTGGCAGCCCACCGGCAAGCCGCTGGAGCACTACACCTGCCGGCACGGCCTCTCCTACAGCAAATATCAGTGCAATTACGGCGGGATTTCTGCCGAACAGAAGGTGTTCATTCCGCTGGATGATCCGGTGGAGCTGTGGGATGTCCGTCTGCGCAACGACTCCGATAAGGAGCGCCGCTTGAGTGTGTACTCCTATGTAGAGTGGTCGTATCATCATATAGAGTTTGACAATCAGAATTTCCAGATGTCCAACTACTGCTCGGGTTCCTCCTATGAGGACGGGGTGGTGCTGTATGACCTTTTCTATGAAGAGTTCGGTTATCAGTTCTTTACCGCCAGCTTCCAGCCGGACGGCTTCGACGCTCTGCGGGATAAATTCATCGGCCTGTATCATGACGAGAGCAATCCCGTGGGAGTGGAGCAGGGGCGCCTTTCCGGCAGTTTTGAAAAAACCGGCAACCACTGTGCCGCCTTGCAGAAATGCATCACCCTGGCGCCGGGCGAGGAGATTCGCCTGGTGTTCATGATGGGTCAGGGCCAGCTGGAGCAGGCCAAGGAAACCCGGAAAAAGTACAGCGATACCGCTTATGTGGACCGCTGTTTCGAGCTGCTGGGCGATTACTGGGAGGACAAGCTTTCCCGTCTGCAGGTGGAAACCCCCAACCAGAACATGAACACCTCCCTGAATATCTGGAATCTGTATCAGAGCGAGGTCAACATCATATTCTCCCGCTTCGCCTCCTTTATCGAGGTGGGCGGCCGCACCGGCCTGGGCTACCGCGACACCGCTCAGGATTCCATGACGGTGCCCCATTCCAACCCGGCCAAATGCCGTCAGCGCATCATCGAGCTGCTGCGCGGCGAAACTAAAGCGGGCTATGGCCTGCACCTGTTCCAGCCGGAATGGTTCGACCCGGATAAAAAGGAGGTCAAACCCTTCAAATCCCCCACTGTGGTGCCGGAGGTAAACGTTAAGGACATCATCAGCGACGATCTGAAGAACGTCTGCTCCGATGATGCGCTGTGGCTGGTGCCCTCCATTGTGGAATACATCAAGGAAACCGGAGAAATGTCCCTGCTGGACGAGGTGGTGACCTACGCAGACGGAGGCGAGGGCACGGTATACGAGCATATGACCCGGATCCTGGACTTCTCCGCCCAGCAGGTGGGAGCCACCGGCATCTGCAAGGGGCTGCGAGCCGACTGGAACGACTGTCTGAACCTGGGCGGCGGGGAAAGCGCCATGGTATCCTTCCTGCACTATTGGGCCATCCAGAATTTCCTGGAGGTGGCGGAGCGGTCCGGCAAAACGGAGGATATTGAAAAATACCGCCGCATGGCCGAGAAGGTTCGTGCCGCCTGCGACGCCGAGCTGTGGGATGGCAAATGGTATATCCGCGGTATCACCGCATCGGGACGCAAGATCGGTACCCAGAAGGACGCCGAAGGCAAGGTGCATATGGAATCCAACACCTGGGCGGTCATTTCCGGTGTGGCGGATGAAGAAAAGGGAAAGAGCGCCATGGACAGCGTGGACGAATACCTGTACACGCCCTACGGCCTGATGCTCAACGCCCCGTCGTTCACCGTTCCGGACGATGAGATCGGCTTTGTCACTCGCGTCTACCCTGGCGTGAAGGAGAACGGCTCCATTTTCAGCCATCCCAATCCCTGGGCCTGGGTGGCAGAAGCCAAGCTGGGGCGCGGCGACCGGGCGATGAAATTCTACAACGCCCTGCTGCCGGAGAATCAGAACGACATCATCGAACGCCGGGAGGCAGAGCCCTATTCCTACTGCCAGTTCATCATGGGCCGCGACCATACCGCATTCGGCCGCGCGCGGCATCCCTTCATGACCGGCTCGGGCGGCTGGGCGTATTTTGCCGCCACCCGGTATTTGCTGGGTGTGCGTCCGGATTTTGACGGCCTGACGGTGGATCCCTGTATTCCCTCCGATTGGAAGAGCTTCCGTGTGGTGCGGAAATGGCGCGGCGCCGAATACCACATCCTGGTGGAAAATCCCGACGGCAAACAGAAGGGTGTCACCTCGATGACTGTGAACGGCGAGAAGGTGGACGGCAATACCGTCCCCATGCAGCCGGCGGGTTCGGTCTGCGAAGTGGTCGTGCGGATGTAACGGCGAAGAATCGAGATCCAGTGCAATTGCGAAAGGTGGAACAACAATGATCAAGTTTGGAACGGGCGGCTGGCGCGCCATTATCGGCGACGACTTTACCAAGGCCAATGTGCAGCTGTTGACCGCTGCGCTGGCGCGCAAAATGAAGCAGGAGGGCGTGGAAGGCAGCGGATTTGTGGTGGGGTATGACCGCCGCTTCCTCTCCCTGGAGGCCGCTCAGTGGGCCTGTGAGGTGATGGCAGGCGAGGGGATTCCCTGCCGCCTGGTGAACCGGGACGCTCCCACGCCGCTGATCATGTTTGCCGTCAAATATTACGACATGGCCTATGGCATGGCGGTTACCGCCAGCCACAATCCCGCCATTTATAACGGTATCAAGGTGTTCGTCAAGGGGGGACGGGACGCGGATGAGACGGTGACGGCGGATATTGAAAAATACATCGCCGCCATCAAGCCGGAAGAGATTTCCGTCATCCCCTATGACGAGGCGCTGCGCTCCGGCAAGGTGGAACAGATCAACCCGCAGAACGCATATCTGGATTCCATTATCCGCGGGATCAACATGGATGCCATCCGCAGCCGGGATCTGAAGATTGTGCTGGATCCCATGTACGGCGTGTCCAAGACCTCTTTGCAGACCATCCTGCTCACCGCACGCTGCGACGTGGATGTCATCCATGAGCGTCACGACACCCTGTTCGGCGGCCGCCTGCCGGCTCCCAATGTGGAAACGCTGGGAGCGCTGCGGAGCTATGTCATGGAGCACGGCTGTGACATCGGCATCGCCACCGACGGCGATGCCGACCGGCTGGGCATCATCGACGACAAGGGCCAGTTCGTGCACCCCAACCAGATCCTGGTGATTCTCTATTACTATCTTCTCAAGTACAAGGGCTGGCACGGCCCGGCGGTACGCAACATCGCCACCACACACCTGCTGGACAAGGTGGCGCGCGCCTTCGGCGAGCAGTGCTACGAGGTTCCCGTGGGCTTCAAGTACATTTCCGCCAAGATGTTGGAGACCAACGCCGTCATCGGCGGCGAATCCTCCGGTGGTCTGACGGTGCGGGGACATATCCAGGGTAAGGACGGGATTTACGCCGCTTCTCTACTGGTGGAGATGCTGGCGGTGACCGGGCAGAAGCTGTCGGAAATCTATGAAAACATCATTGGGGAATACGGCCGTCTGTTTATGGCGGAGCGGGATTACCGCTTCACCCATGAGCGTAAGCAAGAGATCATGAAACTGCTTATGGAGGAGAAGAAGCTCCCCGAATTCCCCTATGAGATTGAGAAGGTTTCCTATTTGGATGGCTGCAAGGTATACTTCAAGAACGACGGATGGATCATTGCCCGGTTCTCGGGTACGGAACCGCTGCTGCGCATCTTCTGTGAAATGCCGGAAAAGGTGACAGCGGAAGCGGTATGCGATATTATGAAGGAGTTCCTCCATCTGTAAACCTTATATTTTATGAATTGCGAAAAGGGCGGTGTATCGACAGGATATGCCGTCCTTTTTGGTTTGTAAATATTGTTCTATAAAACTTGAAAAATAAAAATTATTTGGTACAATAATAAAAAATAGAAGGTATTTATGGGATGAATTCTTCCTTCTTGTGATTTTAAAATGCCAGCTTCGGACAAACGATTCTGGACCATCTGCACCGCCCAATAGGGGACTGTCAAGGCTTATTTTTTCCACCTTATCAGTCTCACCGCATGCGGTTCGCCAGCTTCCTCTCAAGGGGAGGCTTACATCGCGGTACTCGAATCCTGAAAAAGGGGGAGAAACCTATGGAACTATCTTTGGAGGAAAGGGTATACGGTCTGTCGCTGATTTGGAAAGAGGCGGAATACAATTTTCCGTTCTGGAAGCGGCTGAAGGGTCTGGACTGGGACAAAGCCTACCGGGAAGCGCTTCCAAAGGTAACGGCGGCGTCGGATATGCGGGAGTACTATTTGGAGCTGAGCAGGTTTATCTCTCTGCTTCGCGACGGTCACACCGACCTGCAGTTTCCCCATGAGGTGATTCAGGATGCGGGGCAGCTTCCGGTGGTCCTGAGGATGATCGATGGGACGTGGTATGTGATGAATGCGGATGTTTCCACAGGCATTCCCATTTATGACGAGCTGTTTTCCATTCAGGGGATGCCGGCGGCTGAGTATGTGTCCGCGAATATCTATCCCTATTGCTGGCATGAAAAGCCGGACAGCGCCGCCTGGCAAGTGAATATGCTGCTCCCACTGATTGAGTATAAACGGGCAATTGCCTTGCAAACGGCCAGCGGAAGCTATTCGGTTCGGGCATCGGAGGCCCCCGTTCAGTGGCAAAAGATGAAAAAAGCGGAGGGAAAGGAAACGCTTACTGAGCTGGTTTCTGCTGAAACCCACCGGATCCGGGTCACACAGGACGGCATTGCAGTCATTTCCGTTCCGGATTTTGTACACGATACCCTGGGTTCGGAATTTTACGCCGGTATGTCCTGTATTCGGGATTGCCGCGGCTATATCGTCGATGTCCGCGGCAACTGCGGCGGCAATTCGGATAATGCGGATTGCCTTGCTCAGGCGTTTTTGAAGGGAGAGTTTATCTGCTCCACCGAACAAAAAATGGTTCATATCGGGACGTACAAAGCGTGGGTAAAATTCACGGACTTGGAACAGTTGGATCGGACCAAAGCCGATCTGAAAAAGATGTACGATATTTGCAAACGGCAGTATTTCGAATATAATACGGAGAAAAAGAAAGTGGAGGAGTGCCCCTTTACATTAGAAGGCCCGCTGGTGGTTTTGGAGGATGCCGGGACGGTTTCGGCGGCAGAAGATTTCCTGCTGGATCTGGATGTGGCCGGGCGTGCGACCATTGTGGGAACGCCTAGCTACGGTTCCACCGGTCAGCCACTCATATTTGATCTTCCCGGCGGCGGTGTCGGGAGGATTTGTACCCATTGGTGTACCTATCCGGATGGAAAGGAATTTATCAACGTCGGTGTCCTGCCGCATGTGCAGGCCTCCTGCTCCGTCGAGGATTGGAGAAATGGCTATGACCGGGTTCTGGATACGGCGCTGGCTGTTCTGAGGGAAAAAATCGGATAATGTGGGCAGCTGAGGCGGATCTACAAACAGCAAAGGGCTTGGATCGAGAAATCAAAGCCTTTTGCTGTTTCTGTTACCCAACCGCACACAAAGTCGGACGCTAAATCGACAAATCGGGTACGATGGAACCGACGGAGGGGATGAAAATGGACTGGATTGCCGGGATTCAACAGGCTTTGGAGTATATTGAGCGTCATCTCACGGAGGAGGTGGATTATGATGATGTAGCCCGGGTCGCCTTTTCGTCCCGCTATCATTTTCAGCGGGTGTTCAGCATCCTCTGCGGCTATACGCTGGGGGAATATATCCGCAACCGCCGTCTCACTCTGGCCGGTGAGGAATTGGCCGCCCAAAAGATCAGAGTGATCGATGCCGCGGTAAAATACGGATACGACAGCCCGGACAGCTTTGCCAAGGCTTTTCAAAAATTTCACGGAATTTATCCGTCTCAGGCACGACTTCCCGGTGCCAGGCTCAGATCCTTCACCCCCTTGTCCGTAAAACTATCTTTGGAGGGTGGTTGTATGTTGAATTACCGAATAGAGGAAAAACCGCGAACAATCCTGCTGGGGTATACACGGCATTTTGAAGGTGCTCCCGGAGAGCGGTTTGAACAGGAAGAGGCGTTATTCATCCACACCCGGGCCAACCAATATCTATTAATGGGATTGGCGGAAGATCCGTTAACGAATTACGGGGTAATTCACCATGTGTCGGGTGATGGCTACGACTTTTCCATTGCTACCCGGATACCGGACGTTCTGCGAAGCCGTATCCGGGAGGACTGTGTGCTGAGGGAAGAGGAGGCTGACCGTTTTCACGAAATCAAAATCCCAGCCCATTCTTATGCCGTTTTTGAGACAGAACGGGCACAGTATCCCACGCTTTGTCATATGGATATGCGCAAAAAGGCCGTATCGGAATGGCTTCCTACATCCCCGTACTTTCTGGCGGATGCTCCGGAGGTTTCGGTTTATCATTGGTATCGAAAGCCACACCAAGGCGAACGGTATATCGAGATCTGGCTCCCGATAGAAAGAAGGCCCCAGTGATAAAAGAAGGACGGGAACACGCCAACGGTTCCCGTCCTTCTTGTCTTCCGAAAACCACTCGCTAGGCGAGTGGTTCAAAAGAAGCCTGGTGGCGATGATGTAGACAGAAAAACTCCCTTTGCTATAGAATGAAGGTGCGGTCTGGCAACTGCACGAAAAAGCAAAGGGAGGTCATTACGATGAATGACGTAAACAGTTTATCGCACAGAAAATGGAATTGCAAGTACCACATAGTATTTGCACCAAAGTATCGTAGAAAGGTATTCTATGGAGAGAAACGGCGAGAGATAGGAGAAATATTGAGGACGCTGTGTAATTGGAAGAAGATAAGGATAGTAGAAGCAGAGGTGTGCCCGGACCATGTGCATATGCTGGTAGAGATACCGCCGAAGGTGGCGGTGTCGAGCTTCATGGGATACCTAAAGGGAAAGAGTAGTCTAATGATCTACGAGAAGTCCCCGGAACTGCGGTACAAGTACAGGAACCGCGAATTTTGGTGTCGAGGGTATTACGTAGATACGGCGGGAAAGAATGCGAAGAAGATCCAGGAGTACATTCGTCAACAATTAGACGAGGACAAAGCAGGAGAACAACTGACCATGGGGAATTTCTAACCCGTTTACGGGTAGCAGGTAGCAAAATTCTCGCGGCTGGCAGACCGTACTTGCGCGACGTGACGCGCGGGCTACTAACATAGGGCTTTGCCCGTCTATGAAATACCCCCGGCTTTGCCGGGGGATATTTATTTCGTATCATGAGCCTATTCCACAAAAAGACCGAATGATTCCAACAAAAAGGCCACCACCACCGAAGCGCCCGCCAGCAGTAAGGTCTGTTTAAGCGGGCGTCGGTAGACAATCAGCAGCAGGAGAAACAGAATAAGCTCCTCCAGGTGCTTAAAATAGAAAAACTGCAGCGACATCCCGATACTCTGCTGCAGCAAAAGTCCGGCAAAAAGGGAGGCAATCAGAACGGCAGCGGTGCCTTCCCCCTTGCTGTACCAGGCCGGAATGGCCAGGACAGGGGCAAGCAGGGCCGCTAGCAGACCCGTCAGCAGGAACTCGCCGGAAAAATCGCCCGAAACGGCCAAACCGTACAGCAGATACCCCAGCAGTCGACCGGCGAAAAAAATTCCTACCTGGCGCATAGCGGCGGTGGAGCTTTTGCTGAATATTGCCAGAAGCATGGCGGCAAAGACCCAGATTCCCGGTCGGGAAAAGAATTCCCCCAGCCAGGAAAGGATTGAAAGCCATATGCCTCCGTCGTCGATGACGGTTTCCAGAAACGCGGCGGCAAATCCAAGTACCAGACCGGATAAGCCGCTGATCAGCCCGAAACACAGCATGTCCTTCCTGCTCTCCGGCTGGCTGGACCGCAGCTGCTGAATATTCCACAATTTGCTCATAACATCCTCCCGGATATCCAATCTTTCTTTTAGCATACCACAATCCAAACGGCGTGTCACGCTTTTCCGGGAGAGGGGCAGAGAGAAAAGTCCCGGGCTGTTCACAGCCCGGGACAGGAGAACGGACTCCCTCAGAACAGGGAATATTGCAGCACCAGTCCGGAAAAGACAATGGACACCATGGACAGCAGTTTAATGAGAATGTTGATGGACGGGCCGGAGGTGTCCTTGAAGGGATCGCCTACCGTGTCGCCCACCACGGCGGCCTTGTGGGCCTCGCTGCCTTTGCCGCCGTGTGCGCCTCCCTCAATATACTTTTTGGCGTTGTCCCACGCACCGCCGGAATTAGCCATCATGATGGCCAGGATAAAGCCGGAGACGGTGGCGCCGGCCAGCATGCCGGCCACTCCGTTGACGCCCAGAATCAGGCCGACCACGATAGGGGCGATAACCGCTAGCAGAGCGGGAAGGATCATTTCCCGCTGAGCGGAGCGGGTGCAGATGTCCACGCATTTGGCGTAGTCCGGGTCACTTTCTCCTGTGATCAGCCCCCGGATTTCTTTGAACTGACGGCGCACCTCCACCACAATGCTTTGAGCGACCTTACCCACGGATTCCATGGTCAGCGCAGCAAACAGGAAGGGGAGGACACCGCCGATGAACAGGCCAACCAGCACGGTGGGATTGGTAATGGTCAGATCAAAGACAAAATCCGGATCCCGCAGCTGGATCTGCGCGATGTAGGAGGCGATGAGGGCCAGCGCTGTCAGGGCGGCGGAGCCGATGGCAAATCCCTTGCCGGTGGCGGCTGTCGTATTTCCCAGGGAATCCAGGGCATCGGTTCGGCGGCGTACCTCCGGGCCAAGATGGGACATTTCCGCGATACCGCCGGCGTTGTCTGCCACCGGGCCATAGGCGTCGGTGGCCAGGGTGATGCCCAAGGTGGACAACATTCCCACCGCCGAAAGGCCGATGCCGTACAGCCCCATGTTGAAAGCCTCGCCGCCGCCGGAAACAAAATAGCTGATCAGCACGGCGGCACTGACAATAAGAACCGGCAGCACAGTGGACAGCATCCCCAGGGAAAGGCCGCTGATAATAATGGTGGCGGGGCCGGTTAGGGAGGCGCCGGACAACTTTTTCGTGGGGCGGTATGTGTCTGAGGTAAAATATTCCGTAGAGATGCCGATGAGCACACCGGCGATCAGTCCGCAGAGCACGGCGATATACAGGCCGGTATATTCCTCACCCAAACCGAAACGGATCAGGGGATAAGCGGCGACAGCGATCAAGCCGGCGCTGATCCACACGCCGCGCCGCAGGGCAAACAGCAGATTTTTCTGGGAGGCCCCTTCCCTTGTGCGGACAAAGAAGGAACCGATCAGTGAGGCGAGGATCCCCAGGGCAGCCAGGGCCATAGGGATGGTGACGCCTTTGAAGCCCATTCCGGCGGCCACTGCCAGCGCTCCGGTGGAAAGAATGGAGCCCACATAGGATTCATACAGGTCAGCTCCCATACCGGCTACGTCTCCCACGTTGTCTCCCACATTGTCCGCGATCACGGCGGGATTGCGGGGATCATCCTCCGGAATCCCCACTTCCACTTTGCCTACCAGGTCGGCGCCCACATCCGCCGCTTTGGTGAATATGCCGCCGCCCACCCGGGCAAACAGGGCCATAGAGGAGGCCCCCATGCCAAAGGTTAGCATGGCGGAGGTGATCGCTTGTACCTGAGCCTCTTCCAGTGCCTGGCCAGCTGCTACGGTCAGGTGGGCCGGATCAGAGTACCAGAATTTCAGAAAGAAATACCAGAAGGAAATGTCCAGAAGGCCCAGTCCCACAACCACAAAGCCCATGACCGCTCCGGCGGAGAAAGCAATTCTCAGACCGGAATTCAGGCTGCTGCGGGAGGCGGCGGCGGTCCGGCTGTTGGCTGCCGTGGCGATTTTCATACCGATAAATCCGGATAAGGCGGAGAAAAAGCCTCCGGTGACAAAGGCGAAGGGGACAAACAGGGTCAGGAAGCCGTTGAGTGCCAACACCAGCAACACCACGAACATGACGGCAAAAAACAACAGGACACCGAGATACTGCCGTCTCAAATAGGCGCCAGCTCCCTTCTGGATGGCATTGGAGATCCGTTTCATTTCCTCGGTGCCGCGGTCGGATTTGAGCACTTTATGGGCCAGATACAAGGCGAAAAGCAGGGCGAGTGCTGAACCGATGGGCGCCAGCAAGGACAAGTCCACAGCAATTCCTCCTTTGTTTTTGGTAAAGATAGTATAGTATATGCTTTAAAAATTTTCAATAAGTTGAATAATAATATTGATAATATGGACAAAACTTGCGTCTTGCATCGGAAAGGAAAAAGCGGTAAGATAGGAACTGAAAAACTAGGGGAGGATTTGCCCATGCTGAAAGAAATTCAGGAACAAACCAATAGGGCGGTAAAAGAACTGTGTGAGCTGGCACGGCTAAAAAGGGGCGACCTGATGGTGGTGGGCTGTTCCTCCAGTGAGGTGGCGGGAAAAAGAATTGGAACCGGTTCCCAGCCGGAAATTGCCGCTGCTATTTGGGAAGGGCTGTATCCTTTTTTAAAGGAGCGGGGGATCGAAGTGGCTGCTCAATGCTGTGAGCATTTGAATCGAGCCCTGATTTTGGAGGAGCGGGTGGCCGCCGCTCACGGTTGGGCCCCGGTCAATGTTGTCCCTCAGCCTAAAGCGGGCGGCTCGTTTGCCACAGCGGCCTATCAGGGACTGGAGCATCCCGTGGCCGTTGAGCACATCCGAGCGCAGGCTGGATTGGATATCGGAGGAACTCTCATTGGAATGCATCTGGCCGAAGTGGCAGTGCCGCTTCGATTGGCTGTTACGCATATCGGGGAGGCCCTGGTTCTCAGCGCGCGAACCCGGCCGAAGTTCATCGGCGGCAGCAGAGCCTGCTATGATGAGTCTCTTTTATGACGAGAGGCGGGAGGTATTAGTCTGTCCGGAAAATAAAAAATTATTGGAATCACCGGTATTTCGTGTGCGGGAGAGCAAACAAATTGTGCCCTTGACACTCCGAACGACGTTGTATTATAATTAACCCCGTCATGGCGAGGCGTAGCTCAGTTTGGTAGAGCGCCAGCTTTGGGAGCTGGATGCCGCAGGTTCGAATCCTGTCGCCTCGACCATCTTAAGTGCATGAAAAAGATGCACAGGCGAAAAACCCCGATAGAATCGGGGTTTTTGCGCATTTAAGGGCAAGTTTTTGCACTTGCAAGAATATAGATACATGCACCCATTTTCGAGAGCTAGTAAGAACTCGAACCTGAACAATCGCAGAAATCAAGAAAAAGCTTTGGATGAAGGAAACATGCCAGTTTCCACTCCGGAGCTTTTTTCGTATCCCATCCAATACCCGCAGCCCGAAGTCTTTTTGAAAGACTT
>CAJFNR010000048.1 GCA_904395335.1 Candidatus Avimonas narfae | reverse complement strand
TCTTCCCAGGCCGTTTTTCCGCTTCTCAGCGGCCCGCCCCCGAAGAGCGCTTTGCTATCATAGCACTCCCCTCCCTACTTTGTCAAGCCTAAATTTACTTTTCTTTTAAATTTCTTTAAAAAACTCCTTCCCGGCGGCAAAAAAGCGCACACCATCCCGAGAAATCGCCGCCCATTGATCCCCAAAGGGTACCCCGCAGGCCGTCCCCGATACAAACAGATCGGACAGAGGCGCCAGCACAAACGCCCGCTCCAGCATCCGGGGGTGGGGAAGCTGAAGCTCCGCTGTCGCACTGGATACCGGACGCCCCTCTCCGTCCTCCATCGCCAGCAGATCCAGATCCACCACCCGAGGCGCGTTGCGGAAGGTTCGCCGGCGCCCCAGACCAGCCTCGATCCCCAGCAAAGCGCCCAGCAAAGCGGCGGGGGACAGCTCCGTTTCCACCAGCAAAGCGGCATTGAGAAAGGCAGGCTGGTCAAGATACCCTACCGGATCGGTTTCGTATACGTGGGAGTAGGCGGCCACCCGTGTCCCCGGCAGTGCTGCCAAGGACGATACCGCCATCCGCAGGGAGGATTCCCTGTCTCCCAGATTGGCCCCCAGAGCCACCACGGCCCGGCTCATACCACCGCCTCCGGCGCCCGCCGCGTAATTTCCACCGCCACATATTCGAAATCTCCGGCAATGGGCGCCCGGGGCTTTTTCAGTCGTACCGTGACCTCCCGAACCGGGAACTCCGCTAGCACTGCTTCCGCCACACGGGAAGCGGCCCGCTCGATCAGGTCGTCCTTCTGTGCCAGCATCACCCGGGTAGCCGTTTTCGCCACACGGGAATAGTTGACGGTGTCGTTCAGATCGTCAGTGGCCCCCGGAAGGGACAGATCTTTATATAGGGTAATGTCCAAAACAAATGGCTGCCCCTTTTCCTTTTCCTCCGGATTCACGCCGTGATAGGCAAATATCCGCAGCCCTTTTATCACAATTTTGTCCACGCCTATTTCCTCCTTGCTGAAAATTCTTTATTGTACCATGAACGCTGCCTAATGCAGTTCTTAGTCTATGTTTATCGGCAGCGTTCCCGAGAAATGCTCTCGCATTTCTCCCAACCCTTATTATACTATAAACGTAGAGGGAACCGGACCGGAGGGACGGCTCCTTCTCGCATCGTTTGTGCCTGCGACATAAAGCCCCTGGGCACATTATATACATAACGTACTATTCAGACAGATCCTTCAACCCGCCGGTGTTTTTTATTGTAACCCCTTCTGAATACAGTTGAAAAAGGGAATAAACGATGGCAGAATAGAGATATATGTAAAATAGCAGTGCCTATTCTACCGCTTAGGGGGAAACAGAACATGGACGGTTCTCCAAAATTTACGATCGCTTTCAACATCCGTACAACAAACGAAGAACGGTTGGAAATGTGTGAATTGTATCAAAAAGCATTCCACGCCAAAAAGCTTTCACAAGAAACGCCGCCCGATGGAAATGACATTCACATTATGATGGAATTAGGCGGTGTTGAAGCGCTGTTGGGCCCGGGTAATGCGGCGGGAAAAGGACTGGACAATCCCCTCATCTGCGAAGTCCGTTTCGATAAAGAGGACGAATTTTGCCACGCTTATGAAGTTTTAAGCCAAGAGGGACAGAATCATTCTCTTGAAGGCCCGTATCCATGGGCAACTTTGCTGGCTCTCGTCACGGACAAATTCGGTGTAGGTTGGGCCTTGTATTATAATGAATAATCCCAACCGCACCCGTCGCGGCGAGGCCGCTTATACCGCCGAGCAGCCGATAAAAAAAGGCACCCGCAGTCCAATATCGCGCTGTGCGAACCCTTCCATCGCTTCTTTCTAACGCCACTCTTTCCACAGGGCCGTCAGTGCCTCCACCGTAGGGACCACCAGCGCCGCTCCCGCCCGTTCCAGCTCTGCCCGGCTGCCATAACCGTAGAGCACCCCGATGCAGGGCAAGCCGCAGGCGGCGGCGCCCCGCACATCGTATTCCCGGTCGCCCACCATTACGGCCTCCTCCGGTGAAAGGCCGGCCCGCTCCATAGCCCAGGCGATCACCTCGTCCTTACGGCTTCGGGTGCCGTCCAATTCGCTGCCCGCCGTCAGGGAAACATACGGGGCCAGTTTAAACCGCTCCAGAATCTGCGACGCGAACACGGCGGGCTTGGAGGTGGCCAGGATGACTTGCCTCCCCTGCTCCGTCAGAAAGCGCAGCAGTTCGGGGATTCCGGGATACACCCGGTTTTCCCAGATTCCCTGCCGGGAAAAATACCCGCGGTAAAGGCGGATCGCTTTCTCGGCCTCCTCCCGTTCCATACCGCAGTATTCCTGAAAGGAGTCCAGGAGAGGCGGGCCGATGAAGGACAACAGCTTATCCTGCTCCGGCACCGGACGCCCCATCTGCCGGAGCGCCTCCTGAACCGACCGGGTGATGCCCTCGGCGGGATCGGTGAGGGTACCGTCCAGATCAAATAGCACCGCCTGCCGTTCCGTTATCGCTTTCATCCGATCCGCTCCTCCCTCATACTCCGCAAAGCATCCACCAGCCGGGCCGCCTGCACCGCCGGAGCCACATCGTGGACACGGAGAATGTGGGCGCCATTCCATTGAGCGATGGAATGGATCGCCACCGTCCCCCCCAGCCGTTGGTCAAAGGGCGGCGGGGTCTCCCCTTCCGCCGTAGAGAAAGCAGCGGTCACCCGTTTGCGGGAGGCCCCCACCAGCACGGCGCAATGCGGGAATTCCCGTATCAGCCGGGGCAGGCGCGCGACCAGCTCACCATCGCCGGTGCGTCCCTTGCCGAATCCGACGCCGGGATCCAAACAAACCCGCGCCTCTGGAAGCCCCGCCTGCCGGGCACAGCACAGCGCCCGGTGAAAAAATGCCGCCACCTGTTCCACCGGGTCCCCGCCATCACCGGTGTCGTCCGCTCCGCCTCCCGCGTGCATCATGATGAGACCCGCACCGGTCGCGGCCGCCACCTCCGCCATGCCGTTGTCAATGCCGCCGGATACGTCGTTGAGAATATCCGCCCCTTCTTCCATGGCCATCCGGGCCACCTCGGGATAGTAGGTATCGATGGACAGCGGTAGGGAAGTCCTGGGACGGAGCGCCCGCAGCACCGGTTGCAGGCGGCGGATCTCCTCCTCAGCTGATACGGGGACATGGCCAGGCCGCGTGGATTGGGCGCCGATATCCAGCAAATCGGCCCCCTCCCGCTCCATCCGGCAGGCATGCTCCAGCGCCGCCTCCACCGTGGTGTAGCGTCCTCCGTCGGAAAAGCTGTCCGGCGTGACGTTGAGTATCCCCATGACAGCGGTCCGTTCCCCCAGCGAGAGACAGCCGGACCGATAGGTAAATGCGGGCATGGACTCTCCTCCTCGAATAAAAGGTTCCTTAATGGTACTCGGTTTTCGCCGGTTTGTCAAAATACCGCGTTTGACAAGCCGAGGGCATCGTGCTATGCTCAGGTTAAATTCCTATTTCTTCTGTAGGGATATAGGCATCGGGAGGAAGTCACATGATGATCTCTACCAAAGGCCGGTACGCCCTGCGCCTGATGATCGACCTGGCGCAGCACAATACCGGCGACTGCGTGCCGCTCAAGGAAATCACCCGGCGGCAGGGAATCTCGGAAAAATACGTGGAGGCCATTGTGGCCGTACTGGTCAAGGGTAGGCTGATCGCCGGGCAACGGGGAAAAGGCGGCGGCTACCGTTTGACCCGCTTGCCCGATGCCTATACCGCATGGGAGATCCTGGAACAGATGGAAGGCTCTCTGGCGCCGGTGACCTGTCTGGAAAGCGGCGCTCCTCCCTGTTTCCGGGCGGCCTCCTGCACCACGCTGCCGCTGTGGCGACAGCTTCACAGCGCCATCCGCCACTGTCTGGAGGGTATCACCCTGGCGGACCTGGCCGCGGGAAAGCCGTTGCCCGGGGAACTGGACAGCAAGGAAGGGGAAGCGAAAGCATGAACGCATCGGATACACAATGGGGAAAGGCTGCCGCCTGTGTCGTCCTGCGGGACGGCAAGGTGCTGCTGGGCCGTCACACTTACGGTGTCGGGAAGGGCCTCCTGATCCTGCCGGGCGGCTATCTAAATCACGGGGAAACGCCGGAACAGGCCGCCGTCCGGGAGGTCTGGGAGGAAACCGGTGTCCGCGTAGAGACGGAAGAGCTCGTTGGCATACGCTTCAATGCCCAGGACTGGTATGTGATATTCCTTGCCCGTTACCGGGAGGGAACCGCCCGGGCGGGCGATGAGGAAAATAGCGAAATCGTATGGCTGGACGCTGAGGAAGCGTTGGAGCAGGACGACGTACCCGACCTGACCAAATGGGCCATCCGTTCGGTTTTGCGCGGAACAGGGCTGCATCTCCGCCCCTATGTATGCGAACGTGAACCGGATCCTTATACCTTTTACGGATAAGTCTTTCCCTTTTTATTAAGCGGAAATGAATTTTATTTTCCTATTGACTTAATAGGTTTATTTGCTTATAATCCCTATAAACCTACTTATTAAGTGGGATTTAAGGAGGGACGGTATGACAAAGCTGTGGGGGCGCCTGCTCCGGCAAAATATCCGGCAGGGACGAATGGTGCGGTCCGGCTACGGAACCCTGTCTATATCACTCGATGAGAAAGGATGCTGTGTTTATGAGCCAGTCCCCCTACCGTTTTGAGACCCTTCAGGTACACGCCGGACAGGAACTGCCCGACAGCGCCACCGGTGCCCGGGCGGTTCCCATCTACGCCACCACCTCATACGTCTTCCAAGATTCCGCCCAGGCGGCAGGCCGTTTCGGCCTGACCGACGCGGGCAATATCTATTCCCGGCTGACCAACCCCACCAACGATGCCTTCGAGCGTCGTGTCGCCGCCCTGGAGGGCGGTGTGGGTGCGCTGGCCACTGCCTCCGGCATGGCGGCCATCACCTACGCCATCCAAAATATCGCCCGCGCCGGTGATACCATCGTATCCTCTGCCTCCCTGTACGGCGGCACGCACACGCTGTTTGCCAATACACTGGAGGATTTCGGCATCCACACCGTTTTTGTGGACGCATCGGATCCCCGGAATTTTGAGGCCGCCATTGGAGACACTACCAAGGCGGTATATTGCGAATCCCTGGGCAACCCCCACTCCGATCCCATCGACCTGGAGGCCGTGGCTGAGATCTCTCACCGTCACGGGGTGCCCCTCATTGTGGACAATACCTTTGCCACCCCCTATCTGCTCCGCCCTCTGGAACACGGGGCGGACGTGGTGGTCCATTCCGCCACCAAATTTATCGGTGGGCATGGCTCCGTCATCGGCGGCGTCATCGTGGATGGGGGAACCTTCGATTGGGCCAAAGACGGCAAGTTCCCCGGCCTGTCGGAACCCAATCCCTCCTATCACGGCCTGGTGTTTACCGAGGCCTGCGGCAATCAGGCGTATATTACCAAGATCCGCGCCACCCTACTGCGGGATACCGGCGCCGCCCTCAGCCCGTTCCACGCTTTTCTGCTGCTGCAGGGGCTAGAAACCCTGTCCCTGCGGGTGGAGCGGCACGTGGAAAACGCCCTAAAGGTGGTGGATTATCTATCCGGCCACCCTCTGGTGGAGCGGGTTAACCACCCCTCCCTGGCCAACGGGAGCGCCAAGGCGCTGTACGGCCGGTATTTTCCCCACGGGGCGGGCTCCATTTTCACCTTTGAGATCAAGGGCGGCGGCGAAACGGCCAGACGCTTCACCGAATCCCTGAAGCTTTTCTCCCTTCTGGCCAACGTGGCGGATGTGAAGTCACTGGTAATCCATCCCGCATCCACCACCCATTCCCAAATGGGCGAAGAGGAACTGCTGGCCTGCGGCATCAAGCCGAACACGGTCCGGCTTTCCGTGGGCACCGAGCATATCGACGATATCCTGGCGGATCTGGAACAGGGATTTGCTGCCATACGATAAGACACCATAAGGAGGCTTTGTTATGAATATCTATACGTCCGCCGACCAGCTGGTGGGCCGCACCCCATTATTGGAGCTGACCCATCTGGAAAAGGCTGAGGGGCTTAAGGCCATCGTTCTGGCCAAGCTGGAAAGCTTCAATCCCTCCGGCAGCGTCAAGGACCGGATCGCCAAGGCCATGATCGAGGAGGCGGAGCGCAGCGGCAAGCTGAAGCCCGGCTCTGTCATCATCGAGCCCACCAGCGGCAATACCGGTATTGGCCTGGCCGCCATCGCCGCTGCCAAGGGATACCGGGCCATCCTGGTAATGCCGGAAACCATGTCAGTGGAGCGCCGCCAGCTGATGAAGGGCTACGGCGCCGAGCTGGTGCTCACCGAGGGGGCGAAGGGCATGAAAGGGGCCATTGCCAAGGCAGAAGAGCTGGCCGCCTCCACCCCGGGGGCCTTTCTGCCGGGACAGTTTTCCAATCCCGCCAATCCCGCCGTGCACTGCGCCACCACAGGGCCGGAGATTTGGGAGGATACGGAGGGCCGGATAGACATCTTTGTCGCGGGCGTGGGCACCGGCGGCACGGTTACCGGCACAGGAGAATACCTGAAATCGCGCCATCCCGGTATACGGGTGGTGGCTGTGGAGCCCGCCTCCTCGCCGGTACTGTCCGGCGGCAGCGCCGGCCCCCACAAAATCCAGGGGATTGGCGCCGGCTTTGTCCCGCCCGTCCTCGATACCGGGATATACGACCAGGTGTTCCCCGTCCGGGACGAGGACGCCCTTTCCACCGCCCGCCTCATCGGACGCTGCGAGGGCGTTCTGGTGGGCATTTCTTCCGGCGCTGCGGCATTCGCCGCGCTGGAGCTGGCCCGTCAGCCGGAAAATGCCGGCAAAACCATTGTCGTGCTTCTCCCCGATACGGGCGAACGGTACCTGTCCACCCCGCTATTCGCCCAGTAGACTTTGGAAAGGAGGAGGATTATGGCACGCATCTACGCCGACAACGCCGCCACCACCAAAATGAGTGAAGCAGCCAAAAACACCCTGCTGCGCTGTCTGGAGGAGGGCTGGGCCAATCCGTCCAGCCTGCATACGCCGGGACAAATAGCGGCGGAGCGGCTGCAGCAGGCGCGTCAAACCATTGCCGCCTGCCTGAATGCCCGGCCGGAGGAAATCCTTTTCACCTCCGGGGGAAGCGAGGCGGACAACCAGGCATTGATCAGCTTGGCCGCCGCCGGGGCGAAAAAGGAACACCGGCATATCGTCTCTTCCCGGTTTGAGCATCACGCCGTACTCCACACCCTGGACCGGCTGAAAAAGCAGGGCTTTGAGGTGACGCTGCTGGACGTCCACCAGGATGGCGTGGTCCGTCCGGAGGAGCTGAAGGCCGCCCTGCGACCCGATACCGCCTTTGTCACCATCATGGCCGCCAACAACGAGATCGGCACCCTGCAGCCGTTGGAGGAGCTGGGTGCCGTCTGCCGGGAGCGGGGTGTCCCTTTCCACACCGACGCCGTACAGGCGGCGGGCCACATCCCGCTGGATGTAGCCGCCCAGCATATCGACGCGCTGTCCCTGTCGGCCCATAAATTCCGGGGCCCCAAAGGGGTCGGTGCCCTGTATATGCGCCGCGGCCTGCCGTTGCTGCCTCTCATCGAGGGCGGCGCACAGGAACGCGGCAAACGGGCGGGAACGGAAAACGTTCCCGCCATCGCCGCCATGGCCGCCGCACTGGAGGAAAGCTGCACGCATCAGGGTGAAAATGCCCGCCGGGTTTCCGCCCTGCGGGACCGGCTGGCCCGGGAGCTGTCCCGCATCCCCCACAGCGTGGTCAACGGAGGCGGATCCGCCCGTCTTCCCGGCATCGTCAATCTGTGCTTTGAAGGCATTGAGGGGGAATCCCTGCTGTTGCTGCTGGACGCCAAGGGGATCGCGGCCTCCTCCGGCTCCGCCTGTACCTCCGGTTCCCTGGACCCCAGCCACGTTCTGCTGGCGCTGGGCCTGCCTCACGAAGTGGCCCACGGCTCCCTGCGTCTGTCGCTGAACGAGGACAACACCGAAGCGGAGGTGGATGCCATTCTGGCCGCCGTACCGCCGGTGGTGGCCTATCTGAGGGATATTTCGCCGGTATGGGAAGCGTTAGAGAAAGGAGAACGCCCTTATGTTATACAGTGAAAAAGTGATGGATCATTTTCAGCGCCCCCGCAATTTGGGAAAAATGGAGGACGCGGACGGCGTGGGCGAGGTGGGCAACGCCAAATGCGGCGACATCATGAAGATGTACATCAAGGTCAAGGACGGCGTGCTCATCGATGTGAAATTCAATACCTTCGGCTGCGGCTCCGCCATTGCTGCCAGCTCTATGGCCACCGAAATGATCAAGGGCAAGCCCCTGAAGGATGCCCTGGCCCTGACCAATAAAGCGGTGGTGGAAGCTCTGGATGGGCTTCCCGCCCACAAGATTCATTGCTCCGTGTTGGCGGAGGAGGCGGTGAAAGCCGCCATTTTGGACTACTGTCAACGCAACCGCCTGCCGCTGGACCCCGCTCTCAGCGAACCCGCCGGGGGTACCTCGTGCTGCCACACAGGTTCCTGTGAAGCGGAGTGAAGTCCCCGCTGCCTGGCCTGCGGGATTATTCTGCCCGGCCAGGAGATGCGCCTCGATCTTGGGAGTCCTGTGGGAGATTACGGGCCGTGTCACGCGCGTGATCATTTCCCGGGAAACCTGCCATTGTCCATCGGCAGCATCCGACGGACATCCTACCCCTATCGACAGCAAGCTTACCCTCAAACCGGCTGTCTCCCGCCTCATTCCCCGGTGGGTTTCATTCCCCGCCGGATAAAATTGGTGTAAACCATTGGCTCCTGGGGCGGCAGTGGGATGATCTTGCTGCCCACTTCCCGGCATTTGAGGAAGTAGGCCATGTTATGTCCCAGCACTTCCATCGTCTGCAGCTCCTTCGCGTCCTGCCGGACTTCGTCCGGAGTGGTCCCGTGCACCATGTTCCAATAGCGGGACGTGATAATAGGCATCTGCATCAGGCCAAAATACTTCTCCATCTGATCCCAGGCGGCGGTTGTGCCCGCCCTGCGGGCGGAAATCACGGCGGCCGACGGTTTTAAATAAAACCGTCGGCCGCCGCCATTCAGATCGGCGTAAAAGGCCCGGTCTAAAAAGGAGGCAATAGCTCCGGAAGCGCCGCCCCAATGGACAGGCGTCCCAAAAACAAAACCGTCGTAATCCCCGGCAAGGTTTAAAAATTCATTGACCGTGTCCTGAAACACACAACGGTTGAGGTCGGTACATTTATAGCAGGCGGTGCATCCGGCCAGCGGCCTGGTCCCGATCCAAAACACATCGGTATCGATTCCGTTCTGATTGAGCGCCCCGGACACCGCGCACAGCGCCGTATAGGTACTCCCCTCTTTATGGGGGCTGCCGTTGACAAGCAACACTTTCATCATCCATACTCCTTCACTTGCTGTGGGAAAGAATTCAATTCAGGATGGATTCTTCCTCAAACACCACGTTGCCGCCGCCGTGGTAATTTCCCGTAACGCCTCTTTCGGCAAACCAGGCTTCATCCGGTGTCTGTATCCGGAGAACGCTGTCGATCTTCTCTTTGCTCCATCCCGCCTCCATATAGGCGGCGTGCAGCCCCTCGTAGGCTTCCCGAGCCCTCTGGGGGCCGTAGTATTCATCCCCCTGAGCCATAAAGATGTCGACTGCCACGCCGTTTTGCGCAATGGGGGCATATTCCCCGTCCCACTGGGAGGCCCCGTGGAGATAGGCGGCATAGAGATCGGGCCGCATGGAAACCGCCTGGGACATGGTTTCCCCGCCGGCGGAATACCTCGCCGCATAAACGCGGCTTTTATCCACCGGAAAATTCTCTAAAAAATATTCCGTCAGTTCAATAGCCTGCCGGGCGGAAGTTTCGTGCCAATCGGTGAGCTGGGCGGAAACGACAATCAATTCCTCCGGCCGTTCCATCCAGCAAAGAAACCCGCGCCAGTTTACATTGGAGCCGGAAGAATCCTCTCCAAACCACATCCTATCGTAGCCGGGCATGACCACCATCATCGGGTATTGGCGGCTGGGGTCGTAATCCTCCGGAAGATAATAGCTGTAGTGGATGGTTCCGGTTTCCCCCTCTAGGATCTGCTCCGGGATCAGGCCGGTTTCCACGGGCTGTGAAGAGGAAGCGGACTGGCCGAAAGGCTCCCCTGCGGACGTTTCCGTGGCGGCTTCGGCCGGCGACGGGGAGGATGGGCCCTGCCGCGAACATCCGGGCACAAAAAGCACGGAGGCCGCCAGCAGCCATCCCAGGAACAGAATCGTCCCTCTTTTCACCGGAACCGCCCCCCTCAATAGCCTAGTTCGTCCAGCCAGTCGGCCACATCCCCAGCGGCTCCGTCCACGGTCTGCTCGCTTACCGTGAAGCCGTCCTCAACCATTGTGGCGTTTGGCTCCAGCTCCTTGATGGTCTGGATGGTCCGGGAAAACCGGCTGCCGTTGTGGACATTGAAGGGGATAATGGTTTTGCCGGAGAAATCGTATTCGTCAAAGAAGCTGTACACGGCCATGGGCAGATCCGCCCACCAATTGGGATAGCCGATGAAGATGGTGTCATACTGATCCGGATTTTCAATATGGCTGGTCAGCTCCGGACGGGCGTTTTCATCCTGCTCCCGGGCGGCGTAGTCGATCAGCTCCCCGCCGTCAGTGGGATAGACAACCGATGTGCGGATGGAGAACAGGTCACCGCCCACATTGTCCTGGATCATATCCGCCACCGCGCGGAGGCGGCCTACCGCCTGGCCGTCCACCGTCGTGTAGCTGGCGGAGGCAACGGCATCCACCCCGCTGTTTTCCGCGGCGGTAAAGTATGCAATCAGGATACGGTTGCCGCCAGTCGGTGTTTCAGGCGACGCGCTTCCCTCCGTATCTTGTCCCGAAACAGACGGCTCAGAGGTAGAATCCGAACCGGTCCCCGCACGGCCGGAATTTCCGCAGGCCGTGAAAGAAACGGCCACTGCCGCGGCAAGCAGCGCCGCAAGGGTCCTTTTGGAAAAAGCTTTCATCCTAGAACACTCCTTTTCGTGTGTCGCAAAAAGCAGAAACCGGAAGGGGCCTCTGCCTAATGTCTTGGTCAAACCCTTCTGGTTTTGCCCATATTGGTCAGCATTTCAACTGTTGCAGGATCATAATGGGAGAAAAACAGGCTTTTGCCCTCGTCCAATTCTCGGATGGCCTCCATGTCCTTTTCGCCAAGCGTAAAATCGAACACATCCAGGTTCTGTTCCATGCGCTCTTTGTGGGTGGATTTGGGGATGACCACCACATCCGACTGGATCAGGAAGCGCAAAGCTATTTGTGCGGCGGACTTGCCATACCGGGCGCCGATCTCTGTGAGCTTCGGATTGGTGAAGAAATCCTTCCGGCCCTCGGCAAAAGGCCCCCACGATTCATGCTGCACACCGTATTTTTTCATATATTCATGGGCGGTTTTCTGCTGCTGGAACACGTGGGTCTCCACCTGGTTGACAGCGGGCGTTACCTCCGTGAACTGGCAGAGATCGATAAGCCGGTCGGGATAAAAGTTGGAAACGCCGATGGCCAGCAGCTTGCCGGCCTTATAGGCCTCCTTCATAGCCCTGTAGGTTCCGTAGTAATCGCCAAAGGGCTGGTGGATCAGCAGCAGATCAATATAATCGGTCTGAAGGTTTTTCAGGGATTTATCGATGGACTCCCGGGCCTTTTCATACCCGGCGTTGGAGATCCATACCTTGGTGGTGAGGAATAGTTCACTGCGGGGAACACCGCATTTTTTCACCGCGTTGCCCACCGCTTCTTCGTTCCCGTACGATTGGGCGGTATCGATGGCGCGATAGCCTGCCGAGACAGCGTCCAGCACACAGCGTTCGCATTCCCCGCTGCTTACTCGATAGACCCCGTATCCCAGCTGCGGCATTTTCACGCCGTTATTGAGTGTCACATATTCCATAATCGGTATCTTCCTTTCCGTGATGTCTGGTTTTATTGCAAGGATTTCCGCCTGTTTGCAGAAGTCTCCATTGGTTATGCAGTGTAAGGCCACGGGTTTATACCGGTTTCTCCCACAAAAACACCCCAGGCAGAGGATTCCGCCTGAGGTGTCGGTCAACGGTTTTTGCCGCTTTGTTTCTGGATCCGGAAAACGGGCTGTCAATGTTTCCTTTTCGCTTTTCCCCTTATTTCAAGGCAGCACCGTCTTGAAAAGCATGGCCTACCGCTTCGCCCAACACATGGTAGCGGTTGTGTACCGGTTCAAAGGAGAGGGGCCGGAACTTCGCCAAATCAATGCTGCCGTCTGTCAAAACCGATTCGTCGGCGCTGACGTTGACAATCCGGCCGATGATGTTGCCGTCCTCGTTGACCTTGAGGAGCTGGCACTCCAATGCCACCGGCAGCTCATCGATGAGAGGGGCGTCCACGAATCCGCTTTTTACCGTATGGAAGCCGGACTTCGCTATTTTTTGAGGTTCGCTGTTGGCGGAAACCATGCCCACATAATCAGAGGGAACCACATGGGCGGCATCCGCAAAACTGACGGTAAAAGCGCCTCTTGCTTGGATATTCTTAGTGGTCCTGTGGCCGGCGCTCAGGCAGAGGATCACCTTATCGGCATCGTACAATCCGCCCCAGGCAGCGTTCATGGCATCGGCAGTGCCGTCTTCATTGTAGGTACCGACGATTAGCACCGGCAGTGGATAAAACCAGGATTTTGTCCCAAAGTTCTTACGCATAATACGACTAGCTCCCTTCTTTATTTCTGTCCGTCTACATCCGGCACCATTTCCACATACCGCTGAAGCAGCTCCGGAGTGCTGGTATAGTAGCGCTTCTCCTTATCCATAGCGGCGACCTTTTCCATCTCCTCCTCTGTGAGGGAGAAGTCGAACAAATCGAAGTTGTCCTGGATATGGGCGGGATTCTTGGATCCGGGAATGACGATATTACCGTCCTGGATATGCCAGCGGAGGATGATCTGAGCACTGGATTTTCCGTATTTTTTGCCCAGTTCGGCAAACAACGGCTCTTCGATCAGTTCCCTGTCTCCGTGGCCCAGAGGATACCACGCCTGAATGACAATGCCTTCTTTGGCGAGGAATGCCTTCAGCTTCTTTTCCTGGGAATAGGGGTGAACCTCCGTCTGAAGGACGGCGGGCTTGACCTCGCAGACGGAAAGGATCTCCTGAATCTGCTCTTCATTGAAATTGGACAGGCCGATGGCCTTTGCCTTGCCCTCCTGATAGGCTTTCTCCATCTGCTTGTACCCGGCTATATAATTCCCGGCGGGCTGGTGAATCAGCAGCAGGTCGATATAGCCGGTATCCAGGCGTTCCAGGGTTTTGTCAACCGCGTCCGGCTGCTCGTAGAAACTGGGCCAGAGTTTGGTCTCCAGAAAAATCTCCTCCCGGGGAATCCCAGACCGCTTCATGGCACGGCCCACAGCCTTTTCATTCACATAGGCATTGGCGGTATCGATCAGACGGTAGCCGCATTTCAGGGCGCTGAGAACCGACGCTTCCGCTTCGTCGGGGCTGAGCAGGAAGGTACCGATGCCTGCCATAGGCATTTTGATTCCGTTGTTAAGCGTTGCGTATTCCATTGTCAATTCCTCCTTAAAGATAAATTCACTAGGCTTTGGTTATCCCGGTTCCGCCGAATACAGGCGACATCTCCATACTGTCCAGGGCATCCTCCAGGCTTTTCACTTCTTCCGGCGAGAGGAAAACCTCCGCCGCGCCGGCGTTTTCCTTCATCCGCTCTTCCTTCCGTGTGCCGGGGATGGGCACGATCCAGGGCTTTTTGCACAGCATCCAGGCCATGGAAATCTGTGCCGGGGAAGCGCTTTTCTCCTTCGCCATGCGGCGAAGCAGGGCCAGTAGCTTTTGGTTTTGGTCCACTGCTTCGTCGGTAAACTGGGGCATGGCGGCACGATAATCCGTTTGAGGGTCGAAGCGTTCGCCTTTCCCATACCGGCCGGTGAGGAAACCGTTGGCCATCGGTGAGAAAGCCACCAGCCCCACCCCCAGCTCCTCCAGCGCCGGGAACAGCGTCTCCCAGTGCCGGGCCATCATGGAATAGCGGTTCTGCACCGCCGTTACGGGGCAAACAGCATTGGCCCGGCGCAAATATTCCTCGTCGGTTTCCGAGATGCCCCAGTGGGTGATCTTTCCCTCCCGAATAAGGTCGGCCATGACGCCGGCCACCTCCTCCGGGGAAACCCTGGGGTCGATGCGGTGCTGAAAGTACAAATCGATGTGGTCGGTCTGCAGGCGCGTGAGTGACCCCTCCACCGATCGGCGGATGGCCTCCGTACGGGAGTCGGGGATCAACGGCCGGGGAACCTTCCCGCTTTCAAAATCAAAACGAAGCCCAAACTTGGTGGCGATGACTGTCTGATTCCGCACAGGGGCCAGCGCCTCACCCACCAGCCGTTCGTTGATGTGCGGATTCTCCGGTGTGCCATAGACCTCGGCCGTGTCGAAAAATGTATAGCCCATCTCCACCGCCTGCCGCAGAAGCTGAACTGCTTCCCTTTTTCCAGTGGGTGCGCCATAGGCGTGGGAAAAGCCCATACAGCCAAGGCCAACGGCGGAAACCGTCAGGTCCTTTCCCAATGTTCTTGTCTGCATGTCGTTTCTCTCCTTCTTGTCTTATTATACCCGCGGCATTCGGAAAGCAGAAGTCTCCGTTGGTTATGAAGAGAAAACCCAAAGGTTTCAACTGCCCGACTTCAGCCTGTGGAAAGTGTAGGTATACAGCCCCAAAGAAACCGGTAGCATAATGACCTCCACCACCAATTGGGTCCATATCATGCCGTAAAGGCCGAAAATCAGGTTCATCACGATAAGGAGGGGGATATTCAAAAGTCCCTGGCGGCTGAAAGTCAGAACAGCGGACTGCGTTCCCTTCCCCATCGCCTGCAGGGTATAGCTGATGAGGAAATTGACAGAGGTCAGCGGAACCGCCAGACAGGCGATCCGCAGAAAGGCGGCCCCCAGTGTGCTGGTTTCATCCTCCGGGATAAACAGATGCAAAATCTGGGGCGCGAACGCGGCAAAATAGACCACAAAGCCGACAGATAGAACAAGTGCCACCTTCCAGGAGAAGGTCGAGACGCGGCGCATCCGCCGGTAGTCTTTCGAGGCGTAATTGTAGCCCACCAAGGGCATAAAGCCCTGGCAAAGGCCCATGGACACATTCAGTGGAAACTGATCGATACGCTTGACGATGCCGTAGGCGGCCACCGGAATATCCCCGTATCCGGAAGCAAGATGGACCATCACCATATTGGAAGCATTCCCTAAAGCCGTTGCCAGAGCGGAGGCAAGGCCCACCGAAAAAACCGGTTTGGTAAAGCGGAAGGTAAAATACCGGGGATGGAGGGAGACGGCCGTCTTTCTTCCCAGACGCCGATAGGAAATTAAAAAAAACACCACCGAAGCGGCGTTGGAAAGAGCCGTAGCCATAGCGGCCCCCGCCACATCCAGATGAAAAAGGAAAATAAAAACCGGGTCCAGCGCCACATTGAGAATGCCGCCGAACATCATGCCGGCACTGGCCTGCCTGGCATGGTCCTCGCTGCGCAGCAGATGCCCCAACGCCAAGCTCACCATCGTGGGAACTCCGCCCAGCACCACCACCCAAAGCAGATAATCCTCCGCATAGCCGTATGTATCGGGACTGGCGCCCAGGAAATTCAGCAGCGGCGTCCGCACAAAATACGTGGCCAGGGAAAAAGCCAGCGTCACGACGGCGCCTCCCCAAATGCTGAAAGCAGAGACGTATTTGATATCCCGGCGGTTCTGCGCCCCCATCATCCGGGAGATTAGGCTGCTGCCGCCTAACCCAAACAGATTCCCCAGAGCCGTGAGTAGATTGAACCAGGGAGATACCAGGGACACAGCCGCAACCATCAAGGGATCGCCGATCTGACCGATAAAAAAGGTGTCTGCCAGGTTGTAAATCATCGTTACCACTTGGCTGATGATGGTGGGGATGGACAGGGTGGCAACCGCCCGTCCCACTGGCATTTCCTCAAAGAGATATCGTTCCGACTTTTCCTCCATGGTTTTCGAACTTCCTTCTTTCTGTGGAAAAGCTCTAAATAAGGAGGGCTCTTCCGGATCACGTACCAGAAGAGCCCCCGTTTCTCAAATGGATTGTCCGGCAAGGAAAGCTTCTTTTGCCGCTTTGGTTCCCGTGACCTCGCCCTTTTGGTATACCCCAGCCCCATAAATGACGCTGCGGACCCTTGCTCCGGGCAGGCAGTCGGTAAAGCCGCGCAGCGCCTCTATGGTGCGCTCTATCGCCGGTTCTCCAGCAGCGGCGGTGGCAATAAAAATAAACTCCTTGCTTCGGATTTCGGTATACCGCGGCAGCGTGCGGTCGATCATGGCTTTCATCTGGCTGTCCATGGAGTAGAAATAGACAGGCGTCGCCAGGACAATGACATCGGCGGAAATCATCTTTTCCAGGAGCTCGGCCTCATCATCCTTCTGCACGCACACGCCGTTCCCCCGGCAACTGTAACAGGCGCGGCAGGGACCGATTCTCAAATCCTGCAGATACACCTTCTCCGCCGTGTTGCCGGATGCCTGCGCTCCGCGGATCACCTCCTCACACAGCAGATCCGAGTTGCCGCCTTTGCGGGGACTTCCCGCGATAACCAGCACCTTTTTGTTCATGCCCGCGTCCTCCTTTATCGGCTGTTGAAAATATCCGACAGCCATTGATCATATGCAGGGATCCATCCGCCGCCGGCTCCAAATCCATGAGGCATGCCGTCCAGCTGCAGCCGTTCTACGGAGACCCCGGCTTCTTCCGCCGCATCGGCGTTGGCCAGGAATTGACGGTAGAAGGGATCCCGTGTCCCATAGCAGTAGAAAGTGGGCGGCAGGCTGCCGGAGCGAAGCAGTTCCACGTCGGTGGTGCCGACGCTCAGCCGTCCGTAGAAGGAGTAGATCATCCCGCAGGCCGCGGCATCGGCGGACACCTCATCCAGGGCATCCGGCGTATAGTCCGGATCCAAAGCGGTTCCGTTTACTTCTCCGTCAAAGTTCAGCAACATTTCCCCGCTTAAAATCCCGCCGGCAGAAAATCCCATCACCGCAATATCCTGCGGATCAATTCCGTATTCATCGGCGTGGGCCCGCACAAAGCGCACGGCACGGGCCAGATCCAGGGCGCCCTCCTGCTGCGTATAGGGACGCAGGCGGTAATCCACCACAAAACGCTGATAGCCGAGGGCGCTCAGCTCCTCCGCCACGTCTACGCCCTCCGGCTGGTCGCTGCGGAACTGGAAGGCTCCGCCGGGGCAGATGAGCACCGCCCCTTTGATTTCGGTGCCTTCCGGCACCGGATAGCTGGTGAGATAGGGACGGAAGTCCGGGTCATCAAAATAGCCTCCGTCGTTTACGGTATATTCTGTCCGGGCGGGCACATTGCCCTCCTCCCAGAGATAGAGTATCTGCTGTTTATCCGGCGTCACCACGGCAGACGCCGCCGTATTGCCGTCGCCGCCTTCCGGAACGGGGGCCTCGCCCTGATGGGAGATCTCCAGGCCATCTGCCCACTCCGCGATCTCACTCTCGGCGGTATCATGTGAAAAGAGGAGCGCGCTGCTTCCTAAGAGGGCACCCGGCTGCAGCTGGGAAATGGCGGAAAAGACGGCGCCGGCCTCGTTGTCGTCTCCCAGGACAAAAGGGAAAATGGTGCGGGCGCCGAAATCATGGCTTTCCAGAAACATTTCCACAGATTCCGGCAGTACGTTGCCCTCTGCCGCAAAACCCAACAGCACGAATTCATAACGGGCCATATCCAGACCGGCAGCCTCCGACAGCGGGACAAGGCTTCCGCCCAATTTTTCTTCAAGAACGGCGGCAGCCCGCGCCACCGCATCGTCTGCCTGTCCGGAGTCATAGGCCACCAGAATAGTGGATTCGATCTGTCCCACCGCTTTCTCCCCCTCGCCGGTGCTGCAGGCGGCTAAGCTTAAGGTTAGAAGCAGCACAAGAACCCCACACAAAATCCGTCTCATACAGAAACGCTCCTTTCGGCTGCCAACATGACCTACAGGCTCAAGCCCTCAGCCCAGGCCCGGATCTCCGCGGCGCTGTCCGCCACGTCGTTTCTTGAGACAGTCAGGCCATTTTCACTCACCACGGCGCCGGGCTGAAGCCGGGCTATGGTGCTCTCCGTCCGGGAAAAACCGCTGCCGCCATGGGGACAAAAAGGAATGATGGTCTTGCCGGAAAAATCATATTCCTCCAGGAAGGTATACAGAGCCTGAGGCATATCGCCCCACCAGTTGGGATAACCCAGAAAAACGGTATCGTACTGATCCAGGTTTTCTATGTGGGCGGCAAGCTCAGGACGGGCATCTTCATCCTGCTCCCGTGCCGCCTGATCGACCAGCGGGTCGTGGTCCAGGGGATAAGACTGCACGGTCTCAATCTGGAACAGGTCGCCGCCCACCGTTTCCTGAATGACGGTGGCCATGTACTCCACATTGCCCAACACCTCTCCGTCCTGAACCACAATACTCGCCCCGGCGACAGCGTCCACCCCAGCGGCATCCACATCCTCCGGCATGGTAAAATAGGCGATCAAGATACCGTCCTCCCCATCACTTCCCGATGATCCCGATTCCGTGCCGGGAACAGTCGTTCCGTTGCTGTTATCCGGTTCCGCGGTAGAAATGTCCGCCGGCGTTTGGGAGGTCTCCGGGATATCCCCGCTGCACGCGGTGAGCCCCAGTAGAAGAGCCGCTGTCAGTAGAAGGGGTAAAATCCTTTTCACAGTGGGGTCTCCTTTCTCCTGATCAGGACAGGTTCAATCCGTCCAGCCATTCCTGCACGTCGGCCTCGCTTACACCGGAGCGGAAGCGTATACCCTCCTGCCAGTCGCCGGTGCCGGCCATTTCCGCCAGAAGCTCACCGCTTTCACCAAGGCCGGAGCTGGCGGAAGTGCAGAAGGGGATGACGGTTTTGCCGGTAAAGTCGTTGGCCTCCACAAAGTCGTCCACCGGCCATGCGGCAATACCCCACCAGATGGGATACCCGATGAATACGGTGTCGTAGCTGTCCCAGTTGTCCACCGTATCGGCCACCAGCTCCACATCCCGCAGCGACTCATCCTCATGCTCCCGGGAAACGCGGCTGTCATCGTTGCCATAATTCAGATCCTCGTCGGTATAGGGCTGGGCGGGTTCCAGCTCAAACAGGTCGCCGCCGGTGATCTCGGCAATATATGTCGCGGCTTCCTCCGTATTTCCGGTAGCGGAGAAATACACCACCAGGGTACTGCCTCCCTCCGTGCCAGCGGTTGTTTCCGTGCTGCCCGGCTCGCTGGTATCCGGGGCGGTGGAGGACGCGGAGGACTCAGAGGTTTCCGACGGGTTCGTTGTGTCCGGGGAGGAAGGGTTTCCCCCACTGCAAGCGGCTAGGCTGAACACCATGGCCGCTCCCATAAACAAGGCGATGAGTTTTTTCATGTTGACTGCTCCTTTCCAATACTTTTATTCATAGCATTCCTGGAAAATTTCCAAGATTTCGCCATGGGTCATCTGCTTATAGCTGCCCCCGGAGATACCGCAGGAATCCGCAATTTCTTTCAGCTGATCTTTTCGGGCTCCCAGCTCCTTCAGGGTGGTGGGCAGTCCGATTTCTTTGATGAACGCCGCTAGGGCGTCGATGCCGGCCAGCGCAAGCTCTTCGTCCGATGCGCCGTCCCGGGCAATGCCCCAAACGTTTTCAGCAAACCGTACGAACTTGGACAGCCCTTCTTTATAGATGTGCCTATAGTATACTGGATGCAGCACCGCCAGCCCGCAGCCATGATTGCAGTCGGTATAAGCGCCCAGTTGATGCTCCATATTGTGGCACTGAAAATCACACCTCTTGCCCATTTTGATGACGCGGTTTTCCGCCATGGTGGAATCCCACATCAGGTTGGAACGGGCGGTATAATCCTCCGGATTCCGGATTGCCGCCCGCAGATTGCGGATGACGCTCTTCATCAGCGCTTCCATGATGTCGTCGGAAACATTATCCTCATTGGGTTCGCTGAAATAGGTTTCCATGATGTGGCTGAGGATGTCGAAGCTTCCCGAAACCATCTGCCCCTTGGGGACACTGTAGGTGTAAGTGGGGTCCATCAGCGCGAAGCGGGGATTGAGCTTGGGATAATCCCGCCCTGTTTTGATTTTCTTTTCCTCGTTGGTGATAACCGCGCCGCCGTTGCATCCGCTACCGGTGCCGGCGACGGTAACGATAACGCCCAAAGGCAGCGGTTCAAAATCCATGACGCCGGGCCGCGCCCAGAAGTCCTCCCAGATGTCCCCGTCGTACCGGGCAGCCAGAGATACCGCCTTGCAGCAGTCCATCACACTGCCGCCGCCGACGGCGAGGATCATATCCACCCGGTTCTCCCGGGCCAGCTTGGCGCCCTCCTGCACTTTGGCGTAGGTGGGGTTGGACATGATACGGTCAAACTCCACAACGGTTTTGCCCGCCTCTTTCAGCATGCCGGTGACTTTATCATACACGCCGTTGCTCTTGATAGAGCCGCCGCCATAGGCCAGCAGGACGGTGTTCGCGTTTTTGGTCAGACAGACCAGGTATTCCTTTACACAGCCCTTGCCGAAATACACCTTGGTGGCGTTTTGAAAAATAAAATTGTTCATAAGGTTGCTTCCTTTCTGTTTTCTGCGTGTCTCAATGGGGCATCTGCGCTTCCCAAAAAGCGACCGCCTGATCCAGCCACCCCTCGGCGGCCGTGCCGGTACCCAGGCCAAAGCCGTGGGGAAGGCCGGGATAATGGTGAAACTCCGTGGGAATGCCCAGGGCGCTGAGCGCCGCCACGCGCCGTTCCATGGTACGCCAGCTGGCAATGCCGTCATTTTCCCCGACGCAGGCGAAGGTAGGCGGATCCTCTTGCGTATAATCCGCGTGGCCAGTGTACTGCATGACCACCGTACCGGGACGGGGCAAGTCGTCCCCTCCAAAAGCCGCCGGCCCATATGAACCCAGCCATGCGGCCATTCTTGCCCCGGCGGAACCGCCCCAAAGAGAGTAGCATTCGGTGTCCACCTCCAGCTCTTCAGCGTGGGCAAAGATAAAGCCGATGGCCCTTGCTAAATCTTTGCAGGCCGTCTGCGCACCGGGACGATAAATCAGCGCAAAGGCGTTATACCCCTTTTGGGAAAGCTCCAGCGCATGGGGAAAGCTGTCCTGCATGGCCCCCACATAGGCGAAGCCGCCACCCGCATTGCATACGGCAAATTTCGCCCCCGGCTCTCCGCGGAAAAAGAATAAGCCGGTATCCTCTTTATCCGGATCAGCCGCTTTCTCCTCCTCGGTATAGATGTCGTAAAATACGGTCTCCCCAGCATTGGCTCGCTGCCACAGGGTATTGACGATTTCGACGGTTTCATCGGGGTCGATATTGTTGTACCAGGTAAGGCGGAGTTCCCCCAACGTGTCCCCGCTCCAGTACCCGTCCTCGACGGGAAAAAGCAACCTGCCGTATTCGCCGAAGGCGGGGGCGTTTATCACTTCATCAATTTCTGTATCCACAGTGAATGGTCCGTCCATCTCTTCCGTTGCCGGGGCAGAACCCTCTCCCTCCGTATCCAACCGGCCGCTCTGCGCAGGAGGCGCTTCCCCTGCCGTTTCCGTTTGGCCGCTGCATCCGGTCAGACACAGCAGGAAACAAGCCATCAACGCGAAAGCCGCACTCTTATTCATGAAGGCTCACCCACCTTTCCTTTCCTGTTGCCCCCATTATAAAAAAATCGAGACTTCCACAGAAGTCTCGATTCGTTATGCACTATTTACTTTAGGGTTATAAGTCAATCTGACTGCGCCTTGGCCGCCTTCTCCACAGCCTGCAGGAAGTGCTTTACCATCGGCGAGGGCTTGGGGGAATGAAGCAACCCAAAGGGAATCGTATAACCCCAGTCAACCGGGAGGATCTTCAAAAGCGGGTGAACATACCGCCAGTTTTCTACCGCCATCAGCACACAATTGTTGTTTTCGCATTAATTAAAGGCGTTTACATCGTAAAAATCGAAATCCACGATATGGATCTGGGGATGGTTTTTCCAGATATCGTCCCGCAAAAGGTCCACATAGCGGCTCCATTCCCGGCGCATGAGCATCAGGTTTTCTCCATAGAGATCCCGCACTGTCAACCGTTCTTTCTGGGCCAGCCGGTGATGGACGGATACTGCACAGCAGATGGGTTCGCTGGAAATCTCCAATCCTTCGCACTGGCGCAGATTCAGCATCGTCTCGTCGAAGATGCCCGCAACCACATCGATGTTCTGTCCCAGATTGGCCAGGATCTCTCTGGCGTTTTCCGGCGTATTGTCGAAGGGAACCAGCTGGAACTTTATCCCCGGGCAGTCCTCCTGCAATTTCGGCCAAAGGTCTACCAGTACCTGAGCCGGCGTCATGGGAGAGGTGCCGATGCGGATGACATTCGCCGTCTTTTGCATGGCGTTTTTTGCCCGCGTCACCGAATCCTTGCAGTATTGGATGATGTATTTGGCATCCTGATAAAGGGATTTTCCCGCATCGGTAAGCTGTAAGCCACGGTGAGTGCGGACAAAAAGCTGCAAATCCAAACCCTCCTCAAGCAGATTAATCTGCTTGATAACCGCCGGAGGGGAGATATACAGCTTTTCCGCCGCTTTATTAAAGCTGCCCGATTCAACAACGCATAAAAATGTATCCAGCTGGGGGTTATACATGGCTCTCACCGTTCCTTTCATCCGGAGACTCAAAAGACGGGTTCTTCTTAGCCTGGGGATTCTACCGCACCGCCGAACGCGGTCTGTCCCGCTTTTCTCATCCCGCGTTTGCACTCAGCGCCTGGACGTTGTCGGATCATAACCGTTTCCTTTGTCATTTCCCCTTCACGGTATGACCAACGTGAATTTCCCACGGTTGCCCGAAATATTTCACGTTAATATTATAGGCGGATAAACAAACCGTTACAAGTCCCCCTTCTTTCAACTATAAAGGAAACCGTCCGGCAAACACACCTCCGCCGAACGGTTTCCTAATTCACAAGGCATCACTGAGCGCCTTTTTCTTCCTTCTTTTTTACCGCCGCGGCCACCAGGCCGGCAAACAGAGGATGGGGCCGGTTGGGTCGGGATTTGAATTCCGGATGGAACTGGCAGGCCACAAACCAGGGATGATCCGGGATCTCCACCATTTCCACAATGTGCTTATCCGGGGAAATACCCGCCAGCAACAGGCCGCTGCGCTCCATTTCCTCGCGGAAATCGTTGTTGAACTCGTAGCGGTGGCGATGGCGTTCGTAGATCAGCTCCTCCCCATACAGCGCGTAGGATTTGGAACGGATATCCAGCATACAGGGATACCGCCCCAGCCGCATGGTGCCGCCCAGTTGATTGACTGAACGCTGGTCGGGCATCAGATCGATCACCGGGTGGGTGGTGGTGGGATCGATCTCGGAAGAGTGGGCGTCCGCATACCCCAGAACATGGCGGGCATATTCAATCACCGCCACCTGCATCCCCAGACAGATGCCCAGGAAGGGAACCTTATGCTCCCGGGCGTATTGGACGGCGGCGATTTTTCCATCCACCCCGCGGCTGCCGAAGCCGCCGGGAATCAAAATGCCGTCCGCACCGCCCAGCAGGCTTTCCGCCGTCTCCGGCGTTACCTGCTCGGAATCCACCCAGAGAATATTCACCTCCGCACCGGAGGGAATCCCTCCGTGCTTGAGCGCCTCCGCCACGCTGAGATAGGCATCGTGCAGCTCTACATACTTGCCCACCAGGGCGATGGTGACGCGGACGGAGGGATGCTGCAGGCGCTCCACCATCTCCTTCCAAGAACTCAGATCCGGCTGCCGGTCCTCCAGCCCGAATTCCCGGCAGACAATATCCGCCAGCCCTTGCTTTTCCAGTTCCAGTGGCGCCTGATACAGCAGCGGCACATCGCAGTTTTCGATGACACAGTCCTTCTTCACGTTGCAGAACAGCGCGATCTTGTCCTTCAGCTCCCGGGTGAGGGGCCGCTCCGCCCGGCAGACGATGATATCCGGCTGAAGTCCCAGCGACAGCAGCTCCTTGACCGAGTGCTGAGTGGGCTTGGTCTTCATTTCCTGAGAGGCCGCAATATACGGCACCAGGGTCACATGGAGAAACAGGCAGTTGCGGCGGCCGTTCTCCACGGCAAATTGGCGGATGGCCTCTAAAAAAGGCTGCCCTTCGATATCGCCCACCGTGCCGCCGATTTCGATAATATGCACATCGTATTTGTCTGCATCCAAGGCGATCCGGCGCTTGATCTCATCGGTAATATGGGGGATCACCTGCACCGTACCGCCGTCATAGTCCCCCTGACGCTCCTTTTGCAGCACATTCCAGTACACCTTGCCGGAGGTCACGGAGCTGTTCTGATTGAGGCTGACGTCGATGAACCGCTCGTAATGGCCCAGATCCAGATCCGTTTCCGCCCCATCTTCAGTGACGAATACTTCGCCGTGCTGAATGGGGTTCATGGTGCCCGGATCGACGTTGAGATACGGGTCCAACTTCTTGACCGAAACGGTCAGTCCCCGGCTTTTCAGCAGCCGGCCCAAGGATGCCGCCGTGATCCCCTTGCCCAGTCCCGATACCACACCGCCGGTGACAAATACGTATTTTGCTGCCATCCTTCTACCTCCTATTGTTTAAACGCCCGCTCACGTTCCGTACCGCTCCGGGGCAGACGCACCGGAATGCCACGTTCATGAAGGAAGCACTTAAGCTCCCCGATGTCCACCTCATGGTAATGGAACAGCGACGCCGCCAACACAGCGTCCGCCCTGCCCTTTTCAAAGGCGTCGGCGAAGTGTTCCATGGTTCCCGCCCCACCGGAGGCGATGACGGGGATCCCCGCCGCACCGGACACCGCCGCCGTGAGCTCGAGATCATACCCCGCTTTGGTGCCGTCGCAGTCCATGCTGGTCAGCAGGATCTCTCCCGCCCCCAGCCGCTCGGCCTCCGCGGCCCACCACAGGACATCCAGGCCGGTGTTTAGCCGGCCACCGTGCTTGTACACGTCCCAACCGGAACCGTCTGGCCGGCGCCGGGCATCGATGGCGACCACCACGCACTGGCTTCCGAAGCGCTGCGCCGCCTCCGATATAAGTCCGGGCCGGTCAATGGCTGCGGAATTGATTGAAATCTTATCCGCTCCCTGACGCAATAAAATATGGAAATCCTCCACTGAACGGATGCCGCCCCCCACCGTAAAGGGGATGGACAGCTGCTCCGCCACCCGACCGGCCAGCTCCGCCACCGTTCCGCGCCCCTCATGGGAGGCGTTGATATCCAAGAATACCACTTCGTCCGCCCCCGAGGCGGAGTAGGCGGCGGCGGTTTCCACCGGGTCGCCTGCATCCCTCAGGCCCAGGAAATTGACTCCCTTGACCACCCGGCCGTCTTTGATATCCAGACAGGGAATGATCCGCTTGGCAAACATAGCCCGCCGCCTTTCTCATAAATAATCCGCCGGACCGGCCGTTTTAACGTCCGCCGGTCATGGCGGCGAAATTGCTTAGCATCCTCTGTCCGTCGTCCCCGGATTTTTCCGGATGAAACTGCACGCCCATCACGTTTCCCCGCTCCACGGCGGAGGCGAAGGGAATGCCGTATTCCGTCACGGTCAGCACATCCTCCTCCCCATCGGGGCAACAGGCGTAGGAATGGACAAAATAGGCGTAGATTTCGCCTCCCTGATCCAGCCCCCCGAGCAGCGGGCTCTTCTTTTGCGGGGCCAGACTATTCCAACCGATATGAGGAATCTTCAGCCCGCAGTCGGGCAGGCGCCGCACCTGGCCCGGGATTAGCCCCAGGCCCCGTGTCCCCCGGCCCTCCTCGCTTTCGTCAAACAGGGCCTGCATTCCCAGGCAGATACCCAGAAACGGCCGGCCGGAACCAGCAAAGGCGCGGATAGCCGGAATCAGCCCGCTGCGCCGCAGGGCATCCATGGCATCGCCGAAGGCCCCCACGCCGGGCAGCACCGCACCGTCCGCCGCCGCAATGACCGCCGGATCGCCCGTGATCACAGCCCGGGCCCCCACACGGGCAAACGCCAGCTCCACGCTGCGCAGGTTCCCCGCCTGATAATCGATGATGGCAATCACGGACCGCACCGCCTTTGCTCGAAATCCCCTTTGTGGAACCGCCCCCCTAGGGCAAAAGAAAGGGGCAGACCACGGCCCCGCCGTGTCCACTATTGTTTTATCATACCATCCGGGAGGATGACGGTCAAGAGAAGCGCCGGGCTTTTTCGTCCTTTTTCCCCTTTCTCCCCATTGTCCGTTTTTGTGCCTCCGGTTTTGGCCAAAAAGCCGGATTTTCCGCCGCCAGCCCTTCCTTGCGGAAAAAGCCGGCAGCCCCCCAGATACAACAGAAAAGCCGGGGACCGATCCCCGGCTTTTCCACAGTGCAGCGCCTGTATCACTTGAATTTTTTGTTGACCCGCCTCATCTTCTTTTTCCGCCGGCGGCGGTTATGGACAATGTTGAGGATAATGTATCCGATAAGCAGCAGCGCCAGCAGGATAATCCCCGCCCAGAACCACGGGGACTGTAGGAAATTCTGCACCTCCTGCCAGAAGACCAGAAGATCGCTGCGTTCCAGGGACTCGGAGGCCACCAGATTGACCTCCCCCAGCTTCTGGTCCACATTGACGTACAGCTCCACCTTCCCGTACACCTGTCCCTTGGTGACCGGTGCATCCACGGTATCGGGATCCACCACTACCTTGCGGATGATGGTTTCCGCATCCATGTCCTTGGACACCACGGTGGCAAAATCCGTTTCCGGTACCAGCACCACGGAGTCCTGATTCCAGGAAAGATTGACATTCAGGCGACCCACCGGCTCGTTTTTGCTCAGCAGCGTCTTGTAGGAAAAACCATCGAAGGCCCAGTCGAACAGGGTGTGGATATCCTTGTAATGCAGCAGGCCCACGTTGTTCCCCTCCGCGTCCTGCTCCGGCGCCCCCAGCACCACGGCGGCGTATTCGTAGCCGCCATCCTGGGCCACCGCCGCCAGGCAGTAGCCGGCCAGATCCGTAAAACCGGTTTTGCCGAACAGCGCCTTGGAATAATAGCTGTTGGGACTGCTGCTGCGGATCAGGTTGTTGTTGTTGGGCAGGGTGAGCTCCCCGCCGCCCACTGGGTGGGCCGTATACTGGGTGAGCTTCATCATTTCCTCGTATTGGGGAAAGCTCATGGCATAGCGGAGTATTTTGACGGTATCCCGGGCCGTGGTCACCTGATTGGGGTTATCCAATCCGGTAACATTGGTAAAAAAGGTGTCGGTACAGCCGATTTCCTGGGCCAGGGCATTCATTTCCACCACAAACTGCGTCTCACTGCCGCTGATGGTGAAGGCCAGGGTGACGCAGGCATCGGCGGCAGTCTGAATCATGGACATGGTCAGCAGGTCCTGCAGCGTCCAGGTGTCCCCGATCCTCATACCGGCTACTCCCACCCCGGTGCCCGTGATCAGGTTGTCGCACTGCAGGGTGTAGGTGCCGGTGGTGGTAGCTGTGTCAATCCCCTTCTCCTGTATGGTTTTCAGGGCCAACGCCCCCACCATGATGCGCACCAGGGCGGCGGGCGCGCGCTTCTGGTCCGCCTCTTTCTCGTACAGCACCACATCCTCGTCCTCCGTGGCCCCCAGGGCCACGAGGATGGCGGAGGAGGAGGACAGTGTCTTGCCCTCCGGCAGCTCATACAAAGCAGCGGCGCCTAGGGGAGACAGGCAGGTCGCCAGCAACAGCGTCAGGGTACACACCAAGGCAAGAAATCGCGTTTTTTTCATAGACAATCCCTCAGGTTCCGATTATAATAAAAAAGGGGGGATCGCGCATAAAAAGGAAGCGGCGCGTCCCTTTCTGCATGATTCCTCTGTATTATAACAAGTTTTTCCGGGATTTCCTAGAGCCTGACGGCAAAAAAGTTCAGGCCCCCGGCAAGAAAGGCATGAACGCGGCATGGTATACATAACCGGCGATATCCACGGTGATTTTTCCCGATTTACCTCCCCGGCGGCCAAGAGGCTGAAGGCGGGGGATATTCTGGCGGTTTGCGGGGATTTCGGCTTTTTCTGGGATGACAGCAAGCAGGAACGCCGCCTGCGGGCCAAGCTGGAAAAGCTCCCCTATACCATCGCCTTTCTGGACGGGCGGCACGAAAATTTCACCCTCCTCGACCAATACCCGGTCACCGAATGGAACGGCGGCCGGGTGCAGGAGGTGGGCAAAAATCTCCTGCATCTGATGCGAGGGGAAATCTACGAAATCGAGGGCGAATCCTATTTCGTCTTCGGCGGCGGAGAAAGCCCCGACCACGCTTTCCGGACGGAAGGGGTCGGCTGGTGGGAGGAGGAAATGCCCTCCGCCAGGGAAATCCTTAACGGGGCGGACAATCTGGAGAAAGCCCATTTCCAGGTGGATTACGTGCTGACCCACGAGCCCTCCGGCCGCTCCAGCGGCTATCTGTCCGCCGACACGCCGCTCAACGGCGTCAATGTGTTTTTGGACCGGGTGGAGGACAACGTCACCTTCCAATGCTGGTTTTTCGGCTGTCTGCATCTGGACAAGACCATCAGTAGCCGTCACCGCGCCATCTTCCGCGACATCGTCCCCACCGGAGGCGAGGCGGCCGGAGCCGGGCGCGGGGGACGCCGCCGCTGAACGGGGCACCGCCTCAAAGGCAAGACTCATAAAGGAAGATACCTATGATACGACTGGCAGCGCACCGCGCTGAAAAACATTTTGGGGAGCGCACCCTCTTTTCCGGGGTCAGCTTCGACGTGGGGGAACGGGACCGCATCGGGCTGGTAGGCGCCAACGGCTGCGGTAAAACCACTCTGTTCCGCCTCATCACAGGAGAAATGCGTCCCGACGCCGGGGAAATCGTCCTTCCCCGGGAAACCCGCATCGGGTATATGGAGCAGCACGTCTGCGCCGATTCCCACCGCACCTTGTGGGACGAGGTGGAAAGCGTCTTTGCCCCGCTCAAGGAGGCGGAGCGGGAACTGGAAGAAATCAATGTCCTGCTGGAAGGGCCGCAGGCGGGAGACGCCGCGCTCATCGAGCGCCAGCACGGGTTGCAGGAGCGTCTTACCGCGGAAGGCGGACTCTACTACCGCAGCCGGGTGCGCTCCGCCCTGCTGGGACTGGGCTTTGACGAAGCGGCCTTCCAGCAGCCGGTGTCCTCCCTCAGCGGCGGACAGCGGTCCAAGGCCGCCATGGCCCGGCTGCTGCTTTCGGACAACAACCTACTGTTGCTGGACGAGCCCACCAACCATCTGGACATCGCCTCTGTGGAGTGGCTGGAGGATTATCTGCGGGCCTGGCCAGGGGCGTTCCTGGTCATCTCTCACGACCGGTATTTTCTCGACCGGGTGACCAACCGGACGCTGGAGCTTTGCGGCGGCAGGCTGTACGCCTCCAACGGCGGCTACACCGCCCACCGGGCGGAACGGGAACGGAACCGGGAAATCGAGGAAAAGCATTACAAAACCGCCATGCGGGAGATCCGCCACATGGAGGAAAGCATCGCCCGCTTCCGCCAGTTCAACCGGGAAAAAAGCATTCGCGCCGCCGAAAGCAAGGAAAAGGCTCTGGAAAAGAAAAAAGAGCAGCTGGTGGTGCCGGAGGCGGAGCGGGAAAGCCTGCACTTTGGCTTCACCGTGCAGTATGAGAGCGGCAATGACGTTGTCCGGGCGGAGGAGCTGGCTATGGGCTTTCCCGGACGTTCCCTCTTTGAGCACGTCTCCTTCCTCATCCGCCGCCGTCAGAGAGTGTTCCTGCTGGGGCCCAACGGCTGTGGCAAAACCACCCTGTTCCGCCTCATCATGGGACAGCTGTCCCCCATAAAGGGCGACCTGCTCCTGGGCCCCAAAGTGACGGTGGGGTATTACGATCAGAATCAGTCCGATCTGTCCCTGGGCAAGACGGTCATCGACGAAATCTGGGACCGCTATCCCAATCTGACCCAGACCCAGATCCGCTGCGCGCTGGCAGCCTTCCTGTTCCGGGGCGAGGAAGTGTTTCGCCCGGTGGAACAGCTCAGCGGCGGCGAGCGAGCCCGGCTGTTGCTGCTCCGCCTGATGCTGTCCCAGGACAACCTGCTGTTGCTGGATGAGCCCACCAACCATTTGGATATCGAGTCTCGGGAGGCGCTGGAGGAGGCGCTGGACAGTTATGACGGCACCTTATTCATTGTGTCCCACGACCGGTACTTCATCAACCGTCTGGCAGACAAGGTGCTGGTGCTGGAGCCCTCCGGCTGCCGGGAATACCCCGGCGGCTACGATGCTTACCTGGAAAAGCGCCAGCAGGAAACGGCCGGGACAGCGGAAATCATGGAAAGTGCCCCCGCCGCTCCGGCCCGTGGAAACGACTACCAGCGGCGCAAGGAGCAAGAGTCCGCGCGGCGCAAGGCCCAAACCCGGGTCCGGCGGGCGGAGGAGGCGGTCACCAGAGTTGAAGGGGAAATCGACCGGTTGAAAGCCCAGCTGGCTGACCCGGAAACCGGAGTCGATTACGCCCGGCTGGTGGAGCTGTCCGCCCAACTGGAGCAGCAGGAAGCGGAGCTGGAACGCTGCATGGAGGAGTGGGAGGCCGCTCAGACCGATCTTCAGATACTGCTGGAGGAGTAACCCGGCCCAGGGCCGCTATATTTCATATCAAACTATGTTAGTGTCCCTGGGCCTGGAGCCGTCCCTTCGGTCCGGTTCCCTTTCCCCTTGGAGCATACTACTGCCAGGGCCG
>CAJFNR010000047.1 GCA_904395335.1 Candidatus Avimonas narfae | reverse complement strand
CATTATACCACAAATGTGGAGGGAGAATTGGCGGTGCCGCGAAGCGGGAGGAGGTCGTTCCGACCGACAGCCAATTTCTCCAGGCCCAGGGACACGTCACATCGTTTGTCCTCAAATATAGAGGCCCTGGGCACATTATATCATATGTCAGGGATAATGGGAAAGAGGGGGATTTGCGCCGGAGACAGCCCGGTGCAATTTGCATTTTCTCCCTACCTTATGATACACTGCGGATAGAGTTCCCTTTCCGTAACCGCGCTTTCACATGACAGCTCATCACCAGGAGGAAGATTATGTCCTTTTCTTTTCCCGCGGGCTTTGCCCGTCGCATGGAGCGGCTTTTGGCGGAGGACTGGCCCCGTGTTGCCGCCGCGTACGAGGAACCTCTGCGCCGGGGACTGCGGGTCAACGGGCTGAAATGCACACCGGCACAGCTGCTGGCCCAGTTCCCCCTGCCACTGATCCCTTCCCCTTTCGCCGCCGGCTCCTTTTTCGTGCAGGGGGAGTGGAAGGCGGGAACCGATCCCCTACACCATGCTGGGGCATACTATATGCAGGAGCCCTCCGCCACCTCCGCGGTGACGGCGTTGGCCCCCCAGCCCGGGGAAGCCGTGCTGGATCTTTGCGCGGCGCCCGGAGGAAAATCGACGCAGATCGCCGCCGACCTCCGGGGCGAAGGCGTGCTGTGGTGCAACGAATTCGTCCGGGAGCGGGCCCGGGCCCTGATGCAGAACTTGGAGCGCTGCGGGGTGCGCAACGCCGTGGTGACCTCTTCAGACACCGCCTCCCTCTGTGCCGGACTGACGGAACGCTTTGATGCCGTGCTGGTGGACGCCCCCTGCTCCGGGGAAGGGATGTTCCGCAAGGAGCCGGCTGCCCTGGCGCAGTGGAGCGAGGAGCTGATCCGTCAGTGTGCTGCCCGCCAGACCCGGATTCTGGACGACGCGGCCCAGGCGGTGCGGCGGGGCGGCCGGCTGCTGTATTCCACCTGTACTTTTGCCCCGGAGGAAAACGAGCTGGCGGTGTGCCGTTTCCTGGCCTCCCATCCGGATTTTTGCCTGGAGGATTTGTCCGCTCTCCCTTTCGGCAGGCCCGGTTTCGTCTGGGAACAGGTGGTGCCCTTCGCGGCGGGGGAAATCCAACCGGACGTTCCCCTGACCCGTTGCCGCCGCCTGCTGCCGGGGGACGGCGGCGAAGGTCACTTCCTCGCCCTGTTCCGCCGGGAAGGAAACAGCCCATCCCTGCCCTTCACCGCCCCGGAAAAGGAAAGAAAAAAATCGCCTTTTTGTAATTCTTTTAACGATTTATACTTTCAGTGCTTTTCCGGCTCCCCCTATGGGGTGCCCTCGGCGGAGGGAACCTGGATCCGCCTGCTGCCGGAAAAGATATCCCCCTCCTTTTTAAAAGTCCGTGGCGTGATCTCCGCCGGGGTGACAGCGGCGGAGATCCGGCGGGACCGGCTGGAGCCCGCTCACGGGCTGTTCCTGGCCGCCCAGCCGGGGGAGTGTCTCCGCCGTGTGAATTTCGCGCGGGAGGATCCTCTTTTGTCCGCTTTTCTCCGAGGAGAGGAGATCCCTGTGGAAAGCCCCAGCGGCTATACCGCCGTATTGGCGGGCGGCGTCACCGTGGGCTTCGGCAAATGCAGCGGAGGGCGGCTGAAAAATCGCTATCCCAAAGGGCTTCGCCTGCTGTCACGTTAGCGGCGCCTCGGCCGCCTCTTATCGCGCATATAGCGGCTGTTTTTGGTAATAATAACGAATATTTCTTTCTGTAAATCCGTTTTGTGGAAACAGTATGTGAAATACAGCACAGTATTGCCATTTTCGTGATCGTAAGCTATACTGAAAAAGAGGGCTTTCCCAGGCCCGCTGACATACACGCTGACACACCCTTTTTCCGGCAACGGAGGAACGGAGGATTGCCTTATGGCCAATGTACGCAAAAAGGCCGCTCCCAAAGAGCGGATAGACCTGTCCGAGCGGCTGCGCGCCAAGCTGCTGCACAACTTTTCCGTGCAGCCGGAGGCTGCCACCAATGAAAACTTCTATCACGCCCTGGCCTTGGTGCTGCGGGACCTGATGCGCACCCGGCGGCTGGAATACATCGGAGACTGCTATCAGCAACAATCCAAACAGGTATACTATCTCTGCATGGAATTCCTCATGGGCCGTTCGCTGAAAAACACCCTGTACAATTTGAATTTGACGGAGGAGGCGGAACGTGTCCTATCCTCCTATGGCGTCAAGCTGGACGCCCTGTACGAGCTGGAACCCGACGCCGGCCTGGGAAACGGCGGCCTGGGACGGCTGGCCGCCTGCTTCCTGGACGGCCTGGCCACCAAGGGTATCCCGGCCATGGGATATTCCCTGCTGTACGAATACGGCATTTTCCGTCAGAAGCTGGTGGACGGTTGGCAGACCGAGCTGCCCGATTGCTGGCTTCCCGGCGGGGAAAGCTGGCTGCTACCCCGGCCGGAGCTGAGCAAGGAGGTCCGCTTTGACGGGGAAATCCGGGAGTGGTGGGACAGCGGTTATCACCATGTGGAGCATAAAAACGCCACCGTGGTGGTGGCCCAGGCCTACGACCTCATGGTAGCGGGCAAGGACGGCCGGGGGATTTCCACCCTGCGGCTGTGGAAGGCCACCGCCCCGGGGATGGACATGACGCTGTTCAATCAGGGGGAATACATGCGCGCCATGGAGCAGAAAGCCATGGCCGAGGTGATTACCCAGGTGCTGTACCCGGCGGACAACCACCGGGAAGGCAAATCCCTGCGGCTGTCCCAACAGTATTTCTTGGTATCCGCCTCCATCCAGGACATTGTGCGGCGCCATCTGGAACAGTACGATTCTCTGGATACCCTGCCGGATATGGCAGCCATCCACATCAACGATACCCATCCCACCCTGGCGATCCCGGAGCTGATGCGCATCCTGCTGGACGAATGCGGATACGGTTGGGATGCCGCCTGGGACATCGTCACCCGGTGTGTAGCCTATACCAACCACACGGTCATGGCGGAGGCGCTGGAATGCTGGCCGGAGGACCTGTTCCGTCAGCGGCTGCCCCGCATCTATCAGATCGTCCGGGAGATCAACAACCGCTTCAGCGCGCGGATGATGGAGGAAACCGGAGGCGACCGGGACAAGGTGGGCCGCATGGCCATCATCAGCTATGGGCTGATCAAAATGGCCAACCTGTGCGTGGCGGCAGCCCACAAGGTCAACGGCGTTTCACGCCTGCACAGCGAAATCCTCAAACAGGACGTGTTCCACGACGCCTATACCCTGATGCCGGAGAAGTTCACCAATGTTACCAACGGCATTGCGCACCGGCGCTGGCTGTGCCAGGCCAACCCGGAGCTAACCGCGTTTTTGAAGGAACGCATCGGGGACGGTTTCGTGCTCAACGCAGAGGAGCTGTCCCGCCTGAAACCCTATGCGGACGATGCCGCCGCACGGGAGGCGTTTGCCGCCATTAAGCGCCGCAACAAAGTACGCCTTTCCGATTACCTTTTCAAAACGAGCGGCATCCGGGTGGATCCGGATTCCCTCTTCGACATCCAGGTCAAGCGCCTTCACGAATACAAGCGCCAGCACCTGAACGCCCTGCACATCCTGCACACCTATCTGGAGCTCAAGGAGAACCCCGGGATGGATTTCGTCCCGCGGACCTACCTGTTCGGGGCCAAATCCGCCCCCGGCTATTATCTGGCCAAGGAGATCATCCAGTTCATTTGCGACCTGGCGGCGCTTATCGACAGCGATCCTGCGGTCCGGGATAAGCTCCGGGTGGTGTACCTGGAGGATTACCGGGTGACGCTGGCCGAGCTGCTCATGCCCGCCGCCGACATCAGCGAGCAGATCTCCCTGGCGGGTACGGAGGCCAGCGGTACCGGCAATATGAAGCTGATGATGAACGGCGCCGTGACCCTGGGCACCCTGGACGGCGCCAACGTGGAAATCAGCGAGGCCGTGGGGACGGACAACATTTTCCTTTTCGGCCTCAAGGCGGACGAGGCGGAGGCGTTGAAAAAGCAGGGCTACGATCCCCAGCACTTTTACAACAACGATCCGCTGATCCACCGGGCCCTGGACGCCATGCTCCGCGGCTTTGGAAAACGCAGCTATGGGGATGTGGCCGGATCCCTGATCAACCGCGATCCCTACATGGTGTTGGCGGATTTTGAGGACTATCTGCGGGCGCAACGGGAATCGGCGGAGGTATACCGTGACCGGGACCGTTTCACCCGCATGGCCATGCTCAACACAGCAGCCAGTGGCATCTTTGCCGCCGACCGGTCCATCCAGGATTATTCCGACCGCATCTGGCACTGCCGCCCCATCCGGTGACAAGCCGTTTTACCTGAATCCGCTGTAGCTTTCATACGCACCGGCTCCGGTTTTGCGGGGCCGGTGCGTTTTGTCATATCTTTTTCGCCTTTTCGGAATGCGGCGGCGATGGACGGGAAGGATAAACACAAACGGATCGCTCTCCGTTTTCGGTTCTTTCTTTGACTTTTCCCCAAAGGGAACAACGGAAATCCCTATGTTTCCTCCGCGCCCCTTTGTTTCTGCTTTTTTGGCAGGATTCCACTCATTTGTCACAAATTAACTGTTATAAAAAGGCGGCGGCAAAGCATCCTAATGAATGCAAACGCAAACCCAATACAACGCGGCGAACCGCCGCCAACAAATGAAGGAGTGTATTTTTTATGTCTAGCAACAAGCACGTGGTACCGGAAGCTCGCGAGGGTCTCGATCGTTTCAAGATGGAAGCTGCCAACGAAGTCGGCGTTAACCTGAAGCAGGGTTACAACGGCGACCTGACCTCCAAGCAGGCCGGTTCCATCGGCGGCCAGATGGTCAAGAAGATGGTGGAGTCTTACGAGAACAGCCTGAAGAAATAACCTTTCTTTCGGTTTTTACCGCGCGGGGGACAATCGTCCCCCGCGCGGTTCCTTGTAAAAATGCTGCCGCCGAATAAAGAAATTTATTCTTTCGGGGGAATCCCTCTTGACAAATTCTGTCTGTCCGGTATAATAAAATACGCTGTTTCACCACTGCGGAATTGTGTAAGGGTAGCACGACAGACTCTGACTCTGTTTGTGAGGGTTCGAATCCTTCTTCCGCAACCATCTTAAGTGCATGAAAAAGATGCACAGACGAAAAACCCCGATACAATCGGGGTTTTCGTGCGTTTAAGGGCAAGTTTTCGTACTTGCAAGAATATAGATACATGCAGCCATTTTCGAGAGCTAGTAAGAATTCGAACCTGAACAATCGCAGAAATAAAGAAAAAGCTTCGGATGAAGAAAACCTGCCCGTTCCACTACGAAGCCTTTTCATATCCCATCCAACACTCGCAGCCAAAAGACTTCGGGCTTTTTATGAGAAAACTATCGCTAGGCGAGTAATTCAAAAAAGTCTGATGGCGATGATGTAGACAGAAAAATACCTCCCGTTTTGGATGCGAAAAAGGAACCGTGAGCGAAATAGCAACCCACAGTTCCTTTTTTAATCATTTAAGCGGGCTCAAAAATCCACCGTTGAGTATCCAGAGCCTGATAGGTGCCGCGTGTAGCGATTCCCTCACTGACAGTGAGAGTAGAAATATAGCTGCTGGCTGTTACGATGCGGTAACTCCCCTCACCGTCAGGAATAATAAAAAGAGAAAGGGCGGAACTGCCCATCATCAATTCACCGTTTGCCCCAAAATCGCCGCAAACGACCGATGAAGGTTGCGAATTTGGGCGCAGATTGTAGACGCCGTTCCCTATATAAATCACCTGCCATTTTTCCTTGCTAGCGGCAGCGCCCAAATCAACGGAGTTGTTATTGACGTACAGATAATCGTTGGTGGATTTATTTCGGATATAATAGTTCCCGGGTTCCGGGTCCGCGGAAGGATTGACAATTTCAAAGCACCAACCGCTCTGATTATCATCGACATAGTCTTTGATCCATACATTGCCAGCTGACTCCGGAGCGGTTCCATATTGACTTCCGTTCCCCGCAGTGGCGGTCAATATTTTGTTGCTATTTTTGGTGAAGATATAGCAAAGATCCGCCCGGACACCATAATAAAAATCAACTTTCCAAAGCTGCAAATCGGTATCGCTTTGACTCTTCAATTCCACATTACAGCCGGCTTCCACCCCAAGGGGGGCATAAATCTGCAAAACCCGGCCATTACCATTGGAGCTACACATAGCGTAGATGCGGTAAGCATCGCTGGCGCTGTCGTAAACCACTCGGAACTGCTGTGACAAGGTTCCATCTAAATCTTTTTGGATGATGTTGACGCCATCCGCGTCGAGTCCGTTGCATACAGTTAAATATTTACCGGAATCCTTGTATTTGATTCGGTAAATTTTCCCGCTTTGTAAATAAGCTTGTTCATACGCTGTCGCGGAAAAAGCACCAGCAATGAGGGGGGTGATAGTTAAAACGAGAGAGGTCAGAATTCCAAGTAGTTTGCGAAATTTTTTCATAAAATGAATCTCCTTTCCATTATTAGTTAAAGCTGCACAATCTATGTATTTATTTTATCAATGATGTGAATAAAAGTCAATAAGCTATTTCATAAAATAGTACAGTAGATTTTTTCTTTTATAAAATAATTTATCTGAAACGTCAAGTGGATTGGCACCGCAACCTTATGTAACTTGACATATGGCGGCGAAACCTGTAACTATGGGACTTTCCGCCATTTGTCATACGGGAGTATATTTTGCACAGCATAGTATGATTTTGCTTCCAAAAGTGGTATGAGAGTAGTACCCTCCGGCTTTTACTATTATGCAGCGATCGGCTGATTGGCTTTTACTTTTGTAGCTTCTATTCGCACCATTTCCGATTTCGCTTATTCAAAGGACGCATGAGTATAATAATATCTGAATTGAGGCATGACCCATGATATACTGCAAGGTCTTATGATTCATACCTACCTCCGCCATTTGTGTGCAGAACATGTGTCGAAGGCATAAGAGTAACATTTGGTAGCGGTAACAATTGTAGAAATCAAGAAAAAGCTTCGGATGAAGGAAACATGCCAGTTTCCACTCCGGAGCTTTTTTCGTATCCCATCCAATACCCGCAGCCCGAAGTCTTTTTGAAAGACTT
>CAJFNR010000046.1 GCA_904395335.1 Candidatus Avimonas narfae | reverse complement strand
TGGCGCGCCAGAAGGGACTCGAACCCCTGACCTTTTGGTTCGTAGCCAAACACTCTATCCAGCTGAGCTACTGGCGCAAAGGGCTCTCGTGAGAGAGCATATTGATTATACGCACCTGGCGGGAAAATGTCAAGAGAAAAATTCGCAAAAGCGACGAGGGAGGGAATTTTTCTTCCGATATTCGACAGCGGTTGACAAAACGGAGGAAAAGCAGTATGCTGTTGCTGTCCAAAAACGGACGGCGGTTCAGGCCGTAACAAATCGAACAAAGGGGTGCTGGCGTAAGGCCGGCTGAGAGGGAGCCCGCGGCTCCAAACCCTGTAACCTGATCCGGGTAATGCCGGCGGAGGGATTGTGTTGGGAAAGCCCGACGGCTTTCGTTTGCCCTCCACGATGTGGGGGGCTTTTTTGGATGCCTGCGGCATCTGAAAATTCCTCCCTGTTGCGCGCCTGCTGTCAAAAAAGGGAGGAAACGTGATGAACCAAAGCAAAATCGTCCGATTGTCCGAGAGCGGCATCATGCTGGCTTTCGCCGTGGTGCTCAGCATCCTCAAGTTGGTGGATCTGCCCTATGGCGGCAGCATCACCATTTGCAGCATGCTGCCCATTGCGCTGATCGCTTACCGGTACGGCACCCGGTGGGGACTGCTGACGGCCTTCGCTTTCAGCCTGATCCAGATGCTGGACGGCATGAAGAACCTGCAGTACGCCACTTCTTTTGGGGCACTGATGGCTATCATGCTACTGGATTATATCGTGGCGTTTATGGTGCTGGGACTCTGCGGGATTTTCCGCAACAAGATCCGCAGCCAAAGCGGGGCGGTGACAGCCGGCATCGTGCTGGCCTGTGTGCTGCGCTATATCTGCCATGTGATTTCCGGGTGCACGGTGTGGGCAGGGGTATCCATCCCCGATGCCGCTGCTTTGTGGTATTCCATCGTGTACAACGCTACCTACATGGTTCCGGAGACCTTGGTGTGTGTGGTGGGAGCCCAGTGCCTTTGCCGGATGTTGGATTTCCGGGAGGGCCCCATCACCCGGCTGGCCCCTCAGCAGAAGGCTCCCGATTTGGCGGTGCTTTACCGCGGATTGGCCATCGTGTGCCTTGCGGTGGCGGCCATTGTGGATATCCAACAGATTTTCCCCTGCCTGCAGAATGCGGAGACCGGCGAATTCGATATCACCGGCATCCAGGCGGTGAACGGCCCTCTGGTAGCGGCGGTGACGCTGATCGGTATTGCCCTGGCGGTACTGTTCTGGTTCCTTAACCGGCGGGTGCCCGCCGACAGCCCGGTCAAACTGGATGGCTTTTTCCGGGCGATTCCGCTGTTGGCGGTGGCAGCCGCTGCTGTGGGTGTGGTGGTTTTCGCCGTCAATCTATTCGCTTCCGGTGAGGCGCTGGAAGCCGACGATTATGTCACCCTGGCGTTGTTGGCGGTGGGCGTGATCGCTGCCGCCTGGCTGGTTATCCGCCGCGCGCTGCGCCGAAAGAAGGCCTGATTCGCTGATTCGGAGGTTCCGCTGCCTAGCGCGCCTATCCATGGTAGCGCAGGGCGGATGGAATCGTCGGTGTCCGAGGGGGACGCTTTCCTGCCGTGGGAAAGCAGAAGGAGTAATATACAAAAAGGACACGGTGATATTCCGTGTCCTTTTTGTATATTATCGTATCAGGTCAAATAGGCACATTTGGTTCTCGTCTTCCGGGAACTCATGGAGATACGAAAATATCTGTTCCACATTGTGCCAAATGCCATGCCGTTCGCATTGACTGTGAAAAAGGCGCATCAAGGTGTCGTTATTCCGGCTCATACATTCATAGGAATTGCCATAGACCTGCTTGTATCGCTGTTTCAGACCGGGAAAATAGCGGTCCAAAGCAGCATAAAAATATGGACGGCTTCCGTCCCGCAGGGTCACCCCCATACCGAAACAGAGGATGCCCTTCACTCCAGCGTCGAAGCAATAGTCCAGAATCCCCCGGAGGTTCTCCTCCGTGTCGTTGAGAAAGGGGAGTACGGGGGAGAGCCACACCACGGTAGGCAGACCGTTTTTTTGCAGGATTTTCAGGACTTCGTAGCGGCGGCGCGTGGTGCATACTTTGGGCTCCAAAAGCCGGCAAAGGGCTTCGTCATAGGTGGTCAGTGTCATCTGCACCACCGCCTTGGACTGCCGGTTGATGCTGTCCAGCAGGTCCAGGTCGCGGAGTACCCGGTCGGATTTTGTCTGGACCGTCGCACCAAAGCCGTACCGGTCGATGATTTCCAGGCATTGCCGCGTCAGCTTCAGCTGCTCCTCGCAGGGCATGTACGGATCGCACATGGCGCCGGTTCCCACCATACACTTTTTCCGCTTGCGGCGCAGGGCGTTCTCCAGCAGCTCCGGTGCATTCTGTTTGACCTCAATGTCCTCGAAATCGTGGTCCATCTGATAGCAGGTACTGCGGCTGTCACAGTAGATGCAGCCGTGAGTGCAGCCGCGGTAAAGATTCATACCGTTGCCGGCGGACAAGAGCCCCTTGGAGTTGACAAAGTGCATGTCGTCACCTCACAGGTACAATTCCTTGTGTTGTATTTTTTAAGTATAAAGACTATCCGTATGGAAAGCAACGAAAAGAAGGAGAAGGATCGTTATTTTTTATTGCCGCCGATTTGATCAATCCGTCTGATAGGAGAAACGGTTGAAAAGAAGAACGGCTTGCGGTATACTGAAAAGGAAAAGCACCGCTGCGACACATCCGGACAGGCGGTGCGCATATAGCGGAGATTATCAGCAAGTGAACGTGGGAGGAAAAGTCTATGGAATTCGGACGGTTTCTGGCGGCGGCGCTGCCCGCCACCGGGGAAAATGTCAGCATCTGGCCGTTTGTGCTGCTGGGGGTCGGCATTCTGCTGATTGCTGCCCTGGTGGTTCTGCAGATCGCCAGCAAGAAGAAGGGAGGATCGAAGAACGGTCCCTCCGGGCCGGATCAGCAGTCCCCTCAGAACCCGGAACAGAAGTGAGAAAAAGCCCCGCGGAAGGTAGCTCCTTCCGCGGGGCTTTTGGCATGCGGTACCCAAAAACAGCGCTGCAAGGCGATGGGGTGGACAGAACACTCCGGTTGCGGTTCCGCCGCCGCATACACCACCTGCCGGCGCAGCGGGCGATCCTCAGCGGCAGTAAAGGAGAACGAAAACCGCATCCGGTTTCCTACCCCAGCGAGGGATCTCGCGCCGGGGTGGCGGGACCTCCCCGGAAGGGGCGGCAGAGAAACACGGCGGGAGCGCCGCCCGGAAGCGCTTTCATCAACCGCAGCGCTTCCGCGCATTTTTCCGCGTCCGTCCGGTGTGCGAACAGGGCGAAAACGGCGGATCCGCTGCCGGTCATCAAGCAGCCCAAGGGGTGGAAGCGGTTCATCTCCCTTTTGAGCATCTCTGTCTCCGGGAGGCGCAGGGCCTGTTCAAACACGTTACACAGCTCCCGTCCCACCTGGAGAAGGGAACCGGAGCACACCGCATCCACTAGTACAGAGGTGCGGGGGCGGTGAAGGGGCGTTTCCGTCTCTTCCGTACAGCCAAAAGCACGATCCACCGCCTGGTAGGCCTGGGCGGTGGATACGCCGCCGGCGGGCTTGGCGATGACGATATCGCAGTCAGGAAGATCGGGAAGAGGCGTCAGAATAGTGCCGATTCCGGTGGCTTGGGCGGTTCCGCCCAGCAGGCAGAAGGGTACGTCCGCCCCTACCCGGCCGCCCAGGTCGGCCAGCTCTTCTTCCTCCAGCAGGCTGCCGTACAGCCGGTTGAGGGCGGCTAGCACACCGGCGGCATCTGCACTTCCCCCGGCCAGCCCGGCGGCGAAGGGGATGCGCTTATGGATGCGGATGCCGGTTCCAGCCGGCTCCATTCCCCGCTTTTTGACCGCTTCCCGGAACAGGGCGGCGGCCTTCCAGGCCGTGTTGGTATCGTCTGCCGGGAGGGTGTCCGCTCCGGCTCCGGTCAATTCCAGGGAGATGCCCGGCTGATCCGATTCCCAGACGGTGACGGTGTCGCAGAGGCTTACCGCCTGCATGACGGTGTCCACCAGATGGTAGCCGTCGTCGCGGGTTCCCGTGATATCCAGGGATAGATTGATTTTGGCCGGTGCGGCCACGGAAAGGGGCATGGAATGCGGCCTCCTTAAATGTGATGATCCTCCAGAAATTCCTCCATGCGGTGCATGGCCTCGGTGATATGTTCCAGGGAATAGCAATAGGATACCCGGACAAAACCTTCCCCGCAGTCGCCAAAGGCGGTGCCGGGAACCACGGCCACATGCTTTTCCGCCAGCAGCTGCTGGCAAAAATCCTCGGAGTTTAGCCCGGAGGAGCGGATGCAGGGGAAAACGTAGAAAGCGCCCTCCGGCTCAAAACAGGTCAGCCCCATACGGTTGAGCTTGTCCACGATATATCGCCGGCGGGTATCGTATTCGCCCCGCATGCATTCGATGTCGGGATCGCCGTTTTCCATCGCCTCGATGGCAGCGTACTGGGCCATGGTGGGGGCGCACATCAGGGCATACTGGTGCAACTTGACAATCTGCTCCATGATGGGGGCGGGGCCGCACACGTAACCCAGCCGCCAGCCGGTCATGGCAAAGGCCTTGGAAAAGCCGCCGATAAGCAGGGTGCGCTCCTGCATGCCAGGCAGGGAGGCGATGCTGACATGGGGCGTATCGCCGTAGGTCAGCGCGCCGTAGATTTCATCCGACAGCACCAGCAGGTCGTGCTTTTTCACCACCTCGGCCACTGCCTCCAGATGGGGACGGCGCATGACGCCGCCGGTGGGATTGTTGGGATAGGGCAGCACCAGCACCTTGGACCGGGGGGTGATGGCGGCTTCCAGCGCTTCCGCCGTCAGACGGAAAGCGTCCTCCGCCCGGGTGACCAGGGGGACCGGTACGCCGCCAGCCATGCGGGTCAAGGGATCGTAGCACACAAAGCTGGGCTCCGGGATCAGCACCTCATCCCTAGGGCTGAGCACGGCCCGCAGGCCCAGGTCGATGGCTTCGCTGCCTCCCACCGTGACCAGGATCTCGTCCTTGGGGGCGTAATCGATGCCGGAGTGCCGCTGGGTGAAGCTGGCAATGGCTTCCCTCAGCCGAAGCAGTCCGGCGTTGGGAGTGTACCAGGTGCGCCCTTTCTTTAAAGACTGAATGCCTTCCTCACGGATATGCCACGGGGTGGTAAAATCCGGCTCTCCTATAGAGAGGGTGATGACGTCCTCCATCTCACTGGCAATGGCGAAAAAGCGACGGATGCCCGAGGGCTTGAGCCCTGCCAGGGTGGGGTTGAGAAAACGTTCGTAGGAAATTTCCGACTGGTTCATAGGGGTCACAGGGCTCCTCTCAGATCCTTTTTTTCGCGGGTGAACGCGACGCCTTGGTCCTTGTACCGGCGCAGGACAAAATGGGTGGCGGTGGAAATGACGGAATCCAGCGTGGACAGCCGCTTGGCCACAAAAAAGGCAATGTCGCGGAAGCTGCGCCCGCGCACCGTCACCGCCAGGTCGTAGCCGCCGGACATAAGGTAGACGCTTTCCACCTCGTCAAACAAGCTGACCTGTTCCGCGATTTCCTCGAATCCGCGGTCGGGCTGAGGGGTGACCCGCAGCTCGATGAGCGCGGTCAGATGTTCTTCCCCGGTCTTCTCCCAGTCGATGACGGCCTTGTACCCGCGCACGATGCCTTCCCGCTCCAGGGCGGTGAGCTTTTTTTTGATTTCCTCTTCCGTGCAGTCCAGCATGGCGGCCAGCTGGGCGTCGGTCAGACGTGCGTTGGTATCCAGCAGTCGGAGCAGTTTTTCCATGAAGATTCCTCCTTTTGATTCTCCGCCGCGAGGGCGGTCGGCTTTATATATGCTTCAGGGAATGCGCCTGAGGCGTTCGGTTTTCATAAACTGCATAATAGCGGAAGCCCGCTTCGGCGGCCAGCGCCAATCCGTCCTGGATATGACGGCCCACATCCTCCGGACGGTGGGCGTCCGAGCCAACCGTCACCCATTCGCCCCCCAGCTCCCGGAAGCGCCGGATGATGGGGAGATCCGGCAGTGTCCGTCCGATTTCCTGGCGCAGGCCGGATACGTTGATTTCCAGAGCCAGCCCTTTTTCTGCCAAAGCGGAAAGGACGGCGTCGATGCATTCCCGCCAGCGGCCGTAGCCTTCCTCCCGCCATTGGGGCGGAAGATAACGGAACGGATAGGTCAGGTGTGCGAGGGAATCGAAGCGCCCCCAGTGAACCATGCCGAGCAGCTGGGCGAAATATTGATCCAGCAGGCGGGGAATATCCCATTCGCCGTAGTTCAGAAAATAGAAGTCGTCGATCCCCGGAAGGTTGTGAAGAGAGGCGGGGACAAAATCCAGCGGGGCATCCAGCAGTTTCCCGGTTTCCGTAAGGTTTTCCAGCGGCTCCCCCAGCTCTACGCCGCGCAGAATGGTCAGGCGGCCCCGCCATCTTTCGGCCGTCTCCGCCGTTTCCGCCAGAGAGGCGGGGTGGGAGAGCACATAGCCTTCCCGGATAAAAGCGCCCATCTCCACATGATCCGTCACCGTGACAGCGGACAGCCCCGCTGCACAAGCGGCCCGGGCGATGTCGTCAAAGGCTGCCTCCGAATCGGGGGAATGGTGGGTATGCAGATGACAGTCAGCCAGATACATTCTAACAGTACTCCTTCTGATGGAAAATGGCAAGGAAAATAGGGGTTCGCCTTTTATGTTTTTATCCTATCATATTTTTTTCCCGGAGAAAAGCCCGGAAAGCCGGTATGAGTGGCGGATGGAAGGTTGAAGGGAATGGGATGCCGGGTACCTTTCCTGGAGCGGGGGGGCGATTCTGCCGCTGCCCTGCAGGCATATACATTCCTTGCCGTACACAGGTTACCCAAAGGCTTTTCATTGGGGAGAGAATGAGGGTCCTTCTGCGTTGGCGGCTCTCTTGGGATTTGCAGTCGGCCCCACCCAGAGTTTAGGGGGAGATAGGCGAAAATTTTTGCTATTTTTCAGGGATACTCACCCGGTTGTTTTAAAGGTTCGTGGAAAATTGCTCTTTTTTTCCCCAGGGGATTGTGCTATCATAAAGCATCAAGGAAAACCAAAAGAGCCCCTGTCAGCACAAAAGCCGGGGGATGGAGGAAGAGCTATGCGTGCAGTGATAACCGTCATCGGCAAGGATATGGTGGGCATTCTGGCACGGGTGTCGGCGGTATGCGCCGCCCACCGGGTCAATGTATCTGATGTGACCCAATCCATTCTGCAGGGCATGTTCGCCATGATTATGATGGTGGATATTTCCGACTGCGACGTGCCGTTCACGGCATTTTCCGAGGAACTGAACGCGCTGGGGAAGGAAATGGGCCTCTCCGTTCACGCGATGCACGAGGATATTTTCAATTCCATGCACCGCATCTGATTTCGACGCCAAAGGAGAGAGTAGCCATGCTCAACGCGGGAGATATTCTGGAGACCATCACCATGATCCAGGACGAGCACCTGGACGTGCGCACCATCACCATGGGCATTTCCCTGCTGGACTGTTGTGACAGCGATATCGACCGGGCCTGCCGGCGGGTGTACGACAAGATTACCCGCTGTGCGCGGGACCTGGTGAAGACTGGTGAAGACATCGAAAAAATGTACGGGATCCCCATTATCAACAAGCGGATTTCCGTTACCCCCATCGCCATGATCGCTGCTGCGTGCGAAAACAAGGACATGGTGCGTTTTGCCCGCACGCTGGAAAAGGCGGCAGTGGAATGCGGGGTCAACTTTATCGGCGGCTATTCCGCCCTGGTGCAGAAGGGTTTCGCCGCCGGGGACCGGGAGCTGATCGAAAGCATTCCGGAGGCGCTGGCCGTCACCGACCATGTGTGTTCTTCGGTCAATATCGGATCCACCAAGGCGGGGATCAATATGGACGCCGTGGCCCTGATGGGCCAGGCGGTCCGCGCGGCGGCGGAGCGTACCGCCGACCGGGATTGCATTGGATGCGCCAAGCTGGTGGTGTTCTGCAACGCGCCAGAGGACAATCCTTTCATGGCGGGTGCCTTTCACGGCGCCGGGGAACCCGACTGCGTCATTAACGTGGGGGTTTCCGGCCCCGGTGTGGTGCGGGCCGCTCTGGCCAAGGCGGGGGATTGCGACCTTACCGCCGTGGCCGATCTGATCAAAAAGACGGCGTTTAAAATCACGCGTATGGGCCAGCTGGTGGCCACGGAAGCATCGCACCGTCTGGGCGTGCCCTTCGGAATTGTGGATCTGTCGCTGGCTCCCACGCCGGCGGTGGGCGATTCCGTCGCACACATCCTGGAAGAGATGGGGTTGGAGCGCTGCGGCGCCCACGGCACCACGGCCGCTCTAGCTTTGCTCAACGACGCGGTGAAAAAGGGCGGCGTCATGGCGTCGTCCCATGTGGGTGGTCTGTCGGGGGCGTTTATCCCGGTGACGGAGGATGCAGGGATGATTCGTGCCGCCCGGGAAGGTTGCCTGCGCATCGAAAAGCTGGAAGCCATGACCGCTGTATGCTCAGTGGGCCTGGATATGATCAACATTCCCGGCGACACGCCGGCGGAGGTAATTTCGGCCATCATTGCGGACGAGGCGGCTATCGGCATGGTCAACTCCAAAACAACGGCGGTGCGGGTGGTGCCCGCCATCGGCAGGCAGGTGGGCGAAGAGCTGTCCTTCGGTGGGCTGCTGGGCGGCGGACCTGTGATGCCGCTGAATACCTCGTCTCCCGCCCGCTTTATCGGACGCGGCGGACGGATCCCTGCGCCGCTGCAAAGCCTGAAAAACTGACGGTTCTCACCGCCGCCGGGGTTAATCCCCGGCGGTAAGCATATACTAAAAAATCGGATTTCGCCGTATGACGCGAGGAAAGGAGGCGGAGACGGATGGAAGCCATGATCAAGCGCATCATCGACATCGACGAAAAGGCGCGGGAGATCACCGATGCCGCTCAGAGGGAGCGGAAGGATTCGGAAGAGGAAATCGTGGAAAAGGCCCGCCGTCTGCGTGACGATTATCTGGAGAAGGCCCGGGCGCGCATCCGCACCAATCTGGAAACCGAACAGAAGCTGGCTGATGAAGAGTGGAAACAGAGGCAGGCCTATTATGCCGATCAGGCCGCCCGGCTGGAAAAGCTGGCGGCGGACAACCGCAGCCGATGGATCGAGGAGATCGTCGCCCGGGTGACCGGCTGACCGCTTCCCTGTCCGTTTTGTCCGATTTCGAGGAAAGGAGGGCGGAACGCCGATGGCGGGACACTATGTATCCAATGTGATTCTGGCCAAAGCGCGGGCCATGTACGGCGGACGGCTGACGCCGCAGGATTTGGCCGCCCTGCTGGGCTGCCGCTCCGTGGGCGAGATCGCCGCCTATCTGAAAAGCAATACCTCCTACGCCACTGTGTTGGGGGAGGTCAACGAATCCAGCATCCACCGCGGTTATCTGGAGGTGCTGTTGCGGCGAAAGGTCCGACAGGACTACGCCGCGCTGTGCCGCTACGATATGGCGGGTGGCCGGGAAATGGCGGAATACCTGTTGCGGCGGGAGGTAGCGGATCAGATTGTCCGCTGCCTGCGCCTGATCGGCGCCGGGCGCTCGGAGGAATATTTTTATACCATGCCTCTGTCCATGCTGGGACGGGTGTCCATTGACCTGATGAAAATGAGCCGGGCCACTACCTTTGACGAGCTGAAGGAAGCGCTGTCGGGCACCGATTACCGCCAGATACTGGACCGGTATCCGCCGGCGGAAAACGGCACCCTGCGCATCCGGGAGATTGAAAACGAGCTGTACCGGGGTGTTGCCCACTATCTGCTGCACGTCATCGACGCCACCTCCGGTGAGCTGCGCCAGCAGATGGTGGATGTATCCGGCACGCGGATGGACGCGCAGAACGTCACCCGCATTTTCCGTCTCAAGCGGTACTTTAACGCTTCCCCTGAAGAGATCCGAAGCAATCTGTTGCCCTGGGGCGGCGCCCTGAGCGAAAAGGTGCGGGGACAGATGGTGGAAGCCGCCGCGCCGGAAGAAGTGCTGGACTTGTTCTATAACACCCCCATGGGCCGGAGAATACCGGAGGAGCAGCGCTGTCATTCCCACGATCTCAATATCCGCGCTTCCTTTTACACCGCCCGGCATTACCTGCGGTATTCCATTTATCCCATGGTGACGCTGTTTTCCTATCGGGTGGTCAGCGCGGTGGAGCTGGAAAACATCATCAACATCATCGAGGGCGTCCGGTATGGGCTCCCTCCGGAAGAAATCAAGCCCGTCCTGATTATGGCGGAACCAATGGGGGGAAAGTGATATGGCGGTTTCCCGTATGAAACAGATCAGCATCATCGGCCGGATGGATAGCCTGGATCAGGTGGTGCGTGTGTGCGGCGGCTCCGGTGTTATGCAGCCGGACGATGCCATCACCTTTTTTTCCGATCCGTCCGGATTTGAACCGGTACGGGAGGACGACCCCTATACCGAGCCTATTGCCCGTCTGCAGGAGGCGGCTTCCCGGGTAGGGGGGACCCTATCCCCGCAGGATTCCGCCGAGGGGGCGGAATCGGATGAGGAGCTGTTCCGCTATGCGGAGGAATTTTCCGCCCGGTCAGCCGAGCTGTCGGGGCGGCTGGCTGACCTGTCCGCGCAGTACGAGTCCAAGGGAAGGGACATCATCCAGTTCCGTCATTTTTTCGGATTGGATATCGATTTGGACAAGGTGCTGGCCTGCCGGAACATCAAGGTGCGTTTCGGACGTTTGCCCAACGAGAGCTTTGAAAGGCTGAAGCTGTATAACGACAATCCCTTCGTGCTGTTCTTTCCCGGAGCGAAGGAGGAGGAGTACTGCTGGGGTGTGTACTTTGCCCCCTTCGATCAGGCGGAAGAGGTAGACCGGATATTTTCCTCCCTCTACTTCGAACGGCTGCGGATCCCCGCCGCCGTGGGGCATCCCGAGGAGATCGTTTCCGCCCTTCAGAAAGAGCAGGAGGACCTGCGGGAGCAGAGGGAACAGTGCCGGAAGGAGATCACGGACTTTTGGGTAAAGGAAGGTCCCCGCTGTACAGAGGTATACAGCCATTTGCAGATGCGCTCCTATTATTTTGGTATCCGGCGTTACGCGGCGCGGCACAACGATAAATTTATCCTGACCGGATGGGTGCCCGCCCGGGAGGAACAGGCGTTTTGCCGCCGGCTGGACCAGGTGGACGCCATCGAATATTCGGTGGAAACCCCGGAGCGGGATCATCGTCATTCCCCGCCGGTGGAGCTGCGCAACCGGCGCCTGTTCCGTCCCTTCGAATACCTGGTGGGGATGTACGGCACGCCGCGATATACCGAAATGGATCCCACGATTTTTGTAGGCATTACCTATACTGTACTGTTCGGGTTGATGTTTGCCGACCTGGGGCAGGGACTCTGTGTATCTTTGGTAGGCTGGCTGATGTGGAAGCTCAAGCGCATGGATATCGGCCGGGTGCTGATCCCCTGCGGTATCTCCGCGGCGGTGTTCGGTACGGTATTCGGTTCCGTTTTCGGCTTCGAGCACGTGTTGGATCCGCTGTACAAGGGGGTTTTCGGCCTGTCGGAAAAGCCCATTGAGGTCATGGGGACAGGAACGCCGATCAAGATTATTCTGGCGGCGGTTCTGCTGGGCATTGCCCTGATCCTCATCAGCATGGGCATCAATATCTATTCCAGCTTAAGGCAGCGAGATTATGAAAGGGCCGTTTTCGGTCCCAACGGGATTGCCGGTTTCGTATTCTATGGCGGGATTACGGTGGGAGCCGTGTGCCAGCTGCTGCTGAATATTCCCCTGTTTACACCGGCATACCTGATTGTTACCGTGGTTCTGCCCTTGATTTCCATGTTCCTTCAGGAGCCTTTGGGTAAGCTGGTGTCCGGACGAAAGGACTGGAAACCGGAAAAATGGGGGGAATATATCCTCCAGACCTTTTTTGAGCTGTTCGAGGCTCTGCTGACGTATCTTTCCAACACCATGTCTTTTCTGCGGGTGGCGGCCTTTGTGCTGATCCATGCGGGAATGATGATGGCGGTGTTCTCCCTAGCGGGACTGTTTGGCCCCTTCGGCTATACCGTGGCCGTGATTCTGGGCAACGTCCTGGTGACCGCCATGGAAGCCCTGTTGGTGGCCATCCAGGTGATGCGGCTGGAGTTCTATGAGATGTTCAGCCGGTACTACCAGGGGGACGGCCGTCCGTTCCTCCCGCTGAAACCGCGTTCCTGAGCGGGTGGGTTCCTTATTCCGTATATTTGCGGCGTTCCTGCCGCACACATAACAAGGAGGTCAATCCTATGAAACTGATGATGCTGATTCTTCCCGTGTTGCTGCTGGCGATTTCCGTATCCGTGGCCATTCTGCTGGTCAAACGTGGCCGTTCCCCCAAACGGGCCATGGCGGTGCATTTCCTTTCCCTAATTGTCATCGGTACCCTGTGCCTTTGTCTGCCCGTGGCGGTTTCTGCAGAAGGAGATGAGTCCGCTTCCGCTGCCGGGACGTCCGCTTCGGAAGAGGTGGGAACCCCGGCGGATCAGGCGGCGTCCGGAATGACGGACAAAAGCATGGCCTACATCGGCGCGGGCCTGGCGGTGGGTGTAGCCGCTGTCGGCGGCGGTATTGCCGTCGCTTCTGCGGCTCCGGCCGCTATCGGCGCCACGTCGGAGGATCCCAAAAACTTCGGTAAATCCATCATCTTTGTGGCGCTGGGCGAAGGTTTCGGCCTGTACGGCCTGCTGATCGCCATCATGATGTTGATCCTTTAACAAGAAACGGGGGATCCCCTATGCGCTTTTATGTCATCAGCGACAACGTGGATACCCAGGTGGGAATGCGCCTGGCCGGGATCGAGGGCGTGGTGGTCCATGAGGAGGACGAGGTGCGCAAGGCGCTTTCCGACGCTATGGAGCAGGAGGATATCGCCGTGGTGCTCATGACCGAGCACTTGGTCCGCCTTTGTCCGGAGCTGGTGGACGATCTCAAGCTGAACCGGTCCCGTCCCCTGATTGTGGAGATCCCCGACCGGCACGGCAACGGCCGGGCCAAGGATTCCATCACCCGTTATGTCCAGGACGCCATCGGTGTCCGGCTGTAGGCCCGCCGACGCAATCGGGCGGGCGTCCATGCAACCCATGTGAAAGGCAGGTCGCCGACTATGGTGAACAGCGACGAGAAAGTCAGTAAATTTGTGGAGGCTGTTACGGCCTATGCGGAGGAGCAGTCTCAGCGCATCCACCAGGAGGTGGAGGACTTCAAGGCTCAGCGCCTGTACGAAGCGGAGCAGCAGGCCCTTCAGGCAGCCTATGAGATGATCCAGAGGGAAAACGCCGGCATGCGCAGCAACCTGCGGCGGGATCTGTCCCGGCGGGAGCTGGACGAGCGCCGTCATCTGCTGGAAAAGCGGCAGGGCCTGATGGAGGATGTGTTTGCCGGGGCGGAGGAAAAGCTGCGGGAATACACCGCTACCCCCGCCTATCGGGAGCGGCTCAGACAGTCGGTGAGCGAGGTGGTCGGCCGTCTGACGGAGGAGGGGCAGGTTCCCCTCATCCTGTATTTTGCGCCGCAGGATCAGGACAAATGGGAAGAGCTGCGGCCCCTTTGCCCGGCGGACAGCCGGTTGGAAGCGGATGCATCCATCCGGTTGGGCGGCGTCCGGGGGGAGAACCGGGTTCGCGGCCTGATCGCGGACGATACCCTGGATCAGAAGCTGCTGCTGCAGCGGGAATGGTTTACCGCCCATTCGGGCCTGACCATCGAGTAAGCGCCCGGGCTTTGCAAAGGGTCTGAGAGATTTTCCGGGACGGAAAGGCGGGAACATATGGCGAAGCAAGAGGCAAAAGAAAACCGCATCTACGGCATCAACGGTCCGGTAGTCACCCTGCTGGGGGATACGGGGTTGTCCATGATGGAAATGGTGCTGGTGGGTGAGGAACGGTTGGTGGGCGAGGTCATCGGCATCAACGACCAGAAAACCACCATCCAGGTATATGAGAACACCACCGGTCTGCGCACCGGGGAACCGGTGTACGGCACCGGAGGACCGCTGTGCGCCACCCTAGGTCCGGGAATACTGGACAACATTTTTGACGGTATCGAGCGGCCTTTGAAGGCCATCGAGGCTGCCTCCGGCGATTTCATCAGCCGGGGTCTGACCGTGTCCTCCTTGGACGGGGAGCGGACCTGGGAGGTCACGGTGACGGTGAAGGAGGGCGATCGCCTGACCGGTGGGCAGGTGTACGCCACCTGTCCGGAGACACCGGCCATCCTGCACCGCTGCCTGGTGCCTGCCGGCCTGTCGGGGACGGTGAAGGAGGTGCGCCCCAATGGGGCTTACCGCGTCACCGATACCGTGGCGGTGCTTCAGGGAGACGATGGGAAGGAAACCCCGCTGACCCTGTGCCAGCAGTGGCCCATCCGGACCCCCCGCCCGGTGAAAAGCCGCCTGTACGGGGATACCCCGCTGATTACGGGGCAGAGGGTCATTGACACATTGTTCCCCATTGCTAAGGGCGGCACCGCCGCCATTCCCGGCGGTTTTGGTACCGGCAAGACCATGACCCAGCATCAGCTGGCCAAATGGTGCGACGCGGATATCATCGTATATGTGGGATGTGGGGAGCGGGGCAATGAGATGTCCCAGGTGCTGGAGGAATTCTCCAGCCTGGTGGATCCCAAATCCGGCCGTCCCATGACCGACCGGACCGTGCTCATCGCCAACACCTCCAACATGCCCGTGGCCGCCCGGGAAGCGTCCATTTACACCGGTATCACCCTGGCGGAGTATTACCGCGACATGGGATATCACGTGGCAATCATGGCCGACTCCACCTCCCGGTGGGCGGAGGCGCTCCGCGAGATCTCTGGCCGGTTGGAGGAAATGCCCGCGGAGGAGGGATTCCCGGCCTATCTGCCGTCCCGCCTGTCGCAGTTTTATGAGCGGGCGGGCATGATGGAAACCCTCAGCGGGGAGAAGGGCAGCGTCACCATCATCGGCGCCGTTTCCCCCCAGGGCAGCGACTTTTCCGAGCCGGTGACCCAGAACACCAAGCGGTTTACCCGCTGCTTCTGGGCGCTGGACAAATCGCTGGCCTATTCCCGCCACTATCCCGCCATCAACTGGACCTCTAGCTACAGCGAATATCTGAGCGATTTGGGGCCGTGGTACGAACGCAATGTGGGTGCGGACTTCATGGAATGCCGGGCCCGCGTGGCCCAGATCCTTCAGGAGGAAAACAAGCTCATGGAGATCGTCAAGCTCATCGGCTCCGATGTGCTGCCGGACGACCAGAAGCTGTCCATCGAAACGGCCCGTGTGATCCGGGTGGGCTTCCTGCAGCAAAACGCCTATCACCAGGACGACACCTATGTGCCGCTTCAAAAGCAGCTGAAAATGATGCAGGTGATCCTGCACTTGCACCGCCGGGCTCAGGGCCTAGTGGCGGCGGGCGTTCCGCTGTCCCGCATCACGGGTACCGGTTTGTTCGACAAGGTGGTGCGCATCAAATATGAGGTTCCCAACGACCAGCTACAGAAGTTGGACGATATGATCGGGGAGATTGATACCGAGCTGGACGCGCTTTCCGCGTAAGGCTTCCGCCGCCGGGGCGGCAACAGGCAACAAGAAAGGCGTGGTGCTTTCATGATTATCGAATATGTAGGAGTCAAGGAGATCAGCGGCTCCCTCATCGTTCTGGACGGGGTGAAGGGTGCCTCCTTTGAGGAGACGGTGACCCTGCGCCTGGAGAACGGAACCGAGCGCGCCGGGCGGATCGTGCAGATGGAGGGAGACCGGGCGGTCATCCAGGTGTTTGAAGGCACCAACGGCATATCTCTGTCCAATACCCGGACCCGGCTGCAAGGCCGGCCGGTGGAGATGCCCCTGTCCCCGGAGCTACTGGGCCGTATTTTCGACGGTGCGGGCCGTCCCGCCGACGGGCTGGGGGAGCTGTTCCCCATGATGGCTTCCGACGGCAGCGGCCCCCTTTCCCGGGACATCAATGGTTCCGCCATCAACCCGGTGTCCCGGGTATATCCCCGCAACTTTATCCAAACCGGTATCTCCTCCATCGACTGTATGATGACGTTGATCCGCGGGCAGAAGCTCCCCATCTTCTCCGGATCGGGCATGCGGCACAACGAGCTGGCGGCTCAGATCGTCCGCCAGGCCAAGGTGACCGAGCCCGACGGCTCCGCCGCCGACTTCGCCATCGTATTTGCCGCTATGGGTGTCACCAACGACGTGGCCGACTATTTCCGCCGCTCCTTTGAGGAAAGCGGCGTGCTGGGCCGGGTGGTCATGTTCCTTAACCTGTCCAACGATCCCATCATCGAGCGGATCCTGACGCCGCGCTGTGCGCTGACAGCGGCGGAATATCTGGCCTTTGACCTGAACAAGCACATCCTGGTCATCATGACGGACATGACCGCTTATGCGGAGGCGCTGCGGGAATTCTCCTCCTCCAAGGGGGAGATCCCCGGCCGGAAGGGCTATCCCGGCTATCTGTATTCCGATCTGGCTTCGCTGTACGAACGGGCGGGCATGATCAAGGGAAGCACCGGTTCGGTCACACAGCTTCCCATTCTCACTATGCCCAACGACGACATCACCCACCCGGTTCCCGACCTGACCGGTTACATCACCGAGGGACAGATCGTGCTGGATCGATCCCTGGACAGCAGCGGGATCTATCCGCCGGTATCGGTGCTGCCCTCCTTGTCCCGTCTGATGAAGGACGGCATCGGCGAAGGCTTTACCCGGGAGGATCATGCCGCGGTTTCCAATCAGCTGTTCGCCTGCTATGCCCGGGTGCAGGAGGCACGGTCGCTGGCCTCTGTCATCGGTGAGGAGGAGCTGTCGCCTGGCGATAAAAGATTGCTGGAATTCGGACGCATGTTTGACCAGCAGTATGTCCACCAGGGGGTCGGAGAGAACCGTAGCATTGACGAGACGTTGGACCTGGGTTGGAAGCTGCTGTCCACTCTGCCCAGGGAGGAGCTGGACCGTGTGGACGACAAGATGCTGGAGAAGTATTATCGTCCTCAGGAGTCCGACGGGAGGTGACGGCGGATGGCCGATCAGGTGTTTCCCACAAAGGGAAACCTTATCAGCACCAAAAAATCCCTGGATCTGGCGAAAGTGGGATTTGAGCTGCTGGACCGCAAGCGCAACATCATTGTGCGGGAGATGATGGCCCTCATCGACCGGGCGGAAACGATCCAGTCCAGCATCGATTCCTGTTACGCCGATGCTTATCTGGCGTTGCAGCAGGCCAATATCGCCCACGGCATCTGTGCCGATATCGCGGAGGCGGTACCGGTGGAAAACGGGTTGAGCTTATCCTCCCGCAGTGTCATGGGGGTGGAGATTCCGCTGGTTCATCTGGATCCGGAGCCGGTGGAGCTGTCCTACGGCTTTATGTCTACCAGTTCCCTGGTGGACGAGGCCTATATCCAATTTGACCGGGTGAAAAAGCTCACCGCCGAGCTGGCGGAGGTGGAAAACAGTGTTTACCGATTGGCCACCGCGGTGGGAAAGACCCAAAAACGGGCCAACGCCCTGAAAAATATTGTGATACCGCGCTTTACCCGGACGGTTAAATTCATTACCGATTCCCTGGAGGAAAAGGAACGGGAGGAATTCTCCCGGCTCAAGGTCATCAAAGCCCAAAAGAATGCTGCCGACAAAGGAAAAAGGCAGTAATTCGTTTTGGATGTTAAATAAGAATACTTATAGCAGTATGTCAGAAAAAAGACACCCCGTCAGGGTACTTCCGAAGAAGTGCCCTGACGGGGTGTCTTTTTTCTGGGAATGGTTCTTGTCCAAAGGCGGTTATGGCAAGAGGATAGCCTGGCCGCCCAGCTCAAAGACAAAGTCGCCGCTTTTCAACAGAGCGGCGATTCCGAAGGAATCCTCGGGAAGGCGGCGTGCCCGAAGAGCCAGGGCCCCTTCGTGGCCTCTTCCGGGATTATGAAAGTCGGAGCCGCCCGAGGTGACGGCGAAATGCTGCGCAGCTCCGTAGCGTACGGCGAGAGCAGTGGCGTTATTGTGACCGCAGTGCATGTTGTAGGCCTCCACTCCGTCCAGCAGCGCTGGATCGGCAAGGACCATGCCCGGGCGGAAGGGATGCGCCTGGAGCAGGACGCTGCGCGAAAGAGAGACCTCCCGCCGGTAACAGGCAAGGCCTTTGGAGAAGTATTCCCGGGCCTGTCGCAGGATGGCTTCATCCGCACCGTACAGCAGATAGTCATTGGCATTTTCGTCAAAGCGCAACTCCGCCCCCAAATAGATTTTCATACCGTATCCTTCGGCGTAGTCCTTTGCTTGATGGTAAGCCTCCAGATAGGCGTCCACCCGCTGGTTTTCTGGCAGTTCATCCAGGGTGCCGGAGTAAAAGTGGTTGGTCACTACCAGACCGTTAAAGCCAAGGGAACGATAGATATCCACCAGCTCGGTGGGGGAAACCTCGCTGCAGCGGCTCACTGGATAGGTGTGGGCATGCAGCTCCAGGCGGTAGGGATACTCGTTTTTCAGTTGGTCACGAATGTCGTTTGGATTCATTTTTGTATCACCAATGGTACCATATCATCTTCCTATGTTACCTATAGCCCCTGGCTAGGCATACACAAAAGGAAGAGGGAGGATTGGCGTTGCCGCGTAAGCGGCAGGAGGCCGCACCGGCCGACAGCCAAGTTCTCCGGGCCCAGGGACTTCCCACATAGTTCGTGTATGTCACAGACAGGCCCTGGGCCGGGCTACTTAATCAACGTGATCCAAGTCCCGACGAGGGGAAGAGGCCGCCTCTGATTTTGGGAGGCGTTGATGATGCCTACAATGGACAAAATTATGCATACCAGGCCCAGCAGGCTGCAAACGACACGGACGATGAAGCCCACAATCGGGATCCAGCCCAGCACCGCGGATACCACGCAGATGATCGCTTCCAGCAGGAAGAGGATCAATCCCTGATTGGTGTGGAAACGTACATCCGGGTTATCCTTTTCCACAAACAGTCCCAACAGGCACAGAACGGAGAAATAATCGAGAATACAGATGACTTTGGCGGTATTGTCCGTCTGCTGATAAGGGGGATAGGGTGGCTGTTGGGGCGGATAGGGTTGTTGTTGGTACGGCTGCTGGTAGGGTTGCTGCTGTGAATAGGGGGGCTGATACGGCTGCTGCTCCTGCTGAGGCGCCTGCTGCTGTCCGGCGGTATTCTGGGGTGGTGGTGTCTGAGCAGGCTGCTGTCCAGCAATCTGCTGAACGGGGGGCTGCTGAGGATTCTGATTGACCGGCTCCATATGTTTCACTCCTTGAATGAAAATCTGATATCCGATGCTTTCATTTTATCAGATTCCATGGTGGGGAGCAAGGGGGGAAGGGAGGGAAAAAGGGTGAGAATAATGAAAGAACCCTTAAGGTTTCATGAAAGTGACGGGATTCGTTTGACAACGCTTCCTTTCCGTTGTTATGATGACATCGGTAGCCGGGAAAAGACTCCCGCCGGATGACAGACTACAGAGGGGGAACCCCCTTGGCAAAGGAGATGGAGCGGTTGAAGAAAAAATCGTGGTGGCGCCGGTGTAATCGCGGCTTTGTGGTTTCCATGGCGCTGCTGGCGGCGGTAATCATTTACGTGCTGGTGACACAGCTGATGCTGATTCCGGTACAGGAATCGCTGGAGGAAAAGGCGGATGCTGTACGCGATGTGCTGATGGATACCTACGATTATGCATCGTCCCAGCAGGCGTCAGCCCTGACGATGGAGGGGAGGCAGCAGTGGCAGGAGGAAGTGGCGGCCCAGCTTGAACCACTGTTTGACGAAAACTCCGATTATCTGGAAAGCTCCGCGCTCACCGTGATGGGGCCTGCAATGGAGGGCCTGCAGAGGAAAACCCAGGTGAACGGCCGAGAATTGCTGAAACGGGAGCGCAGTGCCTATATGGTGGATGAGGACGTGGCCTCTATCACCATGCTGTATACCTATCGGATCAGTGGACATTTGTACAATCCCTATTCCGGGGAATATGTGGACGTGGACGATGCCCGGCAATCGGTAAGCCTAACTCTGTCCCTAAAGAAGATTGACGAAGAGTGGAAAATCTACCGGATTAGTGACCTGGGAGAGCTTCCGCTACGGGATGCGGAAGGGGGTATCATTCGATGAGTGAGGTTTTGGTTCTGGACCGGGTATATAAGACCTTCGGAAAGCGCACCGTGGTGAACGATGTCAGCTTTTCCGTCCGTGAGGGTGAGGTGTTTGGATTTTTGGGCCCCAACGGCGCTGGCAAAACCACCACCATCAAAATGATTCTGGGACTGTTGTCCATTGACAGCGGCACCATTACGGTGGACGGACACAATGTGGAAAGGGACTTCGAAGCCGCCATGAAAAATCTCAGCGGCATCGTGGAAAACCCCGACATGTATCCTTACCTGACCGGCTATGACAACCTGATGATTCAGGCCCGTGCCTGCGGCGTAGGGGCCAAGCAGGTGGACGAGGCAGTCCGGATGGTGGGCATGCAGATGCGCATCAAGGAAAAATTCAAAACCTATTCCCTGGGGATGAAGCAGCGGCTGGGGATTGCTCAGGCCCTGCTCCATCAGCCGAAGATCATGATCCTGGACGAACCCACCAACGGGCTGGACCCGGCGGGCATTCAGGAAATGCGCAACCTGCTGCGCCATCTGGCGCACAACGCGGGGGTTTCTGTGCTGGTATCCAGCCACATTTTGCAGGAAATGCAGCTTATGTGCGATACTGTGGGTATCATCAGCAACGGCACCCTGCTGCAGGTGGCGGATGTGGAAGAGCTGATCAGCCGCAGCAAGAGCAATACCTACCGGTATATCCTGCGGCCGCTGGACCGGGCGGCGGAGTTGCTGCGGACCTATCTCCCCGACCGGGTGTTGGAAATCACAGGCGACCATGTGGATCTGCGCATCACAGAGGAGGAAATCGCCACCGTTAACCGGCGGCTGATGGAAAACGATGTGGTGATTCTGGGACTGACCCCCGTGGGACAGTCGCTGGAGCAGAGCTTTATGGAACTGACGGGGGGAGGGAACATCATTGGGTAACCTGATTCAGAACGAGCGCATCAAGCTGTACCGGAAGGTATCCACCTGGGTACTCACTGGTATCGTCCTTCTGCTGAACCTATTTCTCCTGCTGATAGGCAACCTCAGCATGTCCTCCTACTATTCCTATCAGGCGGAGTCCAATTACGGGGAGATCGACTGGTTTGGCCAATACAGCTCCCTCATTCAGGATATGACGCTCACCTATGAAAACGATCCTTCCGAAATCGGAGCCTATTACACCGCTCAGTGGCTGCAATACCTGAAGGACAACAACATCCCGCCGGAGGATTGGCGGACGGATGTATCCTGGGAATACTACTACTGGTTGGATGCGGAAAAGCGGGAGGAAAATCCCGATTACCAGCTGGCCATTTCCTTTACCGACTATTCCCATAACGGGTCGACTCCTTCCGTTCCTACGCTGACATCGGCCGAGGACCGTCAGGCTCGGATGTCCATGCTGGAGCAGGTGTTGCAAAGCAGCGACTGGCGTGCTTACCTTCAGCAGCAGATCGCTTTCCTGGACAGTGGAACGGTTTCCATGCCGGAGGATGAGCGGACGGTGTCCAGGGAAATGTATCAGCTGTATCTGGACCTGGATATCGAACCTATATCCTTCAGTATGAATTATTACATGGACAGCGACAGCGAAGGGGTGTGGAAAAATTACGAAATCAACAGCATCCAGCAAAATAAGCTGTACCTGCTCCGAGGGGAAACCCAGGGAGCCCAGATCCTGAATCGGTCGGAGCGAGCGCGGCTGGAACAGGAGGTGGAGGTGTCGCTGGAGCGGTTGCGCACCAATACGCCTCCGCTGGAAAGAATGAGGGAGAACTCCACTTATTATCTGTTTTCCTCCCTGATGGATCAGTCGGTGAGCTTTGTTTCGTTGCTGACCATGGTGATGATCGTGACGGCAGGAAGCATCATTGCATCGGAATTTTCCTCCGGCACGGTGAAGCTGCTGCTCATCACCCCTCACCGCCGTGGGAAAATCTTCTGGGCCAAGGCGCTGATTCTTCTGGAGCTGACGCTGATCGAGGTGGCGGCACTCTTTATCTCCTCTTTCCTGTTCAGCGGAATCCTGACCGGATTCCAGGGACTGGGCATCGGGCAGGTGCTGTATATTTTCGGAGCGGCCCGTCACATGCCTTATCTGGTTTTTGTGATCTACAAATATCTGCTGATGCTGGTTCCCGTGCTGGTGTACTCCGCATTGGCGCTGATGCTGTCGGCTGTGACCCGCCGGGGGGCCGCCGCCATCGCGGTATCCCTGGTGCTGATGTATGCGGGGGAGATTATCGTTGCCGTTTTGGTAGCCCTGGCTTCCGGCTTCGGGTTTGAAATCCCGGGAATGGAATTCCTGCTGTTCACCAATACCAATCTGACCAATTATCTGCCGGGCGCGTCATCCGTCACAGGGCTGGTGTCAACCTCGGGAATGGATACCGTCATGACATCCCTCCCCTTCTCTCTCTCGGTGCTTCTGGTGTACTTCGTGTGTTTCCTGTGGATCGCCCGGGACAGCTTTTGCCGCCGGGATATCAAATAAACCTCTCTATTGTCATCGGAGAGGAGGCCTCGGAATTATCCGGGGCCTTCTCTCTTTATCTTTATTTTAAAGGCTTTTCGAAGGGGCCGAAGGAATTGCACCGGAGGGCTTGCAAAAGGGCCCCGTTTATTTTATACTCAAATTACCAATTAAGGAAAAGAGGGTGTTTGGTTATGCAAAAAGGAAAACTGGGGATCTGTCTGCCTTTTTACGCCATTGTCGGATTGATTCTGGCGCTTTTGGGACAGACGCTGCTCTGCGGACTGTTGATGGGCTTTGTGATTGTGGCCGAGAAGGATGAGTGGACTTCCCGCCAGACCATGCAGGCATTCTTTCTTTCCCTCTTCGTTTCGGTGGTGAGCTACATACTGGATGTTCTCAACATCACCCGAGAGATTCCGCTTGTCAATGTGGCGCTCAATACGGTTTTCGGCGTGATTGAGGGTGTGGTGGGCCTCCTGGTGCTGATCTTTGTCATCATCGGCCTGACCCGTGTGGTCAAGGGAAGGGATGCCGGTATTCCGGTGCTCTCCAAATTGGCCAACCGTGCCTTCGGCATTGTGGAGCAGAAGGTGTACACTCAAATGCCCGGCAGCTATCAGGCTCCTTCCCAGCCTCCGGTTTCCCCTCAAAATTCCCAGTCCAATCCTCCCCAGCAGTAAGAGAAAACCATAGTAAAACCAGGCCCCCGGCTTTGCCGGGGGCCTGGTTTTACTACCTGTTCCGGTTGTCAAACACGGTTTCAATGACCCGGTTGCATCCCGGGGGCGAATAGACCCAGCGATCCAAATGGCCCTCGGTGATAAAGTAGCGCAGAGGAGGGGGCTCCCGCCGCCCCTGGACCGGATCGTCGGAGGAGTCTATGATGACCAGCTTCATTTTCATTTTATCGGGCAGAATGCTCTTGATATATACGCCGGCCCTCTGTCCGGCCCGGACGCCCTCACGGAACTCGGCCAGCCCGGCCAGGTTGGGGGTCAGTTCGACAAAAATGCCGTAATCCTCCACTGACCGCACGATGCCCGCCACCGTTTCCCCCTGTTCAAACAGGGACGCGTTTTCCTCCCAGGTGCCCAACAGCTCCCGCTGGGACAGACAGATGCGTCCATCCTCTAGGGAGGAAACCGCCCCGAAGATATCCATCCCCGGCACAAACCGGTCGGAGGGGTGGGAGATCCGGCTTACTGAGATGCTGGCAATGGGGATAAGGGCGGGAAGCCCGCAGCCGATATCACAGAAGGCGCCGAAGGTCTCCAGCCGCGTGATGCGGGCGGGGATAATATCGCCGGTCCGCAGGTGGTTCAGATAATGGTACCGGCACTGTTCCTGGGCCTCCCGGCGGGAGAGAAGGGCGCGCCGTCCTCCGTCGGCGGTGGGTTCGAATCCCTTGACCACAAAGCATACCGGTTTGCTGACCCGGGAGATCAGGGCGATGTCCCGCGTACTGCCTTCCGCGATGCCGACGGCTCCCTCCTCCCGAGGGATCAGTCCCTCCATACAGGGGAGCTCCACATGCAGGTTATGTTCCGCGTCGCATACGACGGCCCGTGCTTCCAGCACCTGGCCTTCCAGCGCCGCTTCGGCCAGCCCGGCCGCCGTCCGTATGGCCGCCTGGTTGCGGGGGGTGTCGATGAGCGCCCCCTCAGGATAGTATTGTTGCATTTGTCGTCCATTCCTTTCCGCACTCTGCCGCTTTCTCCGTTGGCCGCACTCCCTCTCTTCTCGGCGGCTCGTAACGCATGTATATGCGCCGGGACGGGCGATCATGCCAGCGGTAGGGGACAATTTATACAACGGTGCAGAAACGGACGTAAAATTTACCTTAACAGCCAATCCAGACAAACCGGCTTTGCAATTTCCCTGGTTTTTGCTATAGTGGAACATGGATAAGAGGCCGGACGTTTCCGATGTCCGGGACGTGAAAAAAGGAGGCAACCCCATGAACGTTTACGGTATTGAGGTCAACATCAAAAATATTCCCAAGCTGGACCCGGGTTTTATCCCCATGTCCGCTTTTACCCGCGCGTTTGAGAAATCCGCTGCCGGCGGCAAGGAGATCGTCATCGCGGTGGAGCGCAACCAGGGTCAGGTGGCGGTGCGCCGCTGCCGCATCCACGGCACCCCGGACAAGGCGGATGCGGACCGCGTCTATGTGGACCGCACGGTCAAGATGCTGCTGTGGGCCTACGGCGGCTGGAAAGTAATGATCTGCGGCGACGAGGCGCTGGGTCAGACGATCATTGACGCTTACAAGCCCGGCGGATCCCGGGAGTTTGACGCCGAGTTTATGGGCCGTGTGTATGAGTGCGACTTCGTGGTAGAGAGCCTGCCGTTGTCCGCCGCGCCGGAGGAGAAGTCCATGACCGCCCCGGTAGGCCGCCATCTGGACGGTTGCCGCATCGGCTTCGACGCCGGCGGAAGCGACCGCAAGGTGTCCGCTGTGGTGGACGGCGTGCCGGTTTATTCCGAAGAGGTGGTCTGGCATCCCAAAACCAACGACAATCCCGATTATCATTATGAGGGCATCGTGTCCGCTTTTAAAACCGCCGCTTCCAAAATGCCTCGGGTGGACGCCATCGGCGTTTCCTCCGCCGGTATCTATGTGGACAACCGGACCATGGTGGCTTCCCTGTTCAATAAGGTGCCCCGGGATCTATTCGACCAGAAGGTGAAGGACATCTATATCCGTGCCGCCAAGGAGCTGGGCGACATTCCGCTGGAGGTGGCCAACGACGGCGACGTCACCGCTTTGGCCGGCGCTATGAGCCTGGAAGAGAACCGCATCCTGGGTATTGCCATGGGTACCTCCGAGGCGGCCGGTTATGTGGACGCCGACGGCAACATCACCGGATGGCTCAATGAGCTGGCTTTTGCGCCGGTGGATCTGCAGGAGGACGCCATGGTGGACGAGTGGTCCGGCGACAAGGGCTGCGGCGTCAAATATTTCTCCCAGGACAGCGTCATCAAGCTGGCTCCCCGCGCCGGCATCACCTTGGAGGAGAGCCTCTCCCCTGCTGAGAAGCTCAAGGTAGTGCAGGCAGCCATGAACGAGGGCAGCGAAAGTGCCCGGGATATCTACCGTTCCATCGGCGTGTATCTGGGTCATGAGCTGGCCTACTATGCCGCCTATTACGATATTGCCCATGTCCTGCTGCTGGGCCGCGTCATGTCTGGCGAGGGCGGCGATATCGTTATCGCCGAAGCGCGCCGTGTGCTGAATGAGGAATACCCCGACGCCGCCGGCATGGAGCTGCATCTGCCGGATGAGAAGATCCGCCGGGTGGGTCAGTCTGTGGCGGCGGCCAGCCTGCCGGAGATTCGCTGATTGTACCGGTGGCAAACCGTCCTTGACGGCGCGCGATCCGGGAAATCGGATAGTGGAGGCACCGTAAAAGGGAAAAAACACTATGCGAACGGAATCGCCGTTTGCATAGTGTTTTTTATTGTTCTTTTTTAAATCCTTTACGCTACCAATGTACGCTGAGCAAGACACAATAAAAGGGCGTGAAAAAACAGGAAATCCGCTTCTTGACAACAATCCGTTATCGGATTATAATACAATCCGATTTCGGATAAAAGGGGGATGCTTGTGGAAAAGCCTACCTTTGGAGAGCTTGCGGTATTCAATCAAATATACAAGGAAATGGACGAAACCTACCATTTGTATGCCAAACAGCATGGCCTTTCCGATGCCAATCTTTGGCTCCTGTATTCGCTTTATGAGAGCGAAGCTCTTACGCAGAAGGAAATCTGTTCCGTCTGGCACTATTCCCCGCAGACCATCAATTCAGCCTTAAAAAATCTCGAAAAACAAGGGCTCCTGGTACTGGAGGAAATCCCCGGAAACAGAAAGAACAAACGGGTGGCCCTGACGGAAACAGGCAGGGAATTGACGGAAACCGTCATCCTGCCTTTGATACTTGCAGAGCAAAAGGCATTTCGCGGGCTGCAGAAAGAGGAACGGAGTGCCCTTCTGGCGCTGACGCAAAAATATATAAAGCTGCTGCAGGCGGCTCTCCACTTAATGGATCCGTCGCTGCCGGAGGATCGCACATGTCGCTGAACCCGGCCATGGAAATGCGCCGGGGCGGCTGGAGGCTGTCAGGGAATCCGATAGGCGCGCGAAACGCCCTATGAACATGGAAAAGTCCTGCGTTCAACTGCAAAAATTCTTGGGGAGGAAAAAATAAATACCTATGAATTCCACCGCTTTATTTTCAAGGACATCGCCGCTGAAGCTCTTTTTTCTTGCCGCCATTCCCGGGGCGGTTAGCATGCTGGCTTCTGCGCTCTACCAAACGATTGACGGCGTTTTTGTAGGCCGGTTCCTGGGCGAGACCGCCTTTGCTGCGCTCAACCTCGCCATGCCGTTTGTCATCATCAACTTTTCGCTGGCCGACCTGATCGGTGTCGGTTCTGCCGTCCCCATATCCGTCTGTTTCGGGAAGAAGGAAGGGGAAAAAGCCAACAACCTGTTTACCTGCTCCTGCATTATGATCGTTGTTACCGGCGTGCTGATCGGCGGCGTCCTGTTTGCGGCGGCCCCGCTGCTGATTCAGTTGATGGGAGCCGAGGGGGAATTTGCCGATTTGGCGGTGCAGTACATGAGGGTGTACGCGCTTTGCTCCCCGGTAACCACCATCATTTTTGCCGTGGATAACTACCTGCGCATCTGTGGCTTCATCCGCGGCAGTATGCTGATGAATATCGGTATGTCCGTTTTAAGCGGCGTGCTGGAATTCCTGTTCCTCGGTGTATTCCACTTCGGGATCTGGGGGGCGGCTTTAGCCACCTGTTCCAGTATGTTTATTTGTGCCGTTATCGCTTTTATCCCCTTTTTCCGGGGAAAAGCGTTGCTCCGATTCTGCAGGCCGCAGTTCAAAATGGGTATGGTACGGCAGATCGTCGCCTGTGGAAGCCCCAACTTCTTGAACAATATTGCGGGCAGGGTGACGTCTATTTTGATGAACGCGATCCTGGTGCGCCTGGGAGGTGAGGCCGCCGTATCGGTCTATGGCATTCTGATGTTTGCGGAGGGATTCATTCAGCCGCTGCTGTATGGCATGTGCGATTCCCTTCAGCCAGCTGTCGGGTATAACTGGGGCGCGCAAAAGTTTTCCCGGGTGCGGGCCATCGAGCGCTGCTGTTTTGTTGCCAGCGGAATAGTTTCCCTCCTGGCGGTGTTTGTAATTGCACTGTTCCCGGAGCAGATCACCAAACTGTTTATGGCCGAAGCCGGCCAAGAAATCCTGAGCATTTCGGTGGGGGCTCTCCAGCTTTTTAGCCTTACGTATGTTACGCGGTGGTTTTCCTTCGCCACGCAAAGCTATATGCTGGCAATTGAAAAGCCGATACCGGCTTCCCTGATTTCGGTTTCCACAGCGCTGATTTTCCCTGTGATTTTGATAGGGGCGCTGTGGCCGCTGGGTCTGACGGGAATCTGGATGAATTTCGCGGGAACCGCCGTGCTTGCCGCCATTTTGTCGGCGGTCATTCTCCTGAAACTGCGCCGTGAGCTGCAAAGGCCGGATGCGGTTGTACCCTCTGAAGAGGTACCGGCACAGTCATAAACGCATGGGAAAAGTTTCTGCAGCCGGCAGGGAAGACCCGAACGTAACGGAAACCGGCGCGGCGAAAGCCGCGCCGGTTTCCGTGCGAAATTTGTCCGTGTCCGGAGAGCTTTGGGGGCGATAGTCAGCGCTCCATTCTTTTGAGTACCTTCTGGATTTCTCCCACATACATGCGGTGCAGGCCGGCGTTGCGGTAATTTCCTGCGATGGCGGGGTCAAGGAAATGGGAGGGATCCAGATCCTGATAGTACAGCTTACGGCAGATGAGCGAGATCTCCGCTTCGGCAAAATAGGGGACAGCGGCGTCAAAAGCAGGAGTCAGACCGGTTTCTTTCACTTTGTCCACATCTCTTCCCGAACGGCTGCCGCAGAACTGCAGGGCTTGCCGGTGCCCTTCGGCGAGGAAGGACAGGGAGTAATCCGTTTCTCTTTCCAGAAATTCGTAGGTATAGCGTTCTGGGCGGACAAAGATCATGCTGACCTCCGCATTCCACAGCACGCCTAGTCCACCCCAGCTGGCGGTCATGGTATTGAATTTTTCACGGGTGCCGGCGGTGACGAGCATCCACTGCCGCCCGATGCGCTGAAAGACGTTTCCCTCCAGCTCCTGAGGGGATATTTCAATAAATTTACTCATATAAAAGGCTCCTTTCCTTCGCTGCCGCATCGTCAGTCTACCTCCACTATATGCGGCGGAGAGCGGGGACATCCCCATCTACTAGCTTATCACAAAATCCGGCTTTCGGAAAGGGAAGAAACCCGGATTTTTCGGGTGGATAAAGGGGGCGGAGGGCCTGGCGCTGCGTGCAGAAAAATTTGGCGTTTCGCCGGAGATTATGTATTGACAAATCCCTGTGGGATACTATATAATAGTCAACGTTCCTTTGAGCGGACATCCCATGGCGGTATAGCTCAGTTGGCTAGAGCATGCGGTTCATACCCGCAGTGTCGTTGGTTCGACTCCGACTACCGCTACCACTTTCTTTGCTGTCCGGCGAAGGAGGCAGCGCTCCCAGCCGGGAGCGCAGACGCGGCCCGATGGTCAAGCGGCTAAGACACCGCCCTTTCACGGCGGTAACACGGGTTCGATTCCCGTTCGGGTCACCACGCAGCTTGCTGCGTTATGGGCGCATAGCTCAGCTGGTTAGAGCGCTTGCTTCACACGCAAGAGGTCAGCGGTTCGAGTCCGTTTGCGCCCACCAAAAAAGGAAGCGGTTCACGTTTATCGTGGACCGCTTCCTTTTTTGGTGGGAACTCCCTGTGCCGGCACGCAGCCCCCTATATTTGACAGCCGAAAGGGTCGTTTTGTTTCCATAATTCACGATTATTTGCAGAAAGACCGCCTCTCTCTTTTCAAACGGCAGCGTTCCCCATACGAATTGGTGGTGGACACTGTTCTCTCCTGTTAGACTGATTGCAAAAAGAGTGCAGGAGGAGACGGCGGTGAAACAACAGGAGTATTTGCGGGAGGAGACGCGCAGACTGTGCCGGATACTGGCACACAACCTGAAAACGATCCGAGAAAAACGGAAATTGTCGCAGCAGGACGTGGCGGATCTGTGCGGTTTGAGCGTCAATGAGATCGGGCGTATTGAGCGGAAGAAAATCGTCCCGCGGCTCGATGTATTGGAAGCCTTGGGAAACGGCCTAGCTATCCCGCCTAAGCGACTTTTGGATCCCTACATGGACCCTGCGTCCGTCTGTATCCCGGAGGAAGGTGAAACGCTGGAGCAGATCCGCAGAGCCCTGACCGGGCTTCTGCCCAGGGAGCAGGATCATATCTTTCAGCTAATCGCGCTGTCGCTGACCCATTTTCGGGAAACGCATCCTCAAAACCGTTAAAAAGAAGCAGAAAAGCGGCGGGGCTTTGCCCCGCCGCTTTGTGATATGCCGGACCGTACTCGGGAAGAGGGCTACTGGGTACAGGCATACAGCTCCTCCGCCTGGCGAATCAACGGTTCGGGAACGCCGAAATACTCCGCCAGCTCCCAGGGCTCGGTAAAGCCTGCCTCCACGGCCTCTGCCAGTTCCTGGGTAGGAACCAGATGGCGGATGGCCCAGCGCTGGGCGCAGGCCTCCCGCTTACTTCGAATGTCGCAGGAGCTGTAAATATTATAGAAGCTTCCGGTAAGGCAGTGCCCCATTTCGTGGGCCAAACAGGCCTTTTCATCGGCCGTGTCCATCAGCTTATCCACGTCCATGGCGATAAACCCCTCCGGCAGAGAGAGGGAGACCGCCTGCCTCATGGGGAAATAATCGATTTCAATCCGATTATCTTCCGCCAGCTGATAAAGTTCGCTCAGGACCACGACATCACCATCTTATTACAGAATAGAAAAAAATTCACAAAACCGTTATAACATGCAGGACGATAAAATGCAAGCCGAAAAAGCCATTTTATAAAATCATTTAAAATGTTGACAAGACCCTGAAAAGCGGCTATAATAATCATATAAAATGATTGGAGGGGCGCTGATGAAAAGGAAAACCAAGGAAATGCTGGGAGACTACTGTCCGTTGGATCGCTGTCCTTGGCGGAACAACAGTGCCGGCCACTGCCTGTGGCCGGGGGATTGGTGCCCCCGGGAAGGGGATATCGAACAATTCCGCCGTCAGAGGTCCGCTCAAAGATGGCGGGATATGCGGGGACGCTGATGGGGAGAAAGGGGAACAAAAATGAACAGGACGCTGAAGGAATTGATGGGCGAGTACGAGCATTGCCTGGATACCGTACAAGAGCGTAGGAAAAGGGCGGCCTTTCAATACAGGGTGACACGGGATCCGGATGACGGGCGGCGCATGGCGTTGTTGGAGGAGATGGAAAGCGACCTGCTGTATTCCTTGGGCATGCTCAGCCGGGACTGCCGCAAATAATGGCACGCCCCGCAGGAGGGTTCCCTGCGGGGCGCCATCGAACAGGTCACGGCTTGCGCTGTGCTTTTTTAAAGCGGATATAATCGAGAATATCCTGCTTTTCTTCGTCGGACAGGTCATGGACTTCGCCGTACAGGGCAAAATCCACCCCCTCCAGCTTTCGGTCCAGCGTGGAAGGCGGTTGTCGTCCCAGCAGATAATCGACGGAGACTTCAAAATAATCCGCCAGCGCGGCCAGCGTTGCTGCTTCAGGCCGGTTATTTCCGCTTTCCCACATGCCTACTGTGGACTGGGATACGCCCAGGTCGGACGCCAGCTTATATTGAGAGATCCCTTTTTTTTCGCGCAGCTCTTTGAGGCGAATTTTCAGCACAGCCATCACTCCCCTTTCTTTATATCATCATAAATGATATTTTGCAAGAGGGAAAGAACAGTTTACAAGGGACTACACAAGGGAAGTATCTGTCGAACGGTCATTTACTTGTGTTTGTTCATCGATGAACTACCACAAGTCTACACTTTTTGAGTGCCCATGCCGTATATCCGAAAGGAAATCCGGCTGGAAAACTTTCTATTTCCTCGCTCTCGGAATGGTGGTATACTGTGCCCAGGGCCGCAATGTGCCGAGGCAAATGATGAGGGAAGTCCCTGGGCTTGGAGCTGTCTATTCGGGCCAGTTCCCTTTACGCTTAAAGGTTGGGAGAAATGCGGAGTGATAAATTTTATTTTGGGGGGAGATATAAAAATGATGAGAAATCCAGAGGAAACCATTGGAAAAATGATAGATAAAGCAAAAACGAGTTTTATCAGCTATGTAGATGATAGTGGTTATCCGGTTACAAAAGCAATGTTAAACCCCAGAGAAAGAAAGGGTATTAAAGTAATATGGCTTTCAACAAATACATCGTCAAACAAAGTTAGGTGTTTTAATAATAATAGTAAAGCTAGTCTATATTTTGTTGATAAAAGATTTTTTAGAGGGGTAAGTTTAATTGGAAATATAGAAGTATTGGAAACCCCTGAAGCGAAAGAAAAAATTTGGCGAGAAGGAGATGAAATGTATTATAAAGAGGGTGTAACAGACCCCGATTATTGTGTTCTTAAATTTACGGCAGTAAAAGGACGATATTATAGCAATTTCAAGTCTGAGGACTTTGAAATATGAAATTCGATTTTTTATTCATTCCCGTTCGCAAAAATTCGTCCTGCTTTCCTGCCGGAGCAAACGGGACGCAAAAAGCACCGCATCCCCGTTTTCCACGTCAGCCACGCCAGCAGGTATAACAGGTATAACACACTACACTTTGCAAGCAAAGTCGTGTGCCAAAGGAAAGTCCATTTGGAAACCCCGGACAACAAAGCGGCGGTATGCTACCCTCTTCGGGAGCATACCGCCGCTTTGTTGTCAAGTTCCTTGTAAACTGATCTAATTGCCGGATGAAATAAAAATCCCGCGTCGCACAGGCACGCAGCTTTTTGAATACGCTGGAGGGAGAGGAGGTGCCATATGGATCTGAAAGAGAATCGCATCACGGTGCGGGAACTGCTGGCCACTGCGGCGGCCCGGGAGGTCCTGCGCCGGGAACTTCCGGATATTTACGGCAGTCCGCTGCTGCGGATGGCACAGAACATGACATTGGAGCAGGTGCTGCACCTTGCGCAGGGGCGCATCCCGGCGGAAAAAGTTCGCCGGGTACTGGAAGAGCTGCGCAGGCTTTGACTTATGCATCACCAAACAGCCCCCGTACCACCGATTAACCGGCTGTACGGGGGGCAGTGTCTATGGGGTGAAAGGCTGCCGGCACAGAAGCGTTACGACCGGCCGAAAAGGATGCCGTAATAATCCTGTTCCAGTATCAGCTTGGAATAGGCAAACATATCGTTGACCTCAAGAGCACGTTCCAGCGCATACCCCTCCGGCACCTCCGTACCGGGATTCGGCGTAAAGGTGTCGGCCACCGCGTCATAATGTCCCTGATCGGTAATAAAGCTGTGATCGGAAAATACTACCAGTCCGGGGGAGTCGGAAAGAATATCGCGGCCCATCAGCAGGCGGGAATCGTAGGGAAGTCCGAAGAGGTTGGACAGGGTGGGCAGGATGTCCAGACTGGAACAGGGTTTGTCGACGACAACCGGCTGTTCCATGTCGCTCGACCAGAGAATCAGGGTACTGCGGTAGACGTCGAAACGCATGTCCACCGGTTCTCCGCCGTTGAGCTCCGCTAGGGGGCCGGCTTCCAGCCCATAGGGATAGTGATCGGCGGACAGTGCGATGACGGTGTTTTCCAGCTGCCCCGCCTCGTCCAGCTGGCGGAGCAGGTTCTCCAAAGCCAGGTCCAGCTCTATCTGGCAGGCCAGATACGCCCGGGCGTTTTCGCTCATGTCCAGATGAGCGACCTTATCCTTGTTCTTATAGGCGATATAGTTGCCGGTAAAGGTGTAATTCATATGGCCGCTGACCGTCATGTAATACGTGTGGAAAGGGGAATCCCCCACATACTCCGGAACTGTGACCTCCATCATCTCCAGATCGGATTCCGGCCAGGTAGGGCGTACCTCCAGCCCGTGGCCCAGCCCCTTATAGTCGTATCCCATGTTGGGATGGGAGATATCGCGGCTGTAATAATCCCATGTGTGGTTGTGATAGGCGCGCGTCGCATAACCCTGCCGCCGGAACTGATTGCCCAGGCAAAAGTACATGTTGTTTTCCCCCGACCGGTACATGGACCAGACGCCGGGCTTTGGGATTAGCGAGGTACAAGCCACGTATTCTCCGTCCGAGGTGGATACCCCCCATAGGGGATTGTAGAAATCCTCAAAGACAAAACCGGAATGGGCCAGCTTATACAGGGTGGGGGTCAGATCTGGGTCCACCGCCCAACGGGAAAAGCCTTCGGCGGTGAGAAGAATTAGATTTTTTCCCTTAAACATCCCTGTGTATTCGTTCTGCCGGGTGGGGGTGCGGCTGCCGAAATACCGGTGCATGGCGGCAAGAGTTGGGTCATCGGTGCCGGCCGCCAGTGCGGCAAAATCAATATCCATCACATTGTCTTTGTATGTTACCGGCATTTCCTCCGGTTCCGGGGAGGTATCGTCAGTGACTGAGGGGGATGATGTGGAGGGCTCCGTTTCCTCCGTTGTTGCGGAAACGGGGGCGTCTGCTCCGGAAGAGGAGGGAGCGGGTGCAAAGAGCAGCTGACGGGCGTCCAGACGCAGGGTAGTCATTACGCCGAAATGGGATACCGACAGGTTGGGTACGAAGCTGTCGAAATAAAGATATCTGGGCGTGATCACCCCGCCGGAGGACAGGCCCACGGCCATTAACGCGGCGGCATGGAACACAAGAGTCAGTGCACCGGAGACGATTGCAGGCCATTTTCGCGCCGGAAGGGATTTGGTGGCGCGTCTGCCGAAAATACTCAAGAGCACAAAGGGGACAAGCAGCAACAGCAGCGGCACCGCCGCCGCGCCGATGCCGGAGAGGATATCTTCCCAGAACTGCAGGATATTGCCGGCGCCGGAAACCGAGTACAGCACCAGAAAGGTCTTGAAAATGGTATAATAAACCGTTTGGATCATATACCAAAGAGTGGTGAGGCCGCAAAAAATCATAGCGGAAATCCATCGGCCCCGGGGCGGCAGCACAATGCAGATGAGGGAAAGAAGGCACCCCAGCGCGAACGTGAACAAGGTGACGTACAACAGCCCTCTGTCCAGCAGGCGGCTGAAGCAATATACCTTAATTACCAGCTCCTGCCACAGCAGGGACAGAGGAAACCAAAGAAGAAGCAGATACCCTGTCCATGCCCTGGTTGGCAGGGCATGTTTTGCTTTCGGATTCATCATGACGGATCGTCTCTTCCTGTAGTCATTTTCCGGATCTGTTTATCATTTTATAGGAGAATATCCATAAATACAATGAAAAATTAAAATAAAAAAGATTACAATTGTGTAATATAATGGTTTTGTTAAAAGCCGGCATCCAAAAGATAACATGGAGAAAAATACAAAACAAATAATTATAATTAACTATACTAATTGTATATCAAATGGAAGATAAATCGGTTGAAAAGAGAAGGAAAAACGTATTGCTGATTTCAATAGGTCGTGCTCAGGAGAAAAAATCCGGTTGCATAGGATTCGTGCCGGCTTATTTTTACAGGTATCTTCTGTCATTGACCGTATCGGCACGATTTCCTTTTATGGGACCGGCGTCAGAGAACGAATAGTATCGGCGGGACTGAAACAGCTGTTGGTGCTGTGTTTCTTTTTGCAAAACGTGGCCCCGTATCTGACGGGAAACAAGGAAGAGCCCTCATCCGAGGCCTCGCAGAGCGCGGTTTTGCCGGGAATTCTGCCGTGGTGAAATCTGCTGGTTTTGCCAGTCATTTGTATGCAAATTCCTTCGGTTGCCTGCTTGCCCTTTTGAAGTGACGATGTTATAATAAACTTCAGCTCTTATGGTCATGCTCGTTTTGGACGGCTTGCAGCAGGGGGCATCATAACGGTTTTGAGGCGGGGTGACGGCAGAATACCCCGTATTTTGGTATAGAATTGGCATTTTCTCCGGTAAATCCGTGGGAAAGATGGGAGGTCCCGTTTTGCGTATAGGTATCGATATCGGCTCCACAACGGTAAAAGTGGTGCTGCTGGACGATCAGGATCGGATCGTCTTCAAAACGTATGAACGCCACATGTCCAAGGTGCGCGAAAAAACGGCGGAAACACTCCGCCGTCTGGAGCCGCAGCTGGCGGGGACGCAGGTGCAGGTGGCGGTCACCGGATCGGCCGGCTTGGGCGTCGCCAAGGCGGCCAATCTCGAATTCGTGCAGGAGGTGTTCGCCACCGCCGGCGCGGTGGAAAAATTCCTGCCCGACACCGATGTGGTGGTGGAACTGGGCGGCGAGGACGCCAAGATCATTTTTCTCACCGGAGGCCTGGAGGAGCGTATGAACGGCTCCTGCGCAGGCGGAACCGGTGCGTTCATCGATCAGATGGCCACCTTGCTGGGAATCGCTCCGGCGGAGCTGGATCAGCTTAGCCTGGGAAGCGAAAAGTTGTATTCCATCGCCTCTCGCTGCGGTGTGTTCGCCAAATCGGATATCCAGCCCCTGCTCAATCAGGGAGCCCGGAGGGAGGACGTGGCCGCCAGCATCTTTCAGGCGGTGGTGAACCAGACCATCGCCGGGCTGGCACAGGGCCGTCCCATCCGGGGCAAGGTGCTGTTTCTGGGCGGTCCCCTTTTCTTTTTCGAGGGACTGCGCCGCCGGTTTGTGGAGACGCTGAAGCTGTCGCCCGAAAACGCGGTATTCCCGGAGACAGCCGACGTGTTCGTGGCCCTGGGCGCGGCCTGCTACGCGGGCAACACCGCCCCCCTGTCCTTTGAAGAGGTGATGAAGCGCATCGAAAATGCTTCCACCCAGAAAAATACCACCAACACCCTGGAGCCGCTGTTCCGGTCTCAGGAGGAATACGACACGTTTGTGGCCCGGCATGAAAAGGATTGCCCGCCACCTATGGACGCGGACGCCTACACCGGCGATGCCTATCTGGGGGTGGACGCCGGCTCCACCACTACCAAGCTGACCCTTATCACGCCGGAAGGCGGCCTGCTGTACACGTACTATGCCTCCAACGAGGGCAATCCTGTGGGCGTGGTGCAGGAACAGCTGAAGGAAATCTACCGCCGGTTTGGCAACCGCATCGCTATCCGGGGCAGTGCCGCCACGGGGTACGGCGAAGACCTGATCAAAAACGCCTTCAATATCGACCTGGGGCTGGTGGAAACGGTGGCCCACTACCGGGCGGCCCGTCATTTCAACCCCCAGGTGGATTTTATCATCGATATCGGCGGCCAGGATATGAAATGTTTCAAAATCCGCGGCGGCGCCATCGATAGTATCCTGCTCAACGAGGCCTGCTCCTCCGGCTGCGGTTCCTTTATTGAGACCTTTGCCAGGGCACTGGGATATTCCATTGCAGATTTTTCCAAATTGGGCCTGTTCGCGGAGCATCCCGTGAACCTGGGCTCCCGCTGCACCGTGTTCATGAACTCCTCGGTCAAACAGGCCCAGAAGGAGGGCGCGGGGGTGGACGATATCTCCGCCGGTCTGTCCATGAGCATTGTGAAAAACGCCATATACAAGGTGATACGCGCCTCCGACCCGTCGGAGCTGGGACAGCACATCGTGGTCCAGGGCGGCACCTTCCTCAACGACGCGGTGCTGCGCAGCTTTGAGCTGGAGCTGGGAGTGGATGTGGTACGTCCTACTATCGCGGGGATCATGGGCGCCTACGGTGCGGCGCTGGCCGCCCGGGATCAGGCTCAGGCATCCGGCCGTCAGGGGCTTTCGTCCCTGCTGTCGGCTCAGGAGCTGGAGCATTTCGTCCACACGGCCCGGTCCACCCAGTGCGGGCTCTGCGGCAACCACTGCCAGCTGACGGTGAATACCTTCGGTGGGGAGGGCGGTTCCACCCGCCGCTTTCTGTCCGGCAACCGCTGCGAGCGGCCGCTGGGCAAGGGGAAGCAGCGGGATATTCCCAATCTGATGAAGTGGAAATACGACTATCTGCGGGCCTTGGGCGGCGGGGAAAACCGCCGTGGCCGCATCGGCATCCCCATGGCGCTCAACATGTATGAGAACCTGCCCTTCTGGGACACCTTTTTCAAAAAGCTGGGCTTTGAGGTAGTGCTGTCGCCGGAATCCAACCGGGAACTGTATGCCTGCGGCCAGCACACCATCCCGTCGGATACGGTGTGCTATCCTGCCAAGCTGGCTCATGGCCATATCGAAAAGCTGCTGGACGCCGGCGTGGATGCCATCTTTTATCCCTGTCTGCCCTACAATTTTGATGAGGGCAAGGGGGACAATCACTACAACTGTCCGGTGGTGGCCTATTACCCTGAGTTGCTGGACGCCAATGTGGAACGGCTGCAGGAGACGCGGTTCCTCATGCCCTATTTCGGCCTGCACCGTCCCCGGGATTTCGCCAAAAAGGCGGCCGAGTTTTTCGGTGGGGAGTTCGGCATTCCCGCCCGGGAGGTTAAGGAGGCCGCTGCGGCGGCCTACGAAGCCTATGACCGGTACAAGGAGGAACTGCGGCGGCAGGGGGCGGAGATGATCGCCTATGCCAGAAAGCAGCATATGCCGGTCATTGTGCTGGCGGGCCGTCCCTATCACACGGACCCGGAGATCAATCACGGCATCGACAGCCTGATCGCCTCCTTCGGCCTGGTGGTGGTTACCGAGGACGCGGTGGCCTTCCATGAGCCGAAACAGCCAGTGAACGTGCTTAATCAATGGACGTACCACAGCCGGCTGTACAGCGCGGCGGAATACGTCACCAGTCAGCCGGATATGCAGCTGGTACAGCTGGTATCCTTCGGCTGTGGCATCGACGCCATCACCACCGACGAGGTGCGCTCCATCCTGGAGAACGGCGGCAAGCTGTACACACAGCTGAAAATCGACGAGATCAACAACCTGGGCGCGGTCCGCATCCGGATCCGCAGCCTGCTGGCCGCCATGGACGCCCGTGCGGGCGAATAGCGGCCGGCTTCCCTGAACGCGAAAGGCGGGAACACCATGGCAGAACTGGTATACAACGAGCAGAGGCGCCTCCTTTTCACCGAGGAGATGAAAAAGGAATACACCCTGCTGATGCCCCAGATGCTGCCGGTGCATTTTTCCATGCTCCGGCGGGTCTTTGAAATCCACGGCTACAAGGCGGTCATGCTCACCACCAATCACCGGGGAATTGTGGACGAGGGGCAGAAATACGTCCACAACGACACCTGCTATCCGGCCTTGCTGGTCATCGGCCAGCTGCTGGACGCGGTGAAAAGCGGCAAGTACGACCCCCACAAGGTGGCCCTGATGATCACCCAGACAGGCGGCGGCTGCCGGGCCTCCAATTATATCCACCTGCTGCGCAAGGCGCTGCACAGGGCGGGCTACGACTACATCCCCGTGGTGTCGGTCAACCTGTCCGGGTTGGAGAAGAACCCTGGCTTTTCCCTGGGGATCGGGATGCTTATCGAAATGGCTTATTCCATGATTTACGGTGATCTGATTGTCCACATGGCCAACCAGTGCCGCCCTTATGAGATTGTGGAAGGGGAGACCGACCGCCGCATCAACAAATGGGTGGAGCGGCTGGTGGGGGAGTTCAGCCACAAGGGCAGCTTCCGCCCGTCCCATGTGCGGGAGAATTTCGACGCCATCTGTGCGGATTTCGCCTCTATCCCCGTCCATCGGGTTCCCAAGATCCGGGTGGGCGTCGTGGGCGAGATCTATATCAAATACGCGCCGCTGGGCAACAACAATCTGGAGGAATTCCTGCTCTCCGAGGGGTGTGAGCCGGTGGTGCCCGGCCTGACCGATTTCATCATTTTCAAATGCGACAACCGGGTGGAGGATCACCTGCTGTACGGGGGTAAAACCGGAACCTATCTGGGGGCCTCGGTGCTGGCCAAATACGTCCGGCGGCTGCAGCGGGAAATGATCGCGGCTGTCCGCAAACATCCGGAATTCCGGGTGCCCTGCACCTTTGAGCATCTCAAATCCCTGGTTAAGGGCTATTTGGGCTACGGCAACAAGATGGGCGAGGGTTGGTTGCTTACCGGCGAAATGCTGGAGCTGGTGGATTCCGGCATCACCAACATTGTCTGCACCCAGCCCTTCGGCTGCCTGCCCAACCACATTGCGGGCAAGGGGATGGTCCGCAAAATCAAGGACCACCATCCGGAGGCCAACATCGTCTGTGTGGATTACGACCCCGGTGCAGCGCGCATCAATCAGGAGAACCGTATCAAGCTCATGCTGGCCAACGCCCGCTTGGCTATGGAAAAGGCCGCACAGGAAAAACCGGCGGCGCAGGGGAAGGAATCCGCCCCGGCAAAATAATGGGACGGCATAAACGCCTTTCTTCCGGCAACAATATTTTACGAAAGATTACCGTATTTGCCGGAAAGGATGGACGTTATGAACTACCGCAGCGAACAGGATGACCACGGCGTGGAAATCGAGGAGCCCCATACCGGCCGGGAACCGGAAAAGGGAGCGGGGGACGGCTCCGATGGCGGCCAGCCGGAGCCTTTGTTGCAGGATCAGCTCAAGCAGATGGTGGAAACCGGATCGGTGACCACGTACAACGGCCGCCATGTGATCCACTGCCTGACCATTATTGGCCAGATCGAGGGGCATTATCTGCTCCCTCCCTCCAATAAGACAACCAAATACGAGCATGTCATCCCCCAGCTGGTGGCGGTGGAGGAGAGCCCGGACATTGAGGGGCTGCTTATTCTGCTCAACACCGTAGGAGGAGATATCGAGGCGGGGTTGGCGCTAGCGGAGCTTATCGCCGGGATGCGCAAGCCCACCGTTTCGCTGGTCCTGGGCGGCGGCCATTCCATCGGCGTACCCTTGGCGGTGTCTGCCAAAAAGTCCTTCATCGCGCCCACCGCCACCATGACCATCCACCCTGTGCGGATGAACGGGTTGGTGCTGGGAGTGCCCCAGGCGTTTTCCTATTTTGAACGGATGCAGGAACGCATCACGGGTTTTGTGACCGGAAACTCCCACATGAAGCCGGAGCGCTTTACCCAGCTGTGTATGAATACAGATGAGCTGGTCATGGATGTGGGGACGGTCCTAGACGGCGAAAACGCGGTTCAGGAAGGGTTGATTGACAGCCTGGGTTCCCTTTCCGACGCCATCCGCGCTCTATATGAGATGATCGAAGCGTAGAAGGAAGGTAGAGTGGCCTCCGTATGCCGTGTTTCCCTGCGTACCAGGGAATCCGGAACCGGAGAAGGGTTCACGACAGAGTAAAAAAGAGAAGTCCGGACTCCGGACTTCTCTTTTTTACTCTGCTCTTCATGGGAAGAGGCCACTCGTCATCGGACGGGAATCTCTGCTATGCATTGGCAATCAGGGTTGTCAGGGCTTTTTTCTGTCCCGGGGTTGGTTCTTTCATTTTGCCGCTGCGCAGAAGCGCAGCGATGCAGTGAACCAGGAACCATCCGTCGGAGTAGAATACGGACTGCAGCTCAAAGGCCCTCACCTTTCGCAAATGTGCGGGAACGGATGCCAGCACGGCTTTGACATAAGGGGCTTTAAGGGCGTCGAAGGTCTCTTTATAGGATTCTTTGATTCGCTCTCCTATGGCAAGCAGCCTGGTTTGGATTTTCTTGTCTGTGAGTATGACGATCTGCCATGCCGACTGAAATTGGCCGTCATAGTCCCCGTTGGTCTTTATATAGCCGCGTTCTGCCAGCCAGGTGTATTCCTCCCGGGTAAGGCGGCCTTCCTGCTCCCGTGCATAAAGGGAGAGTACGCGTTTCGCATCCTCGGAATACTGGAGAATTCTCGAAGCGTCCCTGTCGGACCATTCGCTGTCGATCTGCCAGAGAATCCGCTCACCGTTTCCATTCCACATCGGACCGCTCCAGTTTTTCATGTATACGTAGTCCTCCGGCAGAACCAACCTGTCCGGTACCACCGTCGCATGGAAAATGTTCTGCCCGCCGTCGGGGCGAATGGTGGCCACCTCATCAAAGGAAATGTTTCTGTCCATCAGCTTTTCGCCGGAGCATGCGGCGATATAGGGGATCAGCGTCCACAAAAGGAAATTCCAGTCGGCGCGTGGGGATTCGGACAGTGTGACAGGGCCGTCACACTGTCGACAGAGGATTCCCGGATCTTCGAGAATGCCGCTGTGGGTAAGCTCCTCATACAAATCGTCGGCAAACAGCCCGGCGGCGCGTCTGTACATACGGTCCTGCAGGGTCAGCAGTTCCGCGGTAGGTTCGCTAATAAGGAAGTTGGCGATATATGCCTTTTTCTGCGCCAGCAGGAAGCCGTATTCCTCCAGGAATTCGACCTCGTTTTCCACATACACCGGAGAGACCCCCAGTTCATCGGCGATCTCTCCCACCGTCTTGGCGGTGTCGCGTACACAATAACAGATGTTTTGCGACAGTGCGGAACGGAAAAATTCATCCGGTGATTTCGTGCCAATGCAGCCGTTGACCCCGTAGGAGTGGAATCGGATGGGGTTGTATTGGAGTTCTCCTGCCGTTCTCATCGTGTCCATCCCTCGTTTCAATTCTTTTTTGGCTTCAAACAGGTGCCATTTGACGGTGCCGACAGGGAGGCGCAGCTCACGGGCAATATCGGCCTGCTTGCGGTTTTCGAAATAGTAGGCAGTCACGATTTTTCTCTGCAGTTTGGATAGGTAGGCAAGCTCCTTCTGAAGCCGACGGAGCGTTTCGGCATCGTCGCCGGCGCCAATCTCCGTCTGCGGATCCGCTATCCGCTCCTCCACCTCATCAAGGGGAATCCCGATCATGCTTTTGGCGGCATCCCGGTAATAGTTGCTGAGTGCATGATGGGCAATGGTCCAGATGAACCGGTCCGGATCCACAACGTCATCCTTGATAAGCAGGGAGCGGAACGCCTTCAACACAATTTCCTGTGACAGGTCCTCTGCATCCTGTACGCTTTTGCACCGTTTCAGGGCAAAACCGAATACGGGAGGCAGAAATTCCGTTATGATGTTCTCAGCCTCTTGTCTTCTCACTTGCCTGCACCTCTTTGAAAGCCTTCACCTCTATAGACACGCGAACCCCAAAAGGTTGGCGCTTTCCCGCAAAATTATTTAAAATCCAGCAATGAGAGAACGGGAAGGATATTCATATACATGCCGTCAAACCGGAAGGCGCTTTTGGCGCCGTCCTTTTCCAGGATAAAGGGCGCCAGAGGGCCCGTCAGGCATTGACGGATCGTATCCGCCGGCAGCCCGGAGCGTTCGCTGATAAGACCAATGGAGGCATAGGCCTCCTCCGAGTGAACGGTCAACCCGAAAAGAGCCGCTGCCGTTTTCATGCTTTCGGCATCAGTGAACGGCTTGATGATCGATACAATCCGCCGAATCTGGTTATTGGCCAGATGCAGGTAGAATACCGCCCCATGCCGCATGGTGGTGGTGATCTCCGGGATATTACAGCAGGAATAGCCCCATTCGGCCCTGCCGGCATGTTCGATGGCGCCGTCCGTATCCCATCCGGGGTTCGTCGCGGCCATGCCTTTCGATAGAATGACAGCGTGCAGCAGCGCTGCTGTGCGGAAGGTAAAATCAAAATCCTCGCCCTTGGGAAGCGCTTCAATCTTCCGGCGGAGCGCCGGGATGACGCTTTCCGATGCCGGTATAGGTGCGTTTCCCAACAGCTCGTCCACGGAAATATCCAATATGGCGGCCAGTGATGGCAGGAGCTGGATATCCGGGCAGCACTGAGCCGACTCCCATTTGGATACTGCCTGGTTGGTAATGCCCAGGGTTTTTGCCAGATCCTCCTGGGTAAGCCCTTTTTGTTTGCGGTAAAAGGCGATTTGTTCATGAATTTTCATGGAAGTCACCCCACATGTCTATTCATTGCAGCTGCAACCTTATTTTACGGTTCTGCTGTCCAAAAAACAATTACCCATTCGTTTGAGGGATTTCCGTATCCTCCAACCTCCGGTTGGAGGATGGATCAAGAAAAATGCCGCCTGCTCATACAGGCGGCATTTTTCCTCGTTCCACCGTGTGCTTTTGTCAGTGCTTGATACGCCAGGCGCGGCCAGGAGAGAACAGGCCCAGTTCCCGGTTATCGCGCCCCTGGTACTGGTCGAGGAGCAGGCGCCCCGCGATTTCGGCGTGTAAAATGCCGTTATCCCCGCCGCACAGGGCGTAGGCCACCTGTTCGGTGGCGGGAAGACGGGACTCCGGAGCCATCCGGCCGATCACGGGTAGGCCGTCCTTGGTCCGGGCATCCCGGGCGGCAAAAACATAGGAGGGGGTGATGTCCCGGATGGCCGGGAACATATCCCGCAGGGTCTCCTCCAGCTCCTCCCAGCGGTGTTCTTCGTGGCGGGGCAGATCCCACAGGCCGGCTACCCGTCCTTGCTCGTCCACCACCAGGCTGTCCAGACCGCCAATCAGCAGACGGCGGTCCGGGGTCACCGATAAATAAAGCCGGGGTTCTTCCTCCCGACGGATGACGCAGGCACCGCGCCAGCCCGCCAGCTCCTCTACCGGTTCGGTGGCCATGAGATACGTGGTGCGTATCTCATCCCACTCCTTGTCGGTGCGGGCGGTTCCCCGGCAGAGGTGGCGGGTATCGGTGCCGGTGGCCATGATGACATATTCCGCCTGTACCCGGCGGTGTGTGGTGGTTGTAAGTGCCAGGGAAGGGGTGGATGCGGAAGGGGCTTCCTCTTCCCTGTTGAGGGACAGGCTGGTCACACCGGTGTTTTCGTACACATGGGCGCCGGCCGCCGCCGCACGGGAAATCACTGCGTGGCACAGCCGGTAAGGGTCTACCTGCGCAGCCATACCGGTGGAATAGACGCCGGCGGCAATGGGAAAGGTAAAGGAGCGTCCGGCATCGGAGGGGCCGATAAGCTCGGAATTGAGGCCGCTGTGCAGACGCAGGGCATATTCGCGCCGGATGGCTTCCTTTTCCCGCCCGGAGGCGGTAAAGCGCAGGGAGTCGGAGCGGCGGAAGCCGCAGCCGTCCGGGGAGGCGGAGGCGATTTTTTCCACCTGATCCAGCGCCTCCTGCATCAGCCGGGCGGTCATCATGGCGCGGTCTGCGCCGATCCTTTCCGACAGACGGAACAGGCTGTCTTCGCCGTCCACACTGAGGATGCCGGAGGCGGAGGCGGTGCTGCCGCTGCCGATGGGCGAAGCGCTAAACAGGGCGGTGTCGATTCCGGCTTCAGCAAAGCGGAGAGCGCACATGGCCGCGGCCATTCCGCCCCCCACCACCGCCACCTGGCAGGTCAGATCCCGGTCCAGCCAGGGGTATTGAGCGGGCGTAGTCGAAAGCGCGGTCCAAAGCGGCGCAACGGTGACTTTTTTTACCATAGTGAGCTGACTTCCTTTCCGGAGAAGTTTCTAATAGTTTGCCGTAAAAGAAGCCGCAATATACGGATATCGGCAGGACAGGGAAAAGGTTTTTGAAAAGAAAAAGCCCTGCCGGAGGGAATTCACGGCAAGGCTTTGGGGAAGGGCATGATTATAAGGGGATTAACGCCGAGGAAAACCCTAAAGGAAAATGCGCACCGTTTCGCCTTGGGCGGATTCCACCAGAACGAGCGGCATTCCCTTGAGCATGCGCCGGGAGCGGTATACGGCTTTGACAAAACGGCGGGCGTCGTGTCCGCTCAGTGACGCAAAGGTTTCCCCGGCGTTTTTTTGTACAATTTTGAGTACGGTTTTCGCGGTCAACTGGTTGAGCAGCAGCCGGGTGGGAAAGGCCAGCCGAATGGCCATGTGCCCCGGTTGCTTTACATAAATTCGCATAGCGTACCGCCTTTCCGCTTTGAATATTGGTTGCGGTGTTGGAATTTCACTGTGCCGGCAGAGGGCCGCCGGGGAGGGATCCTGCGGAGAGAGAGGATGGGACCAGCAGCGTTTTTTTACAACGACGGCGCAGAGATTTTTTCATCGCTATCTGCGGAACAGATACTCCCCCGAATTATGGGGACGGCTCCAGCCCAGGGACTTCCCATAGCTGGCTATCAAATATAGAAGCCCATGGGAGCAGCATACCATAAAGGAAAAAACAATATGTCTGCTATTCCACCAAAATCGATACCGTATCGCCGTCAGCGCTTTCCACCTCTACCAGCTTGCCGATAAGCCCATTGTCCACCATCAGAAGGATTTGATTGAAGTCAATATTCTGAAGGGCGTCGTTCCCGGAGACCTGCGGCAGCTTCATCCCCAATTCCAGGGCCGCTTTTACCAGCGGGATGGGCAGATTGATGTTCACCTTGTCCCCGTCGGAGGAATTGACCCGGATTTTCAGCAGCAGTTTGTCCGCCGGCAGACGTTCCTCCTCGGGAACCAGGCGGGTTTCTGCCTCTTTTCGCCCAAACAGCTCATCCAGGGTGATGCCGAACAGGTCGGCAATGCGGGGAAGCAGCAAAATATCCGGGCAGGATATGTCGTTTTCCCATTTGGACACCGCCTGCGGGGAGACATCCAGCTGTTCCGCCACCACGTCCTGTGTCCAGTTTTTTTCCCGGCGGAGATCCGCCAGACGCTTTCCCAAGGATTCGTTCATGCGAACCCCTCCTTTCGATGTGTCACCTTCATTGTACGGGCCGGATACCGCTTTCGGAAGGGAACGGAGGTTGAAACCGCTCAACCAAATGGAGAAAATTCTATCAACCAACAGTTGCGGGTCCCCAAATGCCGCTTTTTCTTGGCGTTCCCGGGAAATCCGGGGCGAGAAAAAGCGCCGGTCCACTTGAGACGGACCGGCGCCTGTTTTTTTCAGTCCAGAGGATTGATCGTCAGGCCGGTAATGAGCTTGGGATAAAAATAAGTGGATTTTTGAGGCATTTTTTCCCCCGCTGCGGCCACATCCCGGATCTCAGCAACCCTGGTGGGGTTAAGCAGGAAGCTGCATTGATAGGCGCCGGCCGCCACGTCGTCCAGTGCTTCCCGCAGATTCCGGGTGTAGGTCAGGTTTTTCTGTCCCGCCATATTGGCCTTGTCGATGCCCAGCAGCCGTTCCAAAACCAGAGTGTGGAGAATGGTAACGTCCAGCTGCCGGTATACGGGGGACTTGTCCGGCAGCAGCCGGATCAGCAGCTCGGCGGCATCGCTGTCCCGCAGGGTGAGGAGGGCAAAGGTGTCCCCGCCGGTATAAAAGCCGAAAGCATGACGCCCGCTGTTGTAGGCGTTTTCCAGCGATTCGTCCAGCGCATCCACCGCTACCCGGCGCACGATATCAAAGCAGTCCCCGCATTTGTCCAGCAGGGCCTCCGGGTCAAAGCCCTCCAGCCCGCGCACCAGCCGGTGGGTGGGGAAAACTGTCAGGCCGGGATGGCTCATTTCCACCAGCATCATCATGATATAGTCGGCGTTGTCCGTGGCCCGTCCCTGTTCCCGCAACCAGTTGCGGTAATTGAGGGCGGTCTCATAGCGGTGATGGCCGTCGGCAATATACAGCTTTTTATCCGCAAAGCGCTGGCGGATAGCATCGGTAAGGGAGGGATCGGTGACGGCCCACAACCGGTGGATCAACCCTTCGCCGTCGGTGAATTCCGCTTCCGGCTGGCCCTGCTGGATCAGGGAGAGAATGTCCAGGGCTTCGCTCTCTCCGCCGTCGTCCATATAAAGGGAATAGACGTCGCTGAAATTGCAGCCGGTGGCCTTCATAAGATTCAGGCGGTCTTCCTTGGCCTTGGAGAGCGTTTCTTCGTGGGGCAGCACGACGCCCTTGGAAAATTCCTCCAGCTTCACCTGGCCGATAAGCCCCGCAATGGTCCGCCGCCCGCCGTCCAGTCCGCTGATATCGCTGCGGCCCTCCAGGCTGTATTCGATCTCATAGATATAGAAGGCCGGCTGCTCGTCCCGGCGCAGGATGCCTGTTTCCACCCATTCCCGAAGGGTGCGGCCCGCTTCGGCGTATGGATCCGCCCCGTCACGGGGCAGTTCCAGACGGATGATATTGTGCGGATTCCGCTTGAGATAGGACAACCGTTGGGATTCGTCAATGATGTCGTAGGGAGGGCATGTCAACTCACGAAGCTCCCCCGCCTTCGGGGTAAAACGCAGAGCACGGAAGGGTCGGACATCGGCCATGAACAATCAACGCCTTTCTTTTGTTAGAAATAGGGCTATTTCCACAGATGGATGTGGCCGCCCTTCTGCAACTGAACCAGCACCATCACCGCGGCCGGGAGCAGCAGCATCCCCGCCAGTCCCGCCAGATGGAATCCCAGATACATGAAAAAGAGGGTCACCAGAGGATGGAGGCCGATCTGCTGGCTGACGATCCGCGGCTCCAGGATATTGCGGATGATGGTGATGATGGCATAGAGAAGGGCCAGTCCCACAAAACGGAAGAGATCCCCCGTAATCAGCGAGATCACAGCCCAGGGAAGAAGTATGGTGCCGGTGCCCAGAACAGGGAGAATATCCACCACAGCAATCAGGGCGGCGACTCCGATAAAATAGGGCACCCTCAGCAGCCCCAGCCCCACGCAGAGCTCCACAAACGTGATCAGCATCAAGAGCAGATACGCCCTCAACAGCCGGAACAGAGTATTCTGGCACAGATCGCGGGTGGTGCGCAGCAGGGGGACTAGGCGTTTGGGGAGCTGCCGCAGTGCAAAAGCGCGCACCTGGTCGTAGTCGATGGTGAGGAAAATGGAGGCCAGCACCCACACGATAAAGCTGAGCAGCATCTGCGGCAGCCGGGAGGTGAAGCCCACCGCCCAGTTGGCGGCGGAGGTGAAACCGTCGGTCAGCAGGCCGATCAGGCTGCTGGTCAGGTTGGATACCGCGGAGTCCAGGCTGGATTCCGCCTCTGGCGGCAGAGAGCTGGCCAGACCGGCCAGGGCGGATTGCAGCTTGTCCCCCAGGGAGGTAACCGTGTCCTGAATGACCTGGATGTTTTCCGCGTTACCAAAGTAGGACGCCAGGCTTTCCCCCAGGCGCCAACCGATCAGGGCTACCAGACCGGCGAGTATCAGGATGATGAGCACGACAAAGGCGACGGAAAACACCTTCTTGCTCAGCCGGGTTTTGTGGTTGAGCCATTTGACCGGCCGCTGCAGGGCGAGGGCCACCAAAAGCGCGAAAACAAAGGGCAACATCCACACAAACAACGTGCGGACCGCCAGAAACAGCGCTCCCGCGATTACGGCAAAATACAAAAGATTGATAAGAAATGCCCGGCGGTGTTCTACCCGGCCGGTATCAAAAAGGGGAGAGGACGGGGACAAGGAACGCCTCCTTTCTCTGCGTGGCACAGAAAACCACTGCCGCAGCCCATTGGGAAGTGTTGGAGCATATGGCGTGTTGGTTGCATCGGCAAAATAACCGCCCGTCTTCCGGATGAAAGCGGGGAAACGTCTGTCAAAAATTCATTTTCTTTTCGGAATCGAACATACTAACCGTATGATATCACAGATAGGTGTTCCGTGGGCTTCCCCTCAGGGGGAGGCTTTCTAAAGAAGTTTCTCCATCTATGGCTTCAGGATACCGCAGCGGCAGAGGAAACCGGCCGAAGGGACGGTACCATAGCGGAGAACTTCCCACGGGATTTGCCCAGAACGGTTAAGGGCTACACGCCTATTATACTGGTATCCCCGGAAGAGTGCAAGGCGTTTCTTGTCAGCTCACGGTACCAAAGAGGCGCCGTGCGGTCTTCCCAATGGGGCTTTTGCAACCAATGGGAAGAAACCATACAAAAGCCGAGAGGAGAGAAGCCGCAAATTCGGCGGAATTTTCACGGACAGCATCTTGAAAGATCGGACATATTCTGGTATAGTGTACTTCGTCGCAAGACATTCGTACACGGGTGGTGGACAAAATGGAGCGACCCGAAACCGTATATTCCTCCGATCCGGAGGGGCAGCCCCGGCTGCTGCTGGTGGATGCCGGCGCGGTGCCGGAGGTGTTTGTCCGGGTGGTGGAGGCCAAGCGTTACCTCCAGTCTGGCGAGGCGGAAACGGCGGCGGAGGCTGCCCGGATGGCGGGTATCTCCCGCAGCGCTTTCTATAAATATAAAGAGGCGGTATTCCCGTATGACGAGGAAAGGGCCGGGCATATTCTAACCGTGCACCTGCTGCTTCGCGATCGCCCGGGCATTCTGTCCGCTGTGCTCACCGCTTTTGCCGAGGCGGGAGCCAATATTTTGACGGTGAATCAGAACATTCCCGCCGGCGGGACGGCCCCGGTGTCTGTTTCGGCCCGCACCGACCGCATGTCGCTGCCGGTGGAAGCGTTTATCAAACAGTTGCGCACCGTGGACGGTGTGCGGCGCATTGAACGGATCTCCGGCGAAGGGGTCGGATGACCGGCGCCGCTTTTCACGACTGCTGCACCGAGAGGAAGGATTGAAAATGATTAAAATTGCCATTATGGGATACGGAACGGTGGGCTCCGGTGTGGCGGAGGTTTTGCAGAAAAACGCCAGCAGCATCGCCCACAAGGCCGGTCAGCCCATTGAAATCGGTCGCATACTGGATCTGCGGGAATTCCCCGGCAGCCCGTTCGCCAACCGGTTCACCAAGGACTTCGGAGATATCGAAAACGATCCCGCCATTGCCATTGTGGTGGAAACCATGGGGGGATTGAATCCCGCCTATGATTTTGTCAAGCGCAGCCTGCTGGCGGGAAAAAGTGTAGTCACCTCCAACAAGGAATTGGTGGCGGCCAAGGGCGACGAGCTGCTGGCCATTGCCCGGGACCGGAATCTGAATTTCCTGTTTGAAGCCAGCGTAGGCGGCGGTATTCCGATTCTGCGCCCTCTGGATCAGTGCCTGGCGGCCAATGAGGTGTATGAGATCGCGGGTATTCTCAACGGCACCACCAATTTTGTGCTGACCAAGATGATTGACGACGGCGCTTCCTTCGAGGATGCCCTGGCGCTGGCGCAGAAGTTGGGCTACGCCGAACGGGATCCTTCCGCCGATGTCAACGGCGACGACGCTTGCCGTAAAATCTGTATTCTGGCTTCTCTTGCCTTTGGACGCCATGTTTCGCCCTCTCAGGTAAAGACGGAGGGCATCGCCTCCCTGACTCTGGACGACATCCGCTATGCGGAGGCGTGGGGCGGTGTGGTCAAGCTCATCGGCCGGGCCAAAAAGCTGGAGGACGGGCGTCTGTATTGCCTGGTCTGCCCCATGTTCCTGCCGAAGGAAAGCCCGCTGGCCGATGTCCACGACGTGTTCAACGCCATTCTGGTGCGGGGCGACGCGGTGGGAGACGTGATGTTCTACGGCCGCGGCGCGGGCAAGTTGCCCACCGCCAGTGCCGTGGTGGCGGATGTTATTGATGAGGTCAAGCACCTGAACCGGCGCAAGAGCATCTTCTGGGAAAAAGGCGAGGAAGGCTACGTCATCGATTACCGCGAGGGGCGGGACAAGAGCTTTGTCCGTCTGCGCTGTGAAAACCCGGAGGCCACCTGGGCGGCCATGACCACGGAGCTCCCCGGCTGCCAGCGCATCCGCGCGGAAGGGGTGCCGGCGGGTGAAATCGGCTTTATCACGCCGTTTCTGCGTGAGCAGGAGCTGGAGAACAAATTGGACGCCCTGCCGGGCACCCAGGTGATTTCCCGGATCCGCGTGGCGGATTTTTAGGGGAAGGGGGAAACCGGCATGCTGCAAGTGACGGTGCCCGCCTCCAGCGCCAATCTGGGCGCCGGCTTCGATGCGCTGGGCATTGCCCTGACGCTGTATAATCATGTATGGATGGAGGAAGAGGACGGCTGCCGCATCGAGTCCGCCGACGGCCTCCCGATCCCTACCGACGAAAGCAACATGATTTACCACACGGCCAAGGTGCTGTACCGGCGGTGCGGGCGGCCTTTTCGGGGGCTGCACATTGTGCAGGAGAACAATATTCCCATGACGCGGGGGCTGGGCAGCTCCTCTGCTTGTCTGGCGGCGGGCCTGCTGGGCGCCAACACACTGTTGGGATCGCCTCTGTCCCGGGAGGATCTGTCCGATCTGGCCGCGGAGCTGGAGGGCCACCCGGACAACACCGCCCCGGCCCTGTTGGGGGGACTGGTTACCGCCGTTATGGACGGGGAACGGGTGTACACGGTGAGCGTACCGGTTTCCGAGCGCATCCGGTTCGCTGTCTTCATCCCGGAGTTTGAGCTGCGTACCGAAGCCGCCCGGGCGGCGCTTCCCGACAAGGTGAGCCGCGCGGATGCCGTGTATAATCTGTCCCGCACCGCCCTGATGACAGCTTCCCTGTTTTCCGGCAGCCTGAACAATCTCCGGGTGGCGGTGCAGGACCGCCTGCATCAGCCGTACCGCCTGCCCATGATCCCGGGGGCGGAGCAGGTTTTTTACACTGCATACAACCTGGGCGCCTACGCGGTGGCGGTCAGCGGGTCCGGTCCCTCCATTCTGGCCATCATTGACCGGGAGGCGGAGGATTTCGGCGGGCGCGCGGCTGAACAGCTGGAACAGGCCGGTCTGAGCGGCTGGCGGGTGCTGCTGCTGGGCTGCGATACGCAGGGGGCTCGGGTGCAGTTCGATTCTCAGCCGCCTGCCGTTGTTTGATTTTCCCGCCTTTGGGGCGAAAAAATACTGTGAGCCAATACATGACCGCGTCGCACGCGGCGGCCGTTATCGTCACGGCCGGAAAGGAAGGATCGTTTTGCTGATCGTACAGAAATTCGGAGGCAGCTCTGTGGCGGATGCCGAGCGGGTGTTTAACGTCGCCCGGATCGTCACCGACACTTATAAGGAGGGCAACGACGTCGTGGTGGTGGTGTCCGCGCAGGGGGATACCACCGACGATCTGATTGAAAAGGCCAATGAAATCAATCCCGAGGGCAGCAAGCGGGAGATGGATATGTTGCTGTCCGCCGGGGAACAGATCTCCATTTCCCTGCTGGCCATGGCCATTGAAAAACTGGGATTCCCTGTGGTTTCCCTTTTGGGCTGGCAGGCCGGGTTCCAGACCTCGTCCGTGTATTCCGCTGCCCGGATCAAGCGGGTGAATACGGAACGCATCCGTGCCGCGCTGGATAAGCGGCGCATTGTGGTGGTGGCGGGCTTCCAGGGAATCAACCGGTATGAGGACATCACCACCCTGGGACGGGGCGGTTCCGATACCAGCGCGGTGGCTATCGCGGCTTCCATGCACGCGGACCTCTGCCAGATCTTTACGGATGTGGAGGGCGTGTACACTGCCGACCCCCGGAAAATTCCCGCTGCCTTCAAGCTGGAGGAAATTACTTACGACGAGATGCTGGAACTGGCTACTCTGGGTGCTCAGGTGCTCAACAACCGTTCGGTGGAGATGGCCAAAAAATACAACGTGGAGCTGGAGGTGCTCTCCAGCCTGACCCGGAAGCCGGGAACCAAAGTCAAGGAGGCTGCAAAAATGGAAAAAATGCTGGTCAAGAGCGTGGCGAAAGACAGCCACGTCGCCCGGGTGTCGATTATCGGTGTGCCGGATGAACCGGGGATCGCCTTCAAGATTTTCTCCCGTGTCGCCAAGGCGCACATCAATGTGGATATCATCCTGCAGTCCATCGGCCGGGACGGCACCAAGGACATCACCTTCACTGTTCCCGACGACAAGGGGAAGGAAGCGGTGACGGCCCTGCAGGAATACGCCGATATGGTAGGGGCCAAGAATCTTAGCTATACCACCGATGTAGCGAAAATTTCCGTGGTAGGCGCCGGCATGGAAACCCACGAAGGCGTGGCGGCCATGATGTTTGAGGCGCTGGCCGATGCCAATATCAACATACAGATGATTTCCACCAGTGAAATCAAGGTATCCGTGCTGATTGCGGCGGAGGATGCCGACCGGGCGGTTTCCGCCGTACACCGGGCGTTTTTTGAAATGTAAAAATTCGGACGGAATAACGTAAATAGAAAAGAAGCACAGCAGGCGGGTTTATCGTCGGCTGTGCTTCTTTTTTTGCGTCGGGGAACGGAGAGCAGAACAGGAGGATACACATGAAACCTCAGCTGAAAACGTTGATAGAGATACCGACTCTATGTAGATTCATGATAATATAGCAGGTAAAATGGTTAAAAACACAAAATACATTTTATAAAATGATACAATAATATTGGAATCCTCTTTTTTGTATGCTATAATAACCTGTAGTTTTTTTGCATTGTCTTTCACTGCTTTTTGCGAAATCCTGCCTGGCTCTTGTATATCGGAAGAGATAGGGTTATAAAATAGAGTAGAAGAGAATTGCCCCCCGGGTTTCTCTCCGTCTATTTTTGTCAAAGGAGTCTGCTGAGATGCCGGAGCTGTTTGATTCGCGCAACCTTGCCTACCGCACCCCTTTCGGAGCTGTTCGGGAGAAAACAGAAGTCCTGTTTCGCATCTGTATTCCCCGTACGCTGCATTGTACCGCGGCTGTCCTGCACATGATCCCGGACGGCGAAATGGACAATGGTTTCGGGATGTTTTGGGCGGGGATGGAAGGTGAGGATTACGAATGGTGGGATTGCCGCTATACACCGTTGCAGCCTGGCCTTTTTTGGTACTGGTTCGAGCTGAAAACCGGGGTAGGGGAATTTCGCTTGGCAAGGCAGGCGGACAGCCGGGCTTTTCTAAAACCGGTTGGTGAAGAGGGGGACCCCTGGCAGCTGACCTGTTATGCCTCGCATCTTCAAACGCCCGGCTGGCTGGCTGGTGGCATTATGTATCAGATTTTTCCGGACCGTTTCGCCGCTTCTGGCCTGCCGAAAAAGGGTGTGCCGGAGGATCGCCTCCTCCGCAAGGACTGGGGCGGCCAACCGGAATGGCGGCCGGATGAACAGGGAGTGGTGCGCAACAACGATTATTTCGGCGGGGACCTGGCCGGGATAGAAAACCGGCTGGACCGGCTCAAGGAGCTAGGGGTGACCGCCCTGTATCTCAACCCGATTTTTGAGGCCCACTCCAACCACCGTTACAATACCGCGGATTATACCCGTATTGATCCATTGCTGGGAACTAGCGAGGATTTTCGCTCTCTGGCGGAAACCGCCCGCCGTCTGGGGATTCGTCTCATTTTGGACGGCGTGTTCAGCCACACAGGGGACGACAGCTGGTATTTTAACCGGGAACACCGTTACCCAGGGGTAGGAGCTTACGAGTCTCTGAGTTCCCCCTATGCAGGGTGGTATAGCTTCATCCGCTGGCCGGAGGAGTATGAGACATGGTGGGGGTTTCTCACCCTTCCGCAGATCAATAAGCACCATCCGGATTACCGCCGTTTTATAAGCGGCGGACAGGGGATAGCCCGCCGTTGGCTGCGGGAAGGGGCCTGCGGCTGGCGGCTGGATGTGGCGGACGAGCTGCCCGACGGCTTCCTTGAGGAATTCCGTCGGGCGGTCAAGGAGGAAGATCCCGAGGCGCTTATCGTGGGGGAGGTCTGGGAGGATGCCAGCAACAAGGAAAGCTACGGACACCGTCGCCGGTACTTGTTGGGCGATCAGCTGGACACGGTGATGAACTACCCCTTTCGCGAGGCTGTGCTCCGCTTTCTGATAGGCGGCTCTTCTTACGATCTGATGAATACCGTTATGGATATCGAGGAGCACTATCCCCCGGGCTGCCTGCGGCTGCTGATGAATTCTCTCAGCACCCACGATACCGAACGTGCATTGACCGTGCTGGGCGGTGAGCCTGCAGGCAGGCACGGCAGGGACTGGCAGGCACGGCAGCATTTGACGGCGGAACAGCGCCGGCATGCCGTGCAGCTGATGAAGCTGGCCGTGGCCATACAGTACACCCTGCCGGGAGTCCCCTGTATCTATTATGGAGATGAGGCGGGGATGGAAGGCTACCGAGATCCGTTCAACCGGGGCTGTTATCCTTGGGGCCAGGAGGATGCGGAGCTGCTGCGCTGGCATCGCCGGATGGGAAAGCTGCGGCGCTCCTGTCCGGTACTGAAGGAAGGGCGTTTTCTTCCGCTCCTATCCGTACCCGAGGTGCTGTGCTATGAAAGAAGGATACCCGGGAGGGAGGATTCCGTCCTGCTCTGCGGGGTCAACCGTTCCCGGGGGGAACGGACGGTTTTGTTGCCTCAGCGGTGGCGGGGGGCCACCGTCAGTATGGGGGAAGGTTGGATCGAGGAGACTACCCTTCATCTTCCGCCCTGGGAATGCGCTTTAGCCGTACTCGAAACCGGCGGAGAAGAGAATGGATAAAACATTAGGAGGCTATGACGATGATTGTTTACGATCCTTTTTGGAAAATTCTCAAGGAGCGGGGAATCAGCACGTATGCCCTGATCAACCGTTACGGGATCAGCAGCAACACCATTCATCGCCTGCGGCACAATATGGGTGTGACCACGGGTCTGATTGATGAGCTGTGCCGGATTCTGCAATGCCGGCCCGAGGACATCCTGCAGTATGTACCGGAGGAGAAATGATCTCCTCCTGTGGGGTCATTTGCAGAAGACATGGCGTCCGATGGTGGCGACCACCGGTCGGGAACGGATCCATTGGCTGGTAGCTGTTTGGGGATTGTAGTAATAAATGGCGCCCCCTGAGGGATCCCAGCCGTTCATGGCATCACGGGCCGCCTTGTAGCAACTTTCCGCCACCGGCTGATCGAACTGTCCGTCGGTTAAAGCGGTGAAAGCCCCCTTTTGATAGATGACACCGGAAATGGTATCGGGAAAGGACGGGTGGGCCACTCGGTTGAGTACGACGGCTCCGACAGCTACCTGCCCGGTGTAGGGTTCGCCCCGGGACTCGGCGGAGATGATCCGCGCCAGCAGGTTGACGTCACTCTGGCTGTATTTGCTGCTGGAGCTGCTGGAGGAGTTCCCCGAGGAGGAGAAAATCCCCATGGCCTTCAGTGTGGCGGGACCGGCGATTCCGTCAACTGTAAGGCCGTTTTTCTTTTGAAACCAGATGACGGCATCCCGGGTTTTGGGGCCATATATGCCGTCCACCTTATCGTTTAGGTATCCCCAGCGGATCAGCTTGGTTTGGATGGTGCGTACCTCTTCGCCGCGGGAACCCATTTTGGACAACGCGTCCACGGTGGTGGCCGGCTGGCAGCAGAAGACAGCGGCGGTGAACAGTGTCAGTACCAGCGCGGAAAAAATCTGGAACAGTCGACTGTATCGCCTGGGGGATGCGGAAGGGGCCGTATGGTTTTGACGGTTCATAAGAATCCAGCCTTTACTCTCAGATTTCAGTGGTTGCGTTCCTTAGTTTGCCGGATTCTTTCCCCATTATGCCGGGAAGTACTGGATTGGAAGAAAATGGCCTCCCAGCGGGAATTGGTATACGTTTTGTAATATTCCGTCGGAATATCAGCACTTGAAAAAATAACGGTGAAAAAAGATGAAATTTCCCTTGACAAAGTAGGGAGGGGAGTGCTATGATAGCAAAGCGCTCTTCGGGGGCGGGCCGCTGAGAAGCGGAAAAACGGCCTGGGAAGA
>CAJFNR010000045.1 GCA_904395335.1 Candidatus Avimonas narfae | reverse complement strand
AGAGGAAGTAGGCAAAAGAAAACAGCCGCTTTTAGCGGCTGCCTGTGATAGTGATGCGATGACAAACCCTCAGTACCCCTTCCAGGGATCAGCAAGTACTGACCCCTCTGGGGTTTGAGCAAACCACTAGTTTACTACTGGTTTTGATTACATTGTCTAAATGCAAAAAGAATGCTGCCTGGAAGTAAAGTAAACCACAAAAGTCAGACATTTTGGGATAAAAGCTTACTTTCTAAACAATATAATAATAAGAGGACAGGTGAACAAGGCGTTACTCAAAGGCTGAAGCGTCTGATGCATATTCGGAAATCACATTTTGAAGATCAAAATCCACGTTATCAAATTTATTAAATACGAAATCCATGTCTAATGATTTTTGAGTGTGCAATGTGCCATCATCATTCAATATGCTCATAGATAATTTGGTTGACATGGCTTTTGGTATGCCGTTGCTATCGATTGTCAAAACAATTGTAACATCATCCAGTTCATCGTCAGGACTAGGGTTTATCTCGCGCATTACTCTTTGCGGAAACCCGTATTCCATGTCAGGTCCGCTGACTACGAAGGTTATTACTACATCAGAGTCCTTCTTTTCTGCTGTCAAAGATTTGATCGCAGCTTGTTCAAAAACAGGAGTATTTAAATAAGTAAGCAAAAAACTTCCGATGTAGGAAAAAGGATATTCTACCAGCTTCCCTTTCTCATTCAATCCACAGGACACGCCATAAAATTTGTCGTCGTTGATACAGTAAAAATTCATTTTGCCGGCTGCGGGAAATTGATTCACCAAATAATACTGTAATTTACCGTCAACAACTTGTGATTTAATTTTTACATTCGTATTACGCTCAAAATGCTCCGTCAAAAAAGTGACTTCGTCCCGGATCGTAATGTCAACATCACATTCTTGGGGTGCTTTCATAAGTTCGGGGACAAACCGCTCGATTAAATCATAATATTTGTTATACGCATCCTCTTCAGATATTAAAACTTCTTCACTGCCCGGAGGTGTGCTTTCAGTGCTTGAGGGTGTGCTTTCGCTGCTTGGGGGCGTGTTTTCATCCACGGGATCGCTGTTGCATCCGACCAAGGAAAGCGATGAAAGGATACAGAATATGAGCAAAAAACAAATCGATTTTCTCATAATATAATCACACCCCATACACAAATTTATCGATAACTTACTATACAATACTATTTACAAGTTGTCAATGATTGGAATAGACGTTACCAGAAGATCAAAACAGTCCGTATGGAGTATGGCTAACTTTTATTTGCATTTAAGCCCGGAACTCACACAGATTTCGTCGTTTATTGTCAATGAAGATTCTGAAACAGCAAAGGAGAAAAATTATATCCGGATAAAGGGGGGGCTGTCCGCCATGAATATTACACTTGGGGGGATTCCATGACTACCATATTTCAGTGGGGTATCCGTTCCATTCGGGAGAAGCAAACCCCTGTGCATCGCGATGATAGTATATCGTATAGTGGACATCAATGGGTCCAAACGGAATTATTTCCAGAGGATAAACGTAAGCTTCCGGGGCATTTCCCTCGAATTTCACTTTTTCCAATGTATCACAGCCGCTGAAAGCATGTTCTGTTATGTCCTTCACCGATTTTGGAATAACTATTTCGGTCAGCTTTGATTTGCCGCCGAATGCCCTGTCTCCAATTTTAACCAGGTTTTCATTGAGTTCAACAAATTCCAAATTCGGGCAGCCGCCAAACGCTTGAGTTCTGATCTCTGTTACGCTGTTTGGCAGGACAATTTCTGAGATATTTGTTCCTGCGAAAGCGTTTTCGCCGATTGTTTGTACTCCTTCTTCAATAGTCACTTTACTTAGTCCCGAGCACCATAAAAAAGCATTGAATCCCCATTGGCTTACGTTTTTTGGAATGGTAATCTCCTTTAAGGAAGTGCAATTTTCAAAGGCGCTATTCCCTATTTGGACCAAAGATTGAGGCAGTGTAATTTCGGAAAGATTTTTGCAATCCTTAAAAACTGCATTTTTAATGGATGATAGGTTTTGAGATAACGAAACTTTCACAAGAGATGAGCAGTGCTCAAATGCCGTATATTCAATTGTTGTGACGGTATCCGGCATGATTACGGTAACAATTTCATCATTCCTAAAAAAGGCATTTCTAGCGATGGCTGTTGTATTTTTGCCATTGATCTTTTCAGGAATCACAACATCCACAGCCTTACCAATATACTTGTTGATGGTGATACCGCCGTCATTATTTACCGTATACTCAAAATCGGAAACAGGCGATTCGTTCGGTTGAACCGTTTCACTGTCCGGAGGTGTGCTCTCAGTGCTTGAGGGTGTGCTTTCGCTGCTTGGGGGCGTGTTTTCATCCACGGGATCGCTGTTGCATCCAACTAAGGAAAGCGATGAAAGGATACAGAATATAAGCAAAAAACAAATCGATTTTCTCATAATATAATCACACCCCATACACAAATTCATCGATCATAAAATATTATTTACAAATTGTAAATGATTGGAATGCGTTATGCCAAATGTAAATATAAAAGTTCTCAAGTATTGCGTAAATAAAACGAATTATGATGTTCGGATCGTATTGGAGAACGGGGAAGTTCATAAAGTGAAGGATATTTGTGATATAATCGACATACTGTAATAACAAAGACTGTGTCTGGAATCGTATCACATACGGCCTTTGTTATTGCCTTCATTGTTTTCTCGATATTCGAACATCTTAGTGTTATATGCTAGACGAATTCTTTTCCGATCAATGCTGATTAAATAAAACAGGTCCCCCACATCCGAGCTGCGAAAAACACCATCATCCTCCATCTCATACATGGATGACCATTTATAATTGATACCTTTCGGGATTTCATATTTATAACCGGAAACAAAGTGCAAGGTATATCTAGTGGGTCTATATGATCTTCTAAAGAAAGTATCTATTTCATCTTCCAATCCAATCAATTTATCTGTAAAAATTTCAAATTTGTCGTTATGTATGCAAATGACTGCTATGATTAACGCTAATGCCAGCCCTATATAAGCGACTGCAAATAACGAGAGAAGACCATAGAAAATAATGTTGTACCATATTTCATTTAGAAAAGAAGCAAAAAAAATGATCGCGCATACAACCAAAACACAAGGGGGAATAAGAGTAAGCAGTCGAATCGCGTCCCAACGATAATATCGCAGCGCTTCTTTCTTTATGATTTCTTTGGTAAGGATTTCTTTGTGTGAACTCTCTTTTGGCATAAAATCCCTCCTGCTTTATTGCAGCTCCACCAACGTGCATATATCCTTAAGGGGAGTATCTTCCCAGCCATTTCTCCCTTTTTTATAATAAGTAACGGTGTTTTCGCCAAACGGTTGGGTTCCGATCTTTTTAGGGGCATCCCCTAAAAAGATGGCCTTTTCGAGCTCATCATCAAAGGAAGAGTTCCCTATTTCTTCAACGCTTGCCGGTATGGTGACGCTTTTCAAATTGTCACCGCACCAAAATGCGGCAATGCACCGATGGTTTTGATTCCGTCCTCAAATGTAAGCTCGGATACGGAACAGTTTGTGAAAACTGTATGTCCCAGTTCAGTTAGACTCTTGGGAATGAACACTTTTTTAGGGAGGTGCAATCCCGGAAAGCCTCTGGCATAATTTCGGTGATACCGTCCCCAAATACCAATTCTCTTAGGGAAGAGCAGTTGGCAAATGCATACTCCCAGACGCACGTAACCGTGGAAGGGATGACGACTTTTTCGATATTTTCATTATTCGCAAAGTTAGAAATTCCCGTTACAGGCTTCCCATCAATTCTTTCGGGTATGACAACCGTTTTGTCTGTTCCAAAGTACCCATTTATCGAAACCCTAGAGTCATTTACGAAAATTTCAAAATCGGAAACAGGCGATTCGTTCGGTTGAACTGTTTCGCTGTCCGGAGGTGCGCTTACAGTGCTTGGGGGCGTGTTTTCATCCACGGGATCGCTGTTGCATCCGACCAAGGAAAGCGATGAAAGGATACAGAATATGAGCATAAAACAAATCGATTTTCTCATAATATGATCATACTCAATGCACAAATTTATCAATAACTAACAATACAATACTATTTACAAGTTGTCAATGATGGGGAGTTATTTGAATTCATCCGGTTTTGATTCCAGACTATTGAACAGGTTCTGAAAATCGTCTATGCTGCAATACCTACCATCGGCAATCCCCGCGAATCTTCTCTCGGCAGGTGTTATCTTCTGGCGCACGGTTCTTCCTAATTATATGAAAATCATCATCGTATTGTTCGGGGGAAGCAGGTACATAAGCAGTCAAGGCTGTTTCCTAATCGATGGACACCGTTGCCGTGATAGTTACTGGTGATGACCAACGCCTGTCGGCAAAGTGGCGGCTATCTATCCCATCAAAGGGATGGGGTTCGGCCTCTTTGATGGACACGGCCAGCTTTTCCGTGCAGGATTGTAGCGGGTGAAAACAGCGGAGATTGTTCTGGGGCAATACTAGCTGCACTGTTTTGGCAACATTGTGACGCTGGTCCGTGTTTTCGATACCGATCTCCGCCAGCATATCTACCTTTTGGTTACGGGGAGCGTCCGGCACGCTTATTTAACCTTATTAAAAGCAAGGCCCTCGCCGTGTATTTTGAAAGGCCTCCAGGATTTGCCGAAAAAGGACCTGATTTTATCAGCCCATGATTCTAATCATCTTTCTGTATCTTCTATTTCCGCTGAGTCCGAATGGCGATTATTGTAATAAGAAGCATGGCAAGGGTTGTTAGAATCGTCGACATCCAAATCCAGATATCGCCGTTTGAAAGGATCTGCACAATAGACAACACGGATGCCAAAATGGACACGATACCGAAAATTGTGATGATGTTGATCACTGTCTCGCTTCGGGCCCGTTCGGTTTCCTGCTGGTGTTCTGCAAGAATATTCACTTTGTTACTAATGTCTTGAATTGCTGCGGGAATATCGTTGACCTCGAGCAGATAGGCGTAAATCTGTTTGACATTGTGCCAGCGTGATAAGTTGGCCGGGGTTACTGTACCGAAAGCCTGGAATCTGAGCATTAGGGTTTTCAAGGCGTTCAGCCGTTTTAATTGTCTTTTATCCAGGTGAGTGATCAGTTCAGTAAAACGCAGGCAGGTGTATTTTTCGTAAAGCGCCAAAAGCACCACCGGCAGTCCGTCTTCGGCCTGTGCCTTTCGCTCTGCCTCGAAGTCCATTTCTTCATCCGCCGTCACATAAGATATGGTCTGAGACGAAACACAGCAACCCCAACGGTAGGAATTATAAACCTGGTGTTTTACCGCATAAACGTACCGAATATCTTCCTCCGACAAATCATCGATGGGCGCGTCTGGGGGCATCATTTTATGAAGATTAAATGTAATTTTCTGCATTTCCTCTAAGGTGTCAAACCGTTTCGATGCCAGAGCAAACGTGTAGCAGTAGGCGTCCAGCAGGAAAGAGGAATCCCCATCAAAAAACTTATATAAGTCAAGCGATTTGCCAAAATCACTCAGCCACTTTTCCATAGAAAACGGATGCTCCTTCCCAGCGGCATCTATCCAGAAAAAAGTAGCAGTGCTTTGTGCAGATCCCGGATTGCAGATGGCCTGAAGCGCCTCCATATGTGCAAAAGAAAGACTAAGGCACAGGAAGGCTATCTGCGTTTGAAATACATACAGGTATGATGTGTTCAAATCAAAGTCGTAGGCATTTCCCTCAGCTGATACGCGAAAGGACTGTGTATCAGCAGTAACTGTTTCACCGCAGAGCGGGGCAATAAGAGGAGCACATCCAATGGTATAACCGGTGCCAACAGCCGCCTCGTTAGAACGATCTAGCATCGTTTTGATATTTTCATTGAGATCCATGGTGGTCAACGGATGATATTTCCCTATTTCCTCCAGGTGTTCCCGGGAAAGCGAAGCCGGATCGTATTTTAAAGGAATCACCAGAAAACAGCCATACTTTACAGAGCCTTTTTCGTGGTCACGCAGCATATTCCGTCACTTTCTTCCACAATTTTTATTTTATTATATCAGAAACAAGGCAACATGCCAAGAAAATTTCAAGCAATTTGGTTTGTAAGAAAATTACCATTTTTTAGATAACCTATATGCGAAATACTGGGGCAAGATCATATTTTAACCGTACGAAAGAGAAGAGTGGCACCGTTACGCCTATTCCACTTTTGAAGGGTTCCTGAAATGAGTGAAGGAATGATCCGGTATTTCGATATGGACAAAAAAGAAAAATAAGTTGCCCTATATTTCCAAAAGGAAACCACAACAGCTTACCTTCGTGTTGGATGACAGGTTAGATGCTGTTTCCGGCGTGAGGATCTTGCCCGGACAAAAAGAAAAGAGTCCGAACGCGAATTGCGTCCAGACTCCGTCCAATTGGTTGCGGGGGCAGGATTTGAACCTACGACCTTTGGGTTATGAGCCCAACGAGCTACCGAACTGCTCCACCCCGCGATATAAATGGTGTCCTCAACAGGACTTTCTTATTATAGCGGATGCACAAAAAAAAATCAAGCCCTTCTGTAAAAAAATATCAATGGCTTCGGACTGCCAGGCGTGGGGAGACCGCCGGCAGCTTTTCGTCAACAGGCCGTGTGGACAGCCGTTCCTGCCAATAGGCCGTGCGAACCGTTTGTATCAGGGGGTAGGCATAGAAACCGGGCACAATCAGCAGACAGGCGGCGGCCCATCCGGCTAGGCGAAGATAGATACCGGTCAGTTCTCCCACATACCCCTTCATGGCCTTTTTTGACTGATGAAAAGCAGAACGAAGCGAGCGCCCTTCTTCTAACAGCAAAGCGGCCGGCTGGACGCGCAGCATCCAGAGGCGAAGGGCAAGAAATCCCAACAACAGGATGGAGCCGCCACAAAAGAAAAATATCACTGCAAACAGTGAAGAGGATGCGGCTGCGTTTCCGCTTACCCCCACGCCCCAACTCAAAATCAGGGCACCAGGTGCGAGAAAGAGAAAGCCCCAGATACCGTTCATTCCCCAAATCCGCAGCCGCCAGCCCACCGCCCGGAAATAGCAACCGTTCCGATAGGGGGCAAACAAATGGGAAATATCCGCTGCCTGTCCCCTTGATACCCGGGCAAAAAACCAATACTGTCCCAGGAGAAGAGGGGAAAACAACACAAGGTCCAGTACAGCGGACCAGAGCAGCGCAGCGGCATAAGGCCAGAGGGACAAGTCGTCCAAAAAAGCGCCGTCCAGAAAGGCGTTACCGGTATCGGCATCCAACAGAAGGGAGAGAAGCTGTTCCAACAGCAGGGGAAAAGTCCAGATGGCCAAACGAACGAGCCAGATGAAAATGGCCGGCATCCAGTTCCCGCGCAGCCGTTTCCGTGCATCCCGGTGCTTCATATCGTGTGCCTCTCCTTCTGTGGGAATCCCCGCTTGTACGCGGTTAGTATGTCCGCAAGAATTGGATTCTAACGCGGATATCTTCTTCAAAATCCATAAAAGAAGAGGGAAATTTAAAAAATAATGACGGATATGGGAAAAAGGAAAGGAATCCCTATTTTAATAAGTGGTCATATTTCACCGCTGCTGTTAGAATAGAATCCTATTTCAGCATGGATTTAGCAATGAATCCCAATATGAGGAGGGAAGAGATGAAAAAAGGGGAATGGAGCAAAGAAACCAAAATGCTGAGTGGGATTTTGGGCAACAATGTGAGGGCCCTGCGTATCCAGCAGAAAATTTCACAGGAAACGTTGGCAGAAAGATCAGGACTCAGCACCAACGAGATCGGAAAAATCGAGTCCAAAAAGGCCAATCCCTGTTTGGAAGTGTTGGCGGCCTTGGCCAAGGGGTTCGATGTTCCGGTGGAGGTCCTGCTGGATCCGCATATGGATTCGAAAACTGTCCTGCCATACAATGATATAGAGGTGCTGGAGAAAATTAAGCTGGAGCTGACCTATTTGCCGGAGGAAGAGCGGCAGTATATCGGGCAGCTGGTTTCGCTGGCCGCTTCCCACTATCGTGCCACTCGCGGAGATTCCGATGGTAAGATATATATTCAATAAGAGGCGGTCCTCTGTCTGACATGGCGGAGAACCGTCTCTCTGCTTAGAAAAAAGAGGTTGAGATCAGTAGATAGCTCCGCCGTAGCATTCCTTGGGTCGAACGCTTCTTTGCAGGCTGAGCATCAGCCTCGGTATTTCTCGGGCTTCCGTTTCTGCTGCCTGTGTGGGAGGTTCGCAGATTCGGAAGAGTGAGGTTCAGGCCTTCAACTCCAATAAGGCTACCAGCGGGTAATGATCGGAAGGATAGCGCCCATCCTGCCGAAAGGTGTTGACATAGGCTCCCTTCACCTGAAATTCGTCGCTGAGAAACATGTAATCGATGGGAGCCCGGCGTTCCCGGCCGCGGAAACTGTGATAAGTGGAGCGGATGGAAGAGGCACCGGTGGCTTCATACAGGCTGACGAGATGAAGTCCGGGGTAGCTGTGCCGGTTTTCCGTCAGGATCCGGATGGCCTTGCTATGCGGTCCGGCATTCAGATCGCCCATCAGGAGGGTAGGCAGAGCTTCCCGCTGGTTGAGCCGGTACATGGTTTCCAGGATCAGCCGGACGCTCAGGGTGCGCGCGGGGGCACAAATATGGTCAAAGTGTGTGTTGAATACCCGGATTTTGCGGCCCCAGGCGTTGATATAAATTTCACTGACGGTGCAGATGCGTGGGAATACCGCGTAATAGGCGCGGCTCCCCTGCTTATCCGGATGTTTGGACAACCAGAAGGTGCGCACCGATTCCGCCCGGGCACTGTCCCGGCGGACCAGTATGGCAGATTGCTCATCGGTCAGTTTTTTGGTTCGGCCCACCCCTAGAAAATCGTACCCCTCCAGACGAAGACGGAGATCCTCTTTCATGGCGGGCATCATTTCCTGTACGCCGATGACCGCAGCGCCGGATTGCTGAATGATTTGCGTCACCAGATCCCGACGCTGCTCCCAGCGATTTCCCCGGCAGAGTGGGGAGTCGTGTTTCAGATTAAAGGAAGCCACTTTGATGGCAGTACTCACGGATAAGCCTCCTATGCCAACAGTATCAAAACGGAGTGTCATTGTTTTATCTTACGTCGTCAGACGGCGTTGTCAAGGGATTCAAAAAATCTTCATATAAACAAAAGGTGTTTGCTTTTTCACGCTTGTCCCTGATGGTGCATAACATGTGACGGAGGGATACCGCAGGGAGGTCCCTGCAGGAAAGGAGGAGCATGTGGGTTGTTTAGCAGAAGACGCTGGCGCCGTCGCCGTCACGGACTGCGCGGCAGAAGAAATCGGAGCAGCTGTGAATGTGCGCAGAATGCCGGATTCTCTAATACAATGGTAAGAGAGTATACCGGCGTTTCCCGCAATGACTGCGGCTGCGATTGAACCGTCAGAGCCCGGAGGTTCGCCTCCGGGCTTTCCGGGGCGGCGGTATTACAAAATATTTTATGCGAAAGGCGGTTTTTACATGAAGATGGAAGAGCCTGAAATGAAGTTGATTCGTTGTTCCGATCCGGAGCAAAACCCGGCGGCGGCAAGGCTTAAAAAAGAGTGGCTGGATTCCGCGTCGCCGTTGGAAGACAGCGGGAAAAAGAAGGGCACTCCGGCATCGGAACGCCGTTTGGAGTTTCCCGGTTTTTGCCTGCCTCTGCGCCAGTGGAAAGAAAAAAACATATAAGCGAGAACGGTTTACTGGTATTCTGCCAAAAAAGCGTTCTTGTATCCCTGGCAGTCAGGGCCTCCCAAAACGGGAGGCCTTTTCTATTGGGCGGCGGTGAGGGCAGCGAACAACAGAGGCCTTACTGGACGGATTGCTTCTCGATGCCGTGCGTCAGTCCTTGTGCTTTTCTCAATGGATGTGGTATACTGTGCCCAAACGCTGCTATGCCTGATGGCAAACGATGTAAGATGTCCCTGGGCCTGGAGCCGTCCCGCTGGGCCGGTTCCCTCTACGTCTGTGGTATAATGAAACCATAGATGGAGACGCGACTTGGGAAGCCTTCCCCTTGATGAGAAGGAACGCGCGGAGCGGAGGAATGAGATGCCCTGGAATCTTTGTAATCACAACAAGAGCGTTCTGTTCTCCAAGTTTCCACCCCATCCGTCTCGTCGTGTGGGAAGCCGTTGTACGACCGGGAAGACGGTATTTCCCGTTTATCTCCGGTATAAGGAAAAACGCAAATTTCTTACAGAGAGTGTCTGCGGCAAGTTTCCGCCCCCTCAAGGAAAAGGAATGGGCTGCTTTAAAAACTGCAAGACAAAACACAACCCCGTTTGGCCGGGGAAGGAGGAAGTAAAATGGCACCTTCGAAAGTTTATTTCACGGATCTTCACGCCACATTTGAAGAAAATCTTTTGCAGAAGCTGGCCCGGCTGGCCCGCACAGCCGGGATGGAAACTCTGGATTTCAAGAACCGGTATGCCGCGATCAAAATCCACTTTGGTGAACCGGGAAATCTGGCATATCTGCGGCCCAATTATGCCCGTGTGCTGGTGGATATGATCAAAAAGCAGGGCGGACGGCCGTTCCTGACCGACTGCAATACCTTGTATGTAGGACGCCGGAAAAATGCGCTGGATCATTTGGATGCCGCCTATGAGAACGGCTACAACCCGTTTGTCACTGGCTGTCAGATTCTCATCGGAGACGGCCTCAAGGGAACCGACGAGGTATGGGTTCCCGTCAACGGCGAATATGTCCGGGAAGCCAAGATCGGCCGGGCGGTGATGGATGCGGATATACTGATTACGCTCAACCATTTCAAGGCGCACGAGGCCACCGGAATCGGCGGCGCGCTGAAAAATATCGGCATGGGCTGCGGTTCCCGTGCAGGGAAAATGGAGATGCATTCCAGCGGAAAGCCGGCGGTGGATCGGGAGGCCTGTGTCAGCTGCGGAGCCTGCCGGAAAAACTGTGCCCACGGGGCCATCTCGTTTGTGGAGAAAAAAGCTCAAATCGACCACGAGAAGTGCGTGGGCTGCGGCCGCTGTGTGGGCGCGTGCCCGGAGGATGCGGTTCAGCCCGCCAACGACGAAGCCAACGACATCCTCAACAAGAAGATTGCGGAATATACGTTGGCGGTGGTGCAGGGGAGGCCCCATTTCCACATCAGCTTGGTGGCCAGCGTATCCCCTTATTGTGATTGCCACGCGGAAAACGACATCCCCATTGTGCCCGATGTGGGTATGTTTGCCTCCTTTGATCCGGTGGCACTGGACGTGGCTTGCGCCGACGCTGTCAACCGGCAGCCAATCTGTGAGGGCAGCGCGCTGTCTCAGGTGGAGCACTGCGGAGATTATTTCACGGCGCTCCATCCCTCTACCAACTGGCGCACTACGATTGAACATGCGGTCCGGTTGGGGCTGGGAAGCGATCAATATGAACTGATTGCCATCTGAATTCAAAAAGCCTACCGTTTCGCTTCCCCAATAGAAATGAGACAGAAAAAGGAAAATTTTTCTTCTTTTCTTCGAAGTTTACAAAGGAAAAGCGAGATTTTTTTGGTGGGGATATGAAGAAATTGTAAAATGTTTTCATTTGGCACGTCATTTTATCCTTTTCTTGCGGGTTTGTCCTTGAAAAAATCGTTTGTTTTGTGTACAATGAATTTACTGACTGATTTAAGATTGGTGATTTGCAGAAAGCAACAGGGTCCGGCTGCGGGCGAATAAAAGCAAAGAGGGGAATGTGTATGTCCAACAGGCTGTTTCAGGGCGTGGTCCATCAGATGCGTGATGCAATTGACCGGACCATCGGTGTGATTGACGAATCCATGGCGATTATCGCATGCAGTGATCTGGGACGGATTGGGGAACTCTCCGAATCCGTCAGCGCCGAATCCTTTTCCGCGCAGGATATGTTTGCGAAAAACGGCTACACGTATAAGCCGTTTGGTTCCCAGCCTCACAGCGAGTATATTTTGTTTGTGGAGGGTGAGGACGAGCAGGCGCAGCGGTATGCCGCGCTGCTGGCGGTATCCCTTTCCAGCATCAAGCAGTATTACGATGAGAAATACGATCGGGGCAACTTTGTCAAGAACGTGATCCTGGACAATATTCTTCCCGGGGACATCTATCTCAAAGCCAGGGAGCTGCGTTTTACCAGCGATGTAAGCCGGGTGGTGTTGCTCATCCGGATATCCTCCCGGACGGACATCTCGGCCTTTGATATCGTCCAGAACCTGTTCCCCGACAAGAACAAAGACTTTGTCATCAATATCAATGAGACCGATATTGCGCTGATCAAGGAAATCCGCGCGGGCATCGACTCCAAGGATCTGGAAAAGCTGGCCCGTTCCATTGTGGATACGCTGGGTGGTGAGTTCTACACGCAGGCAACGGTGGGTATCGGTACCGTGGTGGAGGGAATCAAGGATCTGGCCCGTTCCTTCAAGGAAGCCCAGGTGGCGTTGGAAGTAGGCAAGGTCTTTGATACGGAAAAGGTCATCGTCAGCTATGATAATCTGGGCATTGCCCGGCTGATCTATCAGCTGCCCACCACTCTGTGTGAGATGTTCCTGCGCGAAGTGTTCAAGAAGAACTCCATCGATTCTTTGGATCAGGAGACTCTGTTTACGATTCAGCGGTTCTTTGAGAACAGCCTGAACGTTTCCGAGACCTCCCGGAAGCTGTTTGTACACCGCAACACCCTGGTGTACCGGCTGGAAAAAATTAAGAGGCTGACCGGCCTAGATCTCCGGGAATTTGACGATGCCATCATCTTCAAGGTGGCTCTGATGGTCAAAAAGTATCTCATGGCCAACCCGGTCAAATATTGAGAAAAGCGGGATGGATTCCGCCGGCCCTCCGGCCGGCGGAATCCCGCCTTTTTCCGTGCGGCGGAATAGAGCGGGAGTCGCTGGCAAGGAAATGTCCTGGAAGCCGGCCGCGTAGAAAGTGAAGAGGGGTTTTGAGAGAAACCGACAGCCGAGGGCCGTTCGGCTTTTTTGGCATGGGCGGGCCCGCGACAAATATCGTGTTATTTCCGCACGGTCCGGGCGGAAATAACACAGGGGGGACTCCATGGAAAATAGTGAGGGTTGCCTTGCAGCCGTTTGTGCGTTACCATGGGTTTGATGAGAAAATTGCCGTATTCCGATGGAATGCTTTGATATACATCAGGAGGTGTTCCTTTGATTGAATTCAAAGGGGTTTACAAAACCTACGATACCGGTATTGAGGCGCTGAAAGATGTCAATATCCATATTGACAAAGGTGAATTTGTGTTTATCGTGGGTGCGTCCGGCGCGGGGAAAAGCACCTTTTTGAAGCTGATTATGCGAGAGGAAGTTCCCACTGCCGGAGAGGTGATAATCAACGACTTCCGCCTTTCCAAACTTAAAAGGCGGCAGATTCCCTATTTGCGCCGCACCATGGGAATCGTGTTCCAGGATTTCCGGCTAATCAATAAGATGACAGTTTTTGACAATGTAGCCTTTGCCATGCGCGTCACCGGCGCCTCCAGCCGTGAAGTGCGCAAGCGCGTCCCGTATATTCTGGGGTTGGTCGGCTTGCAAAACAAGGCCCGCAGCTTTCCGTTAGAACTGTCCGGAGGCGAGCAGCAGCGGGTGGGGCTGGCCCGGGCGCTGGTAAACAATCCCTCGCTGATTATCGCGGACGAGCCCACGGGTAATATTGACCCGGAGCTTTCCTATGAGATCGTGGAGCTGCTCAATGAAATCAACCGCCGGGGAACCACCATCCTGATGGTGACCCATGAACATGACCTGGTCAAACAGTTTGACCGCAGGGTGATTGAAATCCGGGATGGCTGCGTCATCTCCGACAGTCTGAACAAGGAGGGCGGCCATGAGATTCAGTAGCATCCGGTATTTGATCCGGGAGGGCTTTCGCAACATCTGGCAGAACCGTTTTATGGCCATTGCCTCCATCGGTGTGCTGATGTCCTGCCTGCTCATTACGGGCGGTGCCTGTCTGGTATTCCTCAATATCGATCATGCTTTTGATTTGATCTATGATCAAAATGTGGTGGCGGTTTTCGTGAAGGAGGATCAGACGGACGAGCAGGTGCAGGAGCTGGGACAGCAGATCCAGTCCATCACCAATGTCGGAACAGTGACCTTCATCTCCAAGGAGGAATCCCTCCAGAAATATGCGGAATCCATTCCCGAGGCCACCTTTGAAAGCCTGCAGGGAGAGAACAATCCGCTGTTGGATTCCTTTATCGTTTCCTTTGAGGATCTGGCACAGTTCGATTCCACCCTGATGCAGATTGAGGCGCTTCCCGGGGTGGACAGCACCAACTACGACGGAAACATTGCCGAAATGCTGACCAAGGTGCGGCATGTGGTGATCGTGGTCGGTGGCTGGGTGGTTGGGCTGCTGCTTATCGTTTCCCTGTTTATTATTGCCAACACCATCAAGCTGACCGTGTACAACCGGCGGCTAGAGATTTATATCATGAAATCGGTGGGGGCTACCAATGGATTTATCCGGGTGCCGTTTGTCATCGAAGGGATGGTGCTGGGGCTGCTTTCCGGTGCGCTATCCTATGGCATTATTTATTATGTTTATCAAAAGGTGACGGAAATGTTCCGCTTCAGCGCCATGTTTGGTCTGGTCAGCTTCTCCAAAATTTGGTGGATCATGCTGACGGGATTCCTGGTGGCGGGTACCTTAATCGGTATTTTCGGCAGTGCCATTTCCATGAGCAAATATTTGAAGGACGAAGGGGGAATCACCAGTGAATAAGAAAAAGTGTATGGTCAAAGTGATTTCGGCGGTGTCGGCAGTTGCGTTGACTCTGATGCTGCCCGGAGGCTTTTCCGGGGTTAGGAAGGTGTCCGCCGCTTCGGTCAGCGATTTGGAGCAGCAGGTAAAGGAACTGGAAAGAGAACAGCAGGAGCTGAAAAATAAAGCGGCAGAGTACAGCAAGGATCTGGATAAGCAGCAGGAGGCCAAGGAGGCGCTGGAGGATCAGATTGCCAATGTCCGTTCTCAGATCAGCCTGTTGTCTCAGCAGGAAACTGCCATCAACAATCAGATCGCGGAGATGAACGCCACCATCCAGCAGAAGGAACAAGAAATTGTGGAGAAGCAGGCGCAGATTGACGAGAGCTTCACCCTGCTCCAGCAGAGACTGCGGGCCATTTTCAAAAGCGGCAACATGTCTGGTCTGCAGATGCTGCTGGATACGGATGAATACGCCGATTATCTGATCAAATCCAAAATGATGGAGCGCATATCGGAAAACGACCAGGAGCTGATGGACGGCTTGGAGGCCGAGATGCAGCAGATCAATGCGGAAAAAGAGCAGGTGGTGGCGCAGAAGGCGGAGGTAGAACAGCAGGAGCAGGAAATTGCCGCGCTGAAGGCCCAGGCCGATGAAAAGAAAAACGAAATGGATTCCCTATACAGTCAGGTAAACGCTGTGGTCAAGCAGCTGCAGAGCGATATTAGCTATACCGAGCAGCAGCTTAAAGAGAAAAAGGCACAGGAAGAGGCCCTTAATCAGCAAATCGCCGATCTCATCAATTCCACGGAATCTACCGGAAAATACGGTGGCGGCACCATGTTCTGGCCGGTGCCCGCCGTGCAGAACATTTCCTCGGGCTTCGGTCCTCGCTGGGGCACCATGCACCGCGGTATCGATATTTCTGAGGGAGCGGTTCCGGTGTATGGACAAAATGTGGTGGCGGCGGCCGACGGGGTGGTCATCTATGCCAACAAGACCAACACCTGGGGCGGCGGTTATGGCTATCACGTTATCATCGATCATGGACTGGATGATCAGGGACGCAAGATATCCACCTTGTACGCCCACAATTCCCAGGTGCTGGTGAATGTGGGGGATAAAGTCGTAGGCGGACAGACCGTCATTTCCAAGGCGGGAGACACCGGCGATGTGACGGGACCGCACCTCCACTTTGAGGTGCGTGTGGACGGCGTTGCTGTGGATCCGGTGAAAAACGGGTACATTAAGGGATAAAGCGCATAATAGGCATTTACTACAGGATTCATGCGGCCGGAATGCCGTATGAATCCTTCGCTTTGGCTTCCAGAGCCTGGCTCCTGGGAGCAGAACCGGAATGCGAAAGGATGGAGGACTTTTGAATAAAAAGGTGCCCTTGGGAGCAACGCTTGCCCTGATCATTATCACCATTGCCCTGACGGTGTCCGTGACCATGGTTATCGCTATGCGGCAGTTCAATTCCACCATGAGTGATGTGGGACAGCGCCAAGTGATGTTTGAGTATATCACCGATATCGACAAGACGGTCCGTCAGCATTATGCCGGGACCATAGACGAGGAAAAGCTTCGTGCCGCCCTGACCAAAGGATATGTGGAGGGGATTGGCGATCCCTATGCCGCCTATTTTACGGCGGCGGAGTATCAGAAGGAAAACGACCGGATGGCGGGCACGCACAGCGGACTGGGCTTGGAGCTGGCGCTGACATCTCAGGGGCAGATCCGCATCTCCCGGGTCCATGCGGAGTCCTCCGCCGAGCGAGCGGGGGTACAGAAGGGAGATGTCCTGACAGCAGTGGACGGCGAAGCGGTGTCGGTGGAGGGATATGAAACCCTGAAAAACCGTCTGGAAAGCGCCTCCCGTGTGATTTTGACCATTCAAAGGGAGGACCAGTCCATTGCGTTTGAGCTGTCTCCCAGCCCCTATCAGACAGACAGCGTGGAAGGCCGCCTGATCGGTTCCACCGGCTATATCCGGATCACCGAATTCCATTCCCTGACGGCAGATCAGTTCAAGGCGGTTTACGATGATCTGAGCGCTCAGGGGGCGCAGAACTATGTATTTGATCTGCGCGGCAATCCGGGGGGGATGCTGTCCTCGGTGACGCCGCTCCTGGAATATCTGATGCCGCGAGGGGTATATGCCCGCAAGACGGACAATACCGGCACGGTGACGGATCTGATCGACACGGACAATTATCAGATGGACTTGCCCTCGGTGACCCTGGTGGATTCGGATACGGCTGGGGAGGCGGAGCTGTTTGCCGGTGTTTTGCAGGAGTTCGGCAAGACCACCGTTATCGGCGAGCAAACCTCGGGACGAGGACTGACGCAAGAATATTTTACCATCAGCTCCGACGGGGCAGCGGTCAAGCTGTCCACCTGTCAGATGTCACTGGTAACGGGGGGAAGCTTTGATGGGACCGGTATCACGCCTCAAACAGTGGTAGGCCTGACGGAAGAGCAAAAAGCCAATTTTGCTTTCCTAGAGGACAGCGGGGATCCTCAGCTGCAGGCGGCGCTGTCGGCGCTTGAAAGTATGTCGGCTCAGGCCGGATAAGTGCAAAGAGAGGCTTATAGGGCGCCGCTTGTTGTATCCTGCGATTTTTCATCAAGAGCAAGAGTCTTCAGCAGAAGGGGACTCTTGCTCTTTTCCTGTATTCCGTGTCCCCGGCAGATGGTCATGCCCTCTTTTTTTGCCGCATATGCTGTGAGGAAGGGGGAAGGGCTATGCTGATGGTGCTGGAGATCGGGAAACGGCGGAGAAGGGGCCTGCGGGAATATTTGCGCTCAGCTCTGCGGCCGCCGCGCCGGCTGGAGGTCTGGGAAGTGGTGCGGGAAACCGGGCGGTACGGCATTTTAACAGCGTATCCGGATAAAAAAGGAGAGCTTCCCTGGGAAGATGTGCGCCAGGCTGCCGGAAAGGAGGCGCGGCATCTGCTGTGCCCCGCCGGCTGTACGCTGCCGGAGGAAGAGGGCCTTCTCCCTTTCCGCCCTTCCGGTCAGATGCAGGGCCAGCTGATGCAGCAGGCGGCGCTGTTTCTGCTCAGGCGGGCATCCCGGGGAAAGAAACAGCGCCGCATCGCTGTGGGTGTATACGATCCCGACGGAGTCCGCCCCGATCTGGCGGTGTCGCTGCTCCCTTACGCGGCGGAGGTGCAGGTGAATACCGGGTGTCCTCAGCGCTACCGCAGCGCCGGACGTATCGCCATGGAGGAATACGGTGCCTCCCTGACGCTGGTAGGCACGCAGGCGGATGTTCGGGGATTGCAGATGCTCCTTTTGCTGGCGCCGCTTCCCTGTCTGCCGGAAGGGGGCGGGCTGATCCTGTCCGCCTGCGGTACCCGGGAGAAACGGATCGGCGGCGATTTCTATCCGCGGATACCGCTTTCCTCAGGGCCATGGCTAGCAGGGCTTCCGGAAGGGGTGGATCCGGCACTGTTCTGGGAGGGGCTGTATGAGCGCAGCGGTGTGCGGGACATGGTGGCGGAGCCCCCGGACTCCGTGTGGCTATCGGGAAGGAGAAGGCCGCTGCCGGAGCTGCTGGCGCGCATACCGGGACTTGACATCGGCGCGGCAACTTCGTATAATGAAATGACTATTTGAATTCCCGGAAGGGATAGAGAAAGGGCGTTGTGACAGATCATGGCGAAGCAAACGGTTGTGACTGATGAAGGACTCCGGCGTCTCGAAAAGGAACTGGAAGAATTAAAAACCGTCAAGCGAAAAGAAATCGCGGAAAAGATCAAGGTAGCCCTTTCCTTCGGCGACCTTTCGGAAAACAGCGAATACGACGAGGCCAAAAACGAGCAGGCCATCATTGAGGGACGCATTGCGGAAATTGAGGCTCAGCTCAAAAATGTCCGGGTGCTGGATGAGACGGAGCTGACCAATGAAACCGTCCACATTGGTTCCACTGTGCGGATGAAGGATACCGGTAGTGGGGAGGAATTCACCTACCGCATCGTGGGTTCCACGGAATCCGATCCTCTGGAGGGGAAGATTTCCGATGAGTCCCCGGTGGGCAAGGCGGTATCCGGCCATCATGTGGGTGAGGTCGTGGAGGTGGAAACCCCCGGCGGCGTCATGAATCTGGAAATCGTGGAAATCTCCCGATAAGGGAAGAAAAGGCCGTCGGCCGGGGGAAGCCGGTTTCGTCAGCGGACGGTGTGAAAAGCGAGGTTCGGGCGCGGTAACCGGTGCGTTGCCCGCCCGTTTTTTCATTGGATAGAGGAGGTTCGTCAGTGAACGAGGAAAAGAACAACATCCCCGCAGAAGAGGCGGCGGAGGAAGTCAACCTGTCCGAGCTGCTTCAGCTGCGGCGGGACAAGCTGGAGGAGCTGCGCCGGGAGGGACACGATCCCTTTGTGCTGACCTCTTTTGATCAGGATAACCACGCGGCCCGGATTGTGGCCGATTTCGAGCAGCTGGAAGGCAAAGACGTGGCCATTGCCGGGCGGATCATGACTTGGCGGGATATGGGCAAGGCCAGCTTCATTGATCTGCAGGACGGCACCGGCCGGATTCAGGTATATATCCGCATCAACGATGTGGGTGAAGAGGCATATGCAGCCTTCCGCAAATGGGATGTGGGTGACGTTATCGGCGTGAAGGGCTTCGTTTTCCGCACCCGCCGGGGGGAGATCTCCGTACACGCCAAGGAAATCGTGCTGCTGGCCAAATCCCTGCGCCCCCTGCCGGACAAGTATCACGGGCTAAAGGATACGGATACCCGGTACCGTCAGCGGTATCTGGATCTGATTATCAATCCGGAGGTCAAGGATACCTTCATCAAGCGCAGCCGCATCACCTCCCTTATCCGGCAGTTCCTGGATGCCCGGGGATATCTGGAGGTGGACACGCCGGTGCTCCATACCCTGGAAATCGGCGCGGCGGCCCGGCCCTTTGTGACCCACCACAACACCCTGGATATGGACATGTACCTGCGTATCGAGACCGAACTGTACCTGAAGCGCCTGATTGTGGGAGGCTTTGAGAAGGTATACGAGGTAGGCCGTATATTCCGCAACGAGGGCATGAGCGTCAAGCACAATCCCGAATTTACGACGGTGGAGCTGTACGAGGCCTATGCCGATTATCACGACATGATGGATCTGGTGGAGGAGCTGTACGCTTATTTGGCCCGGGAGGTCTGCGGCAGTGCTGTGATCCCGTACCAGGAAGCACAGATCGACATGGGTTCCCCTTGGCAGCGCCTATCCATGGTGGAGGCGGTGAAAAAATATGCCGGGGTGGATTACGCCGATTGGAAGACTGACGCGGACGCTCAGGCGGCGGCGGATGCCAAGGGCGTGCATTATGAGAAAAACGCCGCCACCAAGGGCGATATCCTGGCAGCTTTCTTCGACGCCTTTGTGGAGGAGCAGCTGATCCAACCCACCTTTATCTACGACTATCCGGTGGCGATTTCGCCCCTGGCCAAGCGTAAGGCTTCCGACCCAGAATTCACCGAACGGTTCGAGTATTTCATCTATGCCCGGGAAATGGGCAATGCTTTCAGCGAACTAAACGACCCGGTGGATCAGAGGGAACGGTTTGTCCGGCAGGTGGATGAAAAGCGCCGCCAGGGTGCCAACGCCGAGGTGGATGAGGATTTCCTCAATGCTTTGGAGTACGGTATGCCGCCCACGGGAGGCTTGGGCTTCGGCCTGGACCGTTTGGTGATGCTGCTGACCAACAGCGCGTCCATCCGGGATGTGCTGCTGTTCCCCACAATGAAGCCAGTTAAGTAAGTAAAGAGGCTGAAAACTGCATGAAATCAAGGTTTTTAGGGCTTTGTGTGGCTTAAAAGT
>CAJFNR010000044.1 GCA_904395335.1 Candidatus Avimonas narfae | reverse complement strand
GTCCAGGTCCCGCAGGGCCAGTTCCTCCGCCAGGATCTCAAAAAAGGTCACATCCTCATAGGCCATGATAGCCTCGTGGATCCCGCCCTCGGCAAAGGCCCGGGAAGGGATGATCTCCCCATTGTACAGTTCGATCAGCGGCGCCATACCGTGGTCCAGGCAGTGGGAAAACACCAGGCTCTCCACCTTGTCGTAGTCCCGGATCCGGTCGTCGCCCCGGGTAGAGTTAAGGACCCAGTTGCCTATGTAGACAAGATCCAGCAGACGACGGTATTGCTTTTCAGTCAGACGCAGCTCCATAGCGAACCTCCTCTCATCATCAGGCAGTTCACAGTATAGCAGATTATTAAAAAAAATTCCACAGAAAAACCAGGGCAAAAAGACCAAATTTTTACTTGTTATTGCAGAAAAAGCATAGTACAATAATAAAGTTACAGACCATGCACCGCCCATCGGCGGTATGAGGAGGGAACCCCTTGAATCAGCAGCCCATCGGCGTCTTTGACTCCGGTCTGGGGGGCCTGACCGCAGTGCGTCAGCTGCGGCGGATCATGCCCTCTGAAAACATTATATACTTCGGCGATACCTCCCGTGTCCCCTATGGCAACCGCAGCCGGGAGACGATTTTGAAGTATGCCCGCCAGGACATGCGTTTTCTCCGCAGCTTTGACCTGAAAGCAGTGGTGATCGCCTGCGGAACGGTAAGCAGCAACTGTCTGGAAACCCTTCAGGCAGAGAACAACATCCCCGTTATCGGTGTGGTGGCTCCGGCGGTCCAGCGTGCTACATCTCTGACGAAGAATGGCCGGGTGGGGCTGGTGGCTACCCGGGCCTCTGTCCGCAGCGGCGCCTATGAGCGTATGTTCCACGCTATGGCGCCCAACGCCCAGCTGTTCAGCAAGGCCTGCCCTCTTTTTGTCCCGCTGGTGGAGGAGGGCCGCTGCCGTCCTGGTGACGCCGTCATCGAGCAGGTGGCAAAAGAGTACCTGGCAGAGCTGAAGGAAAAGGATATCGACACCCTGGTCCTGGGCTGCACCCACTATCCCCTGCTGGCGGAGGTCATCGGCCAGGTCATGGGGCCGGAGGTGGCCCTGGTGGATGTGGGAGCTGAGTCCGCCCGGGCAGCCTGGACGCTGCTGACAGGGCAGAAGGCATTGGCGGAGCGCAGAGAAGGGGCCGCCAGCTTTTACACCAGTGACCGCGTGGAGGACTTTGAGCATCTGGCCTCCCTGTTCCTCCAGGAGGACATTACCAACCAGGCCCAGCAGATCGATATTTCCCGGTATTGATATGGCAGAGAAGAAAGTTATTATTTTTGTAAAAAGCCACCAGCATTACGAGGGTGCGGAGCCTGAGGACATGGAACTGATCTCCGAGGGCCTGATGGACACAGCGGAGGACGGTACGGTAACGCTGGCCTATGAGGAGACCGAGCTTACCGGTCTGGAGGGTACCCGCACTACGTTTACGATCAAGGATGACATGGTGGTCCTCTCCCGCACCGGACAGGTGAATTCCCAGATGGTGTTTCAGCGGGGCCGGCAGCACAGCTCCCTCTATGAGACGCCTTGGGGCACTATGACCGTGGATATTGCCACATCCCAGCTGGCCAGCCGCCTGGGTGACCGGGGCGGCGTGCTGGACATCCAGTACTCCATCGCTGTGGAGCACCGGGTGGCAGGCCGCAACCAGTTTAAAATTCGTGTACGAGAGATAGCGAGGTAGACGATATGATTCATATGATCCAAAATGCCAAGGACCAGGTCCTGGCCCTCACCAACGCCGCCTATGAGGCCGCCGTGGCCGCCGGAAAGCTGCCTGCCGACGTGGCTGTCCGGGCCAATGTGGAGATCCCCAAGGATACCGCCAACGGCGATTACACCACCACCTTCGCCCTGGCCGCTGCCAAAGACATGAAGACGAGCCCCCGAGAGATCGCCGGGGTGCTGCTGGAGAATATGAACCTGGAAGGCAGTTACTTTGCCTCCGCCGAGATCGCCGGAGCCGGCTTCCTCAACTTCCGCCTGGCGGAGAAGTGGTACCGGGATGTTCTGGCCGCTGTGGAGAGCGAGGGTGAGGCCTATGGCCGCAGCGATACCCTCAAGGGCCAGCGGATCATGGTGGAGTTCGTCTCCGCCAACCCCACCGGTCCCATGCACATGGGCAATGCCCGGGGCGGCGCCCTGGGGGACTGCCTGGCCTCCGTGCTGGACGCGGCGGGCTACGACGTATGGCGGGAATTCTATATCAACGACGCGGGCAACCAGATTGAAAAATTCGGCCTTTCCCTGGAGGTCCGCTACCTGCAGCTGTTCCTGGGGGATCAGGCACCGGAAATGCCGGAGGACGCCTATCACGGGGACGATATCCGCGAACATGCCCGGCACTATGCCGACGAACACGGCGATACATTGGTGGCCCTTCCCTCCGACCAGAGAAGGAAGGCGCTGGTGGCCTACGCCCTCCCGCTGAATATCGAAAAGATGAAGGCAGATCTGCTCAAATACCGCATCGAATATGACCAGTGGTTCCGGGAATCCTCCCTCCACGATGACGGGGAAGTCCGGGAGGTGCTGGACCTGCTGGGACAGAAGGGGTTGACCTACGAGAAGGACGGCGCCCTGTGGTACAAGGCCTCGGAAAACGGCGGTGAAAAGGACGAGGTGCTTGTCCGCGCCAACGGCACACCCACCTATTTCGCCGCGGACATCGCCTATCATCGCAACAAATTCCGCCGCGGCTTCGACACCTGCATCGACGTGTGGGGGGCGGATCATCATGGCCATGTGGCCCGCATGAAAGGCGCCATGGACGCTGTGGGCCTGGACGGCTCTAAGCTCCAGGTGGTGCTGATCCAGCTGGTGCGTTTGATGCGCGACGGCGAGGTGGTCCGCATGTCCAAGCGCTCCGGCAAAGCCATTCAGCTGGCCGATCTGCTGGACGAGGTGCCGGTGGACGCCGCCCGCTTCTTCTTCAATCTGCGGGAGGCCAATTCCCGGATGGATTTCGATCTGGATCTGGCGGTGGAGCAGTCCGCCTCCAATCCCGTGTATTACGTACAATACGCCCATGCCCGCATCTGCTCCCTGTTCCGCAACCTTCAAAGCGAGGGCGTCACCCTGCGGCCCTGTTCGCCGGAAGAGCTGTCCCTGCTCTCCGCCCCGGAGGAAAAGGAGCTGATCCGCCATCTGGCGGCGTATCCCGGTGAAATCGTTGCCGCCGCCAAGGATTACGATCCCGCGCGGATGACGCGGTACTGCATGGACCTGGCCTCCCTGTTCCACAAATTTTACAACGCCTGCCGGGTCAAGGGAGAAGAGGAACGGTTGCTCCAGGCCCGCCTTTCTCTGTGCGCAGCAGCACGCTATACGCTGAAAAACGCCCTGATTCTGCTGAAAATCGACGCGCCGGAATCCATGTGACAGCTGCCTGCCGGGGCGGCCTTGTCCCCGGTGCGTCCGCTCCTTCGACAAAATTCCCGGCAATTCTCACCATAGGGAATAAGAGAGGATGATGATCCCGCAATGGAGACTCTGCTACAGCCTCCGTTACTTTTGGACGGCGCCGCCGCCACCGCGTATCGTAAAGCAGGCATGCCCGCCGGGGCGGTCCCGGCCTTCTGGGCCCTGGAGCATCCCGATATGGCGGGCGACCTGGTCCGCCGGTACACGGCGGCCGGCTGCGACGTCCTGTATGCCCCTACCTTCGGCCTGTCGCCTTTGTCCCGGCCTGAACGGTCAGCGGACGAACTGCGCGACGCCAATCGGCGGTTGCTTCTCCTGACCCGCCGGTCCGCTGAGAAGGAAGCGGCCGGCCGCCGCGTGTTGATCGCGGGGGATCTGGCCGGGGTTGGGCTCCCTATCGACGCCGAAAACCGGGACGGCCACGGGATTTCCTTTGACCGGCTGGTGGATTCCTACGCTGTCCAGGCGGCCGCTCTGAAGGAGGGCGGCGCGGATCTGCTGGTCTGCGAAACACTGACCGGGCTTTCGGAGGCCCGTGCGGCGCTGCTGGCCTGCCGGGAGACCGGTCTGCCGGTACTTCTGTCTCTGACGGTGGACCGGGAGGGCGAAGCCCGCACCGGGGCGCGCCTGCTCCCCGCCGTTATTACCATGCAATCCCTGGGCGCGGCGGCGGTGGGGCTCAACTGTTCCTTTGGCCCCATTGGGATGGCCGAATGGCTGGAGGACGCCCTTCCCTATGCGGCGGTGCCGCTGTTGGCGAAACCCGCTGCGTCTTTTCCGGGGGAGGACGGCCGAATGGTTTCGCTGGACCCGACGCATTTTGCGGAGGAGGCGGAGAGGCTGCTGGCCGCCGGAGCTTCCCTGCTGGGCGGCTGCTGCGGAGCGGGGCCGGAGCATCTGGCGCTTCTGCGCGGGTTGCTGGACCGGCATCCCATTGTGGCTTCTCCCGAAATCGACACACAGGCCGCCGCCGGGGAGCGGGAAGCCTTTTTCCTCTCCGACGACCTGGAACCCAGCAAACCCCTTATCTGTGACAGCGAGCTGGCCGACAGCCTGATCGAGGCGGAGGAGGAAGCCAATGTGGCCCTGGTGCATATTGCCTGCCGGGAGGATATCGACACCCTCATCGCCGCGTCGCCCATGAGCCGCCTGCCCATCGCCATCAACACCGATTCCGCCGGCCTGCTGGAGGAGACCCTGCGGCGGTATCCGGGCCGGCTACTGGTGGATACCATGAGCGAGGAGGACACCGCTCTGCTGGAGGAGATCGCCGCCCGGTACGGAGCAATTTCGTTTTGAGCGAAGCCGCCGTGCGCGGCTCCGTTTGGAGATAGAGTGAAGAGAAAGTGAAAGAGAAGGGAACGGAGTAAAATGGAGGAAAGAATGACTGGAGAAACCGTATTCAATCAGCAGGACCGCGTGGCCAATTTATGCATCCTGACGCTCAACGGCACACAGGAGCTGGGGGAAAAGATCAACCGCCATCTGGTGTCCTGGGCGCAGAAGGGCGGCGGAACGGAGACCAATTTCCTGGTGGAGTCGGAGTGTCCCCGCTTCTCCTCCGGTGACGGCAAGGGCGTCATCAAATCCAGCATTCGCGGTGACGACCTGTTCATCCTGGTGGATGTGGGCAATTACAGCTGCACCTACAAGCTGTTCGGCAAGGAAAACGCCATGTCCCCCGACGACCATTTTCAGGATCTGAAGCGGATCATCCAGGCGGCGGGCGGCAAAGCACACCGCATCAACGTCATCATGCCCCTGCTGTACGGCGGCCGCCAGCACCGGCGCAATTACCGCGAATCCCTGGACTGTGCCGTGGCCCTTCAGGAGCTGCGCCAGCTGGGCGTTTCCAACATCATCACCTTTGACGCGCACGACGCCCGCGTGCAGAACGCCGTGCCGATCATGGGCTTTGACAACGTTATTCCCTCCTACCAGACGCTGAAGGCTTTGTTCCGCAGCTATCCCGACCTGCAGCCCGACCGGGATCATCTAATGATCGTCAGTCCGGACGAAGGGGCCATGCACCGCAATATGTTCTACGCCTCCATCATGGGTGTGGATCTGGGTATGTTCTATAAGCGCCGCGACTACTCCACCGTGGTCAACGGCCGCAACCCCATCATCGCCCACGAATATCTGGGCAACTCGGTGGAGGGCAAGGACGTCTTTATCGCCGACGACATCATCTCCTCCGGCGAGTCCATGCTGGACATCGCCTATGAACTGAAAAAGCGCAAGGCCGGACGCATTTTCGCCTACGCCACCTACGCCATCTTCACCAACGGCCTGGCCACTTTCGACAAGGCGTATGAGGAAGGTGTCATCTCCGGTGTGCTGGGAACCAACCTGACCTACCGCACGCCCGAGCTGCTTCAGCGGCCGTGGTTCCATGAGGTGGACGTGTCCAAATACATTGCCTACTTCATCGCGGCCATCAACCACGACGTATCGGTGAGCCAGATCATCGATCCCCATGAAAAGATCCGCCAGCTACTGGAGAAAAAGCGCAGCGGACAGGAAATCTGAACGGTACGATACATACTGCCGGAACGGAAGGGAACGAGGGCTGCTCGTTCCCTTCCGTTTATTTTGATGTAACCGACATGGTATGGTTCCTGCTTGTTGTTCCGCCGTTTTTTCGGATTCAACCGGTTTTTTCTTCCCATTTTGGGAAAAAGCCTGTCTGTTTTCGCACCCCTGCTCCGGTGCGTGAATAACCTGGTAACGGAAACGGATTGACAGGAGGGAATCAATTATGATGGAAACGGATATGCCGGTACGTTTTTTCCTGGGCGCCAATACACCGGCAGGGTTTGTGGGATATTTGGATGATCTGTACGACTGCCGGGACGGCTGGCGGGCGTACCTGATCAAAAGCGGTCCAGGCAGCGGCAAGTCCACCCTGATCCGCACCGTGATGCAGCATATGGTCCGGCTGGGATACGATGCGGAGGCCATCCTCTGCTCCTCCGACCCGCAGTCGCTGGACGGCGTGGTGTTCCGGCAGCTGAAGCTCTGCCTGTTCGACGCCACCGCTCCCCACATTATCGAACCCCATTACTGGGGCGCGGTGGAACAGATCGTCAACCTGTCCGCTTGCTCCGACGGCTCGCTGCTTTATGAGCGGCGGGAGGGTGTCCGGGAGGCTTCGGATGCCTGCTCCGCACTGCATGCCCGCTGCCGCCGCTTTTTGGGGGCCGCCGCCTCTCTGCTGAGCGACAACGCCCGAACGGCCCTGGAGTACACCGATGCGGACAAAATTTCCCGCAGCGCCGCCCGGATCGCCGCCCGGGAATTCGGCTCATCCCACGCCGGTGAAGGCAGGGAATGGCGGCGGTTCCTGAGCGCTGTCACCCCTCAGGGAATGTTGACATTCCACGAGACGCTGCAGTCCCTGTGCCCGCGGATTTATTCCCTGGAGGACGAGTACGGCGCCTCCTCCCGCCTGCTGCTGGCGGAGCTGCGCCAGCGGGCTCTGGACGCGGGCCTAGAGATTTTCACCTGCGCTTGTCCGCTCTCCCCCGCCGACAAGCCGGAGCATTTGCTCATTCCCTCACTGGGGGTGGGCTTTACCACCTCCAACTCATGGCACAAGGCGGATTTCCCGGTCTACCGGCGTGTCCACGCCGCCCGGTTCACCGACATGGAGGCGCTGCGCCAGAAGAAACAGCGTTTGTCCTTCAACCGCCGGGCCGCCCGTGAGCTGATCGGCGAGGCGGTCACCCTGCTGGAAGGGGCCAAACAGGTCCATGACCAGCTGGAAAGCTATACCAAGGAGGCCACCGACTGGGAGATGGTCAACGAGACCACCCTGTGGGTGCTGGCGGAATTCACCCGCATTGCGGAGGAAGCCGCCCTCGGATAACGCCGAAAAAAGGGGGAATGTAGGTTTGTCAAACATATTGGACAGCGAACTCAAGAGGAGAAAGCCAACCGAGCGGTCTCATGGGGAAGTTGTTTGAGCGGCGGT
>CAJFNR010000043.1 GCA_904395335.1 Candidatus Avimonas narfae | reverse complement strand
GGAGTCCCTGGGCCTGGAGAAATTGGCTGTCGGCCGGAACGGCCTCCTGCCGTATCACGGCACCGCCAATTCTCCCTTTACACCTATGGTATAGTATACGGGGCCTCTATGCCTGATGGCAAACAATGTGGGGGGCCTGGGCCTGGAGCCGCCCTTTTTACTCTTCTCTCCGCATTACATTACAATACTTTTCCTCAATTACGTCGTCCATAACATCCATTATGGAGGCATATAACCATATCCTTTTGGAAAGAGGTACCCCTATGGAATTTCAAGGAATCAAGCCGGAAGCATTTTGGCTGTTGGCTGAAAACCGTTTTCAGGACAGTCATTCCTTCTATGAAGCTCATCGCGAGCAGATCCGCCGAGAAGTCGTCGAGCCTCTAAAGGCTCTCGCCCGCGACTTGACGGAAACCGTACTCGATATTGATCCCCGTATCGTGGTCGATCCCAACCGAAACGGCACTGTAAGCCGGGTCAGACGGGACAACCGCTACACGAGGGACAAATCCATGTACCGGGAAAATATGTGGGTTGCTTTCCTGCGGGACAAAAAGGTCTGGGAATGTGTTCCCGGCTTTTACGCGGATTTCTCGCTGCGGGGCTGTTCCTACGGCATGGGCTTTTATTCTGTCAGGCCCTCTCTCATGAACCGGCTGCGTCAAATGATGGATGAACAGCCAAAACGTTTTTTAACCGCACTCCAGCAGGCATCCGACGCAGGCTTTCAGGTATCCGGCGAGCGATACGCCCGTCCCAAAAGGGCTGGCCTTCCTCCCCTGCTGGAAGAAGTGGCCAACCGAAAATGCTTTTCTTTCGACCGGGAAGAGCTGGATCCCGCCTTTTACGGTTCGGAAGCACTGGTGCCACGGCTAATCGACAGTTTCCGTGTCCTGACCCCGATTTACCACCTGCTTCTGGAAGCCGTTGAGGCCGAACAGCTGCAAAACGTCTAAAAGGTCCCCGTCTCTTGTCATTTTATGGCTGTATGTTGTCTTTTTCAGTCTGACGGCGTTCGTAGACCAATTCGACGATACCATTGACTGAAGCCTGACGAATCAGTTTTAATTCAAGCGGGGTACTCATTGAGGAAAACAGACGAATCCCACTGCCGAGAACAACGGGAATCACGGAAAGATGCAACCGATCGACACAGCCGCCGTCCATCAGCTGGCGAACCAGATCGGCACCTCCGCATACCCATATATCGTTTCCCGGCTGCTGTTTTAGCATACGTACCAGATCACAGGGGTCTTGGTGTGTAAAAGCAATCTCTCGGGTGGAGGGGATTTCGCGGTGGGTCACCACATAGCTCCTCATCCCCGCATAGACCCACATTTCGGGAGAAAGTTCGCACACAATCTGATGATAGGTACGGTAGCCCATAATCACCGTATCCACGGAACGGATAAACGACGAATAGATACCGCCGTCTGACGTTCCCTCTTCTTCGCCGCGGATCCAGTCCACCTTTCCTTCGGCATCAGCGAGAAACCCGTCGAGGCTTACCGCCACAAATACAACGACTTTTCGCATTCATTTCCTCCATGTTCCCCCTCCCATGCCAGGAGTAAGGACAGGGCGAGCCTTTTCCCATCGATCGTCAAGTCGGATATCGTCATCCGGCTCCCAGCTTTCAGATAATGTCGTCCTCCTCATCACGGGAAGATCGGGAACGCTTTTTGGCATTCAGCCGCCGCATCTCCTGCTCCGTATATTGCCTGGGCAATGTGCGCTTTTCCTCTTTGGGCTCCGGCTCCGTTTCCTCCGTACTTCCGGCATCGTGGAAAAGCAGATCCTCCTCTTCCTCCGGATCCTGTTGTTCCTTTTCTGCCTCTTCCTGTTCCACCACCACATTCATCATGCGTTTGGCATCCTTCATTTGCTCCGGATGGGCCTTATAATAAGGATCAATCATGTGCTTTTTGATCAGGGGAAACACTGTGAACTGAATCAGCAGCGAACGGAAAGCCGGGAAAATAAACAGCGCCACCAATACAATAGGAATACCGAAATGCGGATAAAGATAGAGCAGCAGTCCGGCCCCGACATACAGCACGCCGAACAACAGGAACAGCAGCAGGTTCCGGAACAATCCGGCAAACGCTAAAATCAGGCTGTTCTTATAAATTTGCTTTAGGGACAGATCAAAGGTAACCATCAGGTAATAGCAGTAGTATTTGACAAAGGCAAAGAAAATACCGAACATGGCGACCAGGGCCATCATGAGAAAAGCCGTGCCGCCCTCAGACAGGTAGAAAAAGTAGATGTCAAAGGCAATGAGCAACGTCAGCAGGGTGTTGATAATTCCCATGGGGAGGGCCTGCTTCCAGTTTTTCTTGATAACGGCAAAATAATCGGACAGCAAAAACACCGGCTTTTCCCGTGTGAAATTGCGGGTGATGTAGGTAATCCCAGCATTGGACAGGCCCAGCGTCACCACGGGAATCGACGTAACGAGATACAACAGGTTAACCTGCAACAGCTTCCAGAATTTTCGGAAAAAGATTTCCCAAAACTCAATAAATCCCCGTTTTTTGGGAGCATCCTTGCTGATACCTGGCCCCGGCTTGGAATAATCGAACAGTCCAAAAAATGCCATACTTACCTCTCCTTACATTTACGACATCCTGTCCCGGCTAGACAAATAGAAACGAAAACAGCAGGCGCAGACAAACATCCACCATACCGGAAATCAGGGCCAGAATCAAATACAGGAAAAAGCGAAGGACATATTGGCGAAAATCCGGCCATAGCCCCCCCATGGGCGCATCCGGCAGTAGCTGGGCGCTGAGCCTCATCGACATGCGCGCCGCCTCGGCCCCCGCCAGGATCAGCGCCATACCTGCAATCAGGCTGTGAGGCACCACCAACAGTGCAGAAAATCCCACACCAGCCCAGCCCGTGCTGTAATAATAGGCTTCTGTCATCCCTAGTCCCAATCCATAAAACAAGGGAGCAATCAGCGTAAAGGGAACCCCGCAGGCGCTCATTCCCAACAAAAACAGAAGCCCGATCATAAGAAAAGGAGCTAGGCAGGAAGCCATCAGGGCGGATAAAGCACCGGGAAAGCCCTCGGGAACCCCGTGGACCTTCAGCATCAGCGCCAGGTCCTGCTCCCATTCCTGCCCACCGGCCAGAAAGGCGATAATACCCAGAAGGACCCCGGTCAAAAATAGAAGGGCGAAAAACAGCTGCCGGCTGTGACCGGCAATGTACGCCGCCGCCCGGGGCAGCAATTCCGGACGGTTTGTCCGATTCATAGCGATCCCTCCGCATCAGATGTATTCCCTTACCATCCTATGCGATGAACCGCCCTCTTTATGTCAGTTGTCCGCGTCTTTCAGCGCCGCCTTGATCATGATGGCGCATTCCAGTCGTTTTTTCTCCAGTTCGCAGGAAAGGGTGTGCGCCCGAAGAATATCCCCCTCATACTCCTGATTGTTGGCGTTACAACCGCCTGAGCAATAAAACTTCGCCCAACAGGTACGGCATTTGTCCTTGCTGTAAACATTGGCCCGGGCAAACCGTGCCTTCTGCTCCAGGTCGTATTCCCCGGTCAACACACTACCCATTTTCCATTCCGGCTTGCCGACAAACTGGTGGCAGGGAAACACATTTCCGTCGGGGTCCACGGCGGCGTACTCGTTGCCGCAGCCGCAGCCGCGCAGCCGTTTGATGGCGCAGGGGCCTTGATCCAGGTCCAGCATGAAGTGGAAAAAGTTAAAGCCCTTGCCTTTTCGCTTCCGATCCAGCACTTCCAGGGCCAGACGGTCGTACTCCTCACATACGCGGGGGACATCCTCCTCCGTTATGGAAAAGGGAAGCTTGGGGTCGCTGACCACCGGCTCCACCGAAACCTGGTCAAAACCCAGCTCCGCCATATGCAGCACATCCTCGGTAAAATCCAGATTTTCCCGGGTGAAGGTGCCGCGGACGTAATAATCTTTATCCCCCCGCTGGGCCACAAACTTCTGATAACGCGGGACAATGGTATCGTAACTGCCCTTTCCCCCTGCGTTGGGGCGCATAGCGTCATTGACCTCCCGGCGGCCGTCCAGCGACAGCACCACGTTGTTCATCTCCCGGTTGAGAAATTCCGCTTTCTCCTCATCCAGCAGTATCCCGTTGGTGGTGGTGGTGAAGCGGAAATGCTTGCCGTATTTCTCTTCCAGACTGCGGGCATAGGCCACAGTCTCCTTGACTACCTGAAAATTCATCAGCGGCTCTCCGCCGAAAAAATCTACCTCCAGGTTACGGCGCCCCACCGATTTTTCCACCAGGAAATCAATGGCCGCCTTGGCAACCTCAAGGCTCATGATCTTGTTCGCTCCGCCGTAAGAACCTTGTCCTGCAAAGCAATAACGGCACCGCAGATTGCAGTCATGGGACACGTGCAGACACATAGCCTTGAGCGGTGAGGAAACCATCCGGTCCGCGAATTGGGCATAATCGTCCCGGCTATACAGCTGCCCTGCTTTGTGTAGTTCCAGCAACTCCCCGTAAATCTCCGGTATTTCCACCGCTTCTTCGCCGGAAAAAGCCTCCAGCACCTCCGCAGGGCATTCCGCCGGCAGGGACTCCCGATCCTCCCCCAGCAGCGAAAGCAACCGATAGGTCAGGGGATCCACCACGTGGACCGCCCCGCTGTTGACATCCAAAACGATGGAATATCCGTTGTTTTGATAAATATGTATCATAGTCCGCTTTTCCCATTCCTTAATTTATTATATCACACAGGTAGACGGAGAATTGGCGGTGCCGCAAAGCGGGAGGAGGTCGTTCCGACCGACAGCCAATTTCTCCAGGCACAGGGACGCCCTACATAGTTTTCCACATCCACAGAAAAGGCATAAGCCATAAGATATCAAGGGCTTCCCATTCAAGAAAATGGCTTATGCCGTTCCCGCTACAGAAATAACGTCAGGGCGGATACCATTACCCGCCCTGACGCATACCCCTCAGGAATTTACTTCTCGCACTGCTGATTGGCTACGGTGCAAGAAGTCTTGCAAGCGGACTGACAGGAAGCCTGGCACTCGCCGCAACCACCTTTAACGGCCGACTCCTTCAGATTCTGCTTGTTAATGGTCTGGATATGCTTCATATGCGATCCCTCCGGTCTTTCAGTTTCTTACAGTATACACGAATTCCCCGGGAATTTCAATACAGGAGCCCAGGAAAGCTTATCGCCGACGGAAATTGACGCCAAGAATGCCGCCTACCGCGGCCGATACCACCATCAAGGCCAATTTCACCACAGCATAGGTCCCCCGAATATCCCGCAGAACAGCAAAGCCGGATGCCATCACCAGAAGATATAGGATCAGCCCGCAAAGCGCACCGAACAGAATCCCCCGCGTTTTAGCAATCCGCGCGGCGACAAAGCCCCCGACAAAAGCACCGATTGCCGCGGCAGCCACCGCCATCGGCGTCACAGCCGCCTGAGGAATGTCCTGTGCCGCCAAAATCGCGGCGAAAACAAGCAGCAGCACCAAACAGCCCACAGCTCCCGCCGCCACGCCAATCAGCACAGGTTTCGCCATCCTCCCCCAAAAGGGGGCTTCCTCTTTATGTGTGGATTTCATTTTATCCCCTCCGCAGAATACAGCTTATACCATAGCCTATTCCACCGAGGGTCGTTTTATAACCGGGAACGGCTGCACAACAGACGATTAAATATCGTCGTCATCATCGTCGTCGTCATCGTCCTCTTTGGGATCGTGAACGGTATCGCAGCTTTGCACTGCCCATTTTTTGATGGTCATTTTGTTGCGGTCGGCACCAGTCTCGATCACCAGGGAATCGTCGCGAATGGTAACTACACGTCCGCAGATACCGCCGATCGTCGTGATCTCATCCCCCACGCGCATGTTGTTGCGCATCTTCTGCTCTTCCTTCTCCCGCTTCTTCTGAGGGCGCAGGATGATGAAATACATCAGAACGATAACCAAAACAATCGGCAAAAGGGTCACCAGAGTTCCCACGAGACTGCCGCCTGTGGTCGCCGCCTCGCCCTCCGCCAAAATGGCTTGAACATCCATTGACAAAGAAAACACCTCCCAAAAAATCTTTCTCATTATACCGGCTTTTTCCCCCGATAGCAAGGAATCCTGAAAAAATTTACAATTCCCTCATAACTTGGGAATGCGCCGCCCCGTTTTCGCCTGAATTCGTCAGATACGCCGGTCGAGAATCTCCCGGTACTTTCGGTAAAACACACCGAATGTCCCTTCTTCAAGATGTTCCCGGATTTTCTCCATCAGCGTGTTGTAAAAATAAAGGTTATGAAGGACACTGAGACGCATGGCCAGCATCTCTCCGCTTTTGAACAGGTGGCGGATATAGGCGCGGGAATACTGCCGGCATACAGGACAGTCGCATTCCTCATCCAGGGGTGCATCATCTGCAGCATATTTCTGGTTGAGAAGGTTACGGTGCCCCTGCCAGGTAAACACATGAGCGTGACGGGCGTTCCGGGAGGGCATCACACAGTCAAACAGATCCACGCCGCGGGCCACCCCTTCCAATATGTTCACCGGCGTCCCCACGCCCATCAGATACCGGGGCCGGTCGGACGGCATAAGGGGTTCCACCTGTTCGATGACATGATACATCACCTCCGCAGGTTCCCCCACCGCCAGGCCGCCGATGGCATAACCGTCCAGATCCATCTCCACAATCCGGCGCATGTGTTCCGTGCGCAGATCGTCAAAGGTACAGCCTTGATTGATACCGAACAGCATCTGCCGGGGGTTCAGCGTCCCCTCCTGTTCCCTCAGACGCTTCATCTCCCGGTCGCAGCGCTCCAGCCAACGCACCGTCCGCGCGCAGGAGGAACGGGCATAGTCATAGGTGGCGGGATTCTCCACACATTCGTCAAAGGCCATGGCAATGGTGGAACCGAGATGCGATTGGATGCGCATACTTTCTTCCGGACCGATAAACAGACGGCGGCCGTCCACATGGGAGGCAAAGCTGACGCCCTCCTCCCGGATTTTGCGCAGGCCGGACAGGGAGAACACCTGAAAGCCGCCGCTGTCGGTGAGTATCGGACCCGTCCATCCGGTAAAGCGGTGCAGCCCTCCCATCTGGTACACCAGCTCGTCTCCGGGACGCACATGGAGATGATAGGTATTGCACAGCATCACCTGACATTTGATGTCCCTGAGGTCCTGGGCGGACACTGCCCCTTTTATGGCGCCACAGGTGGCCACATTCATAAAGGCCGGGGTCTGCACGCTTCCGTGCGGGGTGGAGAACACCCCTCGCCTTGCCCGATCTTCCTTTAAAAGCAGCTGATAATTCTCCATAATCATAGGACATTTTCCTTTCCGGGCAAAACAATACCCCCGGAGCACTCAAAACCGCTCCGGGGGTATTGTACCGGGAACCGCCGCAGAAATCAAGACGCGAGTTAATATTGCCTTTACATAAAAATCGGCTATTCTTTTATGATCGTATATTTCGCCGCCAAAATATAATAGAAACCGCCCTGTGTTAATTGCTGGTACAGATTTAACGCAAATGAAATATCCTCTCTATCATTTCCTTATTTCTTCAGATACTTCGGAGATTTCTGGAAGGCAGCGTCCCCATATGCTTCTGATACACCTTGGAAAAATACGAAAGATTATGGAACCCGGTCAGCTCCGCAGCCTCTCCCACCGCCTTTCCTTCCAGTATAAGACGACGGGCCTGCTCACACCGCAGGATATTCCGGTATTCCACCGCCGTCAGCCCCGTCACCTCTTTGAAGGAACGGCAAAAATAGTATTTGCTGAAACCGGTCAGCTCGCACAGATCTTCGACAGCGATTTCTTCCTGGTAATGCTGACGAAGAAACGCGATAGCCTGACGTACCATCTCCATTTTCCCGTGTTCCTTCCGGGAGGACGGGGACCGCTCCGATACATAGCGTCGGAAAAGCAGCAAAAGAAGCTCCGTAACCGCTGACCTTACCGCCGCCTTATAATAGAGCGCCTGCTGCTGTGTCTCCCTCACGATTCGCTCAAAGCAGGCAGAAACCTCCGGATCGCGCACCACATTGTGCAGAAGGGTGTCCCCCACCTCAAATCCCAGCTCTTCACAATAGGCCCTGTCGGCAATCAGGCAATAGTAACTGCAGCTGGGCGTCAGGGAACGGACGGTATGCAGAACACTGCTGTTGATCACCACCACATCGCCGATTCCGGCACGGATCTGTTCCGTATTCAGCGTGATAACACCGCTGCCGCTGTAAAAATACAACAACTCCGGGCTGTCATGCCAATGGGTCATAAAATCGTTTCTGGCAGAAGACAAGTTGTTGGCGTGAAAAATAATGGGATAATGTGGATCTTCGTGAACATGTCGTTCAAAGGCCGTGCTTCCCATCAAGGCTGCCTCCCAAAAAGCAATATTGTGTTAAAACAAAGCAACATTTTTCCTTTACTTTTTTTTCTTTCATTTTATAATAAAACCAAAGCCAAGGCAAGTGGCCGAGGCAATAACGGAAAGAAAAGAGGTCGTATCATGTACAATTTTTCCATCGGCGTCATGCTGGATTCCTTCCGTACCGACATCCCCACCGCGCTGAAAAAAGCGGTCAATGTCGGCGCCCAGGGCATCCAGGTATACGCCACATTCGGTGAGCTGTCCCCGGAAAATCTGGTAGGCGACAAGCGCAAGGAATTCCTGAAAATGGTCAAGGACAGCGGTTTGACCATTTCCGCCCTGTGCGGCGACCTGGGCCGCGGTTTCGGCAATCCCGAGCTGAATCCGGATTCCATTGAGCGTTCCAAGCGCATTCTGGATCTGGCCAAGGATCTGGAAACCAATGTGGTGACCACCCATATCGGCGTCGTTCCCGCCGATCCCTCCCACGAGCGCTACAAGATCATGCAGGAGGCCTGTGCCGAACTGGCCCGCTATGCGGATTCCGTCGATGCGCATTTCGCCATCGAGACCGGACCGGAAATCGCCGATACCCTCAAAATGTTCCTGGATTCCCTGAATTCCAAGGGTGTGGCCGTCAACCTTGACCCGGCAAACTTTGTCATGGTTACCGGCGACGATCCCGTCAAGGCGGTGTATACCTTGAAGGATTACATCGTCCATACTCACGCCAAGGACGGCCGCAAGCTGCGCGATAACAATCCCGAAGTTATCTACGGCATCATCGAGGATGTTATTCAGGAGGGGCAGGCCTTCATTGAGCTGCCTTTGGGCGAAGGCCAGGTGGATTTCCCCAACTACTTGAAAGCGCTGGACGATATCGGATACCACGGTTTCCTTACCATCGAGCGCGAGGTGGGCGAGGATCCGGAAAAGGATATCCGCAAGGCCGCCGATTTCCTGAGATCTCTGATGTAATTAGTAGGAAAGAAAGGTATGAGAAGCATGGAGAAGCTTAAAATCGGCGTCATTGGCGTCGGAAACATTTCCAACTGCCACATCCAGGCGTACAAAAAGAACCCCAATGTGGAGCTGTACGCTTTCTGCGATATCAACGAACAGCGCCTGAAGGAAAAGGGAGAAGCCCACGGCGTGACCCGCCTGTACACGGATAAGGATCAGATGCTGGCCGAGTTGCCGGAACTGGACGCGGTCAGCGTGTGCACCTGGAACTCCGCCCACGCCCCCTGCGCCATCGCCGCCCTCAACGCCGGCAAGCACGTGCTGGTGGAAAAGCCCATGGCCACCAACGCCGAAGAGGCCCGCGCCATGCAGGAGGCAGCGGAGCGCAACGGCAAGCTGCTGATGGTGGGCTTTGTCCGCCGGTACGGCAATGACGCCAAAATCCTCAAGGATTTCATCAGCAACGATTTCTTCGGGGATATGTATTATGCCAAGGCCACCTATCTGCGCCGCAACGGCAACCCCGGCGGCTGGTTTGGCGACAAATCCCGGTCCGCGGGCGGTCCCCTGATCGATCTGGGCGTCCACGTCATCGATTTGGTCCGCTATCTGATGGGCAACCCCAAGGCGGTATCTGTCTACGGCGCCACCTTCCAGAAACTGTTCAACCGCCCGAATATCAAAACCGGCGGCGGCTGGGTATCTGCGGACAAGGCGCAGCAGGACATCTGCGATGTGGAGGATCTTGCCACGGCAATGATCCGCTTCGACAACGGGGCCGTGCTTTCTGTGGAAGCCAGCTTCAGCCTGAATATCAAAAAGGATGAAGGCACCATCCAGCTGTTCGGCACCAAAGCTGGCGCCAAGCTGGATCCCGATCTGGAGATGTACAACGACATCAACGGCTATCTGGCCAACGTTCAGCTGGATGCTCCCACAGCCCTCAGCTTTGACGGCCTGTTCGACAATGAGGTCAATCATTACATCGACTGTATCCTGAACGGCACGGACTGCGTCTCCCCCGCTCAGGACGGCGTGGAGTTGATGCGTATTCTGGACGCCATCTATCGTTCCGCCGAAACCGGACATGAGGTTATCCTGTAAAAACAGAATATACACGGAGAGCCCTTGCGGGGAAATCCCCCGCAAGGGCTCTTTACTGTTTGCTAGTGCCTTGTGCTGCGCGGAAAATTTTCTCCAAACGCAGGTGACAGAGGCACTGTAATTGTCAGGAAAACAATCGCATTATGGAAGAACGAATATAGAAGGCCTCATATTCAATAATGAGTTAAAAGCCATTTTTGTACGGTCTCATATAACGGATAAAAAACCTGCTGCTCCTTTTGAAATATTTTTAACAGATAATCATATATTCTTTGAATGTGTTGGGGTTTGCCCGTTTGCTCATATTTAAGCGCCAGCATCATGCAACGATTCAAATCCTGTGCGATATCCTCGCCCAGCAAAAACCAACTCTCGTCATAAGGAATGGAAAAATGAGAAAGAATGATCTTTATATTTTTATCAAACCGCTGACGATAAACACACAAACGATTGAGATTTTCGGGATAGTTATATTGCCGGCGAAACTCCTCATCGGCCAGTATACGTTTCGCCGCAATCAGCAGTGCATTATATACTCCCAAATAGCCGTTATAAACCGGACAAATACTGCCGTCCGCTGTATCGTAAGTTTCATAAACCCGATATGACTGGAATTCGATAGCGCGGAGATCATTACATAATATAAAGGGGCTGTACTTGGTATCGTAGTCTTTTCTGGGGGACAGAAGCGTAACGGGGGCCAGATATTCCCTTTTAAACAGATTTGAACCTATAATATCGGATGAAAGATGATCGAAGGAAGCGTAAGCCTGTTGGAATTCGGCATATCCAATGGTTTCCTCCCTCCATTTTCCATTTTTAAGCAAGGGGCAAAACAAAACCTGTTTTTCATCATCATAACCGTAGATCAAAACCTCATGAATAAATCCCGGTTCTCTTCCCATAAGAAGGGAATAGTCGCATTCGATCAGGGGATACATTCCCCGATCAATTTTTTCACGGATAAAAGGGATTAGAGCATCGGAAGGAACCTCCCCGTGATACATCCCTTCGGTAATCAAAGCATCGCTGTAGTAGGTCAGCTGATCGTATTTCGCTCCGTTCTGGCCGTGAAATACCTCCCATCCACACTCATAGCTGGAAAAAATATGCTGATAATGTTGCACTGTCCAGGGAATCAAATGGGGATAGGCTTCAATGACAGCAAAGCGATAATAGCTCCAGCATTCCGTCGGAAGGCTGTTTTCGATACATATGGGCAGTTTTTTCAAAGGTAGATCCCTCCCCGTTTTAACTTCCTGAAACATAGGAAAACCCAAAGCCATCACTTGCAACAAGTATTCTGTATTTATCCTCAATTTACCACAAATCACCATTTTTAGTCAATATACTTCTAAAAAAATTAAACAGAAATATTTTTATGTCTTCTGCCATGGAAATGCGCTAAAATCGAAAACGTCTTCCCAGGGGAAGACGTTTTCGGCGGAGGTTTCGGACCTGCTTTAACATATCATCCGTACCGAACCCATCCGCTATAGGTTAAGCAGGCCCTTTTCCAGCATGGATTGCGCGGCCAACAGCACACCGATTTTCCCGGAAGAAAAGTTGAGCCCCCCCTGCATATAAGCGGCATAGGGTTCCCGCAGCGGGGCATCCGCCGAAAGCTCAATGGACGCTCCCGCAATAAAAGCGCCGTCCGCCATAATCACCTGATTGTCGTAACCGGGCATATCCCAGGGCTCCGGCACCACAAAAGAATCGACGGGCGCGCCCTTCTGCATCCCCTGGCAAAAAGCGATCAACGCTTCCGGGGTATGAAGGCACACCGCTTGAATAATGTCTGTCCGGGATTCCAACGGACGGGGCGTCACCTCGTATCCCAACAGTTCGAACAGGGCGGAAGCAAAAACGGCGGTCTTCAGCGCTTCCCCCACCACATGGGGCGCATGGAACAACCCCATGTACAGGGAACGGTTATGCCCCAGAGAAGCTCCCACTTCCCGTCCCAATCCCGGCGTGGTCATCCGGTAGGAACATTGTTCCACCAAATCCGCCCGACCGCAGATATAACCGCCGTTTTCCGCCACACCGCCTCCGGGATTTTTGATCAGGGAACCGGCCATCAAATCGGCCCCTGCCGCCGACGGCTCTTCCCGTTCCACAAATTCGCCGTAACAGTTGTCCACGAAAACAACGGCCTTCGAACTGTGGGAGCGCACCGCCTCCACAATCCGCCCAATATCCGCCACCGACAGCGAGGGGCGCAGGCTGTAACCGCGGGAGCGCTGAATATGTACCACCCGAATATCCGGGTCCTGCTCCAGCGCCTGAACAATGGCCGGCAGATCCGGACGGCCGTCCTCCTGCAACGCCACCTCTCGGTAAGCGATGCCGTATTCCCGCAGCGAACCGGAAGACGGCCGCTTCACACCGATTACCTGCTCCAGCGTATCGTAGGGAGCCCCCGTAGCCGCCAGCAGCGTATCTCCCGGCCGTAGCACACCGAAAAGGGCAATGGTGATGGCGTGGGTACCGGACACAATGCTGTGTCTCACCAGGGCGTCCTCGGTCCCCATGATCCGGGCAAACAGGGCATCCAATGTCTCCCTTCCCCGGTCCCCGTAGCCATAGCCGGTGGTGGGATAGAACAGGGGCTCGCTGACTTTTTCCTCAATAAAAGCGGCAAGCACCTTTTGCTGATTGTATTCCGTGATTTCCTCAATATTTTGGAAAGCTTCCTCCGCCCGTTTCAGGGCGCGGTCCGCCAGGGTCGTCAGCCGGGGATCGATGGTAAAAAAGGGTGTTTTCAAGGTAAGGTCCTGCCTTTCAGTAAAATGGATCCAGACATTTCAACCGCCTGTCCCCTATAGTCAAATTCATCGTCATGGAAAAAAGCGCTGGCCCAAGGTCCGCCCGCACTTATAAAACACCTGCTTGGTGGTTAAAGAATCAGCCCCCATTCGGAAGCACCAGGCTCCCCCAGCGCCCTGTATCGACAAACCCCAGGCGTTGGTATAACCGGTGAGCCGGTTCGTTTTTGGGCGACAGGTATACGGTGCGGTTTTGTTTCTGAAGACAGTCGGCCATGGACGTCACACAGGCGGAAGCGTATCCCCGCCCTCTTTTATCCGGATGGGTGGCCACCGCGCCGATAAGCGCCCCTCCGCCTCCTTCTGCTGTAGTCATGCAGCAAGCTGCCAGCTGTCCGTCTTCCCACACGGCGGCAATCCGGCAGCATCCGTGTCTAAACCGGTGGGAGATGTCCGCGTACCAGCTTTCAAAGGGAGGCAACTCTCCGGGAAAGCACAGAGACAGTAAAGGATACAGTTCACGTGGAGGTGCACTTTTCACCTCCGGTCCGTCGGCGGCAGGGTAAATTCGGCCCGCGGGCTGCATCACTGTACCGTACACCGCCGGCAGATCCAGCCGCTCCGACAACTGGCGGGCGGCTTCTTCATCGGTGCGGAGAGAACGGATATCCGGCGACATCTGTAGAAAAACAGACAGTTCCTCCCATCCCTTTTCTTCGTTGGCATACAGCACCGCTGCGCCGTCCAGACTGGCAAGGTATCCCCCTTGTCCCCATTTCCAGAACCGGCAAAAGCTTTTATCCGCCCCATATGCCTGGTACAGCCCGCAAATTTTCAGTGCCGCTTCCGTATGGGGAAGCAAAGTATCCAGTTCCCCGGCAGACGCCTGTCGAATCATGACCTCTCTCCTAACGCGGCCCATCCGCCCCACAACACAATCCATCCGCCAACAATTTCAGCAGCTTAGCGGTGGCGCGGCAGTCCTCTTCCTGCAGCACACATGCGGGGGAATGCAAATACCGGCAAGGCAGCGATATCGCCGCCACCCGTACACCGCCACGGGATGACTGAATGGCTCCGGCATCGTTGCCGCCCGCCACCAAGGTCTTGGTCTGATTGGGTATTCCTTCCTGATCAGCCAGCGAACGGATCAGCTCATACAACGGCCGATCGTACAGGGTGCGTCCATCCATAAAGGAAACCACCGGTCCTCCCCCCGCCCGGCAGACCTGCTTGTCCGACGGCACTCCGACAGTATCCGCTGCCGTGGTAGCATCCACCACCACCGCCATGTCGGGTTCCAGGGCAAAGGCAGCGGTTTTGGCCCCCCGCAGGCCGATTTCCTCCTGAACGGTAAAGGCCAGCAGAAAATCCCTTTCCGGTATATCCCGCACCAGTTCCAGCAGCAGGGCGCAGCCTGCACGATCGTCCAGGGCACGGGCCTTGAAATACCCACCGGACAGGGGCGTATAAACGCTGTCCCACACCACCGGGGAACCGGGAGGTGCCCACTCCAACGCCTGTTCTCTGCCGGACGCCAGAATATCCACCCGGATTTCATCCAGGGAGGGGGCCGCCGTTTTTTCCTCGGAAGTGCAGTGATGAACCGCTTTTCCACCAATGACGCCCGGACGGCCGTTGACACGGACCCGCTTGCCAAACAGGATCCGGGGATCGATTCCTCCCACGGCGGTCACACGGAGATATCCCTCCTGCGTTGCGCCGGTAACCAGCATCCCCACCTCATCCATGTGAGCGGCAAACAGCAGACGGCAGCCTGCCCGGTGCTTTCCCTTGACCTGCACCAGCAGATTCCCCAATGCATCGGTTTCCCACTCCATATCCGCCGGGGAAGCCTTCAGCTCGTCGATCAGGTAGCCTCTTACCGCATCCTCCCGCCCGCTGATCCCCTCCAGCGCGCACAACTCACGGATATGCTCTTCAAAGCTTTTCATCGGTCAAATCCTCCTTCCGTCAGCATGGCCGCCATCAGACGGGCGGTATTCTCCACATCGGACAGGCAGACTACCTCCGACGGCGTATGCATATAGCGCAGCGGAATAGAAAGCAACGCCGTAGGCACCCCGGCGCGGGAGGAGGCGAGGTTATCGGCATCGGTGCCTGTGTCGTCGCCCATGACCTCGGTCTGGTAAGGGATGTCGTGCTTTTTCGCCAACTGCTCCAGGCGGTCGGACAGGCGGTACGGGAGACCCGGCGCCCGACCGATCATGGGGCCTCCCGCCAGCTTGCCGCATTTTTCCGCTTTTTCCCCCGGAGCATCGGCAAAGCTGACATCCACGGCAATCGCCCCGTCGGGAGCAATGCCGAAAGCTGCGGCGGAGACGCCCCGGCAGCCCAGCTCCTCCTGTACACAAAAGGCCGCGTACACATCACAGGGCAGCTCCTTTCCCTTGAGCAGGGAAAGACATCCCAAAACAGAAGCCACACCAGCCCGGTCATCCAGGGATTTGGAGCACACGGCATCCCCTGCCATCCTCTGAAAAACCGGCCGGAAGGAAACCCGGTCGCCGGGATGGATATGCTTTGCGGCTTCCTGCGCGTCCATCCCCACGTCGATCCCCAGATGGTCCGCCTCTGGAAACTTCTTTCCTGTCTCCCCCTTGCTCAGATGGGGCGGAGTGGAGCAGATCACGCCGGAATAGGGCTGATCCCCCCACACGATCACCTCGGAGGCCGGGGCGGTGCGCAGGTCCGCGCCACCGCACTTGGTTACCCGGACGAAGCCGTCGGTATCCACTCCGGTGACCAGGTAGCCCACCTCATCGATATGCGCTTCCAGCAGAATCGCCGGAGCCTGTTCCCGTCCGCAGCGGCGGACGCCCAACACGTTCCCCAGGGCGTCGACAGTCACTTCGTCACAGTAATCCCGCAGATAGCCCGCCGCCACCTGGGCGGCTTCATTCTGCCCGCCGACCCCAGCGGCACAGCACAGCTCCCTGAGTACGGTTTCCCAATCCATTTTCCATTCCTCTTTCCGTTACGGCAGGGCAGCCACCAGGCGTTTGAAATGGTCGCCCCGTTCCTCAAAATTCTTATACCGGTCAAAGCTGGCGCTGGCTGGGGACATAAACACAATATCCCCTTTTCCCGCCAGAGTGTCGGCTTCACGGACCGCTTCCTCCATATCCGCCACCCGTAGGACGGGAACCTCACCGTATTTCCGGATCGCCTTCTCAATGGCGTCCGCTGTCGCCCCCATGAGGATGGCAGCTTTCACGGTAGTTGCCGCCGCCTTTCCCAGCGGATCGTACGGGATATGCTTATCGTACCCTCCGGCAATCAAAATAACCGGCTGCCCAAAGGCCTCCAACCCCGCGATAGTGCGGGAAGGACTGGTACCAATGGAGTCATTGATCCAGCGCACGCCGCCCCGTTCGCGGACCAGCTCGCAGCGGTGGGCAATCCCTGTAAATTCCCGGGCAAAGCGACGCATAGCCGCTGTCGGCACCACTCCCCAGACCGCCGCGATGGCGGCAAGGAAGTTCTCACGGTTGTGGGCTCCGGCAATACGGATATCCTCCGAACGCATCACACGGGTGACGGTTCCCTTCTCCGCCATACACAGCCAGCCGTCCTCCGCGAGAAAGGCCCCCTCCTCCACCGGATGGAGGCGGGAAAAAGCGTACGGTTTCCCCCGCACCAAAGAAGCGAACTGCCGGGTATACGGGTTGTCCGCATTGAGCACCGCCCGGTCGTCCGGCCCCTGATACCGGATGAGATTTCCCTTGGCTTCCACATATTCCGCCATATCCGTATGCCAATCGAGATGATTAGGCGCTACATTGGTGATCACGGCCACCTGAGGACTCTGCTTCATACGGGTGAGCTGAAAGCTGGAAAGCTCCACCACCGCCGCATCCTCCGCCCGGATCTCACCGACAACGGGCAGCAGCGGACGGCCGATGTTGCCCCCCAGAAAAACACGTCGTCCCGCCGCTTCCAGCATTCCCGCGATCACGGAAGTAGTGGTGGTTTTGCCGTCTGAGCCGGTGACGCCGTAAATCGGCGCCGGGCACAGCTCGAAAAACAGCTCCATTTCCGAGGTTACGGGGATACCGGCCGCCCGGGCCGCCTCAAATTCCGGCAAATAGGGTTTCATACCGGGCGTACGCAGGATTAGCTCCGCCCTGTCAAGCCCCTGCAGATAGCTTTCGCCCAAATGCAGTTGCGCACCGGCCTGCTCCAGCTGGGCGGCGGTGTCACCCAGCTGTTCGCGGGTACGACGGTCACAGGCCCACACCTGAGCGCCGGCCTGCAAAAACTGATGCACCACCGGTGTATTGTTATGTCCGATACCGCAGACCGCCACGGTCCGCCCCTTCATCCCGGCAAAAAAAGCCTCCGCTTTTGGATTCGCCCTTGTTTTCATCAGCCGCATCATCCTTTATCTGGCGTTACAGTCCATTATTATACTGAGAGGAGGGCCAAATATCAATGTTTTTCCGGAAACCTTTTCCATTTTCGGGAGCCGCATTCGTTAACAATTTATAAACGATCTGGCTTTCTGTTGCAGTCCGGAGAAAAAAAGGGTACAATACTTTATTATCGGTAGGATACAAGCTGTCCTTTCACAGGCGGCGGAACCTGCTGCTTTTTTACGCGGTCACCATTCGGGTCGGGCGGCGCCGATCCTCACTTTGACTGGACCGGGAGGCAAGGTATGTTCTTTTACGAAGGTTGTCAATGCCCTGTTTGCGGCAAGCCTTTTCAGGAAACCGACGATATTGTGGTGTGCCCCCAGTGCGGCGCTCCCCATCACCGGGAGTGCTGGAAGCAGGAAGGGCATTGTCATTTTGAGTCTTCACACGGCACCGGGCAGCAGTGGAAGCGGCCGGTGCCCTCTCCCGCTTCTCCTGCCGGCACCCCGGCAACGGATCCCGCCGGCCCATCGGCAAATACCTCTGCAGCGGGCGGGAAAACCTGTCCCTACTGCGGCTATTCCAATACGCAATACGCGGAATTCTGTTCCCGCTGTGGACGGGAAATCCCCTCTGCGGACTGGAACAGCCAGCCTTCTTCCGCCTCCCCTCCCGTGGGGCCGGGCGTTTCTCCCCCCGGCAGTGCCTATGGGGAATACGCCCCGTTTCACATGCCTACCGTCGATCCCTACGGCGGGGTTTCCCCTCAGGAAACCATCGAGGAAATACCGGCGGAGGAGTGGCTGTCTTATGTGACCGTCAACACCACATATTATCTTCCGCGTTTCAAGCACATCTCCCAGGGCAAAAAAGCATCGTGGAACTGGCCGGCCTTTCTTATCACCCCCTACTGGCTGATGTACCGCAAAAATTATCTGGCCGGCGCCCTTGTGCTCCTGTTCACTGTTCTCAAAACCTTTGTGCAGAATGTGGTGTTCTATCGTTTCCTGATCACCGATACCATTACCACTTCAGCGGACTATTTTAACGCCTTTCAGGCCGCGTTCATGGACGAAAGCAAGCAGCCCTTTATTACTATCATGCTTCTCCTTATGCTGGCAGAGATTGCACTACGGGTGCTATTCGGTCTGTTTGGCAACTATATCTATTATCAGACGGCCCTGCGCCGTATACAACAGCTGCGCTGGAAAAACCCGGATACCTACCGGGCTCAGCTGGCGCCTGCCGGCGGGGTTTCCTTCGTCTTTGCTGCCCTGTCCTATGTCGTGCTACAGTTTGCCACCATGCTACTGGTGTTGCTGATCTGAATCCGTAAATTCTCTTTTCCACCGATTAACTATTCGTTGCAGGCGTCTGGAAGGAAAGAAACATCGATTTTTCGCCCTTCTACTGCCCTATTATCGTAACACTGCGCTGCCTTTCCGAAATGCTTTCCGGGAAGGCAGTTTTCCTAGGAGAACCCAGGAGGAAGCTTATGCCGGATTTCACCCAATACGCTTGCCCCGTCTGCGGACAAAAATTCCATGCTTCCGATGATGTGGTGGTGTGTCCCCAATGCGGTGCTCCCCATCACCGGACGTGCTGGAAAGAGGAGGGGCGCTGCCATTTTCAGTCCGCCCACGGTACGCCTTCCCAGTGGAAGCCTCTTCCGGACAAAGAGGACGACAACGCCGTCGTCTGCGGCAACTGCGGAACCGTCAACTCCGACGGGCGGACCTGCTGCCAAAAATGCGGCCATGAGCTCTATCCCGCTGTGGAGGAAGACGGAGAGGATCCCCCTTTGACTCCGCCCTCTCCTTTCCCCACCCTGTTTTCCCAACCGTCCCCGCCTTTGGAGGATCAGGTTGGAGGGATAAAGACCGCTGATTTGAATACCTTTGTAGGGAAAAAATCCGCTTCTTACGTGGGAAAATTTTGGGCAATGGAAAAACAACATACCCGCCTGTCCTGGAATTGGGTTGCCGCCATTGCTCCCCTGACCTTTCTGGCCTATCGGAAAATGTACCGCTGGTTTTGGCTGTATCTGGCATTGACCCTTCTCCTCCTATCCCCGGCGCTGACGGTCATTGTCCTGTCGTATGCACAGCTGGCCAGCCCTGAGGCGTATTCTGCTTTTCAGCAGACGGGTCTACTTCCGGTGGTAGAGCTTCCGCTGTGGCTGAATATTCTCTACTCTATGGTTTCTCCTGCCCTGTTTCTGATACGGATGCTACTGGCTTGTTTTGGAAACAGCCTGTACCGTGATCAGGTGTTCCGCAGAATCCGGCAAGCTCAGGAAAAGAATGCCGATCCCCTGATATACCGTTATATCCTGGCCAAAAAGGGCGGGGTCAGCGTACTGTCTGTTATCGCCCTTTATTTGGGGATCATCGCCGGTCTGGTACTATTCTGCCTTTTGCTGGCTTTTTTCATCCCCCTTTGATTTTTTTCATGGGATCTGGTATACTAGTGGAAGATTGCCAGCGAGAAGAGATGGACAGGCCATCCGGCATCCTCCTTTCTCAAAATCCACCATACGGAGGCTCACACTATGACGCATTCTATTCGAAAAGCCGTCATCCCTGCCGCGGGGTTGGGGACGCGGGTATTGCCCATCTCCAAGGTACTGCCCAAAGAAATGCTGCCCATTGTCGATAAGCCGGCCATTCAGTATATCGTGGAGGAAGCCGTGGCATCCGGCATCGAAGACATCCTCATCATTACCAATCGCGGGAAGGGAATCATCGAAGATCATTTTGATCACGCCATCGAACTGGAACAGCGCCTAGAAGCCTCCGGAAAAACCGAAATGCTTGAAACGGTTCGTTCCCTGGCCCATATGGCCAATATCTGTTTTGTGCGGCAGAAGGAAACCCGCGGCCTGGGTCATGCTATCAATTGTGCCCGTTCCTTCGTAGGGAACGAGCCCTTTGCCGTCCTGTACGGCGACGACGTCATCATGAGCGACGATCCGGTCTGCGGCCAGCTTTGCCGCGCTTACGGCGCTTACGGCTGCGGTGTAGTGGGCATCAAGGAAGTGACGGTGGAACAGATTCAGCGGTACAGCTCCCTGAAAGTCTCCCCTCTGCGGGACAACCTGTATCAGGTAACGGATATGATCGAAAAGCCCCGTCCGGAGGAAATCCTTTCCTTATTCTCCATTTTGGGACGCTGTATCCTCCCACCGGAAATTTTTGATATTCTGGATCGGACCGCTCCCGGCGCAGGGGGGGAAATCCAGCTTACGGACGCTATGAAATCCCTAGCTCGGAGCCAGGGACTGACAGGTGTGGATTTTATCGGCACGCGCTACGATATGGGCAATAAGCTGGGCATTTTGCAAGCGACTTGTGAGACTGCCCTGAAACATCCGGAGGTGGGGGAAGATTTCCGCCGCTATCTTTTGGAGCTGTCCAAACGGCTCTAACCATCCTTAAACCCTTCAAATGGTCAAAGAAATTCCCGGGGAGAATAGCGGCAGGCCGCTATTCTCCCCGGGAATTTCTTATTTGCTGTGCCTTTGGCAACTTCAGGAATCTTTTTTCTGGTTTTCCTTGAACCGGTACATTTTACGATCCGCTGCAGCAAGAATATCCGAAGCCATCCGCGTATCTCCGGATTCCACCGATTCCACTCCATAGCTGAAGCGCATACGGTATTTTCCGGATTTCTTTTCCAGCTGGCTGTTGGCCATCTGCAGCAAGGAAAAAGCTGCTTTCTCTTCCCCGCCGGGGATGAGCAGCACAAATTCGTCGCCTCCGACGCGGCTCAGCACCTCACCGTCAGAAAGCCGACCTGTCAAAATATCGGCAGTGGTACGGATATACCGGTCGCCCTCCCGATGCCCCCAGGTGTCGTTGACCTGTTTGAGGCCGTCCATATCCATAAAACAGCACAGGAACGGTATTCCTCCCGACAGCATTTCCTGCATCTTCTTGCGACAATACCGCCGGTTATACGTCCCGGTCAAAAAGTCCTGTGCGGCCTCCCTCTCAAAACGGCGCAGCTTTTCTTTTTCCTTGGTAACATCAGAAATCTGGTGAACCACCGACGGCTTCCCCATCCACACCAGTGGAAAGGTTTCCACCGCATATAAACGCTTTTTCCCCGCAGCAGGATCCTCCACCGCCAGCTCCCAGGAGGCTTCTCCGGATGACCTATAGGCCCGGAGCCGCTGGACAACGGCGGCAACTACTTTCTCCTGACGATCCCGCCAACGGATCAAGGACGCATTGCAGAACAGCTCCGATCCCGTCGCCTCCTCCAAGACCAGTATCGCCTGACGTGCCTGGCCCATGATATACTGCAGCAGGTTTTGCTGTTCCGTCAATTCCTTTGTCCGTTTCTCCGCTCGGAGCTTGGCCTCCCTCAGGGCTTCCTCCCGATCCCTGAGCTGTTGAATCATCGCATTGAAAGTGATGGAATAATCCCCCAGAAAATCGATATGCTGGCTGTAGTCCCCCTGCGACACCGCCTGCATCTGCCAATTGAGATGGGACAAATGGGAACGAAGTGCTTTGAGTTCCCAGCACAGGGCATTTTCCCTGGAGGGTGAAACGGCGTCCAGATGTCCCTCACAAAGCGCCTTGGCAAATTCATGCAGCTCCCCTACTGCCTCGGAAAGGCGATGCAGGGCTTGTGCCAGCGCCTTATTTCCGTCTGCAGCCAATTCTGGATTCCCGGCGGGTTCCGTCTTTTCCACTAGGCCGCTGAGAAAATTCACCAGCGCCTGCAAATCCTTTGGTTTCTCCCGTACCATCGGTCTTCTTAGTCCTCCTCGACATGTGCTTCAAAGCGGCAGGTGCGCGATCCGGTGGCCCAGCAGTCGATCTCCTTCACCCGATACCGCCGTCCCGTATAGATCTGAAGTACACCGGCCAAAAAACCTTCATCGTAATGGCATACGGTTTCTCCCAGTACGGGCAGGCCAGAACAATCCAGATCCTCCGACATGGTCAGAAGCATATATCCCGACTCAGGATCAAACCGTTCCATCTGCAGAATCCCCATTTGAAGATTCCGCAGAAGATCACGCAAATGGGTAAAAAAGGCGTAAGGAGGAAGCGAAAGGGATTCCTTCAACAAATGCATCGTCAGGCTTTTCCCCGCCGCCATCCCCGCACGGCGGAAAAGCTCATTCGCTCTCTCCTGTCCATATTCCTTAACCAGCGTATCCCGCACGCTGTATTCCAACAAACGATACACCTTCACCGAAACCAAATCCCCCAGATGCTCCCGTGAATTCAGTTCCGTTTCATCACTCCACAGCAAATCCGCCATACTCGAGGCCACAGACCCTTCCTCCTCTCCAATCCCGTCGGGCTATGCCCGGACAACACGCAAAGACAAACCGTCGCATACCGCCCTGACCGAACCGTCCGTTGTCAGAAAAACCTGTGCGCCGTTCTGCTCGAGCAGCTCCAGAAGCTCTTCATCCGGCGGGTTCTTTTTGGAACAAGTGATGACGGCATAACGGGGGCTTACCGCCTCAATCAATGCCTCGGACAGATGGCTGAGCCGTCCGTGATGAGGTACCTTGAGGAAATCCACCGTGTCGACCTCTTCCCGGCTTAAATACTCCTCCAGGCGCTCATCCTCCGCATCTCCGGCAAATAAAAAGCGACATTGGCCGTATGTCATTTCTGTGAGAACGGAATAGTCATTATCGTCCTCGTAGTCGCAGCGGGCAGCCGGCAGCAGCCTTAGCTCCGCTCCGCCCAGGGAAAGAGAAAGAGGATCGGTAAGGCGCTCAGGAACAATTCCCGCTTCCCGGCAGGCTTCTTCATACTCCTCATACTGCCCGCTGTCTTCGGTATTGCAGGACTGGATTACGCGCCCCACTTCCACCTGAGGCAATATATGATCCACACCGCCGATGTGGTCCTTATCCAGATGGGTGATCACCAGATACTCCAGGCGGCGGATACCCCGATCCTCCAGCACGGCCGCCACCTTTTCACCGTCCTCGTCCTCGCCGGTGTCGATCAGCAGGGAATGCCCCTCCGTCTCCACCAGAATGGCATCCGCTTTGCCGATAGAAATAACCGTGACGGTAAGATCGGGCAGCGCCGCGTTTTCACCGGATGTACCGGTACTTTCCACTGAGGTGGAATCGGTTTCGTTCGGAGCTGCCCCGTTCCCTGTACAGCTTGCCGTCAGTAAGAGGCAAAGCAGCGGCAGCAATCCTTTCACCCAGCGCTTTTTCATTTGTCCGGCCCTCCTATTCCCAGTGATACAGTACCGCCATTCTGTCGATTTCCTCGGTATTCATCGCCAGCGATACCGCCGGCTTTTCCGTCAGGGGATCTTCGATCCCCACACAGAGATACGCCGCCTTTTCCGTCAGGGGATTCAGCGAAAGGCTCGTCACGGTTTCCCGCTTTTCCTCGGGAAGTAGCCCGGTGGTTTCCAGCTCCACCGGATATTTTCCCAGAAGCTGCTGCTCCCCATCCAGAAAATATAGGTAGACCGGCCAGTCCCAATACATCGGAGCCACGCCGTCGTTGGTCCATGTCAGGGTTAACGAACCCTCCCGATCCGGCTGAGGAGCCATGTAGGAGGCCTGTTCCACCCGCAAACGGTATCCCAGCGTCTTCAATACCGCTTCAATTCCCTCCTCGCATCCCGCGCCGTTCTCTTCATCCAGGCCATGAGGTATTTTGGGGCCCAGAAACGTTGTATGGGACTGCGTAAGAAGGGAAATGGTGGTATTCAGCCCCGTACTAAGCATTTCCGTCAGGGTCAGGTCGCTGTTGAATTCCCCGCCAATGGGAGCAGTTTTCCAGGCATCGGGCATGGGGGACAAGGCATCCTCTTCCTCCGCCTGGCTGTAATCGCCACCGTTCTGGATCCAATCCAGCCAGTCCGCCGTAGCCTCCGGATTTCCCGCCGTATCGTCATAAAGGCCGAAGCCGTATGTTTTAGCCGTATTAAAGGGACGGCGCATCAGGATCTTCGCCTGCGGAAACGCCTCCAGATAAGGAAGGACATACTGCTCCCGCACCGCCTCTTTTGGCAGGCGTACAATGCCGGAATCGTAGTTGACGTGCCATTCGCCCCAATGCCCCAGGCTGCCCAGCTCCACATAGCTGACAAAGGTGTCCCGCCCGAAATGCTCACCCAGCGCCGCAATCACCTTCCGGTGTGCTTCGATGAACACCGGATTGTTGTAGTCGGGGGAATACCCCTGGTGCGTTTCGTCGTAGGCGTAAAAGGTACCGTCACCGGTCTTGTCGTATAGCCACTGCGGAATATCCATATGCACTTCTTCCGACGGCTTATCGCAGATAAAGCGCAGCACCACGTGCTTTCCTTCCTCCCGCCAGCGGGAGAGAAGGTTCCGCTCCTCCAGGGAGGTGAAATCGTAGACCCCTTCCTCAGGTTCGATCTCCTTCCACAGCACTTCCAGATAGACCAGGGTGTGTTCCCCCACCGCTTCCTCATAGTCCGCCTCCGGTGCGAATCCCATCAGGGGATTGTAGAGGACTGCATCGCTGGCGGTGTATTCGCGGATCTCGGAATCCGGCTGAAGCGGCGCTTCCGCCGGATAAGAACCACATCCCGTTAGCAGCCCCACAAGCAGAGCCGCCGCTGTCAAAGCAGATAATCGCCGTTTATTCATGGTATTCCCCGTCATACTGAATCAGTGTCACATCCTCCACCCCTTCGATGGCACGCAGCTTCTCGGCAAACACCAGGCTTTTATTGGAGGCGTAGACCTCCAGCGCCATCTCGGTAATCTCGCCGCGCAGAGTCTTGGACTTCACCCGGTATTTCAACGTCCCCATGGCCCGGCGGATCTCATCGCCTCCGGCCTCTTCGCGGTAATGCAGCACAACGATATACAGCATGCCTCTGCCCTTCCGGCGGTTGAAGACGATCAGCACCACCGTCATGATCAGCGCCGCCATTAGGGAGAGAGGATACATCTGGGCGCCGGCTGTGATACCGGTGGAAATGGCCCAGAACAAATACAGCAGATCCAGCGGTTCCTTGATGGCGGTGCGGTAACGGACAATACTCAGCGCGCCCACCATACCTAAGGATATCACAATGTTGGTGCTGATGGCTAGGGTTACCATAGCGGTAATGACTGTCATGCCGATCAGTGTCACCCCAAAGGAGCGGTTGTACACCACGCCGCGGTAAAACTTATGATAGATCAGGCAGATAAACAGGCCGAACAGCAGCGCCACCACCAGAGCCACCGCCATGGTAAAAATGCTGTTGAGCGTGAAGGTGTTGCTAAAGGACTCTAAAAACGAATTTTTAATAACATCTTGAATACTCATCGGATATCCCTCCTCAAACTTCAGCCGCGTTTGCCCGCAGATAACGCACCGGAGCACAGCACAGGGTATATTTGGAAACAGCGCTGAATTCCGATGCCCGCGATGGGAGCAGCTCCCCCACCACCCGGGGCAGGAATTCGGTAAACTTGACCTCCATCACCAGCTTCTTCGGTTCCAGGACATGGCGGAACACCAGTCCGGGATCAAAAAAGGTCCGACCCGGATAGGCACCCCGGACATTCCGGTCAAAGGTAATTCGCACATCGCCGGCGTCCAGAATATAGGGCTCCCGCTCGTAATCCACATACACCCGCGGTCTCAGGATGCGGCTGACGCACTCCACATAAAACTGACGACACAACAGTTCCGGCCTTTTCAGCAGGAAACCGTAATCCCCGTCCCAGATGCGGGCCAGCTCCTCCCGGTTCAGCGGGGCGCTTTGCTTGCCGATATAAGCGGCACGTTTTTCCTTGCATTCCAGCCGGATCACATCGTCCCGTAAGTTGTAGGCCCGGATGCGGTATTTCCTCCGCCGGGATACCCCGCTGATTTTTTCCTCATAAGCGGTATCCCAATAATCATCGAAATACAGGCTGCGGATGTGATATTCGCCGTTCTCCGCATGGGGATCGGGATGAAGCACCACACTCAGCCGTTCCCGGATCAGCTCCGCATCGGCCGGATTGAGGAGGTATTTCAGCTCATGCCGGAATTTCATTCTATCCCTCCTCACGAGGCCCATACCACGGAACCGTCCAGCTGGATGTAGAAGCACACCACGCCGTAATACTTCACTCCCTCGATGGATTCGTAGGTCTCCATGGCGGTCTGTGTCATGCCGCTCTCATTCACCGCCGTCACCCGGTAAAAATACTGGCCCGGCGGCAGTTCCTCGGTATAAGCCTGAGGCACCAGCAGATCCTTTTGCGTGCTGATAACGTTCTGGAACAGGTAATCCTCCGCCACCTCAAAGGTGTAGCGGATCTCCTCGTCGTCAAAATCGTAAGAAGCATCCCAGCTGAACATGGTGCCCTCGCTGGTCTGCTCCGGTATCCCAAGGAAAAAAGGCATAGGGCTTTCCAGACTGGTTTTATACAGGGAATACTGATGGTCCATCTCATTGGGAATAAGCTCAAGGATCTTCTCATATTCCTCCATGGTATTGGGGGCGTACATCTGATCCGGCAGCGAGGACAGGTACGGGGCTGTGATGGCGCTGTAGGTCTCCACCATTTCCGCCACCCGTTCCTTGGTGATGACTTTCTGGAGTTCTTCAATCTTGTCGGTAAGCATTTGACGGTAGGTATCCGATTTCAGCACCCGCTGATGGAGAATGGAGCCCCAATAGTTGGATATCCCCTGATTGTAATGATAGCCGCTGGCTTCCCCGTCATAGAGAATATTCTCCTCGTATTGCCAGGCACCGTCGTTGTCCCAGGAGAGGAAATACCATTTGCTCCCATTCTGAGGGCTGTACAGGTAAAAGTTCTGGCTGGTGGTGTCGGTGTTGCCTGTAAGAATCTGAAAGGCTAGCCAGGTAAAATAGTTCTCCTCATCAAAATATTTTTCAAACGTGGTTTCAATGGGGATGGAGTAATTGTTCAGGTCCTCCAGCATGGCGATCAGCTTGCTGTGATCGTCGTTCCCCTTGATCTCCAGCACCTGTTCAAAGGCGGTCAGGTCATAGGAGGGGGCCGAGGTTTCTTTAATCGCATCCTCATCCCGCAGGAATTCAAACATATTGGCCTTGTAAAGCTGGCCGTTTTCATCCAGGCCGTGATTGCGCAGGTAGGTTTTGTTGATCTGTTCCACCTGAGTATACAGGCCGTAGTCCTTAAACGCCGCTTCGGCATTTCCCTCTGTCAGATCCCTGACATACAGGTGGACAAACTGCGTCCGGGCGCTGAAGGCACCGGGGATGGTCTTGAGCAGGTCGTAACTCAGCTTGTTGCGGAAGCGGGTGGAATCGTATACGTGCTTGTTCAGCGCAATGGTCCTCTGTCCCCGCCAATAGCCCTCGTTGCTGTTGATGGAGATTTTATAGGATTTCTGTGGGGATCGGGAGCTGGTCTTCCCCCGGATCTGCACTGTGCAGTTGGGGGCGAATTCACCATAACCGAACATGCCGGAAACCGGGCCGTTTTCATCTCCCACCTGGAGGATTCCCTCCACGCGGTACCGGTCGATCCCCAGCTCCTCATAATAGTACACGGAATGATCGTTGACATCTGACCAGGTATGGTTGGTATTGTCCGCTGCATTGCCCTGGCTGACAGTCAGATACATGGTGACAATGGAATCCTCGTCGTCATCTTGATAGATGGTTTCGGAATCCTGCAAGCTCAGCTCGTCGATAGACGTCTTGCCGTCCCCTGCGTTTCCAGGACTCTCGGCAACCTCCTGGGAACAGGCGGTCAGGGTGAACAACAGCAGCACCGCCAATACCGCCGATAACGCTTTTTTCAAAGAGATTCCTCCTTTTGCTCCGGATTTTCCTGATATTCCCTGCGCCGTTTCTGCACCCGGGCGGCGCGAATATCCAGCCGGTCCGCTAATCGGGTGAAGCAGCCCTTCCGGTTTCCCGCGAACATTGGCTGCCGGCTGAGCACGTTGTATTTCAGCCGCCGCAGATACGCGCACAGGCGCAGATACGCACACAGGCAAAACAGCGCACTGCCGATAAGGAAGCCGAAGCCGTAAAAGGCTTTGACGAACAGGGAAAAGATCAGGGTAAAACCGTTGGCTGCCACGGCAAACACCAGCGCATCCAGCAGGGCCCCCTTCAGATCGGCAAAATATTGGGAAACCAACAGCAGGCTGTTGCCCACGGCGTAAAAAGCATATCCCACGCACAGCGTGCGGAAAATACGGAGCATCTCGCTGTTAAAGCCCAGGGGCAGCACCGGCAGCAGAATCGTTCCCAAAATAATAAACAACAGGGTGGAAAAGATCTGCTTGACACAGAGATAGCCCATTTCCTCGCTGAGCACCTGGGTCATGGTGTTTTCCGCTTCCTGGATGCTTTCGATGGAACCGCCATCGTTAAACAGGCTGAAATATTCCTTATATCGGGGGTAAAACCGCGTCTCCACCGAAGTGGTAAAGTTTACCGTGGTAATGAGGATGGAAAAAAAGGCGAAAATAGCCGGTACATCGTAAGTAGGGGCCCCATAAAAAAGCCCCTCCACCTGAACCTGAAGCCGGCTGGCCCACCACATGATGACCAGATGGCCAAACAAGCCCAGGGTAATCAGGAAGCCGGTGAACCCCAGCTGCGGGGTGGTGTCGAACCATTGCAAAAACCGCAGTGAGGTGCCGAACGATTCAGGAAAATGCCGATAAATCAACACAAAATACCAAATACACATAATCGCGTACCCGACGGTGATGGCGACCAGCAGAGCGGTGACGGCTTCGATGCGGAAAACCCAAAGGAAAAGAGCACCCAGCAGCAAAGCCGCCGCCACGGACACCGCAAAAGCCAGCAGGATGCTGCGGTATTCCTTGAGCATGGTGAGATAATTGATTTCCGTCCACACCACGATCAAAATCATGAAAAGCAGAAAGGACAGCACGCGGTACAGCAGGGCCACGCCAGAAAAGTACAGAAACACGCCGTACCCCACGCCTCCCAACAGCAGCATGATCCACAGACTGCCGTAAAAGGAGGACAGGATGGCATCATACCGTTTTTCATAGATCATATCGGCACAAAACCTGGTGGTGAGCATGGAAAACAGCGATGTCACCACCAGGGAAGCCAGCAGCGCATGGGTGAGCATGGTCACCAGCAGCTCCCGATCATGCCGGGCGGCGCCGGAGGCATCCGCCATCAGCATAGCGGCCAGCAGCAGGAGAAATCCCAGCAGCATGGGCCCGGCACAAACCATGGTCGCATAGGAATACGCCCGGACGGTGGCCATCAGGCCCTTACGGGAAAACAGCTTTTTCAGTTCAAATCCAATGCCCGCCATGCCGCTGCCACCTCCTCATAGTTCTGGTTGTAGTGATCCACCATATCCTGATGCACGTAATGCGCTTTCACCCGTTGAACGCCCGCCTCGGCCATTTCCTCGCGCAGATCGGGACGGGTGGCCAGCACCTCCATGGCGTTGGCTAGCGCCGGGGAATGCATGGGAGGCACCACCATCCCGGCGGGGCCGAAGTCGTCGTCCTCCCCGCCCTCCAGAAGGGTGCGGCAGCATCCCACATCCGTGGTAACACAGGGCCGTCCCGCCGCCAGGGATTCCAGCACCGCCAAGGGCTGCCCCTCGGAGATGCTGCTCAGCACCGTAAAGTCGGTAAAGGCGAGATATTCCAGCACGTCCACATTGCCCGGCATTTCGATATCGGAAACCCGCAGCTGTTCGATCAGCGCCCGGCATTCCTTCTCATACTCTTCATCGTCGGTATCGCCCAATATGTACAGTCTCACCTGAGGCAGCCTCTGCTTGAGGGCGAAAAAGGCGTGGATCATGGTTTTGATATCCTTAATCGGGTGAATGCGTACAATGGCAGTGATGTTGATGAAGCCGTCCGGCTCCCTCGGGGGAACCGTCTCGAAGCGTTCCACACGGATGCCGTTGCCGATGACCTTCTGCTTGCGGGGATCACACCCCAATTCGGCTTGAATGTCGGCATAGCGCTGGAACAGGGAGGTTACGCTGTCCGCCCGGTCATAGGCGCAGTGGGAAAACAGGTAAAACAGATTGATCCAATGCTGACGGAACTGCGGGGATATCCATTTGGCGCGCAGGATTTCCTCTTCCCGCTCCCGGGTGTAAATCCCATGCTCGGTCAAAATATAGGGGCGGTGATGCCGCCACGCTCCCAGCGCTCCCAGCAATCCGCCGTAGCCGGTGGAGGTAGCATGGTATACATCCGCCTCCGGCGGCTCCTGGCCCAACAGATACAGGGCAGGCAGAAACATTGAACGAATGCTGTGAAAGAAATAAGCAAAGGACATATGCGGATAACGCTGGGAACAAATCTCCATCAGAATGTCCAGAAAAGTGTGGCTCATGAGAAAAGAGAGCGCCCCCACTTTTTTCTCGTTATATAAGCGGAAAAGGACCTCCCAATCGGGATCTTCACACAAAATGAGTTTGCGCAGCGCCTCTATTTCTCCCTTGGTGAAAGCGTATCGGTCCCCCCGGCCCGCATGGAGCCTCAGGGCATCGTCCAGAAACACCTCGTGTATCTCCGCCACGTTGTCCGGCATGTCGTATTTGAACTGTCCTCGCTCCTCCGCCTTTGCACCGATGAGCCACAGGACATATTCGTGCTGGGGATTGGAGGTGATCAAGGAATGCATCCAGCTGGAAACGCCGCCGCGCACATAGGGATAGCAGCCCTCCAAAATCATGCAGATGCGCATCACTTCCCGCCTCCCATCCGGATATCCACCTGATCCTCCGTCGCCCGCAGCAGATAATAATCCCCGTCGACATGTTCCAGGGTACCGCCTTCCACCTTCGCAGGGGTCCCGTTGTTGCAACGCACCATCAGATAGGCCTCATCCCAGAAGCCGGTGAGCCGCAGATGGATCCCCTCCTGCGTGGGCGTGCATTCCACCGACAGGACGTCGTAGCGTTCTGTCGCGCAGGAGGCTTCGCTGGCGGTGAGGTTGCGCAGGTTCGGCGCCGAGGTATACAGCCAATCCATATAGTTGCCCAGATTTTCATGGAGGGTTTCCCAGCCAAGGGCAGCGCCGCGGTCCTCATCCAGCACATCGTCGGGGTGGATAAAGTGGGAATTGACATAATACAGGTTGAGGGCATTGAGGGCCGCCCAGTAATCGTACTGATCCAGCAGGGCGCCGGAAATGACACGGGGGAATTCCACGATGCCGTCCTCCGCGATTTCAAATTCCTGTATATATTCAATCTCGCCCTCAATGTACAGGCTGCTGATGGCCTTGATCTGAGGGAATTCGGTATGCAGCAGCTCTCTCCCCTCCTCCGAAAGGATGTTGGATGGAGGAACATAGACGGATACCTGATTGTCCGGGAACAGCGTTTGAGTGAAGTTCAGTACCTCCGTCAAGGCATTGACGGCATCCTGCTTCGTCTTCCAAGTGTTGTAATCCACCTTGTCCTGGAAATCAAACCCGGTAAAGCAGAGAGGCTGGTGATTATAGCCGTGCAGACCGATTTCCCCGCCGTAATCCAGCAGCAGGGCGCCGAAATGGTTGAAGCGCTCTTGATCGCTCTGCCGTGGGAAAAGGCCGTCCACCTCGTCGCTGTAATCCTCAATAATCATTCCGGTATACCGCACCCCGTAATCGTCACAGAACTGCAGCATATCCGGCCACCAGACATTGGAGTAAAAGCTGGAGATATCCCGGTTGTAGTCCCGGCGGATATACTGTCCGTCCCCCATGGGAACCGGGGAGGGAAAGTCGTCCAGGAAAAAAGAGGAGGCGTTGATGACCGGGTACACACAGGTATCTTCCAGTAAGCTGTAAGCGGCGCAGGTCAGGCCGCGGACCGTTTTTTCCGACATCCCGTGGTTCATCACCACAAACCGGCCCTCTCCATAATCGTTTTCCCAAACCAGCGGCACACGGTTTTCATCGTCGGAATAAGCATATACCTTAGCCGTATCCTTCAGACGGATGTCCAAAGCGGTGGTCATGGGTTCTCCCCAGTGAAATTGGAACCCTTCCGAACCGATCATAAAATCGCCCGACAGCTCCATACCGGAAATCATGGCATAGGAAAGCGCCCCCTCTTCCACCCCCAGGTAAGAGCTGAGATAGCGGTATACCGGTGTGCTCTCCGGCGTACAGAACAGCATAGCGCCTCCACCGGACTTCACCCATTCACACAGGGCGACAGCCGTATCCCCCAGCACATCCAGCCGCTGAAGCACCAGCACCACCGTACGGTAGGAGGAAAACGCGGGCACCTCCGCCTGGGAAACATCCACCAGATGGTAACCCACCCGCATCTGTTCCAATACCTCCTGCACATGTTCGGTATAGACGTCGCTGTTTTCCTGGGTGCTGTCCCGGAGTACCAGACAGGTTTTGGAAGTTTCCTCGTAGCGTTCCTTCTCCGCGATGACGGAATCCGGCAGGGAAGTGATTCGCTGAGCGGCGACGGAATAGCTCACTCCCAGGTTGTCCGCCACCAGCAGAACGCTCATCGCCGCCAGCAACAAAAAGCAGACAAAGGTGAGGGAAAAACGCCGAAACATATGAATCACGTGGTCTCCTCCTTTCGGCTGTCCGCATCCCAGAAGGCCAAAGTAGCCCTTCCCTGAGGCGTTAGATATACCCCTCGGTCTTTGATCTGGGCCACCGTGTCCTTGATCCCAGGGCCGTCGTTCATCTGGCGGCACACTTTCAGCCGGGTAAACCAAGCCTCCTCCCGCTGCGGCCACCGGGCAATTAGCTCATCCGACAGCGCTTTGGCCTCCGTGAAATTGGACAGGGCCAGGGCATTGTCCACAGAGAGGAGACCGGCACTCATATCCTCCGGCTCCCGCTCCCGCTTCTTTTTAAGCAGGTCGGCATACTGACTCCGATAGACGAACTGGATATGTTCCTCGATCAGGCCGCTGTCCAGATAGCGCTTCAGGCAGTACAGATACCGATCCAGTTTGCCGCCATCCTCCGGATCGGTAGCGTATTCCTTTTCCGCCCGCTGCAAGGACAGCTCATAATCCCGCTGCATCTCCATCATGGCGGTGGAGGCGTAATGGGTCACCTCGATATCCTCATCCATTCTGGCCTCACGCAACAGCTCCACATATTCCTGTGGATTCTGATGCAGTATGTCCAGCATCAGCTGACGGCGCACTCCCGCGTCGTTGATGGACATCGCTTCTTCCAAAGGAAGCACCGTCTCTCCGCCGGGATCGTCCTCCAGATGTTTGAGACGCAGATCGCTGTCCCCCAAATGCAGCTCCTCCAAATCGATGGGGCGTATCCCCACCCGGCGAAAGCGGGAATGGTAATCCGCGATTAGCGCCAGCACCACCCCTACCACCGGAACCAGTACCACCATCGGAAACAGCTGTTCCGTAAATTTCAGAAAGCGCGTGCGGATGCCAATATAGATGAGAAGGCAGACAATCCCGTGAAGGATCAGGTAACACAACAGAAACCGCTCCAACGTCATACCGCTTCCCCCGCCTCCGTTTCGTGAAAGGCAAGTCCAGCCTGACGGATCCGGTCCAGCACAAAATGCAGGTTGCTCTGATTTGTCTGTGCCAGGCAAAGATAGAGCTCGCCGTCGTTGCCCAGCCCCAACACGTCTGTCTGCCGGATCAGCCCGCTGAGGCGCTGGGCGATCGCCTTCTGATTTTCCGCACCGGCGGACAGCCGAATCAGCACATACTCGGACACGCCGTTTTTCGCCATTTCTTCCCGCGCCTGTACGATCTGGCTGAAATAAGCATTGGTGAGAATGTGACTGTCCGGCAGGTACATCTCCTTTTCGATCTGTTCCGTATACTCCAGGGCCCGCACCAGTGAAATTTTGATCAACCCGCAGATGATCTTGATGAGGTTTTCATAATACACCGCCATCTGTTCATAGCTGGCCTTCTGCAGCAGGATCAGGGCGATGGGCGTTCCATCCCGATAAAGAGGGACCGCGTATTCCGGATAGCCCAGCAACCGGTCGCGATTGACCCATACCTCCCCGTCCCGGAACTCGCGGGTCATGTTTTCCAGCCGGGACAGGTTAAGGGACTTGGCCGTGACGCCCGCCACCTCACGGGAACAGGCCACCAGCCGGCCGAACAACATCTTTTCATCGCAGCTGTATAGCGCCACCGACCGGTTGTCCAGCACACCCTCCAGCGCCACCAGCGCTTCTCGGAAAATTTCGTCCACCACCGTGCTGTCCAGGCTTTTGGTAATGTCAAAAAGGCGGCCGAAGCTGTCGCGGTAGGACAGAATTTGCCGCTTGTATTTATCCTTGTTCTGCAGGGCGCTGGCGTAAAATTCGTTGAGCAGTACGTATTTTTCCTCCAGCAGCGCCTTTTCCTCCGTCAAAAAGCGGTTTTCGTTGCGCAGCCGGTCCTTGATATAACCGGTAACGGCGCCGATCAGGAAGAAAAAAATGAACGGAAGCCACGTGTCAATATCGTAGGCGGTGACCACCCAGTTGGTCTGGTAGGTCAGAAAGGAAATCAGCAGCGACACGCTGGCCAGGCCGGCCGCCGCCAGCCCTGCCCACATACCGTGGAGTGTACCCATCAGCACAATGTACAGCAGCCGGAAATCGATGTACTGGAACTGGATGGTCGTGCCGGCGACACGGTTGAGCAGTTCCATCAAAACAAAGCCCAAGGCCAATTCCACCATCTTGACCACCAGGGAATGCTTTTTCAGAAAAGCGGATACCCGGGCAAGGATGCCGTGAGGTTCCCCCTCCGGGGCACGTTCCTGCGCCCGGACCAGTTCCGGGAGCTCCTCTTCCAGGGACAGCAGCGGAATCCAGTCATACTCCCTGCGCAGGATCTCATCCGCCCGGGGGGCGGCAGCCTGCTGGGACTGCTGCCGGTAGGATAGGCGCAAAGTTGGGTAGTGTTCCTTGAGCAGCGCCCCCAGTTCCCCGAAAGTCAGCCTTGTCAAAGCCGGAACCTCTATCTCATCATAGGCGGTGGTCCAGTTTTCCAGCATCCGCAGCAGCAATTCACCCAGATCCTTCTCGGACAGGTACCCGCACGGCTGCTCCTGTTGACCGCCGAACTGAACCGCCGCCGTGGTTACCGCCTGATGCAGGGCGCGTCCCACCACTGAAGCGGTTTCTCCATATCCATATACCGAAGGAATACGGCAGACGATTATGGAAATCCCTTTTTTCTGGCGGTAATAGCTGCAGAGCTGCTCACAGGCGGAAAACAGCATTCCCAGATCGTGGTCCGGCAGCACGCCGGACTCCTGCCGCTGTCCATACAGTTCCGGCTGCAGGTACAGCACCTGATGCACCTCGTGAGCGGCGCACAGCCTCAGGCAGTTCTCCAGATCCTGGTATTCCTCATAATAGGGCGTACCGGTGTAAAGGGGCTGGGATAGAAATACGGCCGCCTGAAACTGATAGGAATGGAACACCTTCTCAAAATCCGCGTTTTGGGGAGAGAGGCGGAAAGGCGTCGCCGTATTGCCCAGCTGCGCTGCTTCCACATCGTCTGAAGCGGCGGCCACCTGGTGGTTTCGAGCCAAAGGAGCGATCATTTCCCGTGTAACCATGCCCAAACGGCCGGTAATCAAGATATCCACGCCACATTCCCCCCTGACCGATCATCTTTTTCAGCGGCATTCTGCCTATCCTCCCAGTACAGCTCCAAGAGGCGGGGCTTTGCCCGCCGGAAAGCCCGGACCACTTCCGAGTCGTAATATACGCCGCTGTGTTCTTCTATATAGCTGCAGGCTTGCTCAAAGCTCCACGCCCGCTTGTATTCTCGCGGAGAGGTCAAGGCGTCAAAAACATCCGCCACCGCCACAATCCGCGCTTCCAGAGAAATCTCTTCCCCGCGCAGGCCCAAATACCCGCTGCCGTCTAAATGCTCATGGTGTTCCAGGGCGATCCTGGCAGCCAGTTTCATAAACGGTTCCTGACTGCCGTCAAGCATGCGGAACCCGTAAAGATGATGCTGTCGGATTTCCTTATATTCCTGTTCCGTAAGCTTCTCATTCTTCAACAGGATTTCCCGGGGAATCGCCACTTTTCCGATATCGTGCAGCATAGCGGCCGCGGCAATCATTTGCGTTCTCCGCGGATGAATTTCCAGGGATCCACACAGCGCCTGGGTATATTCCGCCACATGATACAAATGGCGCTCCGGGCCGTCGCACTTTTCCTCAATCAGCTTTTCCACTGTCGCTGAGAGGATGGCACCATAGCCCCCCTCGGGCAGCGGGCAATCTGTTATTTTCTCCCCCCTGCTTTCCTGTAACGCAACAGCATAGGAAGAGCTGTCCGCCCAGCACAGGATCCCGGTCAGCAATACGACTGCCTGCAGAAAAATCACCGTCACGGCAGAACCGTGAGTGGTCAAGGAAAACCAATAGGCGATATCCGCGAAAAAGAAGAGGGCCATTCCCGCACAAAGTGCCAGGGACAGCGGCCTTTGGGATTTTCGAAGCAAAACGACAAAGCCCGCTATATTGGCTACCTGCAGCACCAGTCCCGCCCCGATGAGATAGGTCAGGAAAACATCATATGGCCAGAACAGCATGCAGCAGGCATAGAGAATGTTGACCGCCGTAAGCACCTCTAAAGGAGTGCTCCAGGGAACACGGCCCAGCAGTAAAGAAAACGGCAGCAGCCAAAAGATTACCACCCAGAGCATCAATTCCGCATGGAAAGGAAAAGATGCGGGCAGGTCAGGCAGAATTAACGGAAGGCGATCCAGCCCCGCCAAGCATCCCCACAAGACCCATATAACAGGAAGGGTATAAGCAATGCCTTTCCACTTTTTTTGGCGTATCCGCCGGTGGGTTTGCCAAAGGCAAAACACCCCCACCAATAAGGCCATCCCTCCCAGAATCAGATCCCCGTAGAAAAACGCAAAGCCTTCACTGTAAAGGGAATCCCCCTGTGCCTGATAGGCGAAAAAGCCAAAAGCCAAAGGGCTATACAGAACGATTTCGACGGTTTGCTCCCGCTCCGGGTTTTTCAACTGGAACCGTCTCAGCTGATCGCCGGTCATTTCCTTGCCTTTCAGCCCATCGTAAATCAGCTCTCCGTCCACTGTGATTTGTAAGGAGCTGTTGACCGTGCGTACCAGCAGGGTATCCCCACCGTCGGAGGACAACGTACCTCTGAGCCAATAATAAGTGTCTCCCCCCTGGGCACTCAGGGGATGTTCCCGGTCCGCTGTCCGCCATTCACCGGCTTCCGTAGTCAAATATCGGAGTTGATCCCCACTGGTATACTGCCAGTCGGTCAGCTCCTGAATGCCCTTACCGGGGACGGCAAAAAAGCAATAGAACAACACGAGGACGACGGCCGCTGCCAACAGTGCCGCAGTCCAAGTGCAGCCGAGGAAAAAGCGCCGCAGGCCGGACCTACGGGGCCCCGCCGGCTCACCTTGGGCCAAGGGGCCCGGCGCAGCGGAAATATCCCTTTTTCCTGTACGGTACAAGCTTATCACCCGGCCTTCATCTTACGCGGCGGTTACCTACTTATTGACCACGCTGCGGGGATTGACCCCCACGGCGATCCCGATATTGGGAAGCTCGAGCGGCGCATCGGGGATGGTATCCCGTTCCGTAGAGACCACACCAGATTCAACAGCATTTTGGGTGCCGCGTTCCCGTTCCCGGAGGGCACGCAGCACGGCATGGGATTCCTCTTCCTCCGCGATACCCTTATCCTCTTCAGGCTCCGCCGCCCTTTCCTCATCCAGCGAGGAAAGCAGCCGATTCACCTGACTGCGAATATCCTTTTCCGCTGTATCCATATCCTCCAGCTGTCCCTGCATATCCCGGCTTTTTTCGGACAAGAACGCATATTTGCCTAAAATATCGTCTGCGGCCGATAGAAACGCATCCCGGCTGGCCTCCTGAACCTGCTGCAGCTCCGCGGAAATCTGGGACATTTCCTCCGCACAAGCGGCCCACTGATTCAAAAAGCTCTCGGCAAAGGCGTCGATTTTTTCTCTCACGCCCCTCTTAGCCTCTGCCATATCCGCATAGGCCGACCGGCAAATATCACTGACTTGCCCCAGCTCATCCTGCTGTACCCGCAACTCCTGCGCATGCCGGACGGCCGATTCTTTATCTTCTGTCAGACGCCGGTTTTCCTTTTCCAGCGTTTCACACCGCGCCTTGAGTTCCTCCAGCTCCTTTGTCGCGGCGGTATTTCCGCCTTTTTCGGCAATGGCCTTATCGCGTTCCAGCCGGACCGTCTCCAACTCCGCCGTAAGCTGTTTTACCTGCTTTTCCAATCTGGAATTCTGGATTTCCAGCAGTTCAATGGCCTCCTGCACTTCCTGCGTGTTATACCCCCAAAAACTCTTTTTCATGGCCACTCCTCCTGTTCTTCTTACTTGATTCCGAATAAATAAAAAGGCTGCAATCATCAAATTTCTTTGATCATTGCAGCCAGGCGAGCTTGGTAATATACATTACGGTAGCCCCTACGCTTTGCGTCGCTGATTTTCATCAGCTTTGCCAAACCTATTCAATTTCCACTGATACAAGGCCAAAGGCCATAAGACTACCAATATTGTATACAACTCACGCCCTTTTGTCAACCACAAAATTCTTGTCGGAGAAGGCACCATTGTAGGACTACAATACATATTGGACAGTTGAATAAGAAAGAGATGAAGGATAGGGCCACATCGGTTATAGTTGAAGTTGCGAG
>CAJFNR010000042.1 GCA_904395335.1 Candidatus Avimonas narfae | reverse complement strand
GGTGCCGGTGGCCGGACTCGAACCGGCACGGTATCGCTACCAATGGATTTTGAGTCCATCACGTCTGCCAATTCCATCACACCGGCAAGTGTTGAGGAACGTTCCTACTATACACTATCCGAAGAAAAAAATCAAGATCTAGGAGGCGGTGCCATTCGATTTTTCCTTTTTCCCGGATACGCCCTACTGTGCGGCGGCATTTCTCATCATGGTGGCCCGTAATTAACCTCCCCACTGCCCTGATGTTGGCGTCCGACGTGGCGCAGCTTGTGCTTCTGACCCGCCTGAGCGGTCCCGTATCGGAAAAGGCAGAACAGCAGACCTGAGAAACGCCGGGCGTCTGACCGGATGGGTTTAGAAAGAACCGATGGGCCGATTCTGGACGCGCAAAAGATTTTTGGGCCGTTGCGGGAGCCGCAGCAGCTGGGAAACCGGCAGTGCCGTATCGACTTCGGTGTGGACGAGGGGATTCGGTACCTCCATCTGGCCGCCCCTCGGGTCATTTAGGGCTAAGCTGTGTATCTGATTGCCGGGGAGCCATGACGGAGGGTGGTTTATGGCCACCGTCAGCTATATCGGCTTGCTGAATGGAAAGTTTCTGGGCTGACGCTTATGGTATGAAACGACCTTGTAAGATGGGGAAGACTTTGGTACCTGCAACGTTCCTGACTTTGTGGTATACTGGGCTCATGACGGCAATGTGTAAGGGCCAAATCACGTGGGAAGTCCGGCCATCCGGGACAGTTTCCTCTATGTGGGGGGATAATGAAGCCGTAGATGAAGGAGCCGCCGGAAGCTGTGCCCTCGTGTGGGAGGCGCCCGTTCTATAGGCGGGATACGCTTTAGCCGTTACCAGAATAGTGAAGCCCCCGCTATCCACTTTGTCCGTTGGTGCGCGGAATGCCAGCTTTCCGTATATGGAAGGGGGTAAGGAAGGACACCCAAGTAATGAGAATTCCGGTTGAAAAAGAGGGCTCGTATGATTTACTTAAACCGTATCACCTTCCCCGGTGGAAAGGCCGAAAGGGATCACATAATACGATTTGGGGGCTCCTCGTATCCTTATCGCGTTATGGCATCCTTTGGCCTGAAAAAAGTGGATTTTGAACCAATCACTATTTTTTGCGGCAACAACGGTTCCGGCAAATCCACTTTGCTCAATATCATCGCCGAAACCGTCAAAATCCATCGGGGAACGCTTTATAACAAATCCGAAAGCTATCCTGATTACGTGAATTTGTGTAAGGCGGATATTCCAAACAGAATTCCGGAAAACAGTGGCATCATGACAAGTGATGACGTTTTCGATTATATGCTGGAAATCCGCTGTTTGAACGAAGGGATTGAACGCAAACGGAAGGATGTCTGCGAAGAGTATCTGACCGCAAAGTATGCGCATTTTCAACTGGAATCCCTTGCGGATTATGATGAACTGAAAAGAGTGGCGAAAGCGCGGAGCATCACACAAACACAGTATGTCAAACGGGAGTTGATTGGCAGCGTAAGCGAATATTCCAACGGAGAAAACGCCTTCCGCTATTTTACCGAAAAAATAGGGGAAGGAGGCCTGTTCGTATTGGATGAACCCGAGAACAGCCTTTCACCAAGCCGCCAGCTGGAATTGAAAAGTTTTCTGGAAGATTCTGCGCGCTTTTTTGGCTGTCAGTTTATTATTTCTACGCATTCCCCTTTTTTGTTGGCGATGAAAGGGGCCAAAATATACGATCTCGACGAACACCCCGCCTGCGTGAAGCCGTGGACCGAATTGGAAAACGTGCGTGTGTTCCGCGACTTCTTCCGGACAAACGAGCCGGAGTTCGATTCGTGACATCCCGGTTCTCGATTTTCCCGGCAGTGTGGAGACGGCGATTATTAATTGGATAAGCAACCCTGCCGCAGCGGATATGATGCAGGTTCCCGGCCCCATGGTAGGGAGGCGTCCTCCTATAGCCGTTTTCCTATTTTATCTTGACGTCACGGGGTGGGCGTGGTATTGTGTGGTTAGAATAAACTAACCGTTTGCCGCCTTTGATGACAGAAAGGGCGGATAGGACAGGAGGCTTTTGATGATCAAGTATGTTGTGTCAGTGGACGGGATGCAGTGTGGAATGTGTGAGGCGCATGTAAACGATGCCGTCCGGCAGGCGTTTCCCGTGAAAAAGGTCCGCTCGTCTCACACAAAAAAGGAAACAGTTGTGGTGACCGATAGGGAAATCGATCCGGAGAGGCTCAAGGAAGTAATTGATAAAACCGGATATACGGTTCTGTCCGTTAACAGTGAGGTATACGAGAAAAAAGGATTATTTTCGTCACGGCGAAAATAGATAAACGGTGTTTCTGACGATGAAAAACAGGTTGTGAGAACTATGGATATAAGGAGAAGCGTTGGAGTAAAAACGGAAACGGGGTGATTTTATTCCGTCACGGCGTGGCACCGCCAACCCTCCCTCTACATGGTATCAATGAAGGTTGGGAGAAATGCGTTGCATTTTTGGGGAACGCTGCTGCTATATATTGGTTGAGAACGATGTGGGGCAATGTTCCTGTTATAGAGAAAGCATGGATAAAAAGCCCCTCGAATCTTTCCCCTTCAGTGGAAGCGCTCGTTCTGCGGACGGGGATGAGGCGGAAAGTCACGACGATACGAGCTGCCGGAGTTGAGCGCCTTCCATCTGCTTTATCCGCCTTGGCGGGCACGGTTATACAATGTGCAGTACCCGGCTTGCTAGTCGTTCTCCTCTATCGGAGAGGCTGTCATTATCGTCAATAAAAAAGCATCGCCCCGGGTTCGTTCGCTCGGGGCGATGCCGCAAATAGAGCATAGGGGATTATGGAATCAGGGCATCCATCTTGCCCACCAAGGATTCGCTGCGGGTGGCGGAAATGTTGTTGATGAACAGCACATCCTGTATTTGGTTGGACTTGGCGAAATCCACGATGCTTTCTTTGTAATACCGGTAATCGATGACGTGCACATCCTGATAATGCGCCACCAGGAAGGGGATCAAGGCGTTGCCGAAGGATTCCTTGATGACCAGACAAGAGGAGCCGTCATTGAGGTCGTGATTCACTATGTGGGTATAGGGGTTGTCCCCGCCGATGAAGGTATTGTATTTTGAGGAAGAAGCCCAGCCGGAGACATCGGCGATAATGGGCCAGGAGGTCTCCGTCCCGCTGCGGTCCGTAAAGGTCATGGAGGCGTTGTTAAAGGGAATATAGGCGGTAACGGTGTCGGGATTCTGGGCCAATGCGGGGCTTTTCCCCGTATCGCTGTAGAACGCGCCCAGGAAATTGGGGAATTCCTGAGTGGAATACTGGCTCAGCGGTACCGGCTGAACGCCTTTGGCCTTGGCGAACTGCTCATAGCCGTAATAGGCGCCCAGGGCGGTCCAATGATGGTCAGTGCGAAAGTACAGATACTCATCCCGGTGGGATTTGAGTGCGTCGTAAATGTTGACCGTTTGGACACCGGCCATGGAACCGTACAGGTAATCGATAGCGCTCTTCTGATCCGAGGTGCTGATGCCGGCGCGGACACTGTCCTGCAGAGTGATGTCCATGCTGGTGGGCACCACCATGTCATATACGGTACTGATGCCGTTGAGCCGGGCACCGGCCCGACTGACCAGGGTGGCGTATTGGTCCGCGACCGAACGGACAAAGTTGTAATACTCGTAGCCGGAATCTCCCACCACCAGCACCGCTCCCAGAGTTTGGGTGACATCCCCCGACACATCCGCCTGAGAAGGAAGGGTGGTGGAGCCGCTGGTTGAGGAATCGGTGTCTTCCGTCGTACCGGTGGTATCTGTTCCTCCCTCCGAGGGGGCGGTAGTAGTACCGGCAGGAGGCTCAACGGGATCGTCAAAGGTGGGCTTGGTGGGAACAGCAGGAATTTCGTCCCCTGTGTTTACGTCACCGTGGATTTCCGTTCCCACGCCGTAAAGGCTCTGCAGATAGCTGTTGCCGCTGAGCAGCGCTTCCCGGAAGGGAAAGGTATCCGAGAACCAGAGGCTGATGTTGTCAAAATAACTGCCTTCCAAAAGGGAATCCCAGCTGAAGGCCGGGAAAGTGGTGAGCTGCCGCTTTTCCGTATTGGAATAGGTGGGACGCAGGGGAAGGATAAAAGATAAGATACTGCCGACGTACAGGGCGAGGAAAAAAACAGCTACCTGGACAAAGCGGTACCGTCCGGCATAGGATTTTTTCTTTAAACGGGGGGAAAGCCGGAGCTTGGACGATTGGGATTTCATACGGCGTCACCACCTTTCTAAAACTGGAAATAGAGGAAGGGATTGTAGCTATTGCCCACCAGGGCCATGGTGGACAGTAGCATCAACAGCGGAGGTGCCGCCACCCGTACTACCGCGTTGACGCCGGCGAGGACGGGGTGGGTTTTGGAGGCGTTTTCCAGGAACCGTCCGGCGTACTTCACAATCGGGGTCACTGCCAGCAGTGCCACAACCAGGAAGAATATGTGGCTGAACAGCAGGGTGTTGATTTCATAATTGGTGAAGGCGTTTCCGTTGAGCCCAAACAGCCCCGCTGCCACCGTTCCTACCAGAGGCAGTTGGCGGAAACGGAACAGGATCCAGCCGAAGAATACCACAATCAGCAGGTACAGGTGTGTGAAAAATGACGGCAGCTTTTCCAGCACACGGCGCAGGAACAGCTTTTCGACTACAAGGAATACAAAGAAGTACAGTCCCCATAGGACAAAATTCCAGCTGGCGCCGTGCCACAGCCCGGTAAGGAACCAGACCACCAGCAGATTGAAAATGGTGCGGGCTGTCCCTTTCCGGTTGCCACCCAGGGGAATGTACACATAATCCCGGAAAAAGGAGCTCAGCGAGATATGCCAGCGTCGCCAGAATTCCGTCACTGAACGGGAGACGTAAGGATAGTCGAAGTTTTCCTTGTAGTGGAATCCGATCATCAATCCCATACCGATGGCCATATCCGAATAGGCGGAGAAGTCCAGATAGATCTGCAACATGTAACACAGCACGCCGATCCACAGCCCCAGGGCGGGCCGGGCAGCCAGAGTGGCGACATTATCTGTCAACAGGGCGGCATTGGAGGCGACGGCGTCGGTGAGAAGAAGGCTGTCGGCCAGCGAACCGCAGGTGTTGGCCAGCAAGGCCTTTTTTCCCAAACCGGTAGTGAACCGGCCGATTCCCCGGCTGATTTCCGTCAGGCTGACCTTGCGGTACAGGATTTCCTCCGCCACGTCCTGATACCGGACAATGGGGCCGGCAATGCACTGGTGGAACAGGCTGACATACGTCAGCAGCTTGGCGAAGTCCCTTTGTGCGGGCACCTCCCGCCGGTACACATCCACCACATAGGACAGCAGCTGGAAGGTGTAAAAGGAGATGCCGATGGGCAGCGCAATCTCCGGAATGACGGAAGGGAAGCCGGTGAGGGAATGGAGATTTTCCATGGCGAAGGTGCCGTATTTGAATACCCCCAGCAGTCCTAGGTTCACAACACAGGCGCCGATCAAAGCGGCGCGACGCCCTGCTGACGAACGGGCCTTGTCCATGATCAGGGCGAACACCCAGTCCGCCAGCGTCATACCGATGAGAAGGAGAACGTATTTGGGTTCCCCCCAGGCATAAAACACCAGGGAAAAAAGGAGCATTACCGCGTTTTTCATCCGGATCCCTCGGGCCAGCACATAAAAGAGCAGGTTCAAGGGAAGGAAAGCGTAAAGGAAAAGCAAGCTGGAAAAGACCATGTCCGCACATCCCACCAGTCATATAATTGATCACAAACCGAAGGTGGCAAAAGGGCGATGCCGCCATACCGGACCGTGTTCTTTCTATAGTTTACAAGAAAACAGCGGCATGTCAAGGTGCTCCCCTAAAAATGACAAACCTGTCACACCTTCCCGACGGAAGCCCTTTTTATTTGACAGTTACCGCGGCGTTATGGCGGTTGCAACCCCTTATGGAATATGATAGAATGCCCCTGTATCACATGGCAGTGGCCTTCCTGCGGCAGATACTGTGCCGGAGGAGGATCGTGTCGTCCGGCTTTAACCGGACAGAAAGGCAAGGAAAAACATGAAGAACCCAACTGTGCGTCGCGTGCTGCTGGCCGTTGCGGCCGTGTTGGTGGTGGGAGGGCTGTATTGGTTCCAGCTTCCGCCGCTCAACCTGAGAAGCCCGGATTTCTGGTCCTTCCTTTTTGAGGTAATGGCTGTGGCCCTGGTCGCTGTGGTTCTGGGCCGTATTCTGACCGGAAAGGGAACTGCGCCGGAGGTGGTGATGACCAATCACGGACCCCGGATCACGGTGTCGAAGGAGGGGCCCAAGTTTTTTAGCGGTGCTGGCCGGGTATTGGTTATCGGACTCGGCGGCGTGATTGCCGTAGGGGTGATTGGCAGCCTTATCGGGGCCGAGATCTTCCATGCTGGTGCGTATAAGGATCTGATTGTTAAGGAAGAGGGGAATTTTACCGACGACGTAGCGGAGCTGACCATGGATCAAATCCCGGTGGTTGACCGGGATTCCGCTACCAAGCTGGGCAGCCGTAAGCTGGGAGAGATGAGCGATTTGGTCTCTCAGTTCGAGATCGAGCCGTATTATACTCAGATCAATTATCACGGCAAGCCTGTGCGGGTAACGCCGTTGATCTACGGCGATCTGTTCAAATGGTTTGCCAACAGCGGCAACGGCGTCCCCGCTTACTTGCAGGTGGATATGGTGACCCAGGAGACCACCCTGACCCGGCTGGATCAGGGGATGAAGTATGCTCCGGGGGAGCATCTGCTGCGCAATCTGCCTAGATACCTGCGTTTTCGCTATCCCACCAAAGTATTCGGAGATCCGTCCTTTGAAATTGATGAGGAAGGGACGCCTTATTGGATCACCCCCACCATCCAGTACCGCGTCGGCCTGTGGGGCGGCGAGGATGTGGAGGGTGCCGTGCTGGTTAACGCCGTTACCGGCGAGCATCAGTATTATGCCGTGGCCGATATTCCCACCTGGGTGGATCGGGTGTATTCCGACGCCATGGTCATGCAGCAGCTGGACTGGAACGGAAAATACCAGTCCGGGTTCTGGAACGCACATTTTGGCCAGAGGGGCGTCCTACGTACCACGGACGGCTACAATTATATTGCCGTGAACGACGACGTGTGCCTGTACACTGGAATGACCTCCGTTACAGGGGATCAGTCCAATGTGGGATTTGTGCTGGTGAATATGCGAACCAAAGAAACCAAGTTTTATGCCGTGCCGGGCGCGGAGGAGAATTCCGCCATGAGGTCGGCGGAGGGGCAGGTCCAGCATTTGGGATATGACGCCACCTTCCCCATCCTGCTCAATGTGGCCGACCGGCCTACCTATTTTATGTCCCTGAAGGACAGCGCTGGCTTGGTTAAAATGTTTGCCTTCGTGGATGTGGAGCGCTATCAGGTGGTGGGTACCGGTAACACGGTGGAGGAAGCCCGTGCCAATTATATTGACATCCTTCAGGATGAAGCCGACGTTTCCACCGGCGAATCGGAAACCGTCACCGGTGTGATTTCGGAGATCCATTCGGCTGTGCTGGACGGCAACACCCGGTATTATTTCCGTCTGGAAGGGGCGGATACCGTTTATGTGGCTGAAATTGCGATTTCCAGCAATCTGCCCTTCCTCAAAGCAGGGGACACGGTTTCCATGACCTGTTCAGGGGAAGGAGACCAGGTTCGGGTCATCTCCTTCCAGTAGGTTCCACTGGTAGTTGGGAAAGCCATACGAAAAAGCAGCGCACCGCTCGGCGGTGCGCTGCTTTTTCGTATCGGAGACGGTGATTTTTTCAGCGGGTTTCGTATTCGGCCGCCGCCAGGACATAGCCTGGCCCCGTTTCCCGGCCGGGCAGGTGACGGACATAGGCCAGCAGGGGACGCCCCTCCAGCTCAGACCGGTATTGCCCAGGGCTCCCGGTTGGCAGCAGCGCGCAAGCGGACAGGGAAAGGGCCAAACCCCGGCCGCAGAGCTTCATGATGCTCTCCTTCATCGCCCAGTAGGCATAGAAGGAAGGATCCTGCTTCTCCGGGGGTAGACTCGATAGCCAGTCCCGTTCTTGTGGGGCGAAACGGCGCAGGATTCCCTCGAAAAAACCGGGATGCAAGGGATTTTCCTTTTGGATATCCACTCCCACCGGCCCTTCGGATACAGCGGCCGCCACCGCCCCGGCAGTATGGGAAAGGCTCAGATGCCGCCGAAGCGTCTCTCTGCCCCGAGAGAGGACAAGGCCGTTGGGAAACGGTTTGCCTTCCGGCGCCGGCGACCAGTCCAAGGCGGCCGCCAGCCGGGGCCAGTCCTTTTGCCCGATGAGTTCCGAAAGCGGTTCTTCCCTCCACATCGGTTCATCGGAACAGGTGACGGAGGCTTCCAGGGCGTGAAGGGTCAGCAAAACAGCGGCCGTACTTTCCCGCCGGTCTTCAAAACGGCGGTAGCGCTCTGCTTTTTCACGGCGGAGCGGGGGCAGCTGGGTAACGGCTCGATCAACCGCGGGTTTCGGCCAATCCGATGTATACGAATAGTATATATTCATAAATATAATACAAATCAGTTAAAATAGACCGCTTATTTTTCCATTTTCATCCACATCAATGGACTCTGCCGCTGGAATTTTGGGCAATCCGGGCATGGTCATAATGTCCCCTGTCAGGGCGACCACGAAGCCGGCGCCGGCCGCCAGCCGTACGCTCTTCACCGTTACGCGGAATCCATGAGGACGTCCCAGCAAGGCGGGATTGTCCGAAAAGGAATATTGGGTTTTGGCCAGGCAGACAGGCAGACGCCCATAGCCCAGCTGTTCCAAACGGTCCAGTTCCTTAGAGGCAGCAGGGAGATAATCCGTGCCTTCTCCGCCATATACGTTTTGTACAACGCTGTTTATTTTATCCTTTAAGGACATATCGTCGGGGTAAATAAACCGGAAGTCCGCAGGCTGTTCCGTGAGCTTCAACACCTGGCGGGCCAGTTCCAGTCCACCTTCGCCGCCCTTGCCCCATACTTCCGACAAAGCGACGTTGGCGCCGGCAGCCGCGCACTTTTCGCGGACCAGCTCCAGTTCGGCCGGTGTGTCGTCCGGGAAGCGGTTGATGGCCACCACCGCCGGCAAGCCGAAGCGCTGGGTAATATTTTCAATGTGCCCCAGCAGATTGGGCAGCCCCTTTTCCAGAGCTTCCGGATTTTCCTCCCCCAGACGGCTCTTTTCCGCGCCGCCGTGATGCTTAAGGGCCCGGACCGTGGCCACGATCACCACGGCATCGGGGGCGAGACCCGCCTTCCGGCACTTGATGTCCAGGAACTTTTCCGCACCCAGATCCGCGCCAAAGCCCGCCTCCGTCACCACATAATCCCCCAGCTTAAGTGCCAGCCGGGTGGCCATGACGCTGTTGCAGCCGTGGGCAATATTGGCAAAAGGCCCGCCGTGGATGAGGGCGGGGGTATGCTCCAGCGTTTGTACCAGATTGGGCTTGATGGCGTCTTTCAGCAGGGCAGCCATGGCTCCCTGAGCCTTGAGCTGTCCCGCCGTCACCGGATCGCCCGACCGGCTGTACCCCACCACAATGGAGGCGAGCCGTTCTTTAAGATCGGTCAAACCGTCTGCCAGACACAGGATGGCCATGATCTCCGAGGCCACTGTGATGTCAAAGCCGTCCTCCCGCGGCATGCCGTTCATCCGTCCTCCCAGGCCGTCCACCACCTGGCGCAGCTGGCGATCGTTCATGTCTACACAGCGCTTCCAGGTAATCCGCCGGGGGTCGATGTCCAGGGCGTTGCCCTGCTGAATATGGTTGTCCAGCATGGCGGCCAGCAGATTATTGGCCGCCCCGATAGCGTGCATGTCGCCGGTGAAATGAAGATTGATATCCTCCATGGGGATGACCTGAGCCCATCCGCCGCCGGCGGCGCCGCCTTTGATCCCAAAGACAGGGCCCAGAGAGGGTTCCCGCAGGGCCAGTACCGTTTTTTTGCCCAGACGGCGCAGCGCATCGCCCAGCCCCACCGTCGTGGTGGTCTTTCCCTCCCCTGCCGGGGTGGGGGTAATGGCGGTGACCAGAATCAGCTTGCCGTCCGGCCGCCCCGCCATCCGCCGTACAGCGGGCAGGGAAATCTTGGCCTTATATTTCCCATAAAGCTCCAAATCGTCGCCGCTGAGATCCAGACCGGCGGCGATTTCTTCAATTGGCTTGGGAGTTACGCTTTGCGCGATCTCAATATCGGACATACGATTTCCCATGCTGTGTCACGCCTTTCCTTTGATTGGTAGGGATGCGGTGGTACAGTGCAGCCCGAAACGTTTAGGAGAGCAGGAATAGGATCTGACTAACAGGGCACTATCCAGTTTGGCTCATCTGTCCGAAAAAAATGCCTCCGCCGCATCGATTCTTTTCCTCTATGATAGTGGCAAGCGGCGAAAATTGCAAGGGGCACCGGTATTTTTAGGAAAAAACGCGTCGGTGGTTGTCCTCCCGAGAGCGGGTGTATACCACAGGCACAAAAAAGGGAAAAATAAAAACTGTATTGTAAAATAAAGAAATACGTGATATTATCTCTCTTATAGTGGCAATATAACGCAAAGAAATGAGGAGAGGCAATGAAAGGAATAGGAAAGCGGCTGATCGCCACCCTGTGTGCGTTGGCGATTACGGTTCAGTGTCTGCCGGCGGGGGCCGCGGGTGCGCAGGAGAAAGTACCGGAAGCACCGATGGATCCGGTCACGGAAGAGCAGCAGGACATTGTGGGTGAGGCGGCCATCCAGTGGGAGAAAACGGAGCTGCGGGAACGGAGCGTGAAGCATTTCCGTCTGGAAGGCGGGCTGATGCTGGCGGCCCAATATCCCATGCCGGTCCATTACCAGACGGAGGATGGCGCCTGGGTGGAATACGACAACAGCCTGACGGAAGAGACGATGACGCCGGAGGAAGCGGCGGAGGCGCTGGCGGAAGAACCTTCCATCCAACAGGCCAATGCTTTGGCGTTGACGGAACAGCTGACCGCGGATGATTTGACGGAGTATGCCAATAAGCAAAGCGACCTGCCGGCACGGCTGGCGAAAATGGCGAAGAAGAACAAGATGTTCACCCTGACGAAGGACGGGCGGGAGCTGTCCTGGGGGTATGAAGACGCCAACAAGAGCCGGATCGAAATTGTGGAAAACACGCTGCCGGAGGGCCTGAGCGAACGGGAACAGAAGATGGCCGTGCCCAAAGTGAGCCAGGAGGCATGGTACCGGGAACTGTACACAGGCGTGGACCTGCAGGTGTACCTGCTGCCCACGGGGCTCAAGGAAAACCTGATCCTGAAGGATAGGGACGCGCGGCGGACCTTTGAGATGGCGTACAAAACCGACGGCCTGACGCCGGTCCAGGTGGACGCGCGCACCATCGCGCTGCAAAATGAAGAAGGGGAAACCGTGTATACCCTTTCCGCGCCAGTAATGACGGATACGGAAGGGGCGTCCAGCGACGCCCTGACGTTGACATTGAAGGACGTAAAGAACAAGAAGTTCACTGTGGAGCTGACGGCAGACGACGCCTGGCTGGATGCGGAAGACCGGGCGTATCCGGTAACCGTGGACCCGGAAATTACAGTAGAGGGTTTCTCCGATTTAATGGCCATATCTGAAAATTTGAAAACTTATAGCTACAGTACAACCGGCAAGAACTTTTTAGTAGGTAAAGGCGATAATAATATAGGCGAATATCAAATCTTTGTAAAAGCTCAGAACTTACCAGCTTTGCGTTCGGGGGATTCGGTGGTAGACGCAAGACTGACGATGGAACCGAATGGATACCATGAAGGTGGGCGAACCGACGTACAAGTTGATGCTCATCGAATAACAAGCAACTGGACCGGTTCAGGTTTGGCCATGGGATATTTCCCTTCCTGTGAGGATAAAATCACAGATTATGTAATCGTTGATCGAGATAGCAATGCATGGGTTATAACCAACCTAGTACGGGGCTGGTATTTGGGAACATACGAAAATTACGGAATGGTTCTGAAATCCAGCTCCACAGGCGTTGGATACATTCAGTATGCCAACGATACAAATAGAAGTCATCCGACCCTGTTGATTACGTATGTGAACCAAAATGGTCTGGAGGATTATTGGTCCTATGAAACGGCCAGCGTAGGCATGAACGGCACGGCGTCTGTCAACGCTTTCAACGGCAATCTGGTAGTGACGGAGAACGTGTTAAGCACCACAGGTTCCCGCCTGCCGACAGGGATCTCCCTGGTATATAACAGCAACAATCATCTGGATCTGATGGATCAAAACCAGCTGATGGTGGGACGCGGCTGGCAGCTGAGTACCAGCGCCCGGATGGAAGAAACCACGGAAAAAGAAAAAGAAAATGGTTACCACTTTGTTTATGTGGATGCGGATGGAACCCGCCACTATTTCCGGCGGGTGGCGGAAAATTCCACTGAATTTGTGGACGAAGATGGACTTGGCCTGACCGCTACCGCTAACCTATCCACTATTACAATTACAGATAAAAACGGGAATATCAGCTGTTTCAATCAATCGTTCCGCGGCGGGCAGTTGTCCTTTATAAAGGATTCTGACGGCAACACCATGCAGTTTAAGTATATCGGCGCCCCCAGCGGGGAGCAGGTGCTGTACCAGGTCATCGACGGAGCGGGACGGACGACAGCCCTTTCTCATGGCTTCGGCGCGGGGGATGAATATGCGCGGCTGAACTATATTGAAAGCCCGGATGGGGAGTACACCTACTTCGAATACGCGGATGGATCGGCACCGACGGCATTAACTAAAGTAAAGTACCCGGACGGTACCTACACCCAGTACCAATATGACGGGGATGGGCGGCTGATAAAGATCATGCGGCCCGACGGTTACTGGACGGAAATAACCTATACAAAAGGACGGGTAAACAGCATAGTGGAACACGCCCGAAATGAGGATGGGGCCGATGAGAGCGGAAATTTTCGTTCTCTGGATATTAACCCCTCTTTGTCGACCCGTGTGTATAAAGCGGTCAGTGAGTATTGGGATTATCAGTTTGATACCTATGGCCGGGCAGCCAGCATCGAGCGCCATGATGGGACGATGGTAACGCAGACCTATACGGAGATGGACTTAGGAAGCGCAACGACAGCCGGGAACGATGTGGCGAAGAACAATAAAATCACTGCCTCCTCCGGCTCGGAAAAGTTTGTGAACAACCTGCTGTACGATCCCAGCGCTGAGAAAGGCGGCAGCTTCTATGTCAGTGGTTCGGAAAGCACAGTGGCCACAGACAAAGCCTATATCGGCGAAAAATCACTGAAGGTGTCTCTTTCCGGCACAGCGGACAGCGGATTCCATGCGCAGGCCATCAGCCTGACAGGTGGCAAATCCGTAACCCTTTCGGCTTACGTCAAGACGGAAGATGTGGTGTCCATTGTCCAAAACGGCGGAGCAACAATGCACATCGCGTGGTTCAACGGGGACACCTATGTGGGCGGTACCGAGATGGACTACGGCCTGACGGGGACCACCAACGACTGGGTACGGCTGACGCTGACGGCGAAGGTTCCTTCCGGAACTAATAAAGTCGGAGTGTATCTGGATCTGAAGGAAGCCACGGGAACGGTATGGTTCGACGGGATTCAACTAGAGACGGGAACGGCGGCAAACCGCTTAAACCTGCTCAACGATTCGGATATTGACAGCGGTGCTTCTTGGACTGGATACGTCGATGTGGTGACACCGTTCCATGACAGTTTATATGAAATCCATGGGGATCCTAACAGCAATGCATATGTGTACCAAACGGTGGCAGTGAACAAGGCGGATGTGTGCTTCAACGTATACGGCACGGCTAAAGGGGATTCGGTATCCACACTGCATGAAGACCGAGCGTTTTGGCTGGAGCTGGCGATTGGATACGCGGACGGCGAAGGTGAATGGCACCACAAGGAGTTCAACGATGCGTATTCACAGGACCAGTCCGTATCCTTTACGGTGAAGCCACAGCGCAAGGGTGTAGAGGTGGAATACGTCGGAGTATGGATGGTCTATCGGAACAACGAAAACAGTATGAGCTTCAAACGTGCTATGCTGAATGTGGACATGACGGGGACAACGTATGACTATGACAGCGAAGGGAACCTGATCAGCGCCGAAGATAACGCGAACCGGAACCAGGCATACAGCTACAGTGACGCTAACGAGCTGCTGGAAACAGTGGACGCAAAAAATGAGCGGTACAGCTATACCTACGCATCGGACAACGAGCATCAGCTGATTGCGGCGCGTTCGAACCAGCTGGGCAACGGGACGGTATATTCCTACGATGATTACGGCAATGCCACATGGTTCCGGACGGGCACCGTAAATGAGGACGGGACGCTGGACACCTCCATGCCGTTCATCGGGACCTCCCGCGGCTTTAACGACGCACGGAACTATGTGACCTATGAGCAGGACGCCCGCGGAAACCGGGTGACGTATACCCTGAACGATGACAACGGGCTGGTAAGCAAGGTGACCTCCCCCGCGCCGGCCGGGGTGAATACTTCGACGGTAGAGACGGCGTACAGCTACAACGACCGGAACCCGTACCTGCTGGGGAGCGTGACCCGCGGGAACGTGAGCAACTACTATGGGTACGATTCCGTGAACCGGCTGACCTCCATCTATCACAACGGGTTCAACTACAACTTCACCTACGACAAGTGGGGAAACCGACTGAAAACTATGATCCAGAACCGGCTGCTGTCGGAGAATCAGTATGAGGCGAAAAACGGAAACCTGCTCAAGACCACCTACGGCAACGGGGATTGGTGGAGCTATACCTATGACAGCCTGGACCGCGTGACGAAGAAAACGGCGGAGACAGGCACGGCGGCGGAATATGTGTACAACAACCAGGATCAGCTGGTGCGTTTGACGGATTACCTGTCGGGTAACACGACGGAGTATACTTATGACCTGCTGGGACGTCTGACCGGCTCCCGCACCAACGGGAACAATACCATGCGGGCGGAATACAATTATGATAAGTACAACCGGTGGACGGGCCAGACCAACATCACCAGCGGCGGCAGCCACGCCTATGGGGCGGAATACGGGAAAGATAACCTGGTGGCCCAATCCAATCAGGGGCGATTCAGCTTCCGTTACCAGTATGACAATCTGAACCGGCTGCAAGTGGAATCCCTGTATGTGGACGGAGAATACGCCGGTCATAATACACGGTATTTGTATGTCGATGGAACTGCCGGAAGCACGACAGGGTTAGTGTCGGGAATCTATTTCCTCAAGGGTATGTACGAGGATGATGGGAACCTGGCCTATACCTATGACGACGCGGGGAACATCGAGACTATCAAGGAAAACGGGGTATTGAAGGCCACCTACCACTACGACCAGTTTGGTCAGCTGGTGCGGGAGGATAATGCCTGGGCTGACCGAACGTATCTCTATAGCTACGATGCAGGTGGGAATCTTTCTTCGTGTACGGAACATATTTATTCAACCGGTTCCATTAAGGATATTATAGGAGAAGTAGGTCATTACACTTACGCCACAGGGACGGAAACGGACGGCAGCCCGGTGTGGAAGGATCTGCTGACCAGCTACAATGGGAATACCATCACCTACGACGCTATCGGCAACCCGCTGAATTGGGGAACAGATATATCCGATATGCACTGGAACAACGGCCGACGTCTAACGTATTTACAAAAGCGGACCAACATGATATCGT
>CAJFNR010000041.1 GCA_904395335.1 Candidatus Avimonas narfae | reverse complement strand
GGGCTCCGACGGCACCGTGGGCGCCAACAAGAACTCCATCAAGATCATCGGCGACCACACCGATATGTATGCCCAGGGCTACTTCGCCTATGACTCTAAAAAGTCCGGCGGTGTCACCATCTCTCACCTGCGCTTCGGCAAGAAGCCCATCAAGTCCACCTACTTTGTCAGCAAGGCCGACTTCGTGGCCTGCCATAACCCCTCCTATGTGGACAAATACGACATGGTCAGCGACGTCAAGCCCGGCGGCACCTTCCTGCTCAACTGCGCCTGGGATGTGGAGGAGCTGGACCGCCGCCTGCCCGCGAAGATGAAGCGCACCATTGCCAAAAACGATATTAAGTTCTACACCATCGACGCCACCCACATCGCCATGGAGCTGGGCTTGGGCAACCGGACCAACACCATTTTGCAGGCCGCCTTCTTCAAACTGGCCCGCGTCATCCCCACGGAGGACGCCGTCCGCTTCATGAAGGAAGCCGCCACCAAGTCCTATTCCAAGAAGGGCGACGCCATCGTTAAGATGAACCACGACGCTATCGAGCGCGGCGTGAAGGAAGTCAAGAAGATCCGCGTACCCAAGGAGTGGGCCAAGGCCAAGGATGAAGCCGTGGAGGTCAAGGCCGAGGGCGGCCGCGAGGAAATCCGCGACTATATCGACAACATCCTGACTCCCATCAACGCTCAGGAGGGCGACAAGCTGCCTGTCTCCGCGTTTGTGAAGGACGCTGACGGCACTGTGCCGCTGGGCTCCGCTGCCTTTGAAAAGCGCGGAATCGCGGTCAACGTGCCCATGTGGGTGGCGGACAACTGCATCCAGTGCAACTTCTGCTCCTATGTGTGCCCCCATGCGGTCATCCGCCCTGTAATCCTCAATGAGGAAGAGGCCAAGAACGCGCCGGAGGGCATGAAGATGAAACCCGCCACCGGCCTGCCGGGCTATCAGTTCGCCATGACCGTGTCCGCTCTGGACTGCACGGGTTGCGGCTCCTGCGCCACGGTGTGCCCGGGCATGAAGGGCAACAAGGCTCTGGTCATGCAGCCCCTGGACACCCAGCGCGGCGAAGAAGAGAAGTTCCTCTACGGCCAGACCCTGCCGGCCAAGCCGGAAGCCACAGCTAAGTTCAAGCCCTCTACCGTCAAGGGCAGCCAGCTGCTCCAGCCGCTGCTGGAGTTCTCCGGCGCCTGCGCAGGCTGCGGCGAAACCCCCTATGCCAAGCTGATCACTCAGCTGTTCGGCGACCGGATGTATATCGCCAACGCCACGGGCTGCTCCTCCATCTGGGGCGGTTCCTCCCCGTCCACGCCTTACACCGTTAACAAGGATGGACATGGTCCGGCGTGGGCCAACTCCCTGTTTGAGGACAACGCCGAGTATGGCTATGGCATGTTCCTGGGCGTCACCGCCCGCCGCAACCGCCTCGCCGACATCATGAAGAAGTTCGCCGAGGCCGATCTGCCTGCTTCCTGGGGCCTGAAAGAGGCTGCTCAGGAATGGCTGGACGGCAAGGACAACGCCGAAGCCTCCAAGGCGGCCGCCGCCAAGCTGGTGCCCGCGCTGGAAAAGGCTGTGGCGGAATGCGGCTCCTGCGGCTGTGAGTTTGACGAGCTGTACAAGGAAGCGCTGAAAAACCAGGATATGCTGGTCAAGAAGTCCTTCTGGATGTTCGGCGGCGACGGCTGGGCTTATGACATCGGCTTCGGCGGTGTGGACCATGTCCTGGCCTCTGGCGAGGATGTCAACGTCATGGTCTTTGACACCGAGGTGTATTCCAACACCGGCGGCCAGGCCTCCAAGGCCACGCCCACCGGTTCCGTGGCGCAGTTCGCTGCCGCGGGCAAGGTGCAGAAGAAAAAGGATCTGGGCGCTATCGCCATGAGCTATGGCTATGTGTATGTGGCGCAGATCGCTATGGGCGCCGACATGAACCAGACCCTGAAGGCCATCCAGGAGGCCGAAGCGTATCCGGGCCCGTCCCTGATCATCGCCTACGCCCCCTGTATCAACCACGGCATCAAGGGCGGCATGGGCATCTCCCAGCTGGAGGAGAAGAAGGCGGTGGAGGCCGGCTACTGGCACACCTACCGTTTCGATCCCCGCAAGGAGGAGGCTTTCACCCTGGACAGCAAGGCCCCGTCCGCTTCCTACCGCGACTTCATCATGGGCGAAGTCCGGTACAACTCCCTGACCCGTTCCTTCCCGGACCGCGCCGAGCAGCTGTTTGAGAAGGCGGAGAAGAATGCCGCCGAGCGGTATGAGCACCTGGTTCGTCTGGGCGCCCTCTACGGCAGCAAGAAGTAAACTTTCTTACCAATAAGCGACCGCCCCCGGGATCGTTTCCCAGGGGCGGTTTTTACACGGCGTAAACACGTGCCGTAGACAAACCTTACAGCCAAGTAAACAGCCGCACTCGCGTTTATAGAAAAAGGCCCGGAACGTGAATTTATGTTCCGGGCCTTTTCTTTCTATTCGTTTACATTTGTTTATTACTCTTCGTCGGGGCGGTCCCAGTTGTGCCAGACATTCTGGACATCGTCGTCGTCTTCCAGCACATCCAGCAGCTTTTCCATCTTTAGCGCCATATCCGGATCCTCGATGGCGGAATACACGTCCGGCACCTGCTCGATCTCCGCGGACACGAAGGTATAGCCCTTGGCCTCCAGATCGTCCCGGACACCGGAAAAGTCATCCGGCTCGGTGGTGATCTCGAAGACATCCTCGTCGGCGGCGAAATCGGAGGCCCCCGCCTCCAGCGCGTCCTCCATCACCTTGTCCTCGTCCAGTCCCTCCGCCTCGATGGCCAAGACGCCCTTCTTATGGAACATGAACCCCACACACCCGGTCTGTCCGAGATTCCCGCCGAACTTATCGAAATAGTGGCGCAAGTCGCCGGCAGTGCGGTTGCGGTTGTCGGTGAGGGTTTCCACGATCACGGCGATGCCGCAAGGACCGTAGCCCTCGTACTGCAGCGCTTCGTAGGTATCGGCATTGCCTTCGCCCGCTGCCTTTTTGATGATACGCTCGATATTGTCGTTGGGCACGTTGTTGGCCTTGGCCTTGGCAATGGCGTCCTTCAGCCGGGAGTTGGCATTGGGGTCGGCGCTGCCGCCCTCCTTCACCGCCACAGCGATTTCACGGCCCATTTTGGTAAAAATCTTGGCCTTTTGACCATCGGTCTTTTCCTTCTTGCGCTTGATGTTGTTCCACTTGGAATGTCCTGACATGGGATTTCGCTCCTTTATTTTCTGCATTCTTTAAGCGGTCATAGGGGAACCCATCAGCGGAGAGCCGGTGCCGGCAGGGGAGTGCCCCGGCTTTTCCGTGCGACTGCCTCCGCAGGTCCACAAATCAGTTCAGAAAATTATAGCATAACTTTCCCAGCCTTGCAAGATGATTCCCGAACCGTGGTCTATCTTTGTGGATCAGCATTTTAAATATTGAATATATTTCCATATAGAGATATAATTTATTTAATTGGAATTGAGGGGGTGTTTAACATGGTTCTATAGAACTGTCGGATCGCTCAATTAATAGGAATTCATGCAAGGTATAAGGAGGCTAAACTGTGAAAAAATTAAAATTTATCTTAAGCACGATTGTCCTAGGCTTATTTATTGGCAATCAGACATTCGCATTTGCCTCTAATTGTTTGTCTATTAATAAACAGATTATTCAAGTAAACAATCTTTTATCTTCTCACCACAAAGACATGTCCATAAATTATCAGATCCCTCTCTACGACGAAAACGAGCGGATAATTGCTTATGGATATTCTTTACAACCTATTGGCTATGTCATTATGGATACAGCCGGATATCCTGTAGAATATTCCTTTGAAAATCCATGTCCATTTACAAGAGAGGATAGAGTGTATTACGGCGGCCCTTTAAACTATTATATAAAGGAAACCAGCCAATCCTATCGTCACTTAATGACACGAGAACAAATATCTGTTTCCGCTTTACAGTTGAGTACCTCTATATTCAAAGATAAGGAGAAAACCGCGCAAAGGAATAGCGAACCCCTTTCCTTAGCAAATACAAACAGTAGCTACATTACTTACGAATTGCCTCATGCCACCCACACTTATAGTTATAATCCGGACGGGAGATGTGGATCTGTTGCGGCTGCCATCTGGCTAATGTATTACGATGAATGTTTGAATGATAATACTGTTCCCTCGGATTTGGTTAGCAGTAACGGGGTCACATTGATCAATTATTTGGTTCCCCACATAGAAGGAAGTGATCCCGAAAAAGGGAGTTCTACTGAAGATGTCGCAGATGGGTTAAACTGGTACTTTCAATCACGTGGTTTGGACCAATGGTTTGTCGCAGACATTACCTATTATGCAACAATATCCTCTTATATCGACGTGATCGAACAAAATGTGCCTGTAATTGTTGATCTTAACAGCCATTTCTTGTATGGCGAACATTGGGTTGTTGGTTACGGTTATTCGTATTCCTACACATCGCAGGAAATTATTGTGAACGACGGCTGGGGGCATACAGGGGTGTATATCTCCATGCACTATGTGGGAAACATCATCTATTAATAACCATATAAGAGGTGAAATATGTTGTCTGTCGTGTGCAAACGGGCGGTTTGGCTAACGGCGGTCCTTCTGTTTGTAGCAGCATCCGGCTGTTCCCCGGAAAAACAAGGGCAGGACTCTTTTCCGACTTCCTCCACGGCGGATTCCTCGGAGGCGGGAACCATACCCGCGTCCGAAGAAGAGGAGCCGTCCCTTGTTTTCCTCCTGCCTTCCTCCAATGTGTATAAGGAAACGGAGGATCCTTCCGTTATTGCCCGTGTGATTCAACGGCTTCAGGCCGAACCGCGTTGTCCCCTTCAGGAGACGGTGCCGGTTTTAATTCCCCCCCTCCGGCTGGAGTGCTCCGACTGGCCGGCAGATTTGCTAATTACGGAAGAGTATCTGACGAAAGAAAGCCCTGGCGGGGTACAGCGGACATATCGGATTACTCCAGATCTACTGGACGACCTTCTGGCCCTATACGCTTCCCTGGAAACGCAGGAACAGCTGCACGGCCCTACCTCGGAGCTCACCATGCCCGCTCTAAACGGAGAAGGCACCCTGACGGTGCAAAAAAACGGTCCGGGTCTGGCACGGACAACCAGTGATCCGGCTCTTATTTCCCGGGCAGCTCAGATTATTGCAGAAGGTTTGTGTGAAAAATCCGCTGCCCCTGCGGAAAACACCAACGGCACGACACTAACTCTGAAAAACCGGGAGTGGGGCGGAACCGTTACTGTGGGCGTATATTTGGAATACCGTCCCAATGGATCTGACGAGTGCGTGTATTACCGGCTCGACTCCTCCGTATTAGCCGACCTGCTGACGCTGTATGAACAAATGGAAGAACCCTGACAAACCACCGGCGGATAACCGCCGGTGGTTTTCTCCGCCTTTTTCTACTACGGTTTTTCATGCACCCCAGGAGGCCGTTGACTTTTCTCCCGTCCTTTGTTACGATATTCAAGATGGGAAATATCGCACTTCTCCCATCGGTCAGTTCGAAACCATCCTGACCGGGGCCGCAAGGCCCCAAATCAAAACTAAGGAGACGAAAACATGAAACAAGGTACAAGCTCTCTGCGCCGTGTGGCGGAGGGGGGGCTCATCGCGGCCATGTACGCCGCCCTGACCCTGCTCATCCCCGCCGCCTCCTTCGGAACCGGTCAGTTCCGCGTATCCGAAATGCTCACCATCCTGCCGGTTTTCACCCCGGCCGCCATCCCCGGCCTAGCCGTGGGTTGTCTGGTATCCAACCTGTTTGGCCTCATGTCCGGCGCCAACGTAGCCGGCGCCTGGGACCTGTTGCTGGGCCCTATGGCCACCCTGGCGGCAGCGTTTGCCACCCGTGGTCTTCGCTCCCTTCGTGTGAAGGGGCTGCCGGTCGCCGCCACCCTTCCGCCCGTGCTGCTGAACGCCGTGGTGGTGGGGCTGGAGCTGACCTTTGCCCTGTTTGCCGATCCCACTGTGGGGCTGGCCGCTCTGAACATGCTGCTGGTGGGGCTGGGCCAGCTGGGGGCCTGTACCGTCTGCGGGCTGATCCTTTACACCGCTTTGGTAAAGACTGGCGCCGCCACGGCGGTCTTCGGACGATACGCCGTCGAATCCCGCTGACCGGCTTTTCCCGGCGGGGAGAGCGGACCGTAAAAGAACCGCGTCATAGGAAGAAAGGACTCCATCCACATGATCGACTGGGAACGTTCCGCCCTCCGACAGGAGGGACACTATATGGGAACCGGGATGCTGCTGCTGATCGTTGCCATGCAATGCACCTTTACGGTGGTGGCGCTTCTGCTCCACCTGCTGGGCATCGTGGATCTGAGGGACCCCTCCGGTTATATGGGATTGGGCAATACAGGCTTTTTGCTGTTGTATGCCGCCGTATATGCCTTTTGCATGGGGGTCCCTTTTGTGGCGACCGATGCCGCCTTCCGCCGTCATACCCGTCCTTTTCGTCCGGCAAAATGGCCGGGCGCCGTCACCGCCCTGCTGTACGTGGCGGCGGGGCTCGGGCTCTGCATTTTCGCCAACTATGTTGCCAATTATGTCCTGCAGTTTTTGTCCGCCTTCGGTATCCGGCCTGCCGATTCCCCTTCTTATCTGGAGGGAACCGGTATCAGTCTGGCGCTCAACATTTTCGTTGTGGCCGTGCTGCCCGCCCTGTTGGAGGAAATGGTGTTCCGCGGGTATATCCTGCAGGCTCTGCGCCCTTTTGGAAACGGCACCGCTATGGTGGTGTCTTCTCTTCTGTTTGCACTGATGCACGGCAATTTGGAACAGACCCCCTTTGCTTTCATCGTGGGCATGACCTGCTCCGCAATTGTCATCCGTACCGGCTGTATCTGGTTGTCCTGCGCGGTACATTTTCTCAATAACCTGATGTCGGTGCTGCTGGATTACTTCACAATGGAGCTCCCCGCCCACGGGCAGCAGGTGGTGCTGATTTCCGTCTTTCTGGCGGTGGCTCTGATCGGACTGGCCGCCGCTTTGCTGCAAAACCGGCGGGACTGCGCCGCCGCGGCCCATACCGCCCCGGAACCGGAAAAACGGCCTACCTGCACCCTGTCCTGCAGTGCCAAAACCGGCGCACTCCTTTCCTCACCGCCCTTTTTGCTCAGCCTGCTCTTTTCCCTGTCGCTGATCCTTTTTAACACAATAGGGGGGAGCCTGGGATGATCACCGACGACGAAGCCATGACCGAAGCTCTGCGGCTGGCGCGGGAAGCCGCGGAAGAGGGGGAAGTCCCGGTGGGCGCCGTCATCGTCCGCGACGGCGAGATTGTGGGCCGCGGACGCAACCGGCGGGAAACGCTCCGCCACGCTTTGGCTCATGCCGAGCTGGAGGCCATCGACGACGCCTGCCGCCGGTTGCACGGGTGGAGGCTGTTTGGCAGCACACTATATGTCACCCTGGAACCTTGTCCCATGTGCGCGGGCGCTATCATTAACGCCCGCATTGACCGGGTGGTTTACGGTGCCGCCGATCCCAAAGCTGGCTCCTGTGGATCCTTGACCGATCTGTTTGCGCTGCCGTACAACCACCACCCCCGGTGGGAAAAAGGGTTGATGGAAGAGGAGTGCGGCGGCCTGCTGACCGCTTTCTTCCGCTCCCTGAGGGAAAAGAACCGGCCGGTTTCCCCGTAAAAAATACTGCCGCCCCTGCGCTGTTTCTAAGAACGCAGGGGCGGCTTTTTGGTTTGCCATAGGCATGTCCTATGATGGGGACTTCGTTATACAGGGGATCTTGCCGTAACAACAAAATTTTTATTTTCTCTTTCGCTTCTTTTTATTGACCTATGAAATATAATTTTGTATAATGACACCACAAGGAGGAATGCACACTATGAAATTACGCAAACTCAGCGCCCTGTTCCTTAGCGCAGCTGTGCTGACGGTTTCCGCCGTGCCCATGGCTTCCGCCGCTGCTGCGGATTTCGACATCAATCTGCAGGAAGAGTACATTAACGATCCCGGGGATGTGGAAACCGTTTCCGCTACCTTTGGTGAAAACGGCTCGGTCACCCTGACCCTGTTGGAGGGGAGCACCACCGGCAGCGGACGATTTATGATGTGGACCAATGTGGATGACCCGTTTGTCAATCTGGCGGAGACCCCTTATCTCTGCTGGGAGGTCACCGGTACCGGCAACTTTGGGCTGGCGGTCCGCTATGACGAAAACGTGGACGATTCCACCTGTTACCGGATGCAGAACGCCCGCGGGCATGAAACGGATGGCCTGGCCCCGGAAACAGGGTACATCAATTTTCTGGATCTGATCAAAAACAATGACTTGGGACTTATCTATAATGCCGACGAAATCATGATGGTCGCCGTCGCCATGAATGTTTTCGGCGATGTGGGCGACTCCGTTACCTTTGAACGGCTGTATTTCAGCGCTTCTCCCAATGGCGAGGGCGGCGGCGTGACGGAAGATACCACCACAACCACGACTGAGGCGACCACGGCCACCACGGAAAACACCACGACCACCACGGAAGCGACCACAACCACTTCCACGACGGCCGCCTCCACCACCAGCGGGGAACCTGTCACAGAAGAGCCCGGTGCCAACACCGGCCTGATTGTGGGTGTAATCGCCGCTGTTGTCGTTGTGGCTGCTGTGGTAGTTGGCGTCGTCCTGTATACCAAAAAGAAGAAAAAGAACGGATAAGCCGTTTTTCCTTCACCCGCCCGGGCTATGTCCCGGGCGGGTTTTATGGATTATTGGGGGATTCTACCGGATAAGTTGCTTTTTACAGAATCATTTTATTTCTTTTTTACAGAGAACGGTTGACAAAAGAACCATTTATTTCTATAATAAAAGAAATTTAGAAGGAGGAGTGTCCCTATGAAGTTGAGAAAAACCCTTGCAGTTTTGTTAGGCGCTGCCATACTGACTAGTGCCGCTGTTCCCATGGCTTCTGCCGAAAGTGCCGATTTCAGCATCCTGCCCCCCAACTATGAATCGCTGATCATCGCTGACAGCGAAAACGTGACGGCGGATGTTACGGAAAACGGCCCGATGACCCTGACGTTGTCCGGCAGCAATAGCCATTCCCTCGTCCTTATGATGTGGAATAACGGCACTGTGGAAAATCCTTTCTTTAATCTCGCCGAGCTTCCCTATCTGAACTGGGATATTTCCGGCAACGCCAACTGGAGCGTGACCGTCCGTTACAATGACGGCTCCAGCCCCAACACTATGGTTCAGATGTACACGATAGACGATAGCACGCCGGAGGGCTTTGCGCCTGGCAAAGGTTCCCTGAATTTCCGGGATCTGATCATGAACAATGACAAATACGAATACCTGGGCGACGATATGGAAATGATCGCCGTGGTGTTTGATATCTTCGGCGATCCCGGTGATTCCGTAACCTTCAATCAGGTGTATTTCGGCAGCACCCCGATTGAAGAGGGCGGCGACAACACCCAGCCCACCACCGACGATACCACCGCTCCGGACGACACCGATGCCACCACCGGTTCGAATGACGGCACGACAGCGGCTCCCACCACCGGAACCACCACTGCTGCTACCACCAAAAAGGCCAACCCCTCCACAGGAGAGGCTTCTCAGGCTGTGGTGGCTGCGTTGGTGCTGACTGCCTCGGCGGCGGGTGTCCTGGTCGGTCTCAAGCGGAAGAAGTAAGCATTCCGTTAATTCAATGAACTAAAAATCACAGCGGCGGAGAAAATTCCGCCGCTGTGATTTTTTTGCCGATTTTCCAGTTTTACTGCCAATCCCTGTGTTGTTTCTGTATTCTTTTTGTGATATTTATTGCCCTGGTTATTGACAACGCGAGCCAATGATCGGTATAATAAAGACAAATGTAAGGAGGAATGTCAAGATGAAACTGCGCAAACTCACCGCATTGCTGCTCGGCGCTGCTGTATTGGCCTCTGCCGCCGTTCCCATGGCCTCCGCCGAAGCCGCCAACGTCAACATCAACGTACAACCGGAACTCTTTTCTCCCAACGCAGGGATTTCTGAGTCCTTTTCCGAGGACGGTGCCGTCACTTTGACCATTGACGATGCTACCGCCAGCGGCACTGGCGGTCTGATGATGTGGCCCGACTATGCCAACGAAGAAAATACCGATAACGTTGTTAACCTGGCCGAGACACCTTATCTTTGCTGGGAGGTCACCGGTACCGCGAATTTCGGCTTTGCTATCCGCTGGGACAGAAACGAAGGCAACGAAGACACCTGTTATCGGTTCCACAATGTCCGTGGCCATGAAACGGATGGAGTTGCTCCGCAAAAAGGTTCTGAGAACTTTTTGGAGCTGCTTAAAAACAACGACATTGGTCTTGTATATACCAAGGATGAAATCAAGATGATTGCCACCGTTCTCAACGTTTTCGGCGATGCTGGGGATTCGGCCACCATCAAGCTGTATTTCAGCGCCAATCCTGTTGATCAGCAGCAGGAGCCCTCCGATCAAACGGAAGACGACAAGCCTGCCACCACTACCACCACTGCGGATGAACCCGCTGATACCACCGTTCCCACGGCCAACACCACCAAGAAAAACAACCCTTCCACCGGTGAGGCCTCTCAGGCTGCCGCCGCCGCGGTTGTTCTGGCTGTTGCCGCTGCCGGCGCCGTGGTCTTGATGAAAAAGAAGAACGGCTAAGCTCATAGTCCTCTCAATATTTGCAGCACCGAGGCGCCGACGCCTCGGTGCTGTTTTTTGCGGCCTTCCCCCAAAGAGCGGCCTATCAAATATGGCGTTTTTTATTAATATTCCTTATTTATTGAATGAATTTTATTATTTTTATTGACATTTACCTTTTAACTCTTTATACTGGTTTTAGATACCCAATTTCCAAAAAGAGGTAGAGGAGGAGCTTGTTCTCATGAAGACAAGAAAATGGTTCAGCGCTTTATTGGCGGTAACAGTACTGGCCGCCGCTGCAATTCCCATGACGGCATCCGCCGCCGCTGATAACATCAGTATCAACGGTGTGGATGGCTTGGTAAAAAACAATGCGGATGAAGACGAGACCTTCTGTAAATTTGAATTCAGCGGCGATGCGATGACGATTACCCGCGGAGAATCCGCCAACGGAACCGTCAGCTCTTGTTACATGAGCGGCGCCGAAATGGGGGATTCCGCACTGATTGATTTGTCCGCTACCCCTTATGTTTATTGGGATACCGAGGGGACTACCACCTTTGATGTCTATATCCGGTTCGCCGACGGGGACGAAGGGCTGGCCAAGCTGGCGGCACTGAGCGGTAACGGCGACGGGATCGCTGTGGGAAAAGGTTCCATCAATCTGTTGGAGGCCATTCAGAACGATTCTGTCCTGAAGCTGGACGGTACCGAAATAACCATTACGGCTATAAAATTTGTCGTCAACGGAAACACAGGAGATTCCATCACCTTCAACAAGCTGTATTTTGGTGAAGCTGGCCAGGACGACGCGGAGCCTTCCGCTATTCCTGCAGAATCCACCTCTTCTGACACAGAAGGTACCAATCCTACTGCTGCGGATACGACAACGACAGAGACACCGGCCAATACGACCCAAAAAGCCAATCCGTCCACTGGTGAAGGGACACAGGCGTTTGCCGCTCTTGCTTTGGCTGCCGCCGCCGTCGGCGTGCTGGTGGTTGTGAAGCAGCAAAAGCAACGCTGATCAACTTTTGCCCATATCGCTCATTGTTTTTCCCAGAACGAAGCCGCGGTATCCTACCGCGGCTTCGTTCTTTTTTATATAGAAAAACGGCCGCAAAAAGACGGTGCTGATCATTGCGGTCAGATCACCCTCGCTTGTTCTTCCCCTACACTTATGATATAATGTGCCTAGGGCTTTCATGTTTGAGGACAAACCATGTGAGAAAGTCCCTGGGCCTGGAGAAATTGGCTGTCGGCCGGAACGGCCTCCTCCCGCGTCGCGGCACCGCCAATTCTCCGTCTACCTGTGTGATATAATGAAGGTCGGGAGAAATGCGGCCGCATTTCTCGGGAACGCTGCCAGTAGACGTAGGATGAGAACCGCATGGGGCAGCGTTCATGATATACTGTTGATCAGGAGTATTCATCGAATGGCAAGCCGTGTGGGAAATCCCTGTGCTGGAGCCGTCCCTGCGGGCCAGTTTCCTCTACATCTATGGTATTCCCCTAGACGTATGCTTCCTCTTACGAGGAAGTGGGGCAGATGAGGTGGAGACTATGCTTTTGACTACGAGGAAGGCATTTTCCACCTCATCAGTCGTCGCAGCCGGTCTCCTCCGAAGCCTCGCCGCCAGCCTTCCCCTCAAGGGGGAGCTTTTTGAATACGTATATACGTGCGCTATCCTTAACTCTATGGGAGTTATGTGTTGAGACAAACATAGGGGGAGACCCTGGAGCTGGGACCGATCCCCTGGCGGCACCTTTCGCGGGGCAGCGTTTTCTCTTAAGGGACGTCCTTTACATCATAACGAATCGTCGTTTTCCCTGCCAGTTGCCTGCAAATCTCCCCTCAACCGTACAAATGACAAAAATCGTTAGGGAAGGAAATCAGCTTCTATGAACCAATCCGCTATCCCCGCCGTTACCTTTGAGAAATTGTCGCTAAGCCCGGCTTTGCTGCGGGCAATTGACCGCATGGGGTTTGCCGCCCCCACGCCGGTACAGGCCAAAACCATTCCCGCCATGCGGGAGGGGCGCGATGTCATTGCCAAAGCCCCTACCGGCACAGGTAAAACCTGTGCCTTTGGCATTCCGATTCTGGAAGGACTCCGGGAGGATACTCAGGATATCCAGGCCGTCATCGTCTGTCCCACGCGGGAACTCTGTGTTCAGATTGCCGACGAGCTCCGACAATTGGCAGCATTCCGTTCAGAGGTGCGCATTGCCAACCTGTATGGCGGTCAACCGATTGCCAAACAGCTGGCGGCACTGGACAAGCATCCCCAGATCGTGGTGGCAACCCCGGGCCGCTTACTGGATCATATGGGGCGGGGCACCGCCTGGCTGGGCAATGTATATACGGCGGTGCTGGACGAGGCGGACGAAATGCTCAAAATGGGTTTTATCCGGGATGTCCGCCGCATCCTCAACGCCACGCCTGCCGACACGCAGGTGGTCATGTTCAGCGCCACCATCTCCCGGGAGGTGATGGACGTGGCATGGGAATACCAGCGTGACGCCGTGGAAATCCATATTGCCTCCGAAGGGGACAACCGCCCCCGCATTGCCCAGTTCCTGCTGTCCTCCGTGGGCGGCGCGCGTATGGAGGATATGCTGCGGATTATTCAGGCGCTGGACCTGAAGCGCGTCATGGTATTCGGCAACCGCAAAAGCACAGTCCGGATACTGGGCGAGCAATTACGCCGCCGGGGCTGTTCCGCAGACTGCCTGCATGGCGACATTCCCCAATCGCAGCGCAATAAGGTGATGAAGGCCTTCCGGGAGGGAAAATTTGAGATTCTGGTAGCCACTGATGTGGCAGCCCGCGGCATCGATGTGGACGATGTGGAGGCTGTTTTCAATTACGATATCCCCGATGAAAACGAGTATTACCTACACCGCATCGGCCGAACCGGCCGGGCCAAGCGGCATGGATACGCCTTTACTTTTGCTTCTCCACAGGATCAGTTCCGGCTGCGGGATATCCGGAAATACACCCACTCCGATATCCGGGACCTGCATTTCGATGAAACAGGGCGTCTGGTCACCGACGAGGGCCTGTCGGTGGAAGAGGCGGCCAGACAGCTACTACAGGCAGACGGCCCCCGGGAACAAGGGGAATAAGCTCCCTGGAATAAAGGTCGCTCCCCTTCCGCCGGATGGTGTCTTTACGCCGGGAATCAATCCGCTGCCGGTGGGTTATGCCGCAGATCCACGGCATAAAACCGCTTGCCGTGTGCCTGTCTGATAAAAACCCCTCCGTTTTTGAGAATCACTTTGTTGGACAATACATTGTCATCGTGGGCGCTAATCTGCAATTCGTCAATCCCTTTTCTGCGGCATTCCTGTATAAGCAACGCCAGTATTGCGTTGCCGTATCCCCGGCCCCGCTTGGATCGGGCAATGGCATATCCGATATGTCCACCTTGTTCCCGCAACGCCTCGTTCAAACAATGCCGGATTCGGCCGTATCCCACCGGTATTGCCCCATCATACATCCAATAAGAGGACTGCGGTACCATCCATGCTTCCAGCTCTCCGTTGTCCACGGCATATTCCTTGGCCAGCCAGTCTTTGAACTGGGAAAACGACATCCCGTTTACCTTATTGTGAAACCCATTTTCATTGGATCCGATTTCCTGCAGCATTTCATAGATATCCCGGCCGTCAGATAACGAAAGGCTTTTCAGCACGTACATTTTCATTTCTCCTATCGAGACCGTTCCCCCGAGCACAAGCCAATGCCGCTCAGGGGAACGATTTGTTTTTGTCGGCACAAAACTTCCTCTTTGCTGTCCCAGTTCATTCCGCGGAAGCCTTCATTCCCGCCAGTTCCGCCAGCCCCTTCCGGTCCAATAAAGTGACTCCTCCCCGGGAGACGGCCACCCATCCTTCCTGCTGAAAATATTTCAGCATCCGCGATACCACCTCCCGGGCACTTCCCAAATGCCGCGCAATCTGCTCCTGGGTGAGGGAGAGGGTATCCTGCTGCTCCAACGAGGCCTGCAGCAGCAAAAATTCCGCCAGACGGCGGTCAAACCGGCGGAAAAGCGACTGTTCCATCACCCACATCGTCTCGGAAAACCGCGCCGATACCTGTTCGGACAGATATGTCTCCATCTCCCGGCAGCGGCTGCCCACCTCCTCATAGGCCTGAGGCGCCACAATATACAACCGGCTGTCCGTTTCCGCCTCCACCAAAAGGTCGAGATCCAGATTGCGGATCACACATCCCGCTGATAGGACGCAAACATCTCCCTCTATCAGGCGGAACAGTGTGATCTCCCGTCCTTCCTCTGAAACCAGGTAGGCCCGCAGCCGCCCGGAAACCACCACTACAAGCCCTGTACAGCCGTTTTTTCCCCCGTGTACGTTTTCCCCGGCCCGATAAGCCGCTTCTGCCGTATGGGAAAGCAGCCGACCGCGGTCGGCAGAGGACAGCTTCTGCCAAAAAGGAAAGGCTTCTTCCAAATACCGCTGTACCTGTTCCTCCATATCTATACACCTACTTTTATGTTTTCGGAAAAGTTTTCCTTTTTTGTTCCGGTATATTCCTATTTTACCATAACACACTATGAAAGGAAATTCCTCCGGTAACCGGTATGTTCTTTTATATTATATAGGTAATAAAAGACTGCTCCCTGCATAGACAATTCCGAAAGTGGCGGAAAGCCTCTTTTGCGTTCTCCACACTCTCTCCATGGCCCTTGGACTCGGTAAAATTTGCTTCATCTGCCGGCCTGTACCTTCCTGTTCCGTCGGATTTTCCTTTTGTCAAGTCTTTTTACCTTCCGGCACAGCTGGTAATTTCCCAGTTTTTGCAATTTTATACATTGTATTGTTTACTTTATTCTCTACTCACAGAGAAAAACAGGCCGCAAAGTCGAATTCAGGCGCTATTTATTACTGTTTATCGATAAACAAAAGAGTTACAGGATTGTAACATTTGGATGGATGCACAAATTTTTTGATAAAAAATTCAAATCGCATTTTCATTGCCAGGTTTGGTATTTAATGGTTGTAAAAATGCTTTTTCTTCTATATTTTTTATTTTATGTTCTTTTATTACGGTTATATTTTATAAAATCCTGTCCAACTCACTCGAAAAAACATCCGTCTAAGATGCGACAAAACGCTCTTGCTTCCGGCAGCGGATTTTCCGTTCCCTTCCTTGACATTTGTGCTTATTGCACAAGTTTCAACCGTTTTTAGCGGTTTGACATCGTTCTTTCGTCTGCCGTATAATGGCTAACGTGTTACGGAACTTCCCACCAAAAGGCTGACATTCGTTTTTCTACGGAGGATCCGGTTCCGGTTTCTCCGTTTTACATAGAGGAGGCATCCCCTTCTGAACTTCCGGGTGCCCCGTCCAAAAAGAAAGGAAGCATTTGATGGAACCCGTGAATCGATTTGTTTCGGCCCTGGGCCGTATAGTCCGCAGCCGTTTATTCGGCGTTTCTGTTCTAGCCGCTGTCAGCGCTGTCATGGTGGCCACCGTATCGGTAAATATGCACGCCGTCACCGTCGTGGACGGGGACAGCAGCCGGGTGGTTCTCACGCTGAACGGCGACACCGAATCCATTCTGGAAACCGCAAAAGTAGATCTCAAGGAAGGCGACGAGGTCATTTCCCAGGTGGCCGCCCGCAGCGGCGCCATTGAAATTAACCGTGCTTTTGACGTCCAGGTGACGGCAGACGGGTATACCTCCGTGGTCCGCATGACCGGTGGTACGGTGGCGGATGCCCTGCAAAAAGTCGGTGTTACCCTGGATGAAAACGATATTTCCAGCGTCCATGTCTCCGAGCAGGTCAGCGATGGGCTGAACATCTGCGTATCGCGTGTGGAATACGGACAGTACACCTCCACGGAAGTCATTCCCTATGACACGGAGGTGGAATACACTGACTCCCTGCTGGAGGGCATCACCCAGATCAAGCAGGAAGGTAAGGACGGCGTGAAAACCTACACCTATCAGGATACCTATGTGGACGGCGCCAAAACCGGCACCGAGCTGGTAGGGGAGGAGGTCACACAGGCCCCTGTCACCGAAATTAAGCTGATCGGCACCAAGAAGCCTGCCCCGGTATCCACCATTCAGCGGGAAGAGGTGGTGCTGGATGCCAACGGCCTGCCCGCCAACTACTCCGCCGTCTATACCGGGCGTGCCACCGCCTATACCAATGACCGTGGTCTGGCCGGAAACTGGACGGCCAGCGGCTTGCCTGCTCAGGTGGGCGTGGTAGCCGTCAATCCCAACCTGATTCCCTACGGCTCCAAGCTGTATATTGTATCCACCGACGGCAGCTACGTGTACGGTTATGCCATCGCGGGTGATACCGGCGGCGCTCTGAAGTCGGGTAAAGCGTTGGTGGACCTGTTTATGAACACCTATGAGGAGTGCATGTCCTTCGGCAGCCGAAACGTCGCCGTATACGTGCTTTCATAAGGCGTTCCCCACTATCTTTGTGCGATTTTTCAACACCCTGGGCTTTTCCTGTGGAAAAACCAGGGTGTTTTTCTTTTTTCTCCGCCCCTGTGCGAAATGCGGGCATACTAAAAGGAACCCATTTTCCGCGGAGAAGAGAGGAGACGCATCATGCTCATTCGCCTTGAAAACCTGTATAAAATCTATCATCCCGGCCCTCAAGAGGTACGGGCGCTGGACGGCGTATCTCTTTCGGTGGAGGCAGGCGAATTTGTTGCCATTGTGGGCCATTCCGGCTCCGGAAAATCCACGCTGATGAATATGCTGGGCTGCCTGGACACGCCCACCTCCGGGGCGTATTTTCTGGAGGGGAGGGATGTTTCCCGCCTGCGTGACGACGAATTGTCCGAGATCCGAAACGTCCAGATCGGGTTTATCTTTCAGGGCTTTAACCTGATCCCCGGCCTGGATGCGCTGGAAAACGTGGAGCTCCCTCTGCTGTACCGGGGAATAGGCAAAAGCCAGCGGCGCCAGCTGGCAATGGATGCATTGCGGCGGGTGGGGCTGGCGGAACGCCTCCATCACCGGCCGGCCGAAATGTCCGGTGGCCAGCAGCAACGGGTTGCCATTGCCCGGGCGATTGCCGCCCGTCCGCCTCTGCTGCTGGCGGACGAACCCACCGGAAACCTGGATACCCGCTCCGGTCGGGAGGTTATGGATATTTTATGGGACCTTCACGCGGAGGGCCGCACCATCATCCTCATCACCCATGACGAAGGAATCGCCTCCTCCGCCCAAAGAATCGTGCGCATCCAGGACGGGAAAGTGTTGGAGGACACCGCTATGCCCGCCAGGTAGCCTTTTCTGTTTGCCTTTCTCCGCGAGGGGTACTATTTTGACGTCAAAATCATAGTGTATACGTCCCCTTTCTCCATCTTTCCATCCACCAAGGCTTGCATTTCAACACGGTTTGCGGCAAAATAGGGCTAGGCCCTTTCGACGGAGGCTTCCTCCCGTCAATTCGCGGGCGCAAAGAAGGTCCCTTCCTTATGTGCAATACTTCCGCCAAGCCCCTCTTTACCGGGCGGGAGCTCCTGACCCTGATCTGGCCACTGGTGGTGGAGCAGCTTCTAGCCGTTACGGTAGGCATGGCCGACACCGTCATGGTTTCCTCCGTGGGGGAGGAAGCGGTATCCGGCATTGCCCTGGTGGACAGCATCAATATCCTGTTTATCCAGATTTTTTCCGCCATGGCAACGGGAGGCGCCGTGGTGGCCTCCCAGTATCTGGGACGTCAGGACCGGGAAAGTGCGTGCTCGGCGGCCAAACAGCTGCTGTACACTGCCCTGATCCTTTCCCTGGTCATTCTGGCGGCAGCCTATCCGTTTCAGCGTTCCATCCTCAGCGGCATCTTCGGTTCCATCGAGCCGGAGGTGATGGCCAATGCCCAGACCTATTTTGGGTTGTCCCTGCTTTCCTATCCTTTTTTGGCGTTGTACAACGGCGGCGCGGCTCTTTTCCGCGCCATGGGCAACAGCCGCATATCCATGCTGACTTCGCTGCTGATGAACGTGGTCAATATCGGCGGCAATGCCATCCTGATTTACGGCTGCGGCTGGGGAGTGGCAGGCGCCGCCACCGCCTCCCTGTTTTCCCGGGCGCTTTCCGCCGTCCTTATCACCGCGCTGATCTGCCGCCCCCATCAGATGATTTCTGTTCACCGCCTGTTCCGGCCGGAATTCCGTCCCGCCATGGTGCGCCGCATTCTCTCCATCGGGATTCCCGGCGGGGTGGAAAACGGCATGTTCCAGATCGGCAAGCTCATTGTACAGCGGTTAGTTTCCACATTTGGCACCTTCGCCATCTCCGCCAACGCCATTGCCAATAACATCGCCTCCGTCGTCAACGTCCCCGGCACGGCTATCCAGCTGGCCCTGATCACGGTGGTGGGCCGTTGCATCGGCGCCCAGGACTACGGTCAGGCGGTGTCGTATACCAAACGGCTGCTGGGCTTCACGTACCTCAGCATGGGCACTCTCAATCTCCTCCTGTTGCTGACCGCTCATCCTTTGGTGGGCGTATTCCATCTGAGCACACAGGCAACTGCCGCCGCCGAACAGGTTCTGTATCTCTTTGCCGTCTGTTCCATGCTGCTTTGGCCGCTGTCCTTTATTACCCCCAATGCTCTGCGGGCCGCCGGGGATGCCAAATTCACCATGGTGGTTTCCATGATCTCCATGTGGGTGTTCCGCATCGGCTTCAGCTACCTGTTGGCGGACGATTGGGGACTGGGGCTGGGACTTCTGGGCGTATGGATGGCTATGGTCATCGATTGGGTCGCCCGTGCCGCGGTTTTTTCCCTGCGCTTTCTGCGGGGAAAATGGAAAAATCTTCAGGTTATCTAAAATTTTGTTTTTTCCCTTTCCCGGGGGAAAAAATTCAGTTTCCACCAAGTTTTCAACAAATCAATGAAAAATGTGGAAAACTAAAAAATGTTGAACGGTTTCCCGCTGTATGGCCCTCTGTATTCTCCGGTTTTCCAGGATTTTTTCTCTTTTGATTTCTCTTTCTTCCCGGTGAACAGAGTGGAAAACAGAAAATTGATTGTTCTTTTTCCATTTCCGGACGTTTTTAAGGATACTATAAATACATAAAGTATAATATTAATTTATTATCCTTATAGTTTAGATTTTTTGCAACTAAAATTTTATCTTATACAGAAAGTATGGTGTTCACTGATGAATTCCACCATCGCCGCCATTTCCACCGCCCCGGCGGCGGCAGGCATAGGCGTCGTGAGACTTTCGGGGCCGGAGGCCCTTGTGGTGGCGGACAGGATCTTCCGCTCCCCACGGAAAGGGCAATCGCTGAAGGAACTGCCCGGGTATACGGCCCGCTTCGGGCATGTCTACGACCGGGAGGGAGATATCGATGAATGCGTCGCTTTGGTCTTTCACGCTCCCCACAGCTATACAGGAGAGAACATGGCGGAGCTGTCCTGTCACGGCGGATTGTATCTGTTGAAGCGGGTCCTCAGGGCCGCTCTGGAGGCCGGGGCCCGTCCCGCCGGCCCAGGGGAATTCACCCGCCGGGCTTTTGTCAACGGGAAAATCGATCTGACCCGCGCGGAAGCCGTGATGGATCTGATTGCAGCCGACGGACGGCTGGCGGCTAAAACTGCTCTGGCGGCCCGGGAGGGCGCCATCTTTCAGAAACTCCGCCGGCTCAAGGAGGATCTGGCAGGTGTCTGTGCCGGCATAGCGGCTTATGTGGATTATCCGGACGACGACATCCCGGAACTGGCTCCGGACGAGCTCCAGGCGGCCCTGGACCGGAGCGAGGCCATCCTGACGGCGCTGCTGTCCACCTTTGATGCAGGGCGCATTTTGCGGGAGGGCATCGATACCGTGATCGCCGGCAGTCCCAATGTGGGCAAATCCACCCTGATGAACCTCCTAGCCGGATGCGAACGCAGCATCGTCACTTCCGCCGCGGGAACCACTCGCGATATCGTAGAGGAAACCGTGCGGGTGGGAGACGTAAAGCTCCGCCTGTCCGATACCGCCGGAATCCGGGATACCGATAATGAGGCGGAGGCCATCGGCGTAGACCGTGCCCGAAAGCGTATGGAATCCGCCCTTCTCCTGCTTTGTGTCTTTGACGGTACCCGTCCTCTGGACGAAAACGACCGGGCAGTGGCCCGGGCAGCGGCCGGGAAAACCGCCATCGCGCTGATCAACAAGGCGGATGTGACCGGCAGCGAGGACCGACTCACCGAAGAGGACCGGGTCCTATTGCAGGACTGCTTTTCCCGTATCGTGGCTCTGTCCGCTTTGGAGGGCAGCGGCCGGCGAGAACTGGAACAGGCAGTGCAGGATGTCACTGGAGTAGAACGCCTGGCGGAAGCGGATGCAGTGCTGGCAACCGAGCGGCAGCGGCAGTGTGCGGAAACTTGCCTTGCCTGTATTCAGGAGGCACGGCAGGCCCTGGAAGCCGGGCTGACTCTGGACGTAATCGGCGCAAGCCTAGACGGCGCCATCGCCGCCGTAGGGCAATTGACCGGGGAAACCGCCACCGAAGCGGTAGTTAACGAAATTTTTGCCCGTTTCTGTGTGGGAAAATGATTTCTCTAAGAATCGAAGGTTGTTTTAGGGGTGAAAAAGCAAAGCGGTATATCATTATACTGCACCTAGAGCCATTCATTTTCTGGAACAACCCTGTAAAAAGTCCTTTGACCCCAAAAATTTTCCCCAAAAAATACCTCCTTCATTGTATCCAGCAGCGGAAAAATTTTTCCGCTGTTTTTTGTCTCTTATTAATATATTACTTTATTATATTGTAGGTCTTCTATCCGCAGTTGTGATTGAAATGAAGAGAATTTTATGCTATACTGAAAAAGAACATGCACTGAATGCTTTTAAGGAGAAATGGCCATATGGAAACCATTAAGGAAGCCTGGTCGGAGATACTCAATTATCTTCATGGGCTGGACGATATCAGCGAGGTCGCCTATAATGTCTGGATCTCTTGCATCCATCCCGTCACCATTGAGGACGGGGAAGTGGTGGTAAATGTACACACCAATTTTCAGCGGAAAATTGTTTCCCAGCATTATGCCGCCCGCCTGCAGGAAGCCTTTGAAAAGGTGCTGGGCATTCCACTGGGGCTGAAAATCCTGTCGGAGGAGGACAGCGCCCCTTCCGCGCCGGTTTCTCCCTCTGCGGATATCCCGGTTCCCCTTCAGGAACCGGAGCCCGGCAACCTTTTCGGACAAAAAAGCTCCGACTACGAATACTCCTTTGAAAACTTTATCGTGGGCTCCTCCAACAAATTCGCCCACGCCGCCGCTCAGGCAGTGGCCAGCAAGCCTGCGGGATATTACAATCCCCTGTTTATCTACGGCCCTTCCGGACTGGGTAAAACTCACCTGCTGTATGCCATCTGCAACGAGGTAAAGCGCCACACGCCGGCGGTCAAAATCATATACACCAAGGGCGAGTACATCGCCAACGAGCTCATCGAGGCCATCGGTTCCGGTACCACGCCGGAATTCCGGGCCAAATACCGCCAGGCAGATGTGCTGCTGGTGGATGATATCCAGTTTATCGCGGGCAAAACCTCCACTCAGGAGGAATTTTTCCATACCTTCGACGCCCTGCATCAGGCCAACAAGCAGATCGTGCTCACCTCCGACCGGCCGCCCCGGGAAATCTCCGCGCTGGAAGACCGGCTGCGCACCCGGTTTGAAATGGGCCTGCTGGCGGATATCCAGCCCCCGGACCTGGAAACCCGCATCGCCATTATCAAACGCAAGGCCCAGCTGTTGGAGCTGGCCATCACCGATGACATTGCGGAATATATCGCCACTCAGCTCAAAAGCAACGTCCGTCAGCTGGAGGGTGCGGTCAAATGTATGCGGGCTCAATATCTTCTGGAAGGGGAGCAGCCTACCCTCATCACCGCGCAGAACGCCATCCGCGACATCCGTAACGACAGCCAGCCGGTTCCCGTGACCGTGGAGCGCATCATCAATGAAGTGGCCCGTACCATGAACGTGGCTCCGGAGGATATCCGATCCACCAAACGGTCGGCTCCCATCTCTCAGGCACGGCAGGTGGCGGCCTATGTGGTGCGCACCATCACCGGCATGCCCATGAAATCCATCGGACAGGAATTCGGCACCCGGGACCATTCTACCATCGTATACGCTATCCAAAAGGTGGAGTCCCGCATGGAGAAAGAACCCTCTTTTAAAGGCATGGTATCCGATATCGTTAAAAATATTAGCGAGTCCTGATTTTCCACATCGCCCCTTTGGAGCTTCCTCCGGAGTGGGCGGATTTCCCCTTTCGCCGGTTTTCCTCCTTCTTTCCACAGCTTTTCCTCCGGGTTTTCTCCTCTTTTCCCCTGAAACCCGTGAAAAAAGAAAATTGCTTCCGCCCGACAAATGGAGGATTTTTCCACGGTTTTTCCACTTTTTCGTCACCTCCTTCCCCTCTGCTGTGAAAAGAAAAAAGCCATTTCCACTTTTCCCAAATTTTTCTCACGGGAAATCCACCGCGAAAAAACCGAAAAAAAGACGCTGGCAAGCGGAAAAAACGGGTTTTCCCCCGTTTCCACCGCCCCTACTATAGACTACGAAAAGAAAAAGTATGTTTTTGGAAAAGGAAACCGAAAGGTGTGACCAAAATGAAATTCGTCTGCGACCGTCAGGCCCTTCTGGACGCTGTCAATAACGTCCAGCGGGCTGTCTCCGGCAAATCCACTCTTCCCTCACTGGAAGGCGTGCTTCTGCGCACCTCCGGATCGTCTCTGTTTCTGGCAGGCTACGATCTGGATTTAGGCATCACCACCACCATCGAAGCCCAGGTGAGCGAACCCGGTGAAATCGTACTATCTGCCAAGCTCTTTGGCGAAATCGTGCGCCGTCTTCCCGGCGACCAAGTACGGTTGTCCTGCGATGAAAAATACAATACCCTCATCACCAGCGGACAAACGGAATTCACCATTATCGGCTTGTCGGCCACGGAATATCCGGAGATTCCCACCGTCCCCGACGGAGCCGCCTTCACTCTGCCGCAGAACCTGCTGCGCAGTATGATCCGCCAGACTATTTTTGCCGTGGCACAAACCGACGCCCGCCCCGTTCACACCGGCGTACAGTTTGAAATCGCAGAGGACAGCGTGCGCTTGGTGGCAGTGGATGGCTCCCGTCTAGCGGTGCGGTGCGAGCCAATACAGAGCAAAGAGACGGCCACCTTCGTTGTGCCGGGCAAAACCCTCAATGAGGTGCTCAAACTTCTCTCCGACGACGACACCCCCATGTCCATGGCGGTGGGCCGCCGGCACATTGTGATGGAAATCGGCGGCTATGCCGTCATCTCGCGGTTGTTGGACGGCGAATTTCTTCCCTATCGCAAGGCCATCCCCCAGCAAGTGACCACCACCATCAGTCTGAATACTCGGGATCTTATTGATGCGGTGGAGCGTGCTTCTCTGGTCATCAACGACCGCATCAAATCCCCACTGGTATGCGATTTCCACGACGATGAGATTCAGATCTCCTGCACCACCCCACTGGGTAGCGTCAACGACGTGATTCCCGCCAAAATCAAGGGGGACAGCGAGGAAATGGGCTTCAACAGCCGTTTTCTGCTGGACGCGCTAAAAAATACCGAGACGGACGAGGTCCGCATTGAGCTGGGCGGTGCCTTATCGCCCATGAAGGTGCTTCCCCCCGAGGGAGAATCCTTCCTGTTCCTGGTGCTGCCTGTCCGGCTGAAAAAATAAGGGAAACGGGTGGAAGATGTGAAACAAGAAACCTGTCAGTCCGTTCCCATCGTCACCGAATGGATCCGGCTGGACGCCCTGCTGAAACTGGCGGGGGCCGCCGACACCGGCGGGGAGGCCAAGGTGCTGATTCAGTCCGGACGGGTGCTGGTCAACGATGAGGTATGCCTGCAGAGAGGCAAAAAGCTGCGTCCCGGTGACAGGGCCCGTCTGCTGGACAGCAAAACAGAATATGCCGTTTCACAAAGGCAAGAACCATGATTGTCCGGGAGCTGCGCTTTGAGGGCTTCCGCAATCTGCAAAGCGGTACGCTGACACCGGTGACCGGGGTCAATGTTCTGTACGGGGACAATGCCCAGGGGAAAACCAATTTACTGGAGGCCCTGTGGCTTTTTACCGGCGGCAAAAGTTTCCGGGGTTCCCGGGACAGCGAGCTGCCGGGGTTCGGGAAAGAAAAAGCCCACCTGATTCTCACCTTTGAGGCAGCGGGACGGGTCCAGGAAGCGGAACTGACCATTGTCCGCCGCCGTCAGGCGGTGCTCAACGGCGTGGTTCAGCCGTCACCTTCCCGGCTGGCGGGACAGTTCTGCGCTGTGGTCTTTTCTCCGGCGGACCTGTCCTTGGTACGGGAAGGGCCGGACGCCCGCCGTCGGTTTCTGGATGCCGCCTACTGTCAGCTGCGTCCCGGGTACATTGCCACTCTGTCCGAATACCACCGGGCCCTGGCCCAGCGCAACGCCCTGCTGAAAAACGGCCCTCTGGGGCTGGGGGCGGAGGAGTTGCTGGATGTGTGGGATCAGAAGCTGGCCCGGGCGGGCGGATATATTCTCGCCGCCCGCCGTCGCTACACAGACCGTTTGGCGGCAGCAGCAGGGGCGCTGTATCAGGGGCTTTCCGGCGGCAAAGAGATTCTCTCGCTTTCCTATCGAAGGGCGGGGGAGGAGTGCGGAGAAACGGACTCTCGGTCGGTCCGGGAGGAGACGGAAGCGCTGTATCGGCTGTTGTGCAGCCGCCGCGCCGCAGACCAGGCGGCGGGATTCACCACCGCCGGCCCTCACCGGGACGATCTGATTATCGAGATCAATCAGTTGCCGGCCCGCGCCTTTGGTTCTCAGGGGCAGCAGAGGTCCGCGGCCCTGGCACTCAAGCTGGCGGAAGCGGCGCTGTTGGAAGAAGCCACCGGGGAAAAGCCCGTGGCGCTGCTGGACGACGTGATGAGCGAGCTGGACGCCGCCCGACAGGATTATATACTCAACCGCATCGAGGATTGGCAGGTATTCATCACCTGCTGTGAACCGGGCACCGTCCTGCGGCTGGACCGAGGCAACCGAAACAGCCGGGCCTGGAGCATCCGGGCCGGGACGCTGACCGAGGAGAAAGGGGAAAACGGGAGTGTATCTGCATTTGGGACAGGAAGTGGTGGTCCGGTTTAAGGAGATCATCGGGGTATTCGATCTGGAAAACACCACAGTCGCAGCCCACACCCGCCGTTTTCTCGCCGAGGCGGAGAAAAAAGGGCGGGTGGTCAATGTTTCCCCTGAGCTGCCCCGATCCTTTGTCATCACCCGGGACAGGGACGGAAACGAAACCGTGTATATCTCCCAGCTGTCCACAGCCACCCTGCTGCGCCGCAGCACGGCGTGGGAGGGCGGCGTCCTGCCGGGCTGAGGACAGGCTTTGTCCCATTCCTATGCGGGAAACCGAGCAAACAGAACCACGCCTGAAAAGATGGAGGATTGACCCATGGACGAACAGGAAATCAAAAACAATCCGGACGCTGTCGAGAATTTTGGGGCGGTGGACAATCAGCCCTATGACGAAAGCCAAATCCAGGTATTGGAGGGACTGGAGGCAGTCCGCAAGCGGCCTGGCATGTATATTGGCTCCACCGGCCCCCGGGGCCTGCATCACCTGGTTTACGAAATCGTGGACAACTCTATCGACGAGGCGCTGGCAGGATACTGTACCCACATCGAGGTGGAGATTCTGCCCGGCGATGTGATCTCGGTGCGGGACAACGGCCGTGGCATCCCGGTGGGCATCCAGGAAAAAGTGGGGCTGCCCGCCGTAACGGTGGTGTTGACCGTGCTGCACGCCGGAGGCAAATTTGGCGGCAGCGGCTACAAAGTATCCGGCGGCCTGCATGGCGTGGGATCCTCTGTGGTCAACGCCCTGTCCGAATGGCTGGAGGTGGAAGTGGGCCACGAAGGCAAAATCTACGCCCAGCGATTTGAACGGGGCCAGCCGGTCAACGATCTGACAGTTATCGGCGACTGTGACCATAGCGGCACCCTGATCCGTTTCAAGGCGGATGCGGAAATTTTTACCGAAACCACCGAATACGATCTGGAAACCCTGCAAAAGCGTTTGCGGGAGCAGGCTTTTCTCAATGCAGGCCTGTCCATAAGCCTGACCGACCGGCGCAATGAAACGCCGGAGTCCCCTGCCGTCCCCGAGGTGTACTGCTACGAGGGGGGCATCTCCTCCTTTGTGGACTATATGAACAAGACCCGGGGCTACGAGGTGCTGCATCCCGACGTGGTGCATCTTACTGTGGCGGACAAGGATTCCGTAGCGGAGGTGGCCTTCCAGTACAACGACAGCTACAATGAGAATATCCTCTCCTTTGCAAACAATATTCATACCGTGGACGGCGGTACTCATGAAACCGCGTTTAAAACCGCCATTACCCGGATTTTCAACGATTACGCCCGGCGTCATTCCCTGCTCAAGGAGGGGGACAACAGCCTCAAGGGCGACGATGTACGGGAAGGGCTGACCGCCGTCATCAGCGTCAAGCTAAAGGACGCCCAGTTTGAGGGGCAGACCAAGGCCAAGCTGGGCAATACTTCCATGGGAACCCTGGTCAATTCCCTGCTCAGCGAAAAGCTGACGGATTTTCTGGAAGAAAACCCCGCGGTTGCTAAAGCAATCCTGGAAAAGTCCATCAGCGCTTCCCGCGTGCGGGAGGCGGCCCAGAGGGCGCGGGAGCTGGCGCGGAAAAAGAGCGGCCTTTCCTCCACCCGCATGCCGGAAAAATTGGCGGACTGTATCTGGAGCGACGCGGACCGCACCGAGCTGTATATCGTCGAGGGTGATTCCGCCGGAGGCTCCGCCATTCAGGGGCGGGACCGCAATTTCCAGGCCATCCTTCCTCTGTGGGGCAAGATGCTCAACGTGGAAAAGGCCCGATTGGACAAGGTATACGGCAATCTGAAGCTGGTGCCTATTGTCATCGCTCTGGGCTGTGGAATCGGAGACGATTTTGATTTGTCCAAGCTCCGCTACGGCAAGGTCATCATCATGGCCGATGCCGATGTGGACGGTTCCCATATCCGTACCCTGCTGCTAACCTTCTTTTTCCGCTATATGCGTCCGCTGGTGGAAGAAGGACACGTGTATATTGCCCAGCCGCCGCTGTTCAAGGTATCCAAGGGGAAACAGATCCGGTACGCTTTCTCCGATCAGGAGAGGGATCAGTTTATCCAGGAGCTGGGAGGTAATGCGGATATCCAGCGGTACAAGGGCCTCGGTGAAATGGATCCGGAGCAGCTCTGGGAGACCACCATGGACCCGGCTTTCCGTACCATGCTGCGGGTGGAGATTGAGGACGCGGCGGCGGCGGATGAAGTGTTCACCATCCTGATGGGGGATAAGGTGGAGCCTCGCCGGGATTTTATTGAGCGCAACGCCCAGTACGTCAGCAATCTGGATATTTGACGCCTGGGGGCGGGAGGCCGTTATGGACGAGAAAAAGAAAACACCGGAAACGGAGAATATAGGGGAGGATACCACAGCGGTTCCCTATCCGGAGAAGGATGCCGACGGGAAAAAAGGGGAGAAAAACATCCCGCGAGCCCAAGAAGACGAAGGCGTAAAACCGCCGACGTCCTCGCTTCCCGAAGAGCCGCCGCGGTATGATCTGTCCATCCGCCTGACCAGGGAAGAGGTTCTCTCCTGCCTGCGCCGGGGATTGGGCCGCCGGGCGGGGAAAGGCCGGCTGACGGCTCAGACTGTGGTGCTGGTTCTTATCGCGGCAAACTGCATTGTAACGTATATTGCGTCCGGATTGGAAAGCACAGCCTCTCTGGGAATCGGTATTGCCGCCCTGGCTGTCTGTGTGCTGATGCTAGTGGTGCCCGAGGTGGCTGTCCGTCGTATGGCCGACAAACAGACAGCTATGGACAAATGCCTAAGACTGCGGGTATACGACCGGGGTATCGGTTTCGGAGACGACGACGAGTTCCGTTTTTTCAAATACAAAAAGTGTCAGGCCAGGGCCTATGAGGACATGATCCTGTTCCGGTTCCAGGATGGGTTGGTGGCGGTTCCCCGCCGGCTGGAAAATGGCGGGGCCTGGGAGCTGATCCGGGAAGCGATGAATCTGGAAGTGGAAAAATAGCCGGAAGGGCGGGAATCGGTATGGGACCCCAAAAGACGCCTCCGCGGGCGGTGCTGGACATTGCGCCGACGCAGGATGAATACGAAGACGCTTGTCTGATCGCTGCGGGACGGAGCGGACGTCTCCGTTATGCCGTGGTGTGGATTCTGGCCGCTGTTGCCCTGTTTTGTGCCGGGCTGAGCATGCTGGTAGGGGAATGGTCGGTGCTGTTGGGGGTGCTGCTGATAGCGGCGGGCGTGCTGCTGATGGTTTATGTGCTGGTGTTGGAGCCCGGCCGCATCCGCAGGCGTGCCCGGCGGGATTGGGAAACCTACCGCGCCCTGATGGAGCCCGCACAGGTGCAGCTGTATCTGGACTACGCCGAGACGCATACGCCGGCTCTTGTTCTCACCGATTCTTACGCCCTGATGGAAGAATGTATCGAAACGCCGCGTTTGATCCTGCTGCGCAAGGATGAGGAGCGGTTGCTGATATTGCCCCGCCGCTGTTTTGCGGAGCAAGCGGACGGCGAGACGGCTCTGGAATTTTTGCGCCAGACCTTTGCCCGCAAGCGGCGGGTGAAGCGCAGCTGGCTGTTTTGAGGGGGGACGCCCTATGGAACAGAAGGCACTGACCTATACTGTGCTGCTGACCCGGGATGAATACATCGCTTTCCGCGTGCGCCAAAAGAAGCAGGATCGGAAGGAACGCCTGCCTCTGCTGAGTTTTGCGGGCGCGGTGGGCTTTCTGGCCGGGGCGGCGGGACTGTTTTTCGGCGACCTCATCCAAATGACGGCGGGGACCTCCCTGTGTCTGTTGCTGCTGGGACTGTTCTGCTTTGTCTATGACGGCATGATCGCGCCGTTACTGGATGGGGGTGCCGCTGCCAAAGAATATGATGGCAAGGAAGAACTGCGCATGGCCACCACCTTTGTTTTCGAGGGGGACCGGGTGAAGGTGGATAACGGCCGGGTCAAGGGCAATCTGCCGCTGAGGCTGGTGACCCGATGGGATGTCCTGGCCGGGCAGTTCAGCTTTGCTTTCGGGCGGGAGCTGAGTTTTGTCATCCCCGCACGCCTGCTGGACGAATCCCAGACAGCGGAGCTGAAAAATCGGATGGAAACTGTTTCCCGTGAAACACCGGAGAGCCGTAACACCGGCGGAAAGGCAGCTGTATGAGGGAAAATATACCGTATGCGCCGGACGAAGCCTCCTGGGAGGATACTCAGCCGTCCCGGTTCCCTGTGGATCTCAGCCGGGAGGAGTATATCCGGTTTAATCTGCTCAATCTCCAGATCAACGGCCTGCTGCGCTTTCGCAAGGGGATTCTGGCGGTACTGGGTGTGCTGGCGGCTATGAACGTACTGGTGCTGGTACTGGATGCCATGAGCGGTTTTGTCGATCCTGTGATGGTGATTCTGCTGCTTTGTCTGCTGCTGATAGGGGCGGGGTACTGGTTCGGCATACCGGCCTATGTCCGCCGTTCTTCCGGAAAGGCTTACGACAACAGCGTAGCCAGCGGCTACAGTTATTACGGCATGGTGACCGTGTACCCGGATCGGATCGAAAAGGAATGTCAGGGGGAAATCTCCCGCATCCCCTTCGGCGAGGCCGTGTACATTGAGGCAGCGGATCAAATCCTCCTGATGTCTCCCCGCTCCAAGGCCATTGTGCTGACCTCCCGTTGTGTTACCGACGGGGACGCAGATCGGGTGCGGCAGGCGGTTTTCGCCGCCGTAGCCCCGATGAGGCAGCGGCTATACAAGCGTTTTGCCTCCACTGCCCCCCGGCGTCTGCCGCCGCCTGAGTGGGCGGAGGGAGCAGCGGTTTCCAACCCCTCCGAATGGGGTGGGGAAGAGGAATACCGTGTCTATGTAAACTACACACCGGATGAATATCGGAAAATGGTGGGGGATTCTGGGAAAAGAGGCTTTGTGCGCCTGCTCCCCCTGTACAGCGGCGGAGCTCTTATCTGCGCAGTATTGATGACGCTTTCAGCTGGTGTGGGCGCGGGACTTTTGTCCTTCCTCTTTTTGCTTTTTCTTTCCTTTTTCAGCAGTGTGCTGATGCCCCGGCTCAACGTCCGCCGGATGCTGCAAGCCGCCGGTCAGGCGCCCACCCTCACCGTCTCCTTCCGGGAGGAGGGGCTGGTGATGACGGCGGTATCCCCGGTGCCCCCGGGCTATCCTGAGGAGAGCGGGCGCCGTGAGACACGCTATGCCTGGTCGCTGATCACCCGGGCGGTGGAGAATCCCGACAGCGTCGACATCTACGTGGGCCAGCAGTCTTTCCGCTTGCCCAAACGCTGCATTGGGGATATGGAGGCCTTCCGGCATCTGGTGGATGGCCATATGAAAAAGAAAGCTGCAAAATAAAAAACTGCAACACGCAGAAGGGAGGAGTATCCATGGAGGAACCCTACCGCACGCCGGATGAAAATGCCGGCACACAGGATCAGAGGCGGAATGTGACGCCTGAGGATTCCGGCGGTACGCAAAAGGCGGAAACCTGGCTGCCGGCGGAAAATCCTCCGGCGTATACCTATAGGACGGGACAGGTAGGGTCTAAAGGGGAAACTTCCTGGTTTTCTGTCGCGGAGAGAAACGCAATATCGCCCGACTTTGGTTCGGGACAAAACGTTCCCCGTCCGCCTCGGCCTATGCCGCCCGTACCGCCTGCCGTGGGGTATTCGCCTCCTGCTGCGTATCCCCCGCCGCCTTATCCGGCGGGCAATGGGTACGGTCCGCCCGCTCCGCCTTCCTATGCCGAAAATCCCGAAGTTCTGCGCGCTGTGATTGCGGGAAGACCCTTTACCCCGGAGAGGGGAGACCGGCTGACCGGTATATTGCAGCGGCGGGATACTGCCTATTGGATGCTGACTGTGGTTCAGATGGTGCTGTTTACTGTGCTGGCCCAGTTGCTGATCTGGCCCCGGCGCAATATCGGCGATATGATCATTGCCTGGGCGGTGATGGCTCTTTCGGTGGCGGCCTTTTTTATCCTTTGGAAGCTTCAGGCCGGTAGGATGCTGAGAATCAAGGGAGACGCGGGCGAGCTTCCCGATCATGTCACCGAGATATATGGAGACCGGATCGTTATCATACGGGCGGAGGGCCGCGCGGTGATGCGCTTTTCCCGTATCCGCTGGGTGGAGGAAGATAACGGCCTTTTGGCTGTAAGCGATTCCCAGCAGCTGTTCCAATGGGCAGAGGAGGATCTCACCGCTTACGATTACGCCCTGCTGAAAAGAACGCTGCTGCAGGCGGTTCCAGCCTTTCAGTGGCGTGTGCGGCGGCCTTTGGTGCCTCGTCTGGCCGAACCGCTTCCCCTTCCCGTATTTACCCCGCCGGAGCGGGAGAAACAGGTGCGCTTGACCTGTCCGCCCGGCACCGTCCGCTGGGCACTTCTTTCCCGGGAGCAGTTGCCGCGGGTTTTTCAAAAGGTGGCGATGCTTCTGCCCGCACTGGCGGCTCTGGGCAGCGTGTGCGGCTTTACCGTGTATTACGCGGTGGATATCGTGATTTTTGCCTTGATCCTGACGGCGTTGGTGCTGATCATGGAGGGAGGCATCAGCATTCTGAGAAGCCGGGCTCTCCGCCGGAGTGGTCTGCGGATCACGCTGGTGCCCCAGGGGGCGGCAATACAGTTTCAGGAAAGCACCTGGCTTTTCACCCCCGCGGAGCTGCGCCCTTCTGCTGGAAGGGGAGGTATTTCTTTTACCACCCCGTGGGGACGGCTGCGGTTGAAGTATGAAGCGGCGGAAAATCCCGATGCCTTGCGCGCGTGGTTTGGACGCGGACCCACGGGAGGCGGAAAGCCGGAGGAGGACACGCCGCACCCTGCCCCCTTCCCGAAGGAAGAGGCTCACACGGAAGGAAAAAGGGAGAAGAATCCCTCCGGTTCAGACCCTGATACACCCGCATAAACGAAGAGCTTTCCCATGACTCTACCAGAAAGGCATGGTTTCATTATGGACGAACAGACCCCCCGCGAAAACAAAATCATCGACGTGGTGCTGGAAAAGGAAATGCGCAAAAGCTTTCTGGATTACTCCATGTCGGTCATCGTGGCCCGTGCCCTGCCGGATGTGCGGGACGGGCTGAAGCCCGTGCATCGCCGCATCCTGTATACCATGCACGAGAACAACCTGACCCCCGACAAGGCGTACCGCAAATGTGCGGACACCGTGGGAGCTGTGCTGGGACGGTACCATCCCCACGGCGACGCCTCCGTATACGACGCCATGGTGCGTATGGCGCAGGATTTCTCCCTGCGGTATCCGCTGATAGACGGCCACGGCAACTTCGGCTCCATCGACGGGCATCCCGCCGCTGCCTACCGATATACAGAGGCCCGGATGAGCAAGATGTCGCTGGACATGCTGGCGGATATCGAGAAGGATACCGTGGATTTTGTGCCCAACTACGACGACCGCCTGAAGGAACCGGTGGTGTTGCCCTCCCGGTTCCCCGATCTGCTGGTGAACGGGTCCTCCGGTATTGCGGTGGGTATGGCCACCAACATCCCCCCTCACAATCTCTGTGAGGTGGTGGACGCCATCTGCCTGCTCATTGACGATCCCGAGGCGGATTTGAACGCCATTATGGAACATATCAAGGGACCGGATTTTCCCACTGGCGGCGTGATTATGGGCCATGCCGGCATTCGGGCGGCCTACGCAACCGGCCGGGGAAAAATCACGGTGCGGGCGCGGACCGAAATCGAGGAGCACGGTAACCGCTTCCGCATCGTTATCACGGAGATTCCCTATCAGGTCAATAAGCTGAATCTGGTGAAATCCATCATCGACCTGGTGGATGAGAAGCGCATCGAGGGGATTCACGACGTGGTGGACCATTCCAGCCGGGAGGGCCTGCGCGTGGTCATCGACCTGAAAAAGGACGCCAATCCCCAGGTGGTGCTCAACAAGCTCTTCGCTTACACCCAGATGCAGGTGACTTTCGGCGCCATCATGCTGGCGCTGGTGGACGGGGTGCCGCGCATTCTCAACCTCAAGCAGATGCTGGAGGAATACATCAAGTTTCAGTGCGAGGTCATCACCCGCCGCACCCAGTTCGACCTGCGCAAGGCCAGGGACCGCGCCCACATTGTGGAGGCTCTCAAGGTGGCCTGCGACTTTATCGACGAGGTTATTTCCATCATCCGCTCCTCGCCGGACGTGCCGCTGGCCAAAACCCGTTTGATGGAGCGTTTTGACTTCGACGACGTGCAGGCGGACGCCATTGTCAAGATGCGGCTGGGCCAGCTGGCCGGCCTGGAGCGGCAAAAGATCGAGGACGAGCTGGAGGAATTGCGCCGCCGCATCGCGGAGCTGGAATCCATCCTGGCCGATGAAAGCAAGATCAAGGCCATCGTCAAGGATGAATGCCTGAAAATGCGGGACAAATATGGGGACGAGCGCCGTACCGATATTTCCGCCGTCTCCGGCGAAGTGGATATCGAGGATTTGATCCCGGTAGAGGACTGCGTCCTCACCCTGACCCGCATGGGCTATATCAAGCGCCAGGCCGCGGACAGCTATAAGACCCAGCGCCGCGGTGGCCGGGGGATTATGGGAATGGCCACCCGGGACGAGGATGTGCCGGAGACCATGTTCCTGTGCTCCAGCCACGATTACGTCATGTTCTTTACCTCCGAGGGGCGGGTATACCGGCTCAAGTGCTACGAGGTGCCGGAGGGAAGCCGCACTTCCAAGGGGATGAACGTGGTCAATCTCCTGCCGCTGGCGTCGGAGGAAAAGGTCACTGCCATGATTCACGTCTCCCAGTTCGACGGGGAAGCGGACCAGTATCTCTGCATGGTGACCCGGCGGGGCATTATCAAACGCACCCGTCTCAACGCTTATCAGAACGCGCGGAAAAACGGCCTTATCGCCATTGATCTGGACGAGGGGGACGAGCTGGCCTGGGTGCGGGTCACGGACGGCTATCAACGCCTGATCGTGGGCACGCGTAAGGGTATGGCCATCTGCTTTGATGAAAACGACGCCCGCGTGGTGGGCCGCGCGGCCCGGGGCGTCAAAGCCCTGACGCTGCAGGAGGGCGACGAGGTCATCGGTATGACGGTATGCCGCGAGGGCGGACAACTGCTCACCGTGACCGAGACCGGCTACGGGCGGCGCAGCGAGCTGAGCGATTATCGCATTCAGTCCCGCGGAGGAAAGGGTCTGACCAACTACCATACCGAGGAATTCGGCGATGTGGCCGCCATCAAGGTAGTGGATGAAAACGACGACATTATGGTCATTTCCTCTGACGGCATCGTCATCCGGACCCGTGTCAGCGAGGTGCGCTTATGTCGTCGTCCCGCCAAAGGTGTGCGGGTCATGAAGGTGGAGGACGGCAGCCACGTGGTGGCGTTGGTCCGCGCTTCGGCGGAAACAGCGGAGGAGGAGACAAACACAGGGGAAATCGAGGGTTCCTCCGAGGCAGGCGGCGAAGCGCCGTCGCCGGAGACAGTGGATGTGGAGCAGGTGCTCTCCGGCGAGGCATTCGAGGAGCCGGAAACCGGCGATCCGTCGTAACATTTTTCAAACCGAGGATAGGGGCAGGGAGAGAAATCTCCCTGCCCCTTTTGCAAGGAACCCAAAGACAGCGCCAGAAATAAACGAATCGTTTATTTTATTGACGGAACATAACCGAAGCGGTTATTGCAAGGAGGGCGTCGCTTATTTATACTGAAAGAAGAACAGGCGCTTGTTACTTTTCGGAAAGCGAGAGAGTAAAAATGGAGATTTCTATCCATGAACAGCTGAAAAAGCTGCGCCGTGAAAGGGGAAATACCCAGGACGAGCTGGCCGCTCATTTGGGAGTGTCTGTGCAGGCCGTTTCCAAGTGGGAGAGGCGGGAAGGATGCCCGGATATTGCGCTGCTTCCGGGTATCGCCGCTTTCTATGATGTGACGGTGGATCAGCTGCTGGGGGTTGATGAGCAGCGGAAGCAGGAGAAGATTAGAAACTATCAGGAAACCGGCCGCCTTCTTTTCAATCAAGGGAAAAATGCCGCTCTAGTGGCCTTTTGGCGAAAGGCACAGAGAGAATTTCCCAATGAAACGGAGGTGATGTACCAACGGATGTACGCCCTGATGGCGGAGGATGAGAAGAGGCATGCGGAGGAGATACTGTCCTATGCGCGGCGGCTCCTAAAAAAAGCCTCCTATTCTGATTTACGCAATGGAGCGATCCAATGCGCGGTCTATTCCTGTCAGGCGATGGGAAAGATCGAGGAAGCCAAGGAATACGCTAAGATGGCGGCAGACTATCACACCTGTCAGAACGAGATGACGAAGTTCCTGCTGGAGGGAGAGGAAGCGGTCGCCTACTGTCAGAGAAATCTAGAGAGCCTGTTTGAACTGGCGGCGGGCAATGTTTCTGTGATGTTGGGAAAAGGCCTATATAACGACAATGAACAAATCAAGGCCTGTATGTTTGTGCTACAGCTTTACGCCCTGCTTTTCCAGGATGGTAATTACGGCTTTTATCATACCCGGGTAGCAATGTGGAGCCTCCGATTGGCAAAACTGTATGCTAAGGCACAGGATGAGGAGCAGACTCTGCGCCTGCTGGCGGATGCCGCGGAGAATACGATCGTCTATGACACGATGGAGGCGGACAGGAACCCTGTGCGGAAGTACACGGCGTTTATGGTGGACCATCTGACGTATTCTTCCAGCGAATGGGTCAAGGACTACACGGAAAATGAGTCCATGCGCCTGTTAAACGGAATGGACAACGGTTGTTTTGACTTTGTGAGGGAAACTGAGGTTTTCCAAAAGATCAAAACGAAACTGGAAGAAGTCGCCCGAGAGGAGGATTAAACGAGCGAAACGGAGGGATGGAAGATGAGCCGTTTCCATTGCTATAAATAAACGGTACATACATTCAATGTAAGTAAATCCAAAAAGAATTTTCCGGTTCTGCGAATGGACAAAGGAAAAACGCATTATAAAAATTCCCGCCGGGACTTCCCTCCGGCGGGAATTTCGTATATGATAGACTATTGGAACAAATACGTGCCGCCGTGGGATAGATGGGGAAGGCCGGCACGGAATCCTGCGAAAAATCTAGGGGCGAGTGATATGAAATTTTTGGCCGGGGAATACGACGTGGCGGTCATCGGAGCGGGACACGCGGGCATCGAGGCGGCGCTGGCGGCCGCCCGCCTGGGCTGTTCTACAGCGGTGTTCACATTGAATCTGGACTGGATCGGCAACATGCCCTGCAATCCCTGCATCGGGGGGACGGCCAAGGGGCATCTGGTACGGGAGATCGACGCCCTGGGGGGCGAAATGGGGCGTGCAGCGGACGAAACCATGCTGCAGTCTCGGATGCTCAATCGGGGAAAAGGGCCGGCAGTGCATTCCCTGCGGGCCCAGATCGACCGCCGGGCCTATTCCGGCCGTATGAAGCATGTTTTGGAACAAACTCCCGGCCTTCATTTGCACCAGGGGGAGGTTACAGCCCTGACACGGGAGGACAGCGGCTGGCGGCTGACTACCCGCCTGGAATCCCAGTACCGAGCCCGAGCCGTGATCTTGGCCACCGGAACCTTCCTGCAAGGAAAAATCTTTGTGGGGGATGTGAGCTACCATGGTGGCCCGGACGGCATGTTTGCTGCCGACGATCTCAGCGCTTCTTTAGCGGCCCTGGGAATTGAGCTGCGCCGCTTCAAAACCGGCACCCCCGCCCGGGTGCTGCGTTCCAGCATCGAGTTTGACGGCCTGGAATGCCAGCCGGGGGAGGATCCGGTGATTCCCTTTTCCTATGAGACGGATCACCCCCTGCACAACCTCACCGACTGTCACATCACCTGGACCAATGAGGAAACCAAGCGGGTGATCCTGGACAACCTCCACCGCTCCCCCCTTTACGGCGGGAAAATCGAGGGCGTAGGCCCCCGGTACTGTCCCAGCATCGAGGACAAGATTGTGCGTTTTGCGGACAAGGAGCGGCATCAGGTGTTTATTGAACCCTGCGGCAGGAATACGGAGGAAATGTATCTGCAGGGTCTGTCCTCCTCGCTGCCGCTGGATGTACAGCTGGCATTTCTTCACACCATTCCCGGTCTTCAGCACGTTCAGGTCATGCGGCCAGCCTACGCCATCGAATACGATTGCTGCGATCCGCTTCAGCTGGACGCCACTCTGGAATTTTTGCGCATTCCCGGTCTGTATGGAGCAGGGCAGTTCAACGGCAGCTCCGGATATGAGGAGGCCGCCGCCCAGGGGCTGGTGGCCGGCATCAATGCAGCGCTGAAGATAAAAGGGGAGGAACCGTTTCTGCTGGACCGGGCGTCGAGCTATGTTGGGACACTGATAGACGATTTGGTGACGAAAGGCTGCTCCGATCCTTACCGTATGATGACTTCCCGATCGGAATACCGGCTGCTGCTGCGCCAGGACAACGCTGAGGAACGCCTTACTCCCCTGGGACGCCGGGTGGGGCTGGTGGACGACAGGCGCTGGGATCATTTTTGCCTCCGACGAGAGGCAAAGGCGACAGAGCTGCGCCGTCTGAGGGAAACCGTACTGCCACCGGATAATAAGTTGAACACCCTACTTGTTTCACGTGGAACAACGCCGGTAAGCAGCGGCGTGCGAATGGAGGAACTGCTCAAGCGGCCTCAGCTGGATTATGAAGCGCTGGAACCGGTGGATCCGGCGCGGCCGGAATTGCCGCCCTTTGTGCAGGAGCAGGTGGAAGTGGAGCTGAAATACGAGGGATATCTGCGCCGTCAGCAGGCAGCGGTGGAGGAAATGCGCCGCTTGGAAAACCGGTTGCTGCCGGAGGACGCGGATTATCTACGGATCGAGGGGCTGCGCATGGAGGCCAGGGAAAAGCTGAATAGGGTGAGGCCCCGTAGCATCGGACAGGCCTCCCGCATCAGCGGGGTCAGCCCTGCCGACGTGTCTGTGCTGATTATCTGGCTGTGTCAGCGGCAGGCCAACACACCGAACAATACAGGGAAAGAGGAGGGGCGGCATGATTGACCGGGACAGGCTTGTCGCTTGGGGAGAGGAAAACAACCTGGAAATCACCGGCAGACAGGCGGATCAGCTGGATCGTTATGCACAGCTGCTGGTGGAGTGGAACGAAAAAATGAATCTTACCGCCATCACGGATCCGGAGGGGGTTCTGGTGAAGCATCTGATGGACAGTCTGACCGTGCTGCGGTCACTGCCCGCTGCGGGGGAAAAGGTTCGCCTGATCGATGTGGGGACCGGGGCCGGGTTCCCGGGAATCCCCTTGGCTGTGATGCGGGAGGAGCTGGAGTTGACCCTGCTGGACAGCCTGAACAAGCGGCTGGTTTTTTTGGAGGCGGTTTGCCGTGCTTTGGGCCTCGAGGCCCGGTGTGTCCATGCCCGTGCCGAGGAGGCCGGCCGACAGAAAGCCCACCGCGAAAAATACAACGTGGCCACAGCACGGGCGGTGGCGGCACTGCCCGCGCTGTGCGAATATTGTCTCCCGCTGGTCGTACCCGGCGGCGTCTTTCTGGCTATGAAGGGGCCGGATGGGGAACGGGAGGCCCAGGAAGCGGCCTCCGCCATAAAAGTGCTGGGAGGCAAGCTGTCCGGTATCGACGAATGGCAGCTGCCGCCTGTGGAGGGGGAAGCGGCGGAACGGAAAATCCTGCGGATTCAAAAGATCTCGCCCACTCCCGACCGATTTCCGCGGCAGGCGGCGAAAATTGCCAAACAGCCGCTGTAAAAGACGTAAAACGACGGCGCGCACTGACAAAAAAGCCGCCCCTTCCGTGCTATGCTGACAGCAGGAGAGGGCAAAAGCGTTCTGAAGCTTGGCAAAAATACCGGTCCAAAGCGCTTTTTTCGCCGGACGGTGACATTGACGGCGACAAAAAAGCCCTCTGTACAGGAAATATCCCGGCGGAGGGCTTTTTCTGTCCCTCCCGGGGAGATGTCGGACGGAAAGGACGTGAAGCGATATGTTTGGCAGCGGACCACGGTACAAAAACGGAGGAAAAATCCTGATGATCCCGGTGGAGGAAATCCGGCCCAACCCAGATCAGCCGCGGAAAAATTTCGACAGGGAAAAGCTGCGGGAGCTGGCGCAGAGCCTGAAAGAGAATGGGATGCTGCAGCCGGTGACAGTAACCTTAAGGGGCAACCGTCCTATGCTGGTGGCGGGGGAACGTCGCTGGCGGGCAGCGAAAATGGCGGGTCTGAAAGAGATCCCCTGTATCGCCGTGGAGGCCCGGGGAGAAAAAGCCGCGCTGCTGGCGTTGCTGGAAAATTTGCAGCGGGAGGATATGAATTGCTTTGAGGAGGCGGAGGGATATGCCCGGCTGATCGAAGTCTATGGGCTAACACAGGAGGAGGCGGCTGCCAGGCTGGGCTGCTCCCAATCAGCAGTGGCCAACAAGCTGCGCCTGCTGCGTCTGTCGGAGGAACAACGGGAGCGGATTCTGGCCGCCGGGCTGACGGAGCGACATGCCCGGGCTCTGCTGCGCCTTCCTGACGAGGGCAGCCGGGAGGCAGTGCTGTGGCAGGCGGCGGGCCAGCAGCTGACCGTGGCGGAGACGGAGCGTTTGGTGGAAAAAATGCTGTTGGGAGAACCGGAGAAGGCGGGGAAAAGGAGAAAAAAGACCACGCCGCTGATTCGGGACATCCGGCTGTTCCTCAATACGGTCAATCACGCCGTGGATACCATGCGTCGGTCCGGGGTGGCCGCCACGGCCCAGAAGGAGGAAACGGAGGAATACATACAGTATGTGGTGCGTATACCCAAACAGCCCCAGAGCAAGGGGAACCGTCCACTGACGATTCACACCGCTTGACTGGTTTTCCACCAAAAAGGGCACAGATGTGGAAAACCAGCAGGCTTTCCCCTTTAAAACAGATAGAAAATGCACAGATACCGGTTTTCCCGCGCCGAACCGTCTGCCCAACGGCCTGTCTGTCAACGGGCGGCCCATTTTTAGAGGTTGATATCCACCTGGTATTCGTCTTCAATCAATATATACGGGCAGCGATATCTTTCGCACCCTTCCTGGTACCGCGCGTTGTCTGCCAGGACGGAAGAGAGGGTGCAGCAGGAATCATCCAAGCGGGTTTCTATGGCATTGGCATATTTCCGGATATCGTCAAAGCGGCGGTTGATATAGGCTTCTGTCATCACAAGGCAATAGTAACGGATTTCTTTGACATATGACGGATTAAAGCCGGCTTTCCAGTCAAAGGGGATATAACAGCCCTCTACGATAAGGTTCTGATGGTTTTCAATGGCCGTTTTGATGATTTCCCGGACAATGGGCCAGAGATAATCGACCAGTTCCTCATCGTCTTCAGGGGTCAATTTTGTGTTTCCGCTTCGGATGAGCCCCATTTTCAACAAGTCGAGGGACAGGTAGGGATAGTGGTAGCGTTCCATCAGCTTTTGGGCCAGAACGGTTTTTCCCGTATGAGAGGCGCCGGTAATTAACACAATCATTTTTGATCTCCTTAAATTGTGGATGATGGATACAATGATCGCCGGTATCCCGGAAAAATGGGGCAGGGCAGGCCCCCGGGCAGAAAGACGGAAGGAAAAGTCCGTGTTTTGCCTCATTTGCTACCAAAAAGGCATTCCCGGATCCATACGCAAAGCAGAAAGCAGGAGAACCCTACGTTCTCCTGCTTTCTGTACCCATGGGCGAATGACGGTTCAGCCCCGGTGAAAGACAGCCAGGCCGGCGGCGGGAATGCGAATTAGCGCAGTTCCGTCCGCTTTTGCTTCCACATGGGTATGTCCTACTGTACGGCCGCGGTAATCCAGTAGTTCCACGTCATACCGGCCCTCTCCCGCGGTGAAACGCAGCACGGTTTCCTCCTGCTTGGTGGCGTTGACAAGGGTAACGTCGTCGAAGCGGGAGGCGTCCAGGGCGATGGAAGCGGTGGTGGCATACCGCCCAATAATGGTGCGGCGGCCATCCTCCGCCCTTAGGACAGGATAGAGGAACTGGGGATTTTCCGGGATCAGCGGCGTATCCAGCAGAATATGCCGGTTCTTCTCCATGAAATCAATCCAGAAGCGGATCAGTTCCAGCTGCTCCGGGCTCTGTTGGTCCAGACGAACGGACAGCTGTAACACGCCGAAGATAACGTTTTCCATCTGGATGGCACAGTTTTCAGGCGATTCCTCAGGATGCCACATGAGCATGTCGGAATGGACCGCGCTCTGACCGCTGAGCATCCGCAGATCGGTAATGCCCACACGGTTTTTAACAAAGTTGTTGGGGCAGTCACCCACCCGGAACATGTTGCCGTACTGGCGCATGTTGGGGCCGATATACGCCTGACGGAATTCAATGAGGATATCCGGTTTCACCGACCGCAGGGTGGCGAGGATGTCCTTCATCATGAAATCCAGGGCGTCTTGCACACAGAGGAAATCCATTCCCGGCTTCTGCTCGGCGCGGCCCCGTACGGAGAACCAGTCGATAAAGTCCAGCTTGAACCCGTCCAGATCCCACTCCTTGAGAGCCGTGAGATAGGTGTTTTTCAGAAATTCCCTCACCTCAGGGTAGCGGGGATCCAACACCCCGTTGGTGCCGTCCATACACAGGAATTTGTCCTCAAACCGGGCGCGGTTTTTGGCGTGGATTCCGATAAAGGGGACGGTATACCAGATCAAATATTTCATTCCCAGAGCGTGGATCCGGGCGACATGGGCTTTCATGTCGGGAAATTTGGACTTGGCGATTTCCCAGTCGCCGCAGAAGCCATAACCCCGGCCGGTGTCCTCTGTCTGCCATCCGTCGTCCACGATGATGCTGCGTAGCCCGATTTCGGCGCCGCGGCGGCATTCCTCCTCCAGTTCCTTGTCGGATAACACCTGATGGAAGTCGTACCAGGTGGAATACATCGGTTCCCGGGCCGCCTTCGGCACGGCGGCGGGATGGACATCGCAGGTATCCTCCCACCAGCAGCGGACCTGGTCCAGTGCCTTATGGAAAGGGAGGGGTTCCCGGATCAGCAGCACCCGCAGAGTATAGTGATGGACCGGGCCGAAGGGCAGCAGTGGAATGACGAAGCCGCACCGAAGATCGCCGGTTTCCTCTTCGATGGCAAACAGCCAGCCCAGATCCTTTTTCAGTTCCGAGGCGGCGCAGGTGAGTACATTGTTGTCCCGGTCGTTATAGTACCCCATAACCGGAGCTGAGATAGCGGTTTTGGTGAAAAGCGGCCCATTCCACGTGATGCGCTGGGTTTTGTCCGTACAGCACAGGGGCTGCCAAGCATACAGCATATCACAAAAGGGTTCCCGCCAAACAATCTGAATGTCCGGATTGTCCAGCGCGGCGGCATCCTCCGCACTCCAATCGAAGGTGAAGATCAGCTCTTCGCCGTGATGGTCCGGGCATGCCATCCGGGATAGGGACGCACGGCCGTCCATTTCGCTGGATACCGTGATACCGTCTTGCTTGAGCCAGTCACTCATAACGATTCCATCCTCCTTTGACAGGCATTTGTCTTTCCCGCATTGTACCGCGTGGGGGAGGGAAAGTAAAGGAAAATCCGTGAAAATCTCACGGGAAAATTCAGCAGGACCTCAACAGCGCAAACGGGGCGTTTCACGTGAAACACAACCCGGAAAACGATGGGCTACGGGGCAGAGTATGGGAAGAGGGAATGCCTATGGGAAAATTTCTTTTCCTTATATGGCTATACTGTGCTAAGGCCCTTTATGTTTTAGGTAAACCCCAGTGAAAAGCACTGGGGCTGAGGCGTCCGGCTCTCCGTGTTGGTAAAAATTGACGGCGTAAAGGGGGATTTCCCGGTTTTTTTGACCGGACAGGAAACAAAAAAGGCGGCAAGAGCGTTCCCGGCCCTTGTACAACGTCCCGGCATATGCTAAAATAGACAAGATCAGCCATTTCCTGGGGAATTCGGCTGGTAAGGATCGATGTTGTACGGAACCGGCGAGGATCTGTGTTAAGGGAAAGGCGGGACACGCGGTGGGAAAGATACTGGCGGTGGTGAACCAAAAGGGCGGCGTCGGCAAGACGACCACGACGGTGAATCTCACCTCTGCCTTGGGAGGACTGGGTAAAAAATGCCTTTTGGTGGATATTGATCCCCAAGGAAACGCCACCAGCGGACTGGGCGCCGACAAGCGTAAAATTGCCGTAACCGCTTACGAGCTGTTCATCGGTACCGCTCAGCCGGAGGAGGCGGTACTGCATACCGCCTACCGGAATGTGGACCTGATTCCTTCCGGCATCCGCTTGGCGGGGGCGGAGATCGAGATGGTGGAGCTGGAGCGGCGCGAAAAGCGGCTGAAGGCGGCGCTGGCCTCACTGCGGGAGAGCTACGATTACCTGCTCATCGACTGCCCGCCGTCGCTGGGCCTGTTGACCTTAAATGCCCTGTGCGCGTCGGATACGTTTCTGGTGCCCATCCAGTGCGAATATTACGCGCTGGAGGGGCTGTCCCAGCTGATGACCACGGTGCGGCAGGTCAAGCGGCTGTACAATGCGCCCCTGGAGCTGGAGGGGGTGCTGCTGACCATGTATGACGGGCGGCTGAACCTGACCCAGCAGGTGGTGGCGGAGGTAAAGAAGTTTTTTCCCCGGAAGGTGTTTGCCACGGCCATCCCCCGCAGCGTACGGCTCTCGGAGGCGCCCAGCTTCGGCAAGCCCATCAATTATTACGACCGCGGCTCCAAGGGAGCTGAGGCATACGACGCGCTGGCGCGGGAGCTTACCGGAACGCCATCCGCGCGGAGATAGGACGGGATGAAGGAGCTCCGCCGCTTTCGGAAGCGGGCGGAGGCGTAGGATATGGAAGGATAAGGAGGCCTCAGAATAATGGCGGCCAAAAAGAGCGGACTGGGTAAGGGGCTGGAAGCCCTGTTTGCCGAAAACGCCGTGGAGGAGCAGGGGAAAGCCATCACCCTGCGTCTTTTGGAGATCGAGCCCAACCGGGATCAGCCCCGGAAGCAGTTTGATGAGGAGGCGCTCAGTGAGCTGTCCGCCTCTATCGCCCAGCATGGGATCCTGCAGCCGCTTCTAGTGCGGCCGCTGCCTGGCGGCGGTTATCAGCTGGTGGCGGGGGAAAGGCGGTGGCGCGCTGCCCGTATGGCCGGGCTGGAAGAGGTTCCGGCCGTTATCCGGGAGCTCACCGACCGGGAGGCCGCGGAGCTGGCCATGATCGAGAACCTTCAGCGGGAGGATCTCAATCCCATGGAAGAAGCCAAAGGTTACCAAACGCTGATGGAGACCTACGGCATGACCCAGGAGGAGGCCGCCCGGGCGGTGAACAAGTCCCGGCCGGCGGTGGCCAACGCCCTGCGTCTGCTGCAGCTGCCCGATGAGGTGGCGGAGATGGTGGCGGAGGGCCGCCTGTCCGCGGGCCATGCCCGGGCGGTGCTGTCCTTTTCCGAGGAGGAGCGCCTGCCCGCCGCACAGGAGGCGGCGGAAAAAGGCCTAACCGTCCGGGAGCTGGAGCGCCGCGCCAAAGCGGCCCGCGCGCCGAAAAAAAATTCGCCGGCCACAGCCTTTTCCCGGGACAGCTTTTACCACGAGGTGGAGCTGGCCTTGACCGAACAAATGGGCCGGCGGGTCCGCGTCAGTGAAAAGAACGGCGGCGGGCTGCTGCAGATCGAGTTCTACGATCAGGAAGACCTGCGTTCCCTGGCCAACCGGCTGTCTCCGGAAATGGAGCCGTAAAGATAAAACAGATTTTTTCAATATTATACGCGAAAGGACGAAAACACATGCTGGACATCAAACTGATCCGGACCGATCCGGATGCCGTCAAAGAGGGAATCCGTAAGCGCTGCCTCGACTTGGACGCGGTGGTGGATGAAATCCTCAGCATCGACGCCGCCCGGCGGGAGCTGGGGAGCAAAACCGATGCGCTGAAGGCGGAGCAGAACGCGGCCTCCAAGGACATCCCCCGACTGAAGAAGGAGGGCGGCGATGTGGCGGCTTTGATGGCCCGCATGAAGGAGCTGTCCGCCAAAATCAAAGAGGATGACGCCCAGGTGGCGGAACTGGAGGCCCGGCAGCGGTCCCTGATGCTGTCCCTGCCAAACCTGCCCGATGCCGACCTGGAAGCCGGAGGCAAGGAGAACAACCGCCCGGTGCGCACCTTCGGGGAGCCCCGGTCCTTTGACTTTGAGCCGAAGAACCATGTGGAGCTCTGCGAGAGCCTGGGCCTCATCGACTATGAGCGGGGCGCCAAGCTGGGAGGCAACGGCTCCTGGGTCTACCGGGGCATGGGCTCCCGGCTGGAGTGGGCGCTGCTCAACTATTTTATTGCCGAGCATCTGAAGGACGGATACGAGCTGGTGCTGCCGCCGCATATGCTCAACTACGAGTGTGGCACCGTGGCCGGCCAGTTCCCCAAGTTCGAGGACGAGGTATATAAAATCGCCAATCCCACCAGCGCGGACAGCAAGTTTCTGCTGCCCACTGCGGAGACGGCGCTGGTCAACCTGCACCGGGACGAAATCCTTTCCCTGGAGGAGTTGCCCCGGAAATACATTGCTTATACCCCCTGCTACCGCCGGGAGGCGGGAAGCTACCGCTCCGAGGAGCGGGGGATGATCCGCGGCCATCAGTTCAATAAGGTGGAGATGGTGCAGTATACCACCGAGGATGGCTCCGACGCCGCCTTTGAGGAGCTGGTGGGCAAGGCGGAGCGGCTGGTCCAGGGGCTGGGTCTCCATTACCGGTTGAGCAAGCTGGCCGCCGGAGATTGCTCCGCCTCCATGGCCCGCACCTATGACATTGAAGTGTGGATCCCCAGCATGGGGATCTACAAGGAGGTCAGCTCCGCTTCCAACGCCCGGGCATATCAGGCCCGCCGGGGCAACATCCGCTACCGCGGGGAGGACGGCAAGTTGCACCTGTGCCATACCCTCAATGCCTCCGGCCTGGCCACCAGCCGGGTATTCCCCGCGCTGGTGGAGCAGTATCAGAACGCCGACGGCTCCGTGACGGTGCCGGAAGTGCTGCGGCCCTTCCTCGGGGTGGATGTGATCCGCTGAAAAAGAGGACCGCCGCGGAGAATCACGGACCGATCCGATGAAGCAAAAGCAGCGGCAGGGAGACTCGAAAGAGGCCCCTGCCGCTTTGCAAATAGTATATTCTTCTATCATGTCGCCGCATAGTATACAGAAAGGATGAATTGTATGGCGTACGCTGTGCCTAAGGATTATACCTGGGAGCTGAAAATCGCCTCCTATGACGCCGGACGGGACCGGCGCCTGCGCCCGTCCAATCAGCTCAAGCTGCAGCAGGAGGTGGGAGAGCTGCATCTGGGGATCGGAGGGCTGGATTATGACGCCTTTTATCAGCACGGCATGGTGTTTGTCCTCACCCGTACCCGTACCGTGATCCACCGGGCTCCGTTGTTAGACGAGCACGTGAAGCTGCGCACCTGGCACCGGGATTCGCAGGGGGCCCAGTTTTTCCGCTGCTATCAGTTTCTGGACAGCGGAGAGCGCCCTCTGATTGAGAGCGTGTCCGCCTTTGCCCTAGTGGACAGTGAAACCCATAAAATTCTGCGGGCCTCCGCCTTTGACCGGTTCGGCGTGGATAGCCAGACCGGCCGCTTTAACGGCTGTCCCGATCCGGTGAAGCTCAAGCTTCCGGCGGAGCTGGTCCCGGCAGGGGAGCGTCCCGTCCGCTGGTCGGATACGGACTACAACCGTCATCTGAACAACACCGTGTACGCGGATATTTTGTGCGACTACCTGCCCGGCGGAATGGAGGGCAAGCGCTTGACGGAATACGCCATTTCCTTTTTGCGCGAGGCCGGCGAGGGAGAGGTGCTGTCCATCGAGACGGCTCAGCAGCCGGTTCCTGGCGGCGGGGAAGTGTTTATGCGCGGAACGCACTCCCGCGGCGCGGGTTTTGAGGCCTGGGCGCGGTACGAGGAGGAGACGCCCGCATTCTAAGGAGGGGATGGAAACAGTGAAGGGGGATTTCCAGCAGGCGTGCCGGGAAGGCATGCTTTCCCTCCGGCGGGCGGGGGAGAGCGGCGGAATCAACGTTCAGCGGGAGCGGAGTCTTCACGCTATCCTGAAATACTGGGCAGAGCCGGACGAAACATTCCATGAGCGGCGTCTGCCCGAAACGGGGCAAATCGCGGATATCTTTGACGGGGAGCGGGTGATGGAGATCCAGACCGGCTCCTTTTCCGCACTGCGCAAAAAGCTGGAACGTATGCTGCCCCACTATCCGGTGACGGTGGTGTATCCGCTGCCCCGGGCCAAACGGCTGATTTGGGTGGAGGAGGACGGAACCCTGAGTGATCCCCACCCTTCCCCAAAAAAGGGTCAGCCATGGGACGCTTTCGATCAGTTGGTGTACCTGGCCCCGCTGCTGGGCCATCCCCGGCTGACTGTACGGCTGGTGCTGCTGGATCTGGACGAATACCGGCGGCGGGACGGCTGGAGCCGGGACGGCAAACGTGGCTCTCACCGGCTGGAACGGGTACCCCGCAGTGACGAAAAGGCGGCGCCTCCGGAAATCCGGGAGCTATATACGACGGGGGATTACGGGCAGCTGCTCCCGTTCGATTTGCCCTGTCCCTTTACCTCCCTGGATCTGAAAAAAGCGGTTCGCCGCAGCGCCAAACAGGTCCAGGGAGCGCTTTACACTTTGTATACTTGCGGGGCACTAATCCGTACAGGAAAATCTGGAAATGCCTATCTATATCGGATAGCTCCATAAAAAGCAACGAATAATCCCAATAAATCGATTACAAAAAGTAAATATATATAATAAGAATACAAAAAGGAAAATATAATTGCCAATAAAATACTTAAAGAGAATATAACGCTCGTTGCTTGGCTGTGGCGTAGAAAAAGGCTGAAAAAGCCCCCAACGATATCCGGCCGGTATCAAAGAAAGGCTTCGCCGGCGGATATGAGGGGGGGCCGGATCCGTCAGGAAGCCGGAACCCACGGCGCCCGGAGAATTTCCGCGGCGCCGTCCCAATAGCCGACGGTTTCGTATCCTGCCTCCCGGAAGGGCCGTGCCTCCTGCAGCGATTCGCTCCGATAGGCGGGGCGCAGGTCCAGCACCAGATAGTCGGTATCCGGGGAGGGGTGGTATTTCAGCTCGTACAGCTCCTCCCGCTGGGACAGAGGGGCCACCAGCATACAGGAGGCGGTTACCGAGGCACCCTCCGGCACGGTGGATACCGCTTGTTGAAGCAGCCGCAGCTCCTCCTGGTGCTCACAGGCATAGGCGAGCTGATCCCTCAGGGTGGGGATCACTGCCGTCTGAAACAGCAGCAGGCAGGCGGCTCCGGCCCCCAGCAGCGCCCGGGGCCGCAGACGGGGGGATAACTCCGCGCCATTGAGGACCGCGGCATAAAACAGAAAAGCCGTGATACCAAAGCTGTACTGAAACCCTGTGTCGTATTGATACACGTATTGGGTCAGCAGGTTGAGCAGGAGAGGAGCCAGCAATAGCAGGCGGCCCGGCCTACCGGCCATCAGCGGCAGGCCGCCCAAGGGAATCAACAGCTGGAACAGGTACAGCAGCTTACCGCCGCTTCCGGAATCGGTGTGAAACAGCTGGGTGAGGAAGAAGCCGGGATTGCGCAGCAGCGTTCCGGGCAGGGAAAGCAGCCCGCCATCGCCGGTCAGATTGGCGTAGCGCCCGAACATGGCGCCCTCCCCCTGCCATTGGAGCCACAGGATGGCCAGGACGAAGTACAGCAGGCCTACCGCCGCCAGAAGAAGGGCGCGGCGGCGTTGCTTTTCTGAGAAGAAGAGATAGAGGGCAAAAAAGAGAAGATAGACAGCGGCGTCCTCCTTGACCAGCAGAACGGCCAGCGCCGCGGCGAACATCAGCCGGAACCTTCGGTATTCGTAGCAGGCAAAAAGCCCCAGAAGCAGCGGTGTGAGGAAGCAGTTTTCGTGGATGTCGTAAAAGCCGCCGGTGCTCAGGGCCGGATACAGCGCGTACAGGGCACAGAAAAGTACCGTGCTTTTCGGAGAAAGCCCGCGCTTCCGGCATAAAAGATACAGCGGAATCAGGCCGCTGGCAAGGATGACGGCCTGGCCGGCCTGCAAGGTGTAGGGAGACGGAAAGAGGCAGTAAAAGGGGAGCAGCACATACCAGATGGGAGACAGATGCACGGCGAAATGGGAAAGCAGACCGTTTCGTTCGCTGGTGGTCATAGGCAGCAGGGTTTCCTTCATGTTGTGAAACATCTGGCAGAACAGACCGAAATCAAAGTTAGGCGTGCGGTAGTTGGCATAGCGCAGGCAGGTGACGCCTCCCGACACGGCCACGAAAAGAACACCCCATCCGACAGCGGCGGCGATCACGCCTCTCCATCCCAGCGATAGGGGAAACAGGCGAAAATCCCGCTGTCTCAGCAAAGGGAACCACAGCAGAAAAAGGGCGGTCAGCACGGCGGCGGCAAACACATAAGGGGCTTTCCCTCCATAGCTTCTCATCAGCAGCATGGCGTAAAGCAGCGATGCTCCCAACAGGAAATGGTCGTCCGGGTAGGCCCGGGCGGGCACCAGCACGCAGGGGAAGGACAGGGCAAGGAACCATGCCGCTGTTCCGGCTCCCCAGAGCCAAAGCGGGACAGTGACAGCCTCCGGTGATGCAAAGCTGCCGGAGAAGGACAGCGCCGTACAGCACGAAAGAAACCAGGCGGCGCCGGCGCGTTTCAGGCAGCGGGAGGAGAGCATGGCCGCGCGGATACGGGGAAAATTCATAGAACAACCTCAAATAAAGACAAATGTAGTTAACCGGGCGCAAAAATACAGCGAAACCCTGGACCGGGATTCCATCGGTGCCGGCAGGGATGCAAAAAGACAAATGTAGTTTATTGGAGACGGCAAACCGCCCCCTTCCGCTCCGGGAAGCGGCGTCCCCGGTGGAGGATGGGCCGGATGGTCAGGACAAAACGGCGCTCACCCTTCCGCGGGGGCGCGGAGAATAGCGGCGGCGTCTTCCCAACAGGCAACTACCTCATACCCGGCCTCCAGGAAGGGGGCCGCCTCCGCCATCGACTCGCTTTGATAGGCAGGGCGCAGGTCCAGCACCAGATAGTCCGTGTCCGGCGTGGGGTGATAGGTCAGCTCATACAGCACGTCCCGCTGGGAGAGATGGGGGACAAACATGGTGGAGGCGGTGACGGACGCTCCCTCCGGGACAGCGTCCATTGCCTCGTCCAGCTGTGCGTTGAGCGCGGCATTTTCCCGGACGAGGGCCACCTGATTGTTCAGGAAAGGAAGCACCGCCGTCTGGAACAACAGCAGGCAGGCAGCTCCCGCGTAAAGCAGCAGCCGGGGCCGCCAGCGGGGCGGCAGCTCCGATGTATTGAGTACTGCTGCATAGAAAAGGAAAGCGGCAATCCCGAAGCTGTACTGAAAACCGATGTCGTATTGATAGCGGTATTGGGTCAGCAGGTTGAGCAGGAGGGGGGCTAGCAGCAACAGACGTCCGGGCCTCCGCGCCAGCACCGGCAGGCCCGCCAGCGGAACCAGCAGCTGAAAGAGATAGAGCAGCTTGCCGCCGTCCCCGGAATCGGTGTGAAACAGCTGGGTGAGGAAGAATCCCGGGTTGCGCAGCAGCGTATCCGGCAGAGACAGCAGGCCTTCCGTTCCCGTCAGGTTGTCGTAGCGGCCGAACATGGCCCCTTCGCCCTGCCATTGAAGCCAGAGGATCGCCAGAAGGAAATACCCGATCCCCATGCCGGCCAGCCACAGGGCGCGGCGGCGTTCCTTTTCGGAGAAAAAGAGAAACAGGGCGAAAAAGAGCAAATAGACCGCCGCGTCTTCCTTGACCAGCAGGACACCGGCCGCAGCAAGGAACAGGCCTTTGTATTTTCCGTATTCGTAACAGGCAAAAAGAGTCAGCAGCAGAGGGGGAAGGAAGCAGTTTTCATGAATGTCGAAAAAGGCGCCCGTGCTCAGGGCCGGATACAGGGCATACAGCCCGCTGAAGGCTAGGGTCGCTTTGGGGGACAACCCCCGTTTCCGGCAGATCAGGTACAGGGGGATCAGGCCCAGGGCCAGCACCACCGCCTGTGCGATCTGCAGGGTGTAGGGGGAGGGGAACAGGCAATAGGCGGGCAGCAGCACGTACCAGATGGGTGACAGGTGCACGGCGAAATGGGAGAGCAGCTGGTTGCGCTCGCTGGTGGTCAGGGGCAGCAGCGTCTCCTTCAGGTAGTGGAACATCTGGCAAAACAGGCCGAAGTCGTAGTTGGGGGACTGGTAATTGGCGTAGCGCAGGCAGGTAACTGTTCCCGTTACCGCCGCCAACAGGACGCCGCATACGGCGGTGCCGATGAGCGCTGCTTTCCGGGGCATGGAGAAGGGAAACGGGTGAAAATCCGGCTGCTTGAGCAGGGGGTACCACAGCAAAGCCAGCGCCAGCAGCACCACTCCCACAAAGCCATAGGAAGCAGCCCCCGTGTAGCTGCCCACTAGCCCGACGCCGTAAAGCAGGGATCCGCCCAGAAGATAGTAATCGTCCAGCGGATGGCGGGACCGGAGAGCGGGAAGGGACAGCAATAGGAACACCCCGGCCGTTCCCGCCACCCACAGCCAGGAGGGGAGGGCAGCGGCATACTCCGTAGTGTTGAACGGGCCGCCCGCCGTCAGGGCAGCAGCGTTGACGGCAAACCAGGCTGCCGCCAGCCGCTTAAAACAGCGGGAAAGGGAAAAGGCGCCGAGAGAAGGGGGAACGGGAAGCGGCATAGCGGAACTCCTTCCATAAAAGATGGGGCCGGATGCGCTGGAGGTTAAAAATCATCCCCATTCCAGACAACGGTGGTGAAGGAAATATCGTCGCCTTCGTCCGATTCCCCGATGGCTCCGTCCTCCCCGCCGGTGGGAGTTGTGAACGTGGAACCGGTGCCGTCAGGCTGCTGTGCCTGGCTGACCGTGTGCTCCATAAGGGCATAGTCGAAGGACCTTCCTCCTGTGCCGGAGTACGGGGGATCGGATGCCGCCCGGGCGGGGAAGAATACCCCGCATCCCACCGTCAAAGCCAGCAGTGCCGCCGCCACGACGAGAAAACGGCAACGTTTCCCGCTGTCCAAGGCACTGGACAGCCGCTGCCGGAGAGAAGCCTTGCCGCCGCCGAAATGGGTGGAGAGCAGGGTGCCGCGTTCTGACTGCCAGGCGGCGGTATCCAGCAGTAGACGGCAATACCGGCTCCGGGTATCCGCAGAGGCCTGGCCCAGCACCGCCTCGTCGCAGGCCAGTTCGCAATCCCGTTCCATCATCCGCTGGATGAGAGGGAACAGGGGGTTGAACCAATGCAGGCAGCGTCCAGCGGCCAGCAGGGCCTGAAACAGCAGATCATGGCGGCGGCAGTGGGTCAACTCATGGCGCAGTACCAGGGACAGCTCTTCGGCGGTATAGGCGCGATGGGGAAGAAGGATCCGTGGCCGGAAAACCCCGATGGCCATGGGGCCGCTTACCCCGCGGCACCGCTGGACCGGAACGGGCTTTCCGGACAGCTCTTCCAGCACACAGCCGGCAAGGTTTTCTTCCTCTTCCGTAAGGGGCGTGCTCAGACGCGCCGTTGTCCGGCGAAAAGCGATGTGACGGGACAGGAGGCTGGCCAGCATCAGGCCGCTGCCTGCCGCCCAGATGATAAACAGGATCGGATACGGGTCAAATCCGCCGGGGGCAGCCGCCCCGGACGGGGAACTTCCGGCGGGGGAGATGACCTGGAAGGAGGGCAGGGCGGGACGTACCGGCAGCAGGAATCCGAGAAGAACCACCAGCCACACGCCGTACCGCCACCGGGCGGCATAGCGGTTGCCCAGACGGCGGCAGATCAGCCGGAATAGCAGGGCAATGACGGTCATACTTAGCGAACAGGTCAGCAGGCTCAGCACAAAGTGTTTCATGGATATCCCTCCATTACCGAAGCTCGATACGGGCACGGCAGCTGGAGTTGCCGCAGCGCCCGCACAGTAGTTCAAGGAAAACCATAAGAAAACCGAGGCGTACACAGCCTTCCACTGTGGGGATATGGATTTGTGCGGAACGGATAGACCGGGGGCTTACACAAAGCGGGGTTAGAGGACATCGTCGATAATCTGTAGACAGGCGGCACGCAAGATGCCTGACGAGGTGAAAACCGGCTGTACGCTTCTGTGCCGCTTACGCCTTATCCCCGTCAATCCGAAGCCGGCTGCAGTTACCGGGGACCCTGCTGATCCAACCATTGGCGCAGCTCTTCGATATCTTCCCGGCTCAGCTTTTGATCGTCCAGCAAACAACGCACCAGCCGGGGGGCGGAGGTGCCGCCGAATTTGCGCACAAGGCTTTGGGTTTCCACCTGCAGGTATTCCTCCTGTGTGACCGTTGGAAAGTATTCCCGTTCCTTGCCGGGCTTTTCGGAGCGGAGGAACCCCTTTTTCTGCAGCCGGCTTAGCAGCGTGACCACGGTTTGGGATTTCCAGCCCGCCTGCTCCGGCGGCAGCGCCTCCATAACGGAAGCCGAGGTCACCGGCGGAGCCATTCCCCAGATCGCCTTCATCACCTGAAATTCCGCATCCGGCAGCTTTTTCACGGCGTCCATCCTTTCCGGCAGCATTAAACTACAATCGTCTTTAACCGGATTCTATCAGGGAACCGGCCCCTTGTCAAGGAGAAATTGGGCGCGGTTGATAAAACGAAACGCCGGAATTTTTTTGCCTCTGCCGCTTTTCCCGCGAAGACTCTTGTCACCGCCGGAAAGATGCGCTATAATGAACAAAAGTTCCGAATTATTGTTCGATGCTCCGCGGGAGGAAACGTTATGGATGGGCAGAACACATCCACATGGCCGCCGATGGCGGACGACCCCTTTGCCGAGGTGGTGGTGGAGGCCACGCCCGTCCGGGAAGAACCGCCGGTGCGGGAGCCGGTGCGCCCGCTCGCGGGGGGAGAAAAGACCGCTTCCGCCCGGCGCATCCGCCGTTTTCTGGAGATGCGGCGCCTAGCTCTGGGGAATTTTCCACCGGCGGGCCGGGATAAGCGGCAGCAAGCGGCGGTTTTTTACCAGCAGGCCCGGATGATGGAGGATTTTGAGGACGATTATCAGGGCGATCACCCTTTTTCCATGTATTTCCCCAGCTATCAGATGATGGATTACGAACAGTGGCGGACCTATTTTTCCTGGCGGACCCGGGTGCGTCAGGGGGAAATCCGCCGCACCTCCTTTTCCTATGTCTTTGTGTATTTGTATGAGCTGATCCACCACATCGGGGTGGAGGACAGCCGGGACGGGCTGCGGCGGCTGGTACAGATCTGGGAGGAATACCGGGAGTTTGAACCCAAGCTGGATCACTATATGCCAATCTGGGTCAAGGATTATTACATCACCGGCGGTTTTGACGTGCCCTTTGCCTCCCTGCTGGAGGAGGACGAACGGCTGCGCCGTCTGTACACACCGGCGGAGCAGGAGGATTTTTATGCCTTTTACGCGCCCCTGTCCGCCTACAAACCGGAGCAGTCCCGCTTTTACACCGAAGACACTGGACGGGAGATGCGGGCCTGTTTCAATTACCTGGCCGCTTCCCTGGTGCGGTATCAGCAGGAGGGCGGCCCCGACTGGGAAAAGAGGATTTTCTGCGAACAGGCGGGGAACATCTGGCAGCCCTTTCCCAAAGCCCTGTACGATCCGTCCTGTATCGGCGGGGAAAGCCGCACCGTCCGTTTTTCCGACACCGAGGTCTATTGGTATGACGGGGTGCGGTGGAAGTCCAGCCGGAACCGGATGTGTAAGGAGTCGGGAAGGCGGCTGATCGGCCTGCTCTTTAAACGGGTGGAGCAGTTTTACCGCCAGGCTTCCGGGTACCGGTACCGGTTGAACGTGGATCCCGGTGGGATGCTGTCGGAGGAGAAGGGCTTCTGGCAGCGGGTGGACGGGGCTATCCAGGAATATTACCGCCTATCCCATCGAAAGGTGGTCACCGTGGACCCCGTCCATTTGGATCGGATCCGGGAGAACGCCCTCCAGACGCAGGAGAAGTTGCTGGTGGAGCCGGAGACATATCCGGAAACAGAAGCTCCCGCGGAAGGGGATACTCCCGGCAGTGAATGGACATCTGCCGGAGAGGAAGACGCCGAGGCGCCGCTAGCGGTGGAATCTTCACCGGAGGGTGGCGATCCCTGGGCCGCCCTGGTTTATTCGTTTACAGCGGCGGAGCGGGAGGCGGTGCGCCTGCTGCTGGATGGTGCGCCGCTGAACGCCTTGTACGATTCCGCGCGCCGTCACGGCCAGATGCTGGAGGTGCTGGTGGACGGCCTGAACCAGAAGGCGCTGGACGCGGTGGGGGATACCCTGGTGGAGCTGTCCGACGCCGCCGTACTTTATGACGATTACCGCGAAGATCTGGAAAGAGGGATGAGATATGAATCCGAATAACCCGCCGAGGCGTATCAGCAGTACCATCATCAACGCACTGGGAGGCGGCGTCGTGCCGCGGGTGGGGCTGGAATACATTGCCGTGGGCCGGGATAAGGAGATCGACGCCCTGCTTCACGACGTGGAGACCATCGCCTCCGGTGGGGCGGCCTTTCGTTTTATCGTGGGCCGGTACGGCAGCGGCAAGAGCTTTTTGCTCCAGACCATCCGCAATTACGCCACAGAGAAGGGGTTTGTGGTGGTGGATGCCGACCTGTCCCCGGAACGGCGGTTCGTGGGCTCCAAGGGCCAGGGCCTGGCCACATACAAGGAATTGATGCAGAACATGTCCACCAAGACCAAGCCGGACGGCGGCGCCCTACCTCTCATTCTGGAGCGGTGGCTGTCCCGGATCAAAATGGAGGTGGCAGATGCCGGCGGCGTGGGGGAGGAGGGCCCCGCCTTCGACGCCCTGGTGGAAAAACGGGTCCGCCAGGTGGTGGGTAGCCTGGAGGGCATGGTCAACGGCTTTGAGTTCGCCAAAGCCGTGCTGTTGTATTATCAGGCGTACAATGCCGGGGACGACGAGGGGAAATCCCGGGTGATCCGTTGGTTCCGCGGCGAATACGGCACCATGACCGAGGCGAAAAACGAGCTGGGCATCCGCCTCATCGTTACCGACGACAACTGGTATGATTTTTTGAAAATTTTTGCCTCCTTCCTGGTTCATGCCGGATATCAGGGACTGCTGGTCATTGTGGACGAGTTGGTCAATCTGTACAAGATCCCCCAGGCAGTGACGCGGCAGAGCAATTATGAAAAAATCCTGACCATGTACAACGACGTGCTCCAGGGTAAAGCCCGGCACATCGGTTTTCTGTTGGGCGGCACCCCGCAGTGCATCGAGGACAAGTACCGCGGCGTGTTCAGCTATGAAGCGCTGCGCTCCCGGCTGGCGGAGGGGCGGTTCGCCTCCGAGGACACCCAGGATCTGCTGTCCCCCATCATCCGCCTGTCCATGCTCACCTCCGAGGAAATGTATGTCCTCATCGAAAAGCTGATGCACATGCACGGCCAGTTGTTCGGTTACGAACCGCGTTTGACCCAGGAGGAGTTGGTCCGCTTTCTCACCATCGAGTACAACCGGGTGGGGGCGGATACCCATATCACGCCCCGGGAGATCATCCGGGATTTCATTGAGCTGCTCAACATCCTGCTACAGAACCCCGGCCGCCGGGTGGAGGAGATTCTGGGCGGCGAGGAGTTCCTCGCCCCGGCGGCGCCGGACGGCGGGAACGACGGCGCCTTTGCGGAGTTTAGCCTGTGAGCGGGGTTTTCGGGCGCCTGGCCCCATATATCCAGGACTTTATCTATGCCAATCACTGGGAGGATCTGCGGGAAATTCAAAAGGAGGCCTGCCAGGTCGTCTGGGACACGGACGACAACCTGCTGCTCTCCTCCGGCACCGCCTCGGGAAAGACGGAGGCGGCGTTTCTCCCGGTGCTGACCGAGCTGTACCACCGCCCCTCCCGGTCGGTAGGGGTGTTGTACATTAGCCCGCTGAAGGCGCTGATCAACGACCAGTTCAAGCGGCTGGACCAGCTGTTGCAGGAATCCGGATTGCCGGTGTGCAAGTGGCACGGGGACGCCTCCCGGGCGGAGAAGGATCGGTTGGTGAAGCATCCCCAGGGCATTCTACAGATCACGCCGGAATCCCTGGAATCCCTACTGATCCGCAAGCGGGGAGCCTGCTATTCCCTGTTTCACGACCTGCGCTTCGTCATCATTGATGAGGTGCACTATTTTATGCGGGACGTGCGGGGGGTACAGGTTCTGTCCTTGCTGGAACGCATGCAGCGCCTATCCGGCAATGTCCCCCGGCGCATCGGTCTGTCCGCCACCTTGGGCGACATCGAGGTGGCCAAGCGGTGGCTGAATGCGGGCACGCCCCGCCTCTGTTCCGCCCCGAGGGGAGAAACAGGACAACAAAAAATCCGGTTGCTGGTGGAGCGCTTTGAAAAATCCTCACAGGAGGCAGGGGCCAGTCTCGCGGAGGAGGGGGAAGCCTCCCATTACGAATACCTCTACCGTATGACCCTGGACAAAAAGACCATTGTGTTCGCCAATTCCCGGGAGGAAATCGAGCTGGTGATGGCCCATCTGCGCCAACTGGCGCTGAAGTATCACACCCCGGACGTATACCGGGTCCATCACGGCAATGTGTCCGCCGCCCTGCGGGAGCATGCGGAGGACGAAATGAAAGCGTCGGAGGAAAAACTGGTCACCGGCGCCACCGTCACCCTGGAGCTGGGCATCGACATCGGCTCCCTGGACCAGGTGGTGCAGATCGGCGCCCCGGCCACGGTGTCCAGCTTCGCCCAGCGGCTGGGCCGCTGCGGCCGGCGCGGCCAGATCCCTCAGCTGCTCTTCACCTTTGTGGATCAGGTGCATGCCACCGCCGCCGACACCCTGGGCGCGGTTAACTGGGAATTCCTGCGCATCGCGGCTATTGTTCAGCTGTATACGAAGAAAAAGTGGATCGAGCCTCTGACCCCCGGGGCCCATCCTTATTCTTTGCTGTACCATCAGACCATGAGCACACTGCTTTCCGCCGGGGAGATCTCCCCCCGGCGTCTGGCGGAGGAGGTGCTGAGCCTGGCGGCCTTTCGTCAGGTGTCGGAGGAAGATTACCGCCTGCTGCTACGGCACTTGCTGTCTATCGGGCACCTGGAGCGCATGGAGGATAGCGACGGGCTGATCATCGGCCGGGCGGGGGAAAAGGTAGTGAACGACTATCATTTTTTGGCCGTCTTCCAGGTGCCGGAATACTATCTGGTCAAGGAGTACAACGGCAACGAGGGCGTGTCGGTGGGCGCCGCCATCGGTACCGTGGACAAGATTTATCCCCCGCGGACCCGCTTTGCCCTGGCCGGGCTGACCTGGGAAACGGTGGAGGTCAACGCCAAGGCCAAGGTGATCTTCGTCAAGCGGGTGCCCGGCGTGTCTACAGTGGACTGGAATGTCGATTTCGAAGGGGAGCTGCACACCGTCCTGGTGCAGACCATGCGGCGCGTGCTGGCGGAGGACGAAGCCTATCCCTACCTCAGCGCCTCCTGCCGCGAACGGCTGCAGGAAATTCGCAGCGTGGCCCGGAATTCCGGTATCCTGTCCCATCGGGTAATCCAGCTGTCGGAGAACAAATTCGCCGTGTTTCCCTGGGTGGGGACTCGCCAGCTTTACACGCTCCATTTCCTGTTGCTTCAGCACGGGCTGAAAAGCCGCCTGCTTTGGCGCACCTGCGTGCATCTGGAGATTACGGTGCGCTCTGGTTTTTCCCATGCCCGGGAATACATTGAAGCCGTTATCGATGAAATTCTCGCATCGCAGCCCGACCTGTTTTCCCTGCCGCTGCCGGACAAGGTACAGATCGAGCACAAGTACAACGAGTTTATCCCCCCGGAGCTGCTGAGAAAGGAGTTCATTCTGGATTTCCTGGATTTCGACGGTCTGCAGGAGGGGATGGCTGTTCCCCGATAAAAAAATCGCCCTCACCTTTTCCCGGTTGGGAAGGTGGGGGTGATTTTAACGGATTTTGTGCGATTAGGGGGGAAGGCAACTTTTAGGGTATACGCCGTACCGGTTTGCGTCCGTCCCCGGCATCGAAGCGACGCTTGAGCTTATCCAGCGCCTTTTTCTCAATGCGGCTGACATAGGAACGGCTGATGTTCAACCGGGAGGCCACCTCCCGTTGGGTCAGGCCATCCCCCAGCAGGCCGTAACGCAGCTCGATGATCTCTTTTTCCCGGTCGTCTAGGGTTTCCGCAATGTAACGGTACAACTTTTCCGAATTGATTTTCAGATCCAGATTCTCAAATGTGTTGTCCTCTTCCGCGATGACATCCATCAGCGTCAGAGGATGCCCGTCCTTGTCCGTGTCGATGGGATCGTCCATGGAAACGTCCTGAGCCGTCTTGCGCGTTGACCGGAAAAACATGAGAATTTCGTTTTCGATACAGCGCGAAGCGTAGGTCGCCAGCCTCGTCCCTTTGGTATAGTCAAAGGTATTGACGGCCTTGATCAGGCCGATAGTACCGATGGAGATAAGATCGTCCTGATCCCGAACCGAACTGTAATATTTCTTGATGATGTGCGCCACCAGGCGCAGATTATGTTCGATAAGCTGGTCCCGGGCATGGTTATCGCCGCCCTTCCGATAGGCCTCCAGATATTCGTGTTCCTTGTCCGCTGTCAGGGGGCGGGGAAAGGAGCCGGCGTTGACCACGTGCAGGGCCATGTAAAACACGTGGGACAAGGAATTGAGCAGTTCGAGCAGCATACATCTTCCTCCCTTCTATACCTTCTCATATGTATGAAGGTGGATCCCGTCCGGTGCCTGTCTATGCGAAAAAGACATGATCAGGACGAAGAGAATCCGTTTTTATATCGTGGGCGCTGCTGTTTCCATAACAATAGCAGGACAACAGCTATCGGGGGAATGTTGTGCAAAAGAATGTGTTTACAGGTTGGAGAGCACGGGAGTAAAGGGGGAACTCCGAAGGACGTTGGCTTGGGGCACTGTCGGAGGCTGCGAAGCAGAGGTGGCGTCGGCTTTGTCTCCTGCGGAGAAAATCCCGGGAAGCAGTTGCTTTTGCGGGGAAAATCGTGTATACTAACAAAGCATATGACGCCGCATGCTTTGGGGCATACGGACGGACGGGCCCCGTGCGACGGTGCGCCGTGAACCATGTCAGGCGGGGAACCGAGCAGCATTAAGCGGTGGTTTCCGTGCGCCGCGGGTCACCTGTCCGTTCGTATGCCCGAGGGTGTGCGGCGTTTGCAGACGAAAGGGGCGGAAGGGTTATGTATCAGGTGCTGTATCGCAAATGGCGTCCCCAGACGTTTTCCGACGTGTACGGCCAGCCTCATGTCACCGCTGCCCTGAAGAATGAGCTGCGCACCGGCCGCCTGGCTCACGCCTACCTGTTCACCGGTTCCCGGGGGACGGGTAAGACCTCCTGCGCCAAGATCCTGGCCAAAGCTGTCAACTGTCAGTCTCCCGTGGACGGTGATCCATGCAATCAGTGTGATGTATGCCGGGGGATCGACGACGGATCGGTTACCGATGTGGTGGAGATCGACGCTGCCTCCAACAACGGGGTAGACAGCATCCGGGAACTGCGGGAAGAGGTCAGCTTCACCCCCGCGGTGGGAAAATACCGCGTGTACATCATCGACGAGGTACACATGCTGTCCACCGGGGCGTTCAATGCCCTGCTCAAAACGCTGGAGGAGCCGCCGGCTCATGTGATCTTTATCCTGGCCACTACCGAGGTCCACAAGCTGCCCGCCACCATCCTGTCGCGGTGTCAGAGGTTCGATTTTTCCCGTATCCCGCCGGAGGATATTGCCGCCCGCATTCAGTACATCGCCGGGCAGGAGGATTTCCGCATCACCGACGAGGCGGCGTTTTTGCTGGCCCGTATGGCGGACGGCGCGCTGCGCGACGCCCTTTCCCTGCTGGATCAATGCCTGTCCCGGTCCCGGGACATCACCGCCGATACGGTGGCGGAGGCTGCAGGCATTACCGGCCGGGACCATTTATACGAACTTTCCTCCGCCGTGAGGAACAGGGATCCCGGGACGGCACTCACCGTGCTGGACCGGCTGCACAATGCCTCCAAGGATATGGAGCGGCTGTGCAGCGAAATGATTGATTTTTACCGCAACCTGATGGTGCTCAAAAGCGTGCCCCACCCCGAAGGGCTGGTAATCGCGGCTCCGGCCGACCTTGAGCAAATGCGCCGGGAGGCGGAGGAATACGATCTTCCGGCCCTGCTACACTGTCTGGAAACCCTGCAGAAAACGCTGGAGCGGCTGCGCTCCGGCGCCTCCAGGCGGGTGGAGATGGAAACGGCCTTGCTGTGTTTGTGCTCTCCGGAGCTGGACACCAGCGCCGCTGCGCTGCTACGCCGCCTCCAGGCGGTGGAAACGGCACTGCGTACCGGCGGGTTAGCCCCGGGGAAAGCCGCGGCTGATGCGTCGCCGGCGAAAGCATCAGCGCCCGCCATCCCGAAGGCGGCGATGCCTCCGGCTTCGCCTGTGGAGGAACCGCCGCCTCCCGCCGATATGGCGCCGTGGGAGGAACCTCCTCCGGTTCCGGAGAAAGCGGAGCCGGCAGTACCGCCGGGCCCTGCTGCCGTCTCGGCCCCCCATTCCGCCGCTGCGGAAGGAGAGGTCCCCTTTCCCCAGTGGAACGATGTGCTGGAGACGCTGGCCCAGACCTGCCCGCCGCTGTATGGTGTATTAGTGGGCTCCTCCGCCGCCCTGCGGGGTGATCTGCTGCTCATCCAAACGGACAGCGACCTGTTCCGGTCCCTGGTGTCCCGGGACGGCAACAAAACTCACCTGGTCAATGCCCTGCGGGGCGTGACAGGACAAGTTTACCGCATTGGCGTGAAGAAATCCGCCGCAGCTGCCCCCGGCGGCGCTCCGGCGCCGGAGGATCCCCTGGCTGCCTTTATCCGCAACAGCCGGGAGCTGGGCGTGGAGGTTAAGGTCAAGGAATAACCTATATGCTGATAACCCCTTCCTCAGGAAGGGGGGATATTGGAGTAAGTCACTGAAAAAGGAGAACAAAACGTATGAAAGCACGGCTGCCGAAAGGTGTGGGCGGAGGCCCAGGCAATATGCAGAGCATGATCAAGCAGGCCCAAAAGATGCAGGAACAGATGACCCAGCTGCAAACGGAGCTGGATGAGCGGGAATATACTGCTGCCGCTGGCGGCGGGGCCGTATCCTGTACCGTCAGCGGCAAGCGGGAGGTCCTCCGCCTGGACATCAAGCCGGAGGTGGTGGATCCCGAGGATGTGGAGATGCTGTCCGACCTGATCACGGCGGCGGTCAATGAGGCGCTGCGCAAGGCGGTGGAGACCTCCGAGGCGGAGATGAACAAGATTACGGGCGGGCTGAATATCCCGGGTCTGGTGTAAGATGTCGTACCAAATTGCCCCCCTATCCCGCCTTATCGAACAGCTGGAACGCCTGCCGGGCATCGGGCACAAATCGGCCCAGCGGCTGGCTTTCCACCTGTTAAATATGCCTGAAAAGGCTGCGGAGGACTTCATCGGCGCGCTCAAGGACGCCCGGGAAAAACTGCAGGAGTGCACGGTGTGCTGTAACCTGGCGGACGGGGAGCTGTGCCCGGTGTGCCGCGCAGGCAACCGGGATACCGGCCTTATCTGCGTGGTGGAAGATCCCCAGGATGTGATGGCGCTGGAGCGAACCCGGGAGTATACCGGTACCTATCACGTCCTGCACGGCACCATTTCCCCCATGGACGGCGTCGGCCCGGAGCAGCTGCGTATCAAGCAGCTGCTGACCCGGGTGGCGGAATCCGATGTGCGGGAGATCATCATGGCCACCAACCCCACCGTGGAGGGGGAGGCCACCGCCATGTATCTGTCCAAGCTGCTGAAGCCCTTTGGCGTGCCGGTGACCCGGCTGGCCTATGGCATTCCCGTGGGTGGCGATCTGGAATACGCCGACGAGGTGACGCTGCGCCGTTCCCTGGAGGGACGCAGCCGCATCGAATAGAAATATATTGCAGAAAGGAGGCGTCCCCATGGCGCCGTCCGCGGAAAGCCGCACCATTGCGGCTAATAAAAAGGCGTTCCACGACTATTTTGTGGAGGAGGCCCTGGAAGCCGGCATCGAGTTGTCCGGCACCGAGGTCAAATCCCTGCGCCAGGGGGGCGTCAACCTGAAGGACGCGTGGTGTGAGATTGACAGCGGGGAGATGTTCGTGCACGGCATGCACATCAGTCCCTATGAAAAGGGCAATATCTTCAACCGCGATCCACGCCGGCCCCGGCGCCTGCTGCTGCACAAGCGGGAGATCCTGCGGCTGTTCGGGCTGGTAAAACAGCAGGGGCTGACGCTGATCCCGCTGTCCGTGTACTTCAAAGGCTCTCTGGTCAAGGTGCAGGTGGGCCTGTGCCGCGGCAAAAAGTTGTATGACAAGCGGGAGGATGCCGCCCGGCGAGACATGAAGCGGGAGGCGGATCGCGCCTTCAAGGAGCGGAACAGCTGATTTCGGCCCGCGGAATAAAAAGGAAGAAAAAGCGGGCCGAAGGGCCCGCTTTTTACAGGAGGCTGTATGAAACAGACACGACCCTATGCCCGCGTCACCGTAACCCCCAAAGGAGCACGGTGGAGCGAAAGTGGCCATCCCTGGGTATACGATACCGATGTGGAAAAGACGGAAGGGCCCCTCCGGGACGGCGACCTGACGGATGTGGTGACTGGAAAAGGGCGGTATCTGGGCACTGGATTTTACAATTCCCGTTCCAAAATCCGGGTTCGGCTGCTGTCCCGGAATGCCAACGACCGGTTTGACGATGCCTTTTTCCAGCGCCGTTTCCGGTATGCGTGGGATTACCGCAAAGCCGTCATGCGGCCTCAGGATCTGACCTGTTGCCGGGTGATTTTCGGCGAGGCGGACAGCTTCCCGGGACTGACCGTGGACCGCTTTGGCGATATCCTGGTGACCCAGACCCTTTCCCTGGGCATGGAGCAGCGCAAAAGCCGGCTGTTCCCCCTGCTTTGCCAGGTTCTGCGGGAGGATGGGCAGGATATCCGGGCTGTCTACGAGCGCAACGATGTTTCCCTGCGGGAGCGGGAGGGGCTGGAGGAGAACAAGGGCTTTTTCCCCGGATGGGAGGGGGACGGCACCACCGCTACCGCCATCACGGAAAACGGCGTCTCCTATTACGTGGATGTGGAAAACGGCCAAAAGACCGGCTTTTTCCTGGACCAGAAGTTCAACCGGGAAGCGGTAGCCCGCCTGGCCCGCGGAAGGAGGGTGTTGGACTGCTTCACCCATACCGGCTCTTTTGCGCTGAATGCGGTTCGTGGCGGCGCGGAGCAGGTATGCGCAGTGGATATTTCCGACACCGCTGTGCAGCAGGCCCGGGCCAACGCCCGGCTCAACGGCTGGGAGGAACGGATGGAGTTCCGCTGCGCCAATGTGTTTGACTGGCTGCCTCAGCTGGAAGCGGAGGGCAAAAGGCCCTTTGACTTTATCATCCTGGACCCGCCCGCTTTCACCAAGAGCCGCCGTACCGTGGAAAGCGCGGCCCGGGGCTATAAGGAGATCAACCTGCGGGCTATGCGCCTGTTGCCCCGGGGAGGGTACTTGGCTACCTGCTCCTGCTCCCACTTTATGACGGAGGAACGGTTTGAAGCCATGCTTCGCTCTGCTGCGGCAGATGCCGGAGTGGAGCTGAGGCAGATTGAGGCCCGCCAGCAGTCCCCGGATCATCCCATCCTGTGGAATGTGCCGGAAACCCGGTATCTGAAATTTTATTTATTCCAAATAGTATAAATACATATAAATAATACAAAGTTAGCGCTTGCCTACGGTGGAGAGGGAACGGGCGGTCTTTTGCCCGCCGTTCTTTCGTGGGGATTCAGGCATCTTTGCATATCAAAAATTCCGTTACGGATCATTCCAGTCGTTCCCCTAGAGGGTAGGGGAAGGTGGATGAGGTGTAGTTGGCTGGGAAAAACAGGACGGCGTTTTCCCTTCACTATCCGTTTATTGCGCAAAGCATTCCCGATAGGAGACAGAACAATGAAAGAGAACCGATACGATGATCCGGTGTTTTTTGAAAAGTACAGCCAAATGGACCGTTCCCGAAAGGGGCTGGAAGGCGCCGGGGAATGGCGGGAGCTGAAAGCGCTGCTGCCGGATTTTGCCGGGAAGGAGGTATTGGATCTGGGATGCGGCTACGGCTGGCATTGCCGTTATGCCGATGGACAGGGAGCCCGAAGAGTGCTGGGGACGGACATTTCCCGGAAAATGCTGGATACCGCCAGGGAAAAGACGGACTCTGCCCGGATTGAATACCGGCAAGCGGCGATGGAGGACCTTTCCTTCCCGGACAGCAGCTTTGACGTTGTCATCAGTTCGCTGGCGCTGCATTATGTACGGGATTACAGACCGCTGGTGGAAAACGTGTTCCGCTGGCTGCGGCCGGGGGGAGATTTCGTGTTTTCTGTGGAGCATCCGGTATTTACCGCTTACGGGACACAGGACTGGCTTTACGACAGTAACGGCGAGATTTTGTGTTTTCCTGTGGACCGGTATTTTGAGGAGGGAGAGCGCATAGCGACTTTTTTGGGCGAACAGGTGATAAAGTATCATCGCACCTTGACCACCTATCTTCAAACCCTATGGCAGGCGGGGTTTGCCATCCGAAGCCTGGTGGAATCTCAGCCGCCGGAGGATATGCGGTCCCTTCCGGGAATGAAGGAAGAACTCCGCCGGCCGATGATGCTACTTATCGCTGCGAAAAAGCCCCTATAATCCAAAACCAATAGGATAAATCAATAAATTCAATACAAATAGTAGTATGCCTTTTGCCCAAAAGCCAACTAAACGTAATATTTAAAAAATATATACCATAAGAATATCCGATACGGCCGTATGAAAATCCTGTACAAATGGAAAGGAGCGGAATAGGTATGTTGGAGTACCGGTTTGATACGCAGTTGCTGATTGAAGGGACGGATCTGTCGGAGGATGCCATCCACGATTACATTACCCAAAATATTGCCGGGGATTGTCTGCTGGCGGTGGGGGATGAAAATCTCATCAAAATCCATTTTCACACCAACACGCCGTGGAAGGTGCTGGAATACGCGGCCTCCCTGGGGGATATTTACGACGTGGTGGTGGAGAACATGGAACGACAGGAAAACGGCCTGCAGGGATAAACCTGCGGGAAAATGTAGGGCAGTTGAAATCAAAACACATTTATGCTAAAATTCCGAAAAAGATGAAAATATACGCCGCCGTGAGTTGTTGGGTATCCTTCCCGTGCTTGGATGTGAAAAAGGGGCTGTTATAGAACGGATTTCCGAGCTATACGGAATGCATCTGAAAATAAACCACAAGGGAATAGGAAAGCGGGGATAGTTGGTATGCGTATGCGGAATAAATCGTGTTGGGCGGCGGGCCTTGCCGCTTTGATGCTGCTGGTCTGCGGCGGCTGCGGCCCTGCCGCTTCGCCTGAAAACGCGGAGACTCCCGGCGGCGGGACGGAGCCCTCCGCCACGGCGGCCCCGGAGAAACCGGACAGTACGTTGGAGGCGGTGCGTACCGCCTTACAGAAGCAGTGTGAGGAGGGAATCATCCGCTGCGGGTACGTGGTGGACACACCGGAGGCTTTTCTGGAGACCTTTGAGCTGGAGCAGTGGGAGCCGGCCCGGTTTACCCGGTTTCCCTCGGAGGCGGAGCTGTCCTTTACCTTCAGCGATTCGCTGTCCCTTTTGGTTTCAGAGGAAGCCGGACTGGCCGAGGTTCAGCTGGGAGAATGGGGATTTGAAAAGGAGGAGAAGGTATACCGCCTGCCGGAGGGTACCGCTGCCGCCATGGTCCGGTATGCGCAGGAGCATCACTGCCTGGGCAGGGAGGAAAGCCTGGCCCGCTGCGAGGCGGCGTCGGAGGTGTCCGTTGCCGATGACCAGGGTCGTCAGGGAACCGTTGCCGTGGATGAGGCCCTGGGTTCCCTGTGGACGGCGGCGGAGTGGCGAGAGCCGTTGGCATCCACGGATCCCTCGGGCCGCTTTGTCCGGCTGTCCCCGTCGGAGTCCTATACCGTCACCTTCTGGCCGGATACCGGTGATGTGAAAATTTCCGTTGGCACCAGCGTTGTTTCCGGATATCAGTGGCCGACGAACGCGGCGGAAGCCCTGTATGCCCATGTGCAGGAGCAGCTGGAAGGCTGAACTAGTTTCAAAAATGAGGAGCCCGGACATCCCGACAGGGGATATCCAGGCTCCTCATTTGTATGTTTAGGGGGGAGCGGGTTACGTTTCCGGCCGCTCTTCACGCTCCTCCTGCTCCAGCCTCCATATGTGCCGGTCGCGGCGGAACAGCAGGCACAGCGCCGTCCCGGCCACTGCCAGAAAGAAAAACAGCAGGGCGGCGCCGGAGCCCTTTCCCCGGCCGAACAACGCGGGCAATAGCCCGCTGCCCGTAGCTTGGGAAGCCATAAAAGGCTCCATGACAGAATCCACCAGAAAGCCTCCCAGAAAGTAGCCCACGGGAATGGTAAAAAACTGCAGCGTGTTCCGCGCCGCATAAACGCGCCCCTGCATCGCCAGGGGGATGGTGCTGCGGAACAGCACATCCATATTGGCGTTCATCAGCGGGATACCGATCCAGCCCAGTAGAGCGCCCACGGCCCAAACGGGAACCGAGCCGCCCAGCGCCAGAAAAAAGTTTTCCGTGCTCATGGCCAGCAGCAGGGAATTGCAGATCACGCGGACCCGGCTTTTGGGCGGGGGCAGGAGGGAGGCGGCCGCACTGCCAAAAAGCAGGGCGATACCGGAGACGGATTCCACAATCCCCAGGGCGGCCTGCCCTCCGCCCTCTTTGGAGAGCAGCATGGCGGGCAGGGCCGCGTTGTACAGAGAAGCGATCAGGTTGATCCCTGCCAAAAACAGCATCAGATGGAGGATTACCCGGTTCTGGCGGAGATACCGAAGGCCCCCTTTGGCCGACTGCCAGACGGATTCCCTCGGCCCGCCGTCCACGGCGGCTGCAGGGATACGGATGCCGCACAGCAGGGTGACAAACGCCGCGGCAAAAGTAAACAGGTCGAATAGGATTACAGACGGCAGGCCGGACAGAGTCAGCAATGCGGTGGCCAGGGCCGGCGTCAGCATACTGACTAGGGAGCTGGACAGCGAACGCAGCCCGCTGACCTTCTGATAGTGCTTTTTCGGCGTGAGCAGGCTGATGGTGACGTCGGCGGCCGGTTGCTGGACCGTGTTCATCAGGCCGTTGACCGCGTTGAGGGCGTACAAATGCCCGATCCGCAGCAGCCCTGTCTGCAGCAGCACCAGCACGGCCACGGTACAGGCGGCTGCGGCGGTGTCACAGATGAGGAGGGTGGCCTTTTTGTTCCATTTATCGCTCAGTGCTCCGGCAAAAATGCTCATAGCCACATAGGGGGCGTAGGAGCACACCGAAAGCAGCGCCGTGGTCAGCGCGGATCCCTGCTGTTGATAGGACCAGACGATCAGGGCAAAATTGGTCATGCTGCTGCCTAGGGAAGAAAAGGATTGGGTGAGCCACAGGATCAGGAAGCCGCGCAGCTCCCGGATAACAGTCCGGACCGGGGATCGGTCCGGAGACAGAAACGGTGACATATCGACTTTGCTCCTTTTTTGATGGAATGGTCGGAAAAAGCAAAGCCGAAAAGGACGAGAATATATCCGTATTTTCTATCGCTCCATGCGGTCCCGTCCTTATCGGACCTTGCACGGAGCGAAAACAAGGCATCGCTTCATGAAACTTTCCTCTCTTAACACGTGTTGATAAAATACGCCCCGCGGGAGAAAATCTTTCTCCTGCGGGGCATCTGTCACAGGGGTTATTCCCCCGCCTTGTCGGCGTCGGCGCGGCCGCAGCACTTCTTGTACTTTTTGCCGCTGCCGCAGGGGCAGGGATCGTTGCGCCCCACCTTTTGGGCGGCGGTTTTGCGCTTGGGCTGCTTGACCTCGCTGCCGTCGGAGGCGCCGGAGGCGGCGGTGGGCTTGGCCACCTGCTCCCGCTTGGGTTCCTCCTTGGTGCGGATCTGAACGGTGAGCATCAGGCGCGCGGTATCTTCCCGGATGGATTCGATCATGTTCTCGAACATGTCGTAACCCTCCAGCCGGTACTGGACCACCGGATCCTTCTGACCGTAGGCGCGCAGGTGGATTCCCCGCCGCAGCTCATCCATGTTGTCGATATGGTCCATCCAGTGACGATCCACGGTCTTGAGCAGGATCACGCGCTCGATCTCCCGCATGAGCGGCTCGCCGTACTGGGCTTCCTTCTTCTCGTAGATGTCCATGGCCCGGTCGGTCAAGGAGGCGATCAGATCCTTGTCGGACATGTCCTCCAGCTCCTGGTCGGAGTACTGGAAGTCGTCCGGGGTGGTGAGCCAGCCCAGATAATAATCCCGCAGGCCCGCCAGATTCCAGTTTTCGTGGATCTCCGCGTCGGCAGTGTACCGCTTGACCGTGGATTCGATGGATCCCTTGATCATTTCCACAATGCTGTCGCGGACGCTTTCGCCGTCCAGAACCTTGTCCCGCTGGCCGTAGATCACCTCACGCTGACGGTTCATTACGTCGTCGTACTGCAGCACGTCGCGGCGGATGCCGAAGTTGCGCTCCTCAATCTTCTTTTGGGCGCTTTCAATGGAGTTGGTCAGCATCTTGTTCTCGATGGGGGTGTCCTCGTCGATGCCCAGGGTCTCCATCAGGGAGTTGATGCGTTCGCCGCCGAACAGGCGCATCAGGTCGTCCTCCAGCGACAGGTAGAAACGGGAGGCGCCGGGGTCGCCCTGACGGCCGGAACGGCCGCGCAGCTGGTTGTCGATCCGGCGGGATTCATGGCGCTCGGTGCCCAGAATGAACAGGCCGCCCGCCTGACGGACCTCCTCCGCCTCCGGCTCGATTTCCTTTTTGTACTTTTCCTCCAGCTCCTGGAAGGTCTGGCGCGCCTGCACCACCTCTTCGCTGGAGTTGTCAGCGAAGTCCGTGGACTCCACGATGATTTCCTCCGGGATGCCCATGCGGCGCATCTCCGCCTTGGCCAGGTATTCCGCGTTGCCGCCCAGCTTGATGTCGGTTCCGCGTCCCGCCATGTTGGTGGCGATGGTCACGGCGTCCTTTTTGCCCGCCTGGGCGACGATTTCCGCTTCCTTCTCGTGATATTTGGCGTTGAGCACCTCGTGCTTAATGCCCTTTTGTTTGAGCATTTTGGACAGCAGCTCGGATTTTTCAATGGAAATGGTGCCCACCAGCACCGGCTGATGACGCTCGTGACACTCCTCGATCTGCCGGATCACGGCGCGGAATTTGCCCATTTCGGTCTTGTAAACGCAGTCGGGCATGTCGTTACGGATCATGGGCTTGTTGGTGGGGATTTCCACCACGTCCAGCTTGTAGATCTGCTCAAATTCGCTGGCTTCCGTCTTGGCGGTACCGGTCATGCCGGACAGCTTTTTGTACAGGCGGAAATAATTCTGGAAGGTGATGGTGGCCAGGGTTTTGCTCTCCCGTTCCACCTTGACGCCCTCCTTGGCCTCGATGGCCTGGTGCAGTCCCTCGTTGTACCGGCGGCCGAACATGAGGCGGCCGGTAAACTCGTCGACGATGATCACCTGATCGTCCTTGACCACGTAATCCACATCCCGGTGCATGACGCCCCGGGCCTTGATGGCCTGGTTGATGTGGTGGAGCAGGGTGACGTTGTCCGGGTCCATCAGGTTTTCCACGTTGAAATACTGCTCCGCCTTTTTGACGCCGGTGGCGGTGAGGGTGGCGGTGCGGGCCTTTTCGTCCACGATGTAGTCGCCGTCCACCTCGTTTTGTTCCTCTTTTGTCTCCATTTCCTTGATTTTGTAGATGCGCAGGGTCTTGGCGAATTTGTCCGCCATTTCGTACAGATCGGTGGATTTGTCGCCCTGGCCGGAGATGATGAGGGGGGTTCGCGCCTCGTCGATGAGGATGGAGTCCACCTCGTCCACGATGGCGTAATGATGCGGGCGCTGCACCTTATTTTCCTTATAAATGACCATGTTGTCACGGAGGTAATCAAAGCCCAGCTCGTTGTTGGTGCCATAGGTGATATCCGCGGCATACGCCTTGCGCCGGTCGGCGTTGCTCATGTCGTGAACCACCAGACCCACCGTCAGGCCCAGATAGCGGTATACCTTGCCCATCCATTCGCTGTCGCGGCGGGCCAGGTAGTCGTTGACCGTCACCACATGCACCCCTTCGCCGGTCAGGGCGTTCAGGTAAGCCGGGAGGATAACGGTCTGGGTCTTGCCTTCACCGGTCTTCATTTCCGCAATGCGGCCCTGATGCAGGATGATGCCGCCGATAATCTGAACGGGGAAGTGGGGCGTGCCCAGCACCCGGCCGGTGGCTTCGCGGCAGACGGCAAAGGCGTCGGGCAGGATATCGTCTAGGCTTTCGCCCGACTGCAGGCGGTCCCGCAGCTTGTCGGTTTGGCTCTTCAGCTCCTCCTCACCCATGGCGCGGTAGGTCTCCTCCAGCGCCAGCACCTGGTCGCAGATGGGCTGTACGCGCTTGAGTTCCCGCTTGCTGTAGTCGCCGAACAGGAGTTTCATAATTCCCATTGATGGTTCACCTCGTATTGCTTCACGCCCTTCCGACATCGGGGGACGCCGCTAATTCATGTCAGGAGCGATTCTGGTTTATCATACCATAAAACCGCGTCCCTTACAACCTATAAAATAGAAGAGGTTCCCTACCGGGAAAAATAGGATGCCCCATGAAAAACGGTATATTTCACACGATAAACGAAAAGAATTGGCGGCATGCTCTTTTCTTTCGCCGGAAAGCATGCTATAATACGCCATATGTCGAATATTTCTCTTGGAAAAGCGGAGAGAAAACGGCGGTTCTCCGGTGGATACCCATCGGGGAAAAATTTTGTCCGGAATGCGGAAGAATAGGGAGAATCTCGCCCGGAGAAGGTGTTGGAGATATGGACAACCCTCAAAAAAAGCGGGGGCTCAGCAACCTGCTGGAGATCCTGCTGCTCATCGGCATGGTGGCGGTTTTGGCTGTCCTTGTTTCCCTGCCCTGGACCATCCCCGCCTTAACGGGGCAGCATCCGGGGATGGAGGGGAACTGGTTTTACAAGCATTTGACAGTGCTTCTGGTCACCGGGATACTGGTGGAGCCGATGTTGTGGCAGGCCCGCAGCTTGATGCGCCGCGTCGGCGCTGGGAAGCCGTTTGGCGCTCCCGTATCCCGGGCGCTCCGGTGCATGGGGGTGGAATGCCTGCTGCTGGCGGCCTTTTATGCGGTGGCGTTTTTCTGGCTGCTGCGGGTGATTATGCTGGCTCTGGCCGCTGCCCTGACGGTAGCGGGACTGATGTTGTTTGTCTTTGCCGAGCTGATGCAGCAGGCGGGGGAATACAAAAAGGAAAACGATATGACCATCTGAGGCGGCAAGGCGAAGGAGGAAGACGTATGCCCATTGTGGTGAATCTGGATGTGGTGATGGCCAAGCGAAAAATCGGCCTGACCGAGCTGGCGGATCGAGTGGGGATCACCCCGGCCAATCTGTCCATTCTGAAAAACGGCCGGGCCAGGGCCGTGCGCTTTTCCACCCTGGAGGAGCTCTGCCGTATCCTGGATTGCCAGCCAGGTGACCTGCTGGAATATGTGCCGGAAAAGGAGGAAGCACCCCGCTGAGGCGGCGGTGCTTTCGGTTTTTTTCACAAATTTGCTCTCGACGGATGGGGAGTTTTCCTCTTGCACCTTGGGGACAAACCCGCTATAATGAGCTTGATTTGCCAACATTTTAACAAGGGAAGTCCGACAGAAGAATGTCGATGGAAAGGAGCACCACTATGAACTATTCCGAAGAAGTGGAAAAGATGTGCGTTGTCAAGAAGGGACCCCACCACGGCCCCGCGCCGATCCCGGAGGAGGGGAAATGGGTGCAGTCCACCCAGATTTCCGATATTTCCGGTCTGTCCCACGGTGTGGGCTGGTGCGCTCCCCAGCAGGGCACCTGCAAGCTGACCCTGAATGTGAAGGAGGGCATTGTCCAGGAGGCGCTGGTGGAGACCATCGGCTGCTCCGGCATGACCCATTCCGCCGCCATGGCGGCGGAGATTCTGCCGGGCAAAACCCTGCTGGAATGCCTGAATACCGACCTGGTGTGCGACGCCATCAACGTCGCCATGCGTGAGATTTTCAAGCAGCTGGCCTACGGACGTTCCCAGTCCGCTTTCTCCGAGGACGGCCTGTCCATCGGCGCCGGGCTGGAGGATCTGGGCAAAGGCCTGCGTTCTCAGGTGGGCACCATGTATTCCACTGGCCTCAAGGGTGTCCGTTATCTGGAAATGGCGGAGGGCTATGTGTTGAAGCTGGCCCTGGATGAGGAAAATGAGGTCATCGGTTATCAGTTTGTCCGCCTGGGCAAGATGATGGAGGATATCCGTCATGGCGTGGATCCCAGTGAGGCGTACAAAAAGAACATCGGACAGTATGGCCGCTTCGACGGCGCTGCCAAGTATATCGATCCCCGCGAGGAATAAGACCCCGCAGCTGCAAGGAAAAATCTCACGAAATATGCCGTATTTGCGGCAGGGAGGTACTATATGGCTAACGATGTAAAATTTGAAGGCAAAGAGCGCCGCATGCCCAAGATCGAGAAGTTCCTGGCGGAAAACGATCTGGGGTCTATGGAGGCGGCCCGCGATCTATGCCTGTCCAAGGGCGTCGATGTGGAATCCATCGTCAAGGGCGTGCAGCCCATTGCGTTTGAAAATGCCGTCTGGGCTTATACCCTGGGTGTGGCTCTGGCGCTGAAGCGCGGCGTCTCGGATGCCGCCGAGGCTTCCGCCGTTATCGGCGAGGGCCTGCAGGCCTTCTGCGTGCCCGGCTCCGTTGCTGAACAGCGCAAGGTGGGCCTGGGCCACGGCAATCTGGGCAAGATGCTGTTGTCCGAGGATACCCATTGCTTCGCGTTCCTGGCGGGACACGAATCCTTCGCCGCGGCGGAGGGGGCCATCGGCATCGCCCGCACGGCCAATAAGGTCCGCAAGGAGCCGCTGCGGGTTATCCTCAACGGCTTGGGCAAGGACGCGGCGTACATCATCAGCCGCATCAACGGCTTCACCTATGTGGAGACGGATTACGATTTCTATACCGGCGAGCTGAAGATCGTGGAGGAGAAAGCGTTCTCCGACGGCGAGCGGGCAGCGGTCAAGTGCTACGGCGCCAACGATGTGTTGGAGGGCGTGGCCATCATGCAGCATGAAAGCGTGGAGGTTTCCATCACCGGTAACTCCACCAACCCCACCCGGTTCCAGCATCTGGTGGCCGGCACCTATAAGAAGTGGGCTATCGAAAACAACAAGAAGTACTTCTCCGTGGCCTCCGGCGGCGGCACGGGCCGTACCCTGCATCCCGACAACATGGCGGCTGGCCCCGCTTCCTACGGCCTGACCGATTCCATGGGCCGCATGCACGGCGACGCCCAGTTTGCTGGCTCCTCCTCCGTCCCGGCCCATGTGGAGATGATGGGCCTCATCGGTATGGGCAACAACCCCATGGTTGGCGCCACTGTTGCCTGCGCTGTGGCGGTGTCCGAGGCGCTGAAATAAGGGTCGCAAACCCGCATGAATACTGGATTTGTTCTGAAAAAGAGCTGCCTGCCGGGCGGCTCTTTTTTGCTTTGGGTCTTTGTCTCAAAGGGGCCGAAATCACGGTTTGTACCCCTTTTGTACCCATATGCTTCAAGGCATTTTTTGTACCCCACCAGGAGCGCTTGTTAGCTGACTAGAAGTTAATTATTGTTATTATTTTATTGTAAAAACGGAATTACGCGGCGGAAGGTTGTCATACATGCGTTTGTACTGCATGGAATACGTATGGTTTGCTGTAATTTGCCTCACATAAAGTAAAGGACACGGCTAGTAAATTGGCCGTGCCCTTCTTCTCGGATATATTATTGAGTTTCCCACTCTTTAAGAAAGGCTGAGTAAGAACATTTACAAAAAAACAAAGAAACTAAGAGAAAAACGATGTTCCATATTAACCCGCAACTGCACCAAAATAAAAGCACTACTAAAATCGCTTGACAAAATTTCGAAAGAGACGAATTTAAAAAGAGAATAGGAAAAATGCCAGCTAATATGCAAGCAAAAATACCATCAATAACAGTAATTATATTCTCAATCTTGGAATCCCAGCCTTTTTCTTTTATCATTTTTTGGATTTGCTGATACTGATGAGATTTAAACATTTTATTATACGGGAATTTTAGAGTAATTACAGAAAGGTAAAACATACTAAAAGACACATTCACTCTGATTCCCCCTTTAAAAATCTTTGTGATATGCTGTTAATTTGGAATAATCCTCCATGGTTTTCGAAGGATCATAGCCACTCCAACCCCAGCCTATATGAAGATATGATGCGGAATGCAAGCTAAAGTTTTTTGTTAAAACGAATTTCTCACCGGGATCATTTACATATATAGCCACGGCCGTATAATATGTACCGCTATCAACATGTTACCGGTTGTGCCCTATTTTTTAAAAGGAAAAATCGAAAAAAACAAGAGTATAAATTACAGCAAAAATAAAACTGCAAAGCAAGAAAAATAGAAAATATTTAAAAAAAGTTTTATTGTTTTCAATAGCCCATTTTTCCCCAATATATATTGTGTTACAAAAAGGGATCACAGATAATAAAATAACAAGACGAGGCAACCATCCTGAGCGGCAAGACAAATGAAATATTTCTGCAAATATCATTCCCGCAAATTGAATGATAAATATTATAGTGATGTTTATCGCTAAAAAAAATCTTCTTTTTTTACTCATAGTTTTTGGGGGAAAAGAAATGGGTTTCATGGGGATCCCTCCTTAAAACGCTGCTCTAGATAGATAATAATCATAATCCCAGCCCAATTCTACGCTTGCCCCTATTAATTGGAGATACTTTTTCCGGAGTAGTAGCACCCGTGCTTGAAGAACGGCTATTGGATTTGGGATCATACCCCCACTAGGCATAGCGGCATTTGAAGTCACGTTAATATCTGGATCATAAAATCCATTATGTAATGATTAATGTGATCCGTTACCGTTCAACAAAAAAACAATATTAAAAAATTGACATGCGAAAAATCGGCGTGAGAGTAACCGAGATTACTCCCATCTTAAATGAATTTCACTATACTTCATCCGCAGTGGTGAGTCTTAAATAAGAAGTATGCTTTGATACCAAAATACAGAAATAGCAATAAGGACTACTGCCTCGATTAAAATGGGAAGTGTGATTTTTAGCACCTTATGAGAAAAGCCTTCTGTTTTTTTTAAATTATTATAATATACGACCGTAGAAACAATGACCGCTATTTGTAGTAATAATACGACACTAAGTTGAAGCATATATCTAGGTGTCCCTAAAATGGTTCCATATGAATATGGAGAAACATTACGAAAAATTTGTTGTTTATTAATGGCAGCAAAAAACAAATCAAATAATGATGTAATGAAAACAATTATAACCATACCTCTATATTTGCTTTTACCCATATATTTCAAAACACCTCCTACTTATACTGAAGACAGATCCTTTCTAAAGAGTGAGTACAGCGACGCGGTTTTGGGATTTGCCGCTCCCTCTACTTTTTGTTTGTCAAAGACATATCACCGCATATAAAAAACAAACCCCTTTACCTTAAGCAATTCATACATTCCCCAAGCAATTAAGAATTTCACCGAACGAACGATAGACAAAAACTCCGCTACACTGATTAAGATTAATAGAATCGTGTCCCGGAGCGTGATCAGCCTATAGTTTGGTAAATAAAGCTTTCAAAAAGTTTGTTTTCTTCACTATGTTCTCTTATCGAAACAACTTTATCCTCAATAATAAAATAATATAGTCGGGACATAGATACTGGTTTTATAGAAAACGGAGAATCATATTCACCACTTATAGAATAAGCATAGGAAATGTGGTCATTGTATTCTTTGAAATCAAGATTAGGTAGATCGCTATCTGAATAGTCCTCAACGTATATCACGAAAAAACCATCGTCATACCTTTTCTCCAGTTTATAGGTATTATCATATAGTTCAAATCCTATTCTGCTTAAATAAGCGCTATCACTCCAGTCTGTTTCTTGGATTATCTCAATCGTTTCGTTGCTTAATTTTTCCCGGGGAGTACGTATAAAATTAAAAACCATATCTATCGAAAGTATACTAATGCACGAGATAGCAATGATCATTTCATATATGCGTATTTTCTTTTTCCTAATCATAGAGAAAACGGAAATGAAAAAAGCAACGGAAAGCACTATTATTAGTAATAACCTGCTCATATTTTCACCACCCAAAAAATAGGATTCGGATTGATAAAGAATAGGCTCACTTTGCAAATGATATGCCGGCTGAAATGGCTTCCAATATCAATTAAGCTTTACGGGGTTATTAGCACAATATGAAAAGGTTTGGCAAGAAAGGTTCTGTTATCTGAAATTTCATCTCCATTAAGAAATCGTTTTTTACCTTATTAATTTTTTGGTATTATATTAACCATTATACCAGTAAACCATAGAAATAGCATTATCCATACAAAATATTTATTGTTATATACAATAAATTTATCAACTATACACGTTAAAATATAAGAATAAATAACAAATTTGCCATATGGCCCATACATACCTGTTTTACACTTTTATAGATATACTTTAACTATTTTAAATCATCACCTCCTTAGTTTTTATTAGGGATTCATTACGTAAGGATATTCATTAAAATTCCGATCCCCAGGTCAAGAGGTTTATTAATGGGATGATATTCTTGATATAAATAGATCCTTTACCGGCTTAAATCTGTTTGTATACTGCAACAATGATCCGGCGATGTACAGTGATCCAAGTGGATATATAAGTAGTATAGATATTTACGGTTCGCATCGTGTCCCCGGGGGAAATATCGACGGGACAGCGAAATATGATTATAGTGCAGTTGACCCGAGGCTAAATTTAGTATACAATCTGCCTCTAAAAGGAGAGCCCAATTCTACAGCGACAGATTATGACCGTAACGGAAACCCCAAGCAAGAGCGTGATTATGATTCGGAAGGTAAAGCCAAAAGAGATACCGATTATGGACACCCCAACCATCATCCAGAATTACAATCACCTCATTATCATGACTGGGAATGGGATTTAGAAGGGAATCCATCCAGGGGAGATGCCTATAATTCTACATGGGAAAAAGTGATCGCTGCAGGCACGGTAGTGGTATGTGTAGTAGGAGTGGTCGCAATAGTTGCTGATAATGCTACAGGCATAGGAGTCGCAGATGATTTTTTGTTGCCCACCCTTGGTACAGGAATAGCGGATGGTTTGATAAAAATCTTTGCTTAGGAGAGCGATAGAGTAATGATTAGATTTATAATTCCAAACGATTATAATCAGTATTTAGCTGTAATATTAAATAATATTCGCGTCGAAGACTACTGTTGGCTCATAAATGAAAGTGAAATATATATGCCGGTTGAAAATGGGGTTATAAAGCCATTATTTCAAGAAAAAATGTTGTCTGGTATTGAATTCTTAAATTCTATACTTTTGCCTAAGTATTATATTATAAGTGCAGAGATACAAGCTTATCGTGATATAAAGTATATTAATATGGACACTAAACAGCTTCCAAAAGATTGTGAAATAACTGTCACTATAGTCGACTCGCAATATGCAGAAGTAAGCTCCCCCAATATAGATATTGAAACCATAATTGAAAATAATATTAAATTTCAATTTCAACGTGTTAATAAGTGGGGGGAATCCAACAACAATGAACTACATATGTGATTACAGAGAAAGTTGGTATGGTTACTAATGAATAAAGAGCAAATCTTATATGTCCTGAAGGACATAAATTGCAATTTGCCAGTCTACATAGAGAATGTCCTTAATGATTCAAAGGAGGATCCTCATTATTCTGCTGTATACGTAAATAATCTGATTAAATGCTATATTGAATTAATGACAGAAATGCATGAAATATTGCCCTATACAGATGTAAAAAGTTTTCTTTTATTCAATGGATTTGATGAAACAGAATATGAATTATTTGAAAGTAGTAGGCAGAATGAATCGTCATACTATATAGGTAAACAATTTTAGGTTTTTCTGTGAATCCTTGCAGGCTTTGTATTGAATAGCCATTTGGGGTTAAGGGTGTGGTTCAATTTTTTTGACCGCACTCTTTTCCTTTCATTGACATATACGGGCGGCGGCTCGATGTACAGCTATGCCACGGGCGTAGCGGAGGATATCGCCCCGGTGTGGAAGGATCTGCTGACTAGTTACAACGGGAATACCATCACCTACGACGCTGTTGGCAATCCGCTGAATTGGGGAACAGATATATCCAATATGCAGTGGAAAAATGGCCGCCGCCTGACTTCTTTACAAAAGTGGACCAACATGATATCGTATTCATATGATGAAACGGGCTTGCGGACGGAGAAAAGCACCAATACAAACAGGACATATTTTGATCGGGATGCCTCAGGAAATCTGGTGCAT
>CAJFNR010000040.1 GCA_904395335.1 Candidatus Avimonas narfae | reverse complement strand
GCTGCCGTTCTGTACGGTATGCGAGTAATGAATGCCCTGAATGATACCATCCAGAATCCTTCGGAACTGGGTCAGTACACACGGGAGAGGATCAATCAGCTAAGAAGAGGTGGTGGGAATGGCGAATGAACAGAATCTAAAACCGGTGCGAAGCAAGAGAACTAGGTAGAAAAGGCGGGGTTGCGTCAGGTGAGGCGAGACGAGCCCAGAAGACATTGAAGGAGTATGCCGGATCCTTCTTTCCTTCCCCGGCAGTTGTCCATCATTTACAGGTTCGTCCAGTCCCTTTGTTTACATGACTAAAACGGAGAGCGGGCCAGCATGGGAAACCGTGCCGCCCGCTCTTATTTATTGGTAGCTTTAGGCCTCTTTTTGCAAGAATAACGACCAAACAACGACCAAAATCAATTTTTAGCTCCGGTAAGGATAAATGAAAAGCCCGCACAAACCTAGTGTTCATGCGGGTTTACAGGTGGAGCTGGTGGACGGACTTGAACCCCCGACCTGCTGATTACAAATCAGCTGCTCTACCAACTGAGCTACACCAGCGGAGACAGCCTTAACTATAGCATATGGGAAGCCCAAAAGTCAAGGTGTATGTTCGCCAGGATCGGCTGTTTCCACTACCCGGCGGCAAAAATTTTCCAGGTCTTCCATAGTAGACAAGGTGCCCGCCAGACAGCGCAGTGAGGCAGCGCCCCGTATCCCCCGGACATACCAGGCGGCGTGTTTGCGCATTTCCCGCATGGCCACCCGTTCTCCCTTGAACCGTACCGCATATTCCGCGTGGCGGCGCAGCAGCACCATCCGGCGGGACAGGGAAGGATCGGGAAGACGGGTGCCGTGGGTCAGAAAAGCCTCGATCTGCGCAAACAGCCAAGGGGCGCCCAATGCCCCGCGGCCCACCATGACGAGATCACAGCCGGTTTCTTCATACAGCGCGGCGGCTGTCTCCGGCGAGGTTACATCGCCGTTGCCGATAACTGGGATCGACAGGGCCTGCTTGACCTGACGGATAATATTCCAGTCCACCGGGGGCGCGTACATCTGATCCCGGGTTCGCCCATGTACGGTGATGGCGGCAGCGCCGCCTTCCTGACAGGCCAGGGCCACCTCCACCGCATTGCTCTCTTCCCGGGAATAGCCCTTGCGTATCTTGGCCGTCACGGGGACAGGGACCGCCCCGGCGACTGCTGCCACGATGGCGCGGCATCGTTCCGGGTCGCGCATCAGGGCGCTTCCACACCCGTTCCCCGCGATTTTTGGGGCAGGGCAGCCCATATTGATGTCGAGGATATCCGGGTGATAGGTCATCGCTTTTTGAGCGGCGCGGGCCATAGTATCCGGATCATCGCCAAACAGTTGTATGGCGGCGGGGTGCTCCTGAGGATCCAGGCTCAATAGCTCCTCGCTTTTGGCATCACCGAAGCACAGGCCCTTGCAGCTGACCATTTCTCCAACGACGTAAGCTGCGCCGTTTTCCACGCAAAGTTTGCGGAACGCCCGGTCCGCCACACCGGCCATGGGGGCCAGGGCGGCTTTCCCCGCTATGGTAACATTTCCGATGGTCATGGGGCATCTCCTTTTCCAAAGCGGAATCAACACCCTGTATCATACTGTTTTTGGGGAGAAAAGACAAGGGCCCCGAGAAGGCTGAAGACAACCCGAAAGAAGGGGGAAAAAGAAGAAAAAGGAAAAATTTTTGGGATTTATCCCATAACTGGTGGAGAACTCGTCCGGTTGTTTGTGGTTGAATGCGTGAATATATTTTACCTTAGCTCGTGGGAGGGATGAGCTTGAACGAAAGGAACCAAAGCGCCTGGTGCTTCAGCCACAATGTTCGGTATTTGCGGGAAAAGAAAGGGTTGACTCAGGAGGAGTTGGCCGCGGATTCCGGTGTAAGCGTCAACGAAATCAGCAAAGTGGAACGGCGGTTGGTGATCCCTCGTCTGAATATGGTGGATCATATCGCCAACGCCTTTGGTCTCCCTGCAGGGCGAATGCTGGACCCCTATCTGGACCGCCAGGCGGAGTTTCCCCGGGAGGGGGCCATTCTGCGGGATATGATTGCCGAGCTGGAGGAACTTCCGGAAAGGGAACGGGAATATCTTTGCGGCCAGATTAGGAGTGCTTTGTGCTTTTTCCGCGAATGGAGCAAGCGGGAAAATGCCGACAGCAAATGGATTTTTTAATGCATAAATCCGGCCGGTGCTGGCAGGAGGAGCCGGACCCGTATGGGGCGGCTTCTTCTGTCAGCACCGGCCGAGCATCCCTGCCGCTGGCAGCAGGAAGCCGATAGGAACAGGTGCTTTCTAGGCGTTGAGTACGGCATAGCCCAGGTTGAGGTAGGCCGCGTAAAACAACCATAAAATATAGGGGATAAAAAGGTAAAAGGCAGGTTTACGGATGTATCGGAAGGCGGTAGCCGTCAGAATGACCAGGGCGATCAGCAGTACCAACCAGAAGAAAGCAAAATAGCGCCACCCCAGTCGGAAATAGAACAGCGGCCACAAAGCGTTGACCGCCAGCTGAAGCAGATACAGACGCAGCGCCCGGGGACCGTCGATATCGTAGGCGTTCCACACCATGTAGGCGGCAAACCCCATGAGCAGATACAGTATTGACCAAACCACGGGAAAGGCAATAGAGGGCGGGGCTAACGGCGGGGCTTTCAGCTCATCCAAGGAAAAGTTTCCGCCCAATAAGGCGCCGATTCCTCCTGCCGCCAAGGTTAACGCCTCAAAAAAGAGGAGAGCCCGCCATTGGAAGGAACGGCGTCCTGTTTCTGCAACCATGTGAATCCCCCTCCGACATGTTTTCTAATGAATAGTATGCCCGTCTTCGGGAATTTAGTCGTAGGATTCCATGGTGAATGCCTATCCAAGCCTTATCGATAGGAAATCATCGGGCGTTTCCGTTAAGGGGGCCTGTCCTGTGGACGGGGATAAGGCGGAAGGCTGCGATAGGATCGGGGAAACCTCCATTTGCCCATCCCCTGTGATGCCTTTTACATTTTTACGGTCATGGGTACCTTGCCGGGGGATACATTATGGAAGCGGCCCCCTGGGTCTGGGGCCGCTTGTTGGGCTGGTTTATAGGGAAAGCAAAGGTGTCCCATGAAATGGGACGGATGAGGCGGAGACGTAGAGGCGCTATCCCACAGGGTGGTATTCGCGGAAAGCATCCGTTGTTCTGCCTCATTAGCCGCCGCTGCCGGTCCCCTTCGGCGTGAGGGGCGGCCGACCCGCAATCTTGCACGATAAATGAAAAGAACCGGCCTCGGATCCATGTCCGAGGCCGGCTGAAATTGGAAAGCGCGGAAATTATTTGACCACCGTTCCCATGGTGCCGGGGGTTACACAGGCGGCATTGGATTCATCGGTGTCGATGTGCATGGCCAGGGCGTATTTGTCGCTGACACGCACCACCACATCGCCGAAGGTCAAGGAGCGCTCGCCGTTTTCCACCTGCACGCTGACAATCTGGCCGTTTTCCACGCCAAAAGCCTCCGCATCGGCCGGCGTCATGTGAATATGGCGTTTGGCGGCGATGACACCCTCCTGGAGTTCAATTTCACCCTTGGGGCCCACCAGACGGCAGGCTCCGGAACCGGCCACGTCCCCTGATTCCCGGATGGGAGCGGTGACGCCGATGGAGCGGGCATCCGTCAGGGACAGCTCCACCTGGGTGGCGGACCGGACCGGTCCCAATATGGTAACGCCGTTCAGCGTTTTTTTGCTGCCCACAACGTCCAGGCGCTCGGTGCAGGCAAACTGCCCGGGCTGGGACAGATCTTTTTTCGGGGTGAGCGTATAGCCCGCGCCGAACAGGGTTTCCAGATCGGCCTGGCTGAGATGGATATGGCGGGCAGAGGTTTCAATGAGCACTTTGTTGTCCATGATGATTCCTTCCTGTCGCTGTAATTTCTTTGGTTTCTATCATACTCCCGGTGCCGGTGCTTTTCAAGCGCTCTCCGGGGATTTCTTTTTTATGGGGCGGGAAATTTGTCCCAAAATATGCTATGATAACAGGGAGAGGAAGGCGACGCCCGGTGGGCGGAAAGCTCTTCCTACGGGCAAACAAGAAACGAACAGTATAATTAATACAAAAAATACGAAAAGTATTACGGAGGATTGTATGAATGCCTTTTATGACCGGCTTTTGAAAACACTGCGGCAGGACCAGCGCTTTTTTTCCTCTTCGGGGGAATTCCTGAGAAGCACTGTCTATGAAGCCGCTATGGGAATGGATCCGGCGCTGCTGCGCCTGCTTTTGGAGGAACCGGAGCTGAAATCCCGCTTTTTTACCGAGGTGGAGGGGGTCTGCGTTTTCGACAAGGTGGGCTTCAGCTGGGTGATCGCCAATCGCAATCTGCTTCCGGATTCCTATACCCGTTACCGCAGCCGCATCGGCCTGGCGGACAGCCGGGGGGATTTTCTCTGCTCCCGTGACGATGTGGAGCTGGTTTTTCCCTTTAAGGATTGCGTGCTGGAGGGCGGACAGGACAAGAAAGAGCAAAAGCGGGACGAGGTGTTTTATAACGAGACGCTGGCTCCCGATCAGGTGGACAGGCTGCTGGAGCCTAAGGTGCTGGGCGGGGCACGGCGCTACCGCGCGGGCCGGGAGGAACTGGCGGACGGCATCACCGAGGAGGACAACCTGCTCATCAAGGGGAATAACCTGCTGGCGCTGGCTTCCCTGCTGCCCCGTTACCGCGGCAAGGTCAAATGCATTTATATCGATCCGCCCTATTATTTTGCCGCCAAACGGGACGAAGATACCTTCGCCTACAACGTCAATTTCAAGCTGTCCTCCTGGCTGGTCTTTATGCGCAACCGGCTGGAGCTGGCCCGGGAGCTGCTGCGGGATGACGGGGCGATCTTCGTGCAGATCAGCGACGACGGCGTGGCGGAGCTGCACCGCCTGCTCAAGGAAATTTTCAACCGCCCGGGGGAGAACAATTTCATCAACAAAATTACGGTCAAGACCAAGTCACCTTCCGGATTTGCCACGGTCAACGCCGGGGTGTTTGAAACCGCGGAATACATCCTCGCCTTTGCCAAGCACAAAGCCCAGTGGACCTATCATCCCCAGTATGTCCGGGCGGAATACGACACCAATTATAAATGGATAATCCCCAATATCGGGGATCCCTGTGAGCGGTGGGAAATCCGGGACCTGCAGGAATACCTTGCGGTGCAAAAGGGCTATGCCGGCAAAAAGGAAGCGCTCAAGGAGTTGGGGCCGGTGGTGTTGCGGGAGCTGGCCGCTGCCTATGCCCTGGAGCATCCGGAGCAGGTGTTCCGTTATACCGCCATCGGCGCCAATGCCGGGCGGGAGGTGCTGGAGGCGCGAGACCGCTCGGCGCAGGATCCGCACACAGTGCTGGAGGTGCGGCGCGAGGGGCTGTACGACGTGTACATCTGCGGCGGGCAGGAGATGACCTTCTATACCCGGAAGGTGCGGGAGATCGACGGCGAACGGGTGCCCAGCATGCAGTTGACCAATATCTGGACCGACACCCCCTACGAAGGCATTGCCAAGGAGGGACGAGTCACCCTCAAGGGGGGCAAAAAGCCGGAGCGCCTGCTGCGGCGCATTATCGAGATGTCTACCGATCCCGGCGACCTGGTGCTGGACTACCACATGGGCTCGGGAACCACCTGCGCCGTGGCGCACAAGCTGGGGCGCCGGTATATCGGGGTGGAGCAGCTGGACTACGGCGATAACGACAGCCTCCGCCGCCTGCGCGGGGTGGTGGACGGCGATACCTCCGGCATATCCAAAGCGGTGGGCTGGAAAGGCGGCGGATCCTTTGTGTCTTGCCGCCTGCTCAGCCTGAACCAGGCCTTTGCCGACCGCATCGGCTCCGCCCGCCGCCGGGAAGAGCTGGCGTCTCTCTGGAAAGAAATCGCCGCCACGGGTTTCGTGAGCTGCCGCGTGCGCCCGCAGGATATCGATCCCGAGGCGGAGGATTTCGCTTCCCTGCGGCTGCAGGATCAGAAACGCCTGCTGCTGGAGCTGCTGGACAAAAACATGCTGTACGTCAACCGGTGCGATATGGAGGATGCGGAGTTTGCCGTTTCCGAGGAGGACAGGGGCTTTACCCGCTGCTTTTATGGGGAGGAGACGGAACACCATGTCGGATAGGGAGCTGTACAAGGAAATTGATACCGCGAAGAAATACAATGCGTATAAAGAGCTTCCAGATTACATACCGGAAAATCTGAACCCTCGCATGGAGCTGCGGGAATACCAGAAAGCGGCGTTCCGGAATTTCGTCACCTATTACGAAACCGAGTCGCTGCGCAGCGGTACCGACCGGGTGCTGTTCCACATGGCCACCGGCAGCGGCAAGACACTGATCATGGCCGGGCTGATGCTGTACCTGTACAGCCAGGGATACCGGGATTTTGTGTTTTTTGTCAACCTGTCCAACATTGTGCGCAAGACAAAGGACAACTTTTTAAATCCGCAGTCCTCCAAATACCTGTTCCGGGAGAAAATCGTGCTGGGCGGGCGCTCGGTTCCGGTCCGGGAGGTGGCCAGCTTTGCGGAGCGGGACCCGGAAGCCATCAACATCTGCTTTACCACTATCCAGGCGCTGCACAGGGGGATGGAGGATCCCCGGGAGGACGCTTTGACCTTCGATGAGCTGGAGAAGAGACCGGTGGTGCTGCTGTCCGACGAGGCCCATCACCTCAGCGCCGCCACCAAAGCGGACAAAAAGGAGCAGGAGGCGGAAAAGACCTGGGAATACACGGTGAGCCGTCTGCTGAATGCCCATGAGGACAACCTGCTGCTGGAATTCACCGCCACCTGCGATCTGAGGCACCCTGCCCTGAAAGCGGCCTACGAACCGCGCATCGTTTTCGATTATCCCCTCAGCCGGTTCCGGGAGGACGGCTATTCCAAGGAGATCAAAACCCTGCGTTCCGACCTGCCGGTCATGGATAAGGCCCTGCAGGCGCTGATGCTCAGCCAATACCGGCTCAAGCTGTTTGAGGAACACCTCCTGGCCATCAAGCCGGTGGTGCTTTTCAAGTCCCTAAACATTGCCGACAGCCGGGCGTTCTACCGCCGGTTTCTCAGCTGCCTTGCCCATCTCACCGGCGCGCAGCTGGAACAGGTGGCGGAGCAGGGGGGCGCGGAGATCCTGCAGAAGGCCTATGCTTATTTCCGTGACCGGGGCATCACCTTTGATCAGCTGGCCCAGGAGCTGCAGTGGGAATTCGGCGAGGCCCGCTGCCTGTCGGTAAATGACGAAAAGGCGGCGGAGGAACAGCAGCTGGTGGTCAACTCCCTGGAGGATGCGGACAATCCCTACCGGGCGATCTTCGAGGTGCGCAAACTGGATGAGGGCTGGGACGTGCTCAACCTGTTCGATATCGTGCGCCTGTATGAGACGCGCCAGTCGGGGGGAGAGGGTATCTCGGCCGCCACCGTGTCGGAGGCGCAGCTCATTGGCCGGGGCGCCCGTTACTGCCCGTTTGCGGTGGAGGAAGGACAGCCGCTTTTCCGGCGCAAATACGACCGGGATCTGGACAATCCCCTGCGTGTCTGCGAAGAGCTGTACTATCACTGCCAGAATGAACGCCGGTACATCACCGAGCTGAGGCGGGCGCTGCAAGAGAGCGGGGCCCTGCCCTCCGCGGCGGAGGACAGGCTCTACCGGCTCAAACCTGCCTTTCGCGCCTCCGCACTGTACCGGGAGGGCTGGGTGCTGGTCAACCGCCGCCTGGACCGGTGGTCCCAGGGGGAGGCCGGACTGCCGCCGGATATCCGCTCCGGGGAATATGCGGTGGCGCTCCAGACCGGCCGCACCGGTGTGGATGTGGTGATGGAGGACGAGGCAACGGGTACGGACGAGATTCCACAGTTGTTCCCTGTGCGGATGACCTTTGCCCAGCTGGCTTCGGAGAACTTCAATGCCGCTTACGCGGCACTGCGCGCTTTTCCGGTTTTTCGCTTCTGCACCCTGCGCAGGCTGTTCCCCCGCCTGACCTCTGCGCGGCAGTTCCTTACGGACCCCGCCTATTTGGGGGAGACGGCCTTTGTGCTCACCTCCCGGCACAAGCACCCCGCGCCCGACCTGCTGCGGCAGGCGGCGCAGCAGGTCCTGGGCAGGATCGCGCCGCGGGTGGAGCGCCTGCTTCAGGAGCACAGCGGGTCCATGGACTGGAAAAGCGTCCCTTTGGCGTCTGTCTTTACCGACAAGACCGTGCATTATACCAATCCGCACGGCGACGGGGCGGGGATCTCCCAGAACGACCCGATGGTGTCGGAGGATTACCGGATGAATCTGGCCCTGGAGGATTGGTATGCCTACGAGGACCACTTCGGCACCACGGAGGAAAAGGCTTTTCTGCGCCGCTTTCGGGATTACGTGGAAGAACTGCGGCAGCGGTACGATACCGTATACCTGCTGCGAAACGAGCGGCAAATGGCCTTTTACAGCTACCGCGAGGGCGGCCGGTTCGAACCGGATTTTGTGCTGATCCTGCAGCGCCAGACAGAAGGGCGGCGGGAGCAGATCCAGGTGCTGTTTGAGCCCAAAGGGGATCAGCTGCTGGAAGAGGATGCGTGGAAGGAGGATTTCCTCCTGGAAATCGGCACCGACATCGTCCGTCAGGTGCTGGAGGACGGCACGGTGCTGCGGGTGGTGGGCATTCCCTTCTACAACCGGAAAAAGCGGGGGCTGGAATTCCGCAAAGGGATGGAGCGGTTGCTCCATCTGGATGAGGAAGAGGAGCGATCCTCATAAAGCACGGATAGAAACAGTAAGGCGGGGCTGCCGGATCCTTCGGCAGCCCCGCCTGTTTTGGTTAATGGGTACCGGTCGGCCCGGAGCCTTCCGTTGCGTTTGGAAGCGCCTGTTGCCGGCAGATCCGCCTTACCTGCCAGTAATAGGTGGGAATCAATACCGCCACGGCGCCTAGCCACGCGCCCGGCTCGGCGAAGAACAGGCCGTATGCTCCCAAAAAGGCGGGGAACGTATATGCCACGGCAATGCGCATGGCGAATTCTAGGAAGCCGGAGAGCAGAGGCGCCCAGGTGTTTCCCAACCCCTGAAGCGCGCTGCGGTAAGCAAACAGTAGGTACAGGATGATGAGAAACAGGCTCATGACAAACAGATAGCTGTAAGCGGAGTCCAGCACAGCCGCCTCCAGCTCGGGAGCGGCGGAGATAAACAGCCGGAGCAGGTGTTTGCCGACAGCGATCATCAGCACGGCAATTCCCACAGCTACGCCCACCAAAAGGACGACGGCCCGCCGGATGCCCAGGCGTACCCGGTCCATCCGCCCGGCGCCGTAGTTCTGTGCCATATAGGTGGTGATGGCAAAGCCGAAGGAGATGGCGGAGCTTTCCAGCAGGCCGTACAGCTTGTTGGTGGCGGTGAAACCGGCCACCAGCTCAACGCCGTAGGGATTGATGACGGACTGCAGCACCATGCCGCCCACCGCGATCAGGATGTGCTGGAGCGCCAGGGGAAAGCCCAGCTTCATCAGGGTCAGCAGCACCGTGGCATCCGGCCTCCAATCGGCCTTGGTAAAGCGGAGATAGGGATTGCGGCGCAGCACCAACAGGCAGTAAAGGAAGGAGATCAGCTGGGCGATGAGGGTAGCGACTGCCGCCCCCGTGATCCCCCAATGGAAACCCATCACAAACAGCAGGTCCAGCACAATATTGGTGCAGGCGGCGATCCCCATGGCGATGAGAGGGGTCTTGCCGTCGCCGAAGGAGCGCAGAATGGCGGAAGCGAGGTTGTAGGCGGTGACGATCAGTGTGCCGGAGAACATGGCGATCAGATAAGACAGCGCCCCGTCGAAGATGTTGTCCGGTGTTTTCAGCAGCACCAGCATGGGGCGCGCCATCAGCAGGCTGACGGCGGTAAACAGGATTCCCATGGCCGTGCACAGCATCACCGACATGGTGACCGCCTGCTTGAGCCCCTGCCGGTCACCTGCGCCGAACTTCTGGGTGACCAGGATGGCAAAGCCCTGGGTCATCGCCTGAACAGTCCACAGCACCAGCCAATAAATCCAGTCGCTGGCGCCCAGGGAGGCCAGGGCCTCCACCCCCACCCCCTGGCCGACGATGATGGCGTCCACGATCATATACAGCTGCTGTCCCAAATTGCCCAGAATCAGCGGGAAGGCGAAGGTGGCGATCAACTTTGTGGGACTGCCGACAGTCATATCCTTGATGCGGCTCATGACGAGGCACCTCTCTTTTCCGAATAGCTTCCGGGAGTGGAGAACCGCGCCCACCGCAGCTCTCCCGTTCCGCTGAAAGAGTATAGCATACGTCCCGGGAGCTGTACAGACGGAAGATTTATAGTGAGGCACTTCCAAACAGCGGCATCGGCGGATAGGGATAAGGAACCGATGCAAAAAAGAAATCCCTGCCGGGAGGTATGGCTTCCGGCAGGGGCCCGGCGCCGCAGCTTTCTCCGCGGTTTGTGCGGAAAGACAGCCGCGCTTCTTCATGTCAGCGACGGGGATAGGATGCGTTTTGGTATGGTTAAACCGAGCCATTGACAGATCTTTTGAAACCCAAAGGCGGTGTCTCCACGTATTTTCAGGTCTACTTGGATCCCTCAATACTCATGGTTTCCATTTCTTCCCGGGTAAGCTGGTTTTTGGCCCCATATTGCATCCAATAGTTTGTGGAGGCACGGATAAAGACGCTGGGAGGAAGGGGCATGGTCACTTTCAGCTGTTGGGGAGATCTCCGGCGGATACTTTCTGCCAGCTTTTTCATCTTCTGGCGCACCAACATGCCAGTAAAAGATATGGAAAAGCCACGGTTCGGCGCATCCGAACCGTGGCTGATTACCTATCTGAGATTAAATATACAATCCCCGCCGGAACGGGCGGCAGCCCGGATATATCCGGTAACCTCCGTGGCGGACAACGTAAGAACCCGGGGCTTTGTCCATGTTTGTTTCATTTTAACACCTCCGCTTTTTCTTCTGATATATTTTCACCATGCCGCGCAAACTTCATAAGAAAGCGGGCGACAATCGGCTGCATGGCTTGAAAACATTCGGCGTTTATGGTGTAGTAAATTTCCGGCCCATTTCTTCTGCTAACCCGTATTAACATCAAGTCATTTAGCTGGAGTAAATGACGGTTTACCATCTGTCTGGACACATGAAGTTTTTCCGATAATTTAGTCGCAGTATATTCGCATTCATTCAACAGCTCTAATGTTTCCAGGTTAACTGGATGAGACAAAGCATCAAATAGATTTTGGAGAGTTGAATCCTTATATTGAAGGACTTTATTCACTATGACCTCTGCATATTTCCCCATGATAAAGGCGTATTGCTTTTGGTGGTTGTAGCGATACAGAACCAAAAAACTATTCAGATAGCTTACAGAAATTACTTGTTTTTTTATACTCAAGTCTTCGTCAATGGAGAAATAGAATCCTAAATTATCGAAGAATCTTCCCGATGACAATTTTGCAATAAACTTAATGGAGTTATTATACAATTGCTCATGATATTTTTCAATGATGGGATAGGTGTGCCGTAAATAATCCAGAAGAAGACCGCGCTGCTGTTCCCAATTGACCAATATCGTGACCAGGCTGACCTTTAAATCGTTATCCGATTCAAGCTCCAAAATCCGCTGCAAGGATTTTGTCAGGTCTTCTGACATATCGTCTTCTATGCCCTGCTCGTCAAAGAAATGCGTTAACAGGCGGGAAGGGATGTCCACGTATTCCTCTAAGATCAGCAGAAAATCATCAAAAGTATTTTTAAAATAATCAAATTCAGAAAACATAAAATCCAACATAAACGAACTCTTTTTCCCGTTTGTATAGAAAAAAGCATATAAGCTGCGGGGGATAGGGGGTATTTGTGATTTCAGTTTATCGTAGTGAACATAAGCATCTTCAAAATAACCGGCTGATCTTTCACAGTATTCCCTGACTGCTTTGAAGTTAAAATGCAAAACGCCGTATGCCAGCACATCGTATAAAACGCCCAGGTGCATCACGTACTTCACCGGTGACCCTCCCATCGTTCAGGCTTGCAACTGTGACAGAATTTCTGTCGCCACATTAAACGGCAATACCGCCTACTCTGTGTTTGATGGAGAATTTATTCGGGAAGCATACCTACACTTTACCATAACTTGCACAAAGATGCAAGATGATCTACGCGGATATAGGCGAATTATTGGTAAGCATTGGGAGACGGAGCCGAAAAACCAAACTTGCAGGACAGGCAAGAGCCGAATAGCAATGGCTAGGCGCCCAGATGCCGGCAAAAAAAGTCCCCCGAAAAGCGAACGCTTACGCGGCTTTTCGGGGGAGAAAATGGCCTGTTATTTGTATTCTTTGCCGGCCAACACATTCCCGCTGCTATCGTAGCAAACCATGACAATGGATTCCAGGCTGGGCGCGGCTGAGCGTATAACATTCACATACGCCGCATGTGTGTCGTCGAGGGTAGCGACAAAAGATTCCGCTCTCATCTCTAATGGGTATTGCAGTAAGGCGAAACGGCAAACAGTGGCATGGGCACGGAATTTCCATACTATATTTTCTTTTGCACCTCTGTGTGTAAAATTTCCGCCGCAACGAATCACTTCACACCAAGTAAAAATTTCCGTTAAAGCACGCGAACAAAAATCTTGCGGGGTTCGTATGCAAAATGGAATTTATCCCCTTGTTCTAAACCAAGTCTGCAATGCTTGCTCTCGCCATCAATAACTTCTGCCTCAAAACCCCAATCTTTAACAATCCATTTATTCATTCATATGGAAAGCGCGCAGATTATGCAGATCCGCACCGGCGGCAAGGCAACCATCAGCCAGTACAGCGCCATACAGCAGCTCGACGGGCGCACGGATGACGACATTGAAGCAGAGCTTGACCTTATCCGGCAGGACGACGAGGTGATGTTGAATGGTACAGGGGCGGTTGGCGATCAGAGCGGAGAGTATGAGCCGGACGCCTCTCCCGATTCCGGAGAGGCCGGTGAGGCCTGATGGCGGATACCGGAGCAGAAAAGCTCATCAAGCTATATGAAACCGCCATGAAAGAGTTGCACCGGGAAGTTGCCCGCCGTGAGGGTTTGGGAAACAGCACGGTCTATCAGCGCCGGCTCCTGGAAAAGGTGCGAGAGGTGCTGAAAAAGCTGAAGCGAGGCACTCCGGGTGCGGTACGGGAAGCAATTGAGGCCCCCTATCTCAAGGGGGTTCGAGAGGCCGCTGCGGAACTGGGGATCCGTTTGGAACCCCGTGTGGATTGGCAACAGCTGAACATCCTAATGCAAAATGTCAACAATCAGCTCGCCTTAGCAACCAACCGTGTTGGACGGATGTGGGAGGATGCAATCCGTAGGGCCGGAATTGAAGCTACCCAGCACAAGCTGTCCAGCGGGCAGACGGTAAATCAGATGCGCCGGCAGTTGTTGGAGGAGCTAATGGGAATTGGTTCCACTCAGCAAGGCATCCCTGCTAAAGGATTTGGGGTGAATAAGGCTGGACATATCGGAGTAAAGACCCGGCGCGGCGTCATGCGTCTGGAGGCGTATGCTGCGCTGGTTGCCCGCTCTACCACAGCGGAGGCGCAGAACGCGGCAAAGCTGGAGCGGGCGCAGGAATATGGCTGTGACCTGGTGCGATTCACAAAACACGCCCCCTGCTGTGCCAAATGTGCTCAGTTTGAGGATCGGTTATATGCGCTGACTGCTGAGGCTGCCGGCGGCAAATATAAGGGGCCCAGCGGGGAGGCGCTGTCGTTCCCCCTGTTGTATGATACGGCTTTTATAGGCGGGTACGACAACATCCATCCCAACTGCCGGCACCGGCTGATACTGGTGGTGTCGGAAAGGATGACGCCGGAGGAGCTGGCGGCATGGTCGAAAAAATCCATGCGCCCCTTTATCGATAATCGAAGCGAGCGGGATCGGAAAGCTTACGCAAAGGCGCAGGCAGACAATCGAGCCCGGTGGAATGACCGGAGACAATGGGAACAGTACCGTGCAGTCTTGCCGGACCAGACGCCGGATAACTTTGGGGTATTCCGCTCCATGAAAAAAGCCAATGCCCAAGGGTGGCGAGACCTACAAGAGGATTACCGGACGGTTGTAAAAATTTTAAAAGATGGTATAATAGACGTAGGAAGTGATGCAATGAGAACGGGAATTCAGATCGATACATTTACTCCATGTTTGGAAGATACTCGAACTGGTGAGTTCAAATCGACGATTTATTCCCGGGCCAGCCAAGAAGAGCTGTCATTACTAAGAGGATGGAATTTTGATTGGCAGCATCCTTCCCTAGCGGAAGCAGAAATTTATAAATTGTGTCTCAAAGGGAGTAAGAATATCGAGGGATTAGTTGCAGTCACTAGGTTTGATAGGGATAAGGCTGTTTATGTAAACCTAGCAGAAAGCGCACCTCATAATTTGGGAAAAGACAAACGATATTCCGGCGTCGGTGGGCATTTATTTGCTATTGCTGCGCAACGATCAAAAGATCTAGGATATGGCGGCTTTTTCTTTATGGATGCGAAGAACAGGGAATTGGTTCAGCATTACCAAGAAGCGTTGGGAGCTACCCTGCTTGGTATCCCGCACGAATACAGAATGTTTGTTGATGAAGAAGCGGCTGAAAAGCTGCTGTCGGTTTACACATTAAAGGAGGCGACATGATGTCTGAACAGGATAGAAAGAAAATGCAAGAATTAGACGCGGCCGCCGAAAAGGCCGGGGGTTTTGTGGATTTTGTATTTGACAAAAATACACATTACGATTACCGCAAAATCATCGAGTACTGTAAGGAAAAAGGGATTGAACCGCAAGACATGACGATACGCGAATTGGGCCAGTTTGTTATTCCTGCATAATATTCGAAGAGAACCGTGTTATTGCGGTTCTCTTTTCTTTTATCAATGAGATCGTATGTTTTTTTACTAGGCGAAATTTCTAATTTAAAAATTGTCGATAACCGCTCCGAAAGGGGCGGTTTTGTTATGCCCAGAACACCGGATGGCGTAAAAAGCTGGTGGGCCGACGGGCAATAAACGGAATAAGGCCGACGGGCCGAAAACGGGAGGTAAAGATGGCAAACGAACCAACGGATGTTCCCGTCAATACGGCGGGAGAGGAACAGAAGGAAGACACCAAACCGGTACCGCCTGCGGTGACCTTTACACCGGAACAGATGGCGGAAGCGAACCGCATAGCAGAGGAGCGGGCGCAGCGCGCTTCCGGCGCAGCACTGAAAGCGTATTTTCAGCAGCAGGGAATGACAGAGGACGAAGCCAAGGCGGCGCTGGATGCCTACAAGGCGCAGAAAGCGGCGGAGAAGACACCGGAGCAGGTCGCACAGGAGGCACAGCAAACAGCCGATATCCGTGTTTCTGCCGCAAAGCAGGCTGTGCTCCGCTTGTCGGCTCAGGCGGCTGCTTCAGCCCTCGGCATCAAGCCGGAGCGGGTCGCCTACGCCCTGAAGCTGGCAGATCTATCCGGCGTAAAGGTGGAGGACGACATGGCGGTGGATCAGCAGGCAGTGACGGATGCGTTGAAAAAGGTGCTGGATGATCTGCCCGAGCTGGCCGGAACGGTGGTTCCCACACCCGCAGCGAATCCGCCGGCGCTGGTCCCTCCTGCCGGAAAGGACAACCCCTGGAGCCGCGACGGCTTCAACCTGACCGAACAGGGAAAAATTCTCCGTTCGGATCCCACGCGGGCCGCCCGCCTGATGGCGGAGGCCGGCATCACACTATAACGGAAAGGAAGAATTAAACATGGCAGTAACGGCTTTGGCGGACGTAATCGTACCGGAGGTATGGGTACCTTATGTCCAGCAGCAGACAACGGAAAAATCCGCACTGGTACAGTCCGGTATTATCTCTTCCAGCCCGGAGCTGGACAATCTGGTAACCCAGGGCGGCAAGCTGATCAACATGCCCTTTTTCAATGATCTGACCGGAGACGACCAGGTGGTCCCGCCTCAGGGGACCAACCTGGCAGTGGACAAGATCACCACCGGCCAGGACGTGGCGGTGTTGCTTATCCGAGGAAAGGCCTGGGGTGCGCATGAGCTAGCCGGAGCGCTGGCGGGTGCCGATCCCATGCAGGCTATCGCCAACCGGTATGTGGCCTGGTGGACCCGTCAGGAGCAGAAGGTGCTCATCAATATTCTGACCGGTGTGTTTGGGACGGCGCTGGCCTCCCATGTCAACGACATCTCCACCGGCACGGGCGACGCGGCGGTCATCAGCGGTGGTGCAGTGCTGGATACCAAGCAGGCTTTGGGGGACGCGGCAGACGCCCTGACGGCGCTGATTATGCACTCCGCCGTCTATACCACCCTCCAGAAGCAGAACCTGATCGCCTTTATTCCCAATGCCCGCGGGGAAGTCAATATTCCCACCTATCTGGGATACCGAGTAATCATCGACGACGGCGTCCCGGTGAGCGGAGCGGGAGATGAGCGGGTGTTCACCACCTATCTGGTCGGTTCCGGCGCCGTTGGCCGAGGTGAGGGTGTTCCGGTTTCCCTGACGCCGGTGGAAACCGATCGCAACAGCCTGGGTAGCGAGGATTATCTGATCACTCGTCGGGCGTTCGTGCTCCACCCCCTGGGCGTGGCGTGGAAGGATCCCGGCTCCTATACCACTTCCACCGATCCCACGCCGGCCAATGCCGACCTGGCAAAAGCGGCCAACTGGAATCTGGTGGTGGATCACAAGAAGGTGGCGCTGGCGGCGCTCAAACACCGGATTGTGGCTGCTGCTGCCCCTAGCCAGGACGATGAGGGAGCATGAGCCTGACCTTTTTTCTCGTGGATCAACCGGACAAGGGGGAGACGCATGAGCAGTTATGCGACGAGGGAGGAAGCCGACACCTTCCTGAGCAGCCTGTTAGGGATGAACAGCTGGGACAAAGCCGACGACGCGGAAAAAGAGCGGGCGCTGGCGGCGGCCACGATGCATCTGGACGCGCTGGAAGCAAGCCCGGGGCTCCGAGGAAAGCGAAAGGACCCGGAACAGGCACAGGCGTTTCCCCGCTCCTTTGAGGCGGACATCTCCGATGCAGTGAAACATGCCTGCTGTCTGGAGGCAGCGGCCCTGCTGGAGGAACAGTCGGACGGATCGGCCTCGCGCCGCCGTCTGGCTGTCCGCCAGGGGGTGGCTTCGGTATCCATCGGTAACGCCAGCGAGAGCTACCGGACGGCTTCGGAGCTGTCAGGCGGTATGAGGGGCCGCCTATCCTCCGAGGACGCGGCGGTGCTGATGCTGCCCTATCTGGCGGGAAGGGTGGTGCCGATCCGGTGAATAGTCTGTTGACCGGCTTTCAAAACCAGAGCGTAACCTACCGTCCATATCAGGGCGCGGACGCCTACGGTGGTCCGGTGTATGGCGGGGAACAAGAACTGTGCTGCCGGGTGGAGAACAGCCGCCGGTGGGTGCCGGACAGCACCGGGGAGCTGGTACCATCGGAAGCCGTGATCTATATCACCCTAGCGATACACCCACAGGACCAATTCCTATTGGGCGGCCGCTGGCGTCCTGTGCTGCAGGTGACGGAGGCCGTCGGATTGGATGGCCGTACCGACCATTGGGAGGTGCGCGTATGAGCGAGGCAAAGTTTACCTGGCAGGGCGGGGCGATATCCCAGCAGATGCGCCTCGCCCTGGGCCAGGCCAATCGGGCAAACGCGGGGCGACTGGCGGAATACGCCGCTGAACAAGCCCCTGTTGAAACGGGTGATCTGAGAGGTTCCCTGAACCCCGGCGCGCCGGACGGGCGGTGGAGGGAGGAAGCCGACGGTCTGAATATGACGGTGGGCTCTAACCTGCCGTATGCCGCCGTGCAGCATGAAGACCTAAGCTTAAATCACAACGGACCGGAGGTGCCGGGCGGAAAGGCCAAATATCTGGAAGACCCGCTCAACGCACACAAGCAGGAGTTTTTGCAGGCCCTGGCGGACGCGGCAAGAGGGGTGTGCAAGAGATGAACTTGGTCAAGGATGTGTCTCAATATCTGGCCAATGCGGCCCTAAGGGCCCCTTTCAACCGCACCGGCTTTACCCGGCGGGAGTTAAAGGGAATGGGGCTGGTCGGACAGAACATCTTTTTCTCACGCTTCCCGGAGGCGGACGATACGCCGGACAGCCTGATCGTCCTGTTTGAGTATGCCGGTCAGCCGGTCAATGCGCTGGACGGCGCTTATCGGTGCCTGTCCCTGCAGGTGCAGGTCCGGGATACAGCCTACGAGAGCGGGCTGCAACGCGCGCAGACCATAGACAGCCTATTGACTGTGGTAGGGAATACCGATTGGGGAGTGCCGCCCCTATCCATTAACGGCACGCGATATGATCGTTTTGTGGCGCTGCAGTCCCCCTATAAGCTTAAGGAGGACAGCCAGCGCCGCCTCTATTTTGCTCAGAACTATCGTGTCTGGGCTAGAAAGCTATAAGGAGGAAATCAATATGCCGAATACCAAACCGGAAGCATTGCCGCGCGTGGGCTGCGATCAGCTCCATGTGGCCAAAATGCTGACCGATACCAAAGAAGAGGCTACCTATGATGAGCCGGTACATTTCCAGAATGTAAAATCGGTAGGGTTTCAGCCCGGTTCCAGCATCTCCACGTTTTACGCGGACGACGGTCCCCGGGTCAATTACGCACAGGTAGGGGAGGAGGCCGTCAGCTTCGAGCGGGCGGACCTGCTGCCAGATGAATATGCCATGATCACCGGAGCGGACTACACCAGCGGGCTGGTACGGGTAGGCAATCCCACGCCGCCGCCGGTGGCCGTCATGTGGCGCAGCCAGAAATCCAGCGGCGCTTATCGCTATCTGCGTCTGCTGAAAACCACCTTTTCCGTGCCGGACATTACCAGTCAGACCAAGGAGAGCACTGTTTCTTTCCAGACCCAGTCGGTGTCCGGGAAAAATGCGCTCCGTGTGTTTGATGGTATGGGGTTTGAGTTTATCGATGACGACGATCCCAATCTGGACGAGACCGTGACGCCGGAGGTGCTGGCGGAGGAGTGGTTCAAAGACCCGCTCTTTGATCCCACCAAGCCCTATTCGCCCGGCGCGTGAGGAGGAGACCAATGGATCTGAAGGTAACGCTGAACGGCACCACCTATACCGCCCCCGCGCCCATGATGCGGGAGTTTAAGCAGTACATCAAGTTTCTGCGCACTGCCGCCCGCAAACGCGAGGAGGGGCAGGAAGCGGTGGAGGAGGAGTTTGCCTTCATCGCCTGCCTGTTCCAGGACAAGGCGGTTACTCCCGAGGCGCTGGATAGTGCGGATTTCGCCACCGGGGAGCAGCTGCTGAACGGATATTCTCAGTGGCTGGCCCAGTACATGCCGAAGCAGACGGCAAAAAACGGGGTATCCCGGTAGAGCCGGAACAGCTTTACCGGGATCTGATGGGTCTGTATGCGGCCCTGCTCCACCAAGGGGTGGGGCCGCGGCAGATCGATGAGACTGAGCTAGAAGACCTGTTCGCCATGCTTGGCGGAAACGATGACGCCGGCGCCCCGCTGGCCACGATTGACGCCATAATGGGCGGTTAGGTGAGGTGAGAGAGGTTGAGCGATGTTTTAGAGGTTGGCGGCATTGAAGCCAAGCTGACAGTAGACACCACCCAATTTGAGAGCGGGATGGAACGGTCCGGGGAGCAGATGAAAGGCCTGTATACCCGGATCAATACTTTGCCCCCGGCGATCCAAAAGCTTCAGCAGCGCGAGGAAGAGTTCACCCGCAAAATGGAAGAACAGCGGAAAAAGATCGCGGAGATGGATGCGGCGTTGACTGCGGCGGCGGATCAGTATTCGGCCCTGGAAAAGGCGATGGGAAGAACCGGTGACATCGATCTGGATAAGGTGTTTGCCCGGGAAACAGCCGAATTAAAAAAGGCAGACGCACAACTGGATGAGTACCGCCGCAAACTAGAACAGGTGGACGCCCAGAAACAGGAGGCGATGGAGAAGTACAACGCCTCCGCTACCAAAAGTGCCGAAACGCAAGGATACAAGGACAGCTCCTTAGCCATCGACAGTGTAGCCAATTCCCTGCGGGCTCTTTCTCCTGTATTGGGGGATAGCGTTTCCGGCGTAGGTAATCTGGCTGAACGGATGGTGTATCTCAAGCAGTCTTTGTCGGCGGCGGCCTCCGGCGCGGCATCTACAGGGGCTATCATCGGCTCCGCCATCTCCGGTGGTATTGGTATTGCTGTGTCCGCTGTTGGGATGCTGATATCCGCCTGGCAGGAGGCAGAGGCCGAGCGGGAACAGGCTATGGAGGCGGCACAGCAGTGGTTAGCCGATCACGACGAGCAAGTGCAGCAGTTGACACAATCCATGCACGTCCTCGACGATCAATTATCCAGCCTTGATGATGTGATATCGGCGCGTGAGACTTTGGCTGATCTGTTTCCCAATATGGTGTTGGGCTACACCGATGAGGGAGAGGCCATCCTAGCTAACAATGACGCGCTGGAAAAGCAGGTTGATCTAATGCGTGAACGGGCACGATTAACTCGCCAACAACTGTTACAGGATGACGACGGCGAAGCGTTAAAGGAATATTACGATGCGTTGGAAAAATTAGATGAATTGCGAGCCGCCGACGACTATATTCAGTCGGGTGGAGAACGGACGCCGATGGGTGCGGTTGGCGAGGGGATCGACTATCACCGTATGCGATTAGATCAAGAACTGTATGTACTCGACGCGGAACAGGACGCTTTGAAAATGCTGACGATCACATTGGAAGATGCGATTGACGGCTATGACAGTCTGGAACAAAGATCCCGTGTCGTTGCAAATAGTATGATCCAGGATGCCGCTCAACAGATATTAGCGATCGACGACGAAACAGAGCGAATCAAAGCACAGGAGGCGGCCATCGAGGATATCCGGTCTGTGCTGAGCAACGATAAGGATGTTACAGACCGATATAATGTTATTATCGGCGTATCTACCACGGGCCAAGCCCAGCTAGAGGCCGAGCAGCGGGAGCGGGTGGCTACTTTATACGATTCCCTTGTGGACAAGTACAGGGATGAAGCAGAGCAGGCTTACAAGGACGAAACAGCCACGATTAAGGATGAGTTGAACCAGCAATACAACAATCAGAAAGCTACCTTAGAGGCCGAATATGAGGCAACCAGGGACAGCCTGCAGGCGAGGCAGAAAGCCTATCAATCCCTGACCTTTAATGTCACCAGCTTGGATGAGCAAGCATTGGCCAATAAGATGGATTTGCTGGATCGGCAGGCGGCCGCCGAAGAGGACGCCCAGGTGAGGGCGATCCAAGCTGTACAACGCCGGTATTACGAAGAGGCCCGCCTCATCATTGAGACGGCAAACGCGGAAATACAGGCCTACAATGACCGGTTGGCGGCCCTGAACGAAGCCGACCGGCAGGCGGAGGAAGCAAGGAAGGCCCGGCAGAATCAGAACAAGCTCCGGGATCTGAATGAATCCTACGCCAAGCAGCAGGCCGAAAACGAGAGGGAAATGCAGGAGACCCTGGAGGCCTACGAAGAGCAGCGGGCCGTCCTGGAGGAGGCCATTGCCCATCCCGCCTCCCTCACCCATGAAAAGCTGGCCCGGCAGCAGCTTGCCGAGTTGGAGAAGAAGTGGGCTGAAGAGCGGGAGGGCCTGGAATGGGATCACGCGGACAAACTGTTAACAATCCAACGCCAATTGGATGAGGAGAAGCTGTCCCAGCAGGAGGAGGCCGAGGCAGACCAGCGGCAGGCGGAGCGGGAATCTCTCAATGAGCAGATCAAGGACCTGGAAAGCAACGCTCAACAGCAGCTGGCCACACTGAACAATCAATACTCGGTGGAGAAGGAAATCCAGGCAAAGGCCATCTCCGATCAGTTGGAAGCTGCGCAGAAGGGCTATCAGGATCAGTTGGAAGCCCTGAATAATTGGAAGGAAGAAACTTTATCCGCAGAGCTGGATGCCGCAGAAAAGCGCCGGGATGCAGCTATCACGGAGGAGAAATTGACGGCCAAGGCTATCGAGGACCTTGAAAAGCTGTCCTATGATGAGCGGCTGCGGCTACTTGACGAATACGGCGTCAGCGCGGAGGAGAAGGCCAAGGCGATCAATGAGAAAATATGGGCGGCTTTTAATGAAGGGAAGAGCCAGCAGACATCGGGCCCCCTTACCTATGAGGATACCATCAAGCAGATGGCTCCGTGGGTGTTGGATCCTAGCCTGTTACCAGGCTATGCTTCAGGCGGTATTGTATCATCGCCTACTTTGGCCTGGGTGGGTGAAGGCTCCGAACCGGAAGCGATTATGCCCCTTTCCCGTGTGGCGGATATTGTCAATGCCGCCCTAGAAGGACGCACCAGGGCCAATCAGGAGCTTATGCAGCGGGCATATGAGGCAATGCTGCCCTACCGGGCTATGACCAGTGGGGGCCTCATCCAGAACAACAACCAGCGCACGTCGGAAACCAACATCCATATTGATACCGTGGAGATCAACAACGCCAATCAGCTGCGAGCAGCCTTTACCCAGTTGACCAGCGTAGGAGGGGGCGCTTAATGATTCAATTCACCTTGTATTATAGAGTAGTAGTTATTAGAGCCCCTCTCCAAGGGCTGTGCTACACTGTAAGGGATGCTGTGGATTGGTAGTGTCCTC
>CAJFNR010000039.1 GCA_904395335.1 Candidatus Avimonas narfae | reverse complement strand
TTGCTCGCAACTTCAACTATAACCGATGTGGCCCTATCCTTCATCTCTTTCTTATTCAACTGTCCAATATGTATTGTAGTCCTACACTCGGATAACGCCGAAAAAAGGGGGAAACCCTTGCGGAACACTGTGAAAGTATGCTACAATAACAAATAATTATTTTTTACGGTTTTATACGGCGTTTCGGGGAAACCCTATCGCAGAAGTTTAAAGGAGGAAGGAATATGGTAAATGTCAACGCGGGCGAAAAATTTCTCAAAGAGGGATTGACCTTTGACGACGTGCTGCTGATTCCAGCGGAATCCGACGTCCTGCCGAAGGAAGTGAGTACCGCCACCCGGCTGACCAAGTACATCACCCTCAACATACCGCTGATGACCTCCGCCATGGACACCGTCACGGAATCCCGCATGGCCATCGCCATCGCCCGGGAAGGCGGGATCGGCGTCATCCACAAGAACATGTCCATTGCGGAGCAGGCCGACCACGTGGACCGGGTCAAGCGGTCGGAAAACGGCGTCATCGTCAACCCCTTCTTCCTTTCCCCCGATCATCTGGTGCAGGACGCCAATGAACTCATGGGCAAATACAAAATCTCCGGCGTGCCGATCTGCCGTGACGGCAAGCTGGTGGGGATCCTCACCAACCGCGATATGCGCTTCCTCTCCGATTTCAGCCAGAGGATCGAGGAGGTTATGACCCATGAAAACCTGGTGACCGCTCCGGTGGGCACCACCCTGGAGCAGGCCCAGGAAATCCTGCGCCGCCATCGCATCGAAAAGCTCCCCATTGTGGATGAAAACGGCTATCTCAAGGGCCTCATTACCATCAAGGATATCGAAAAGGCGGTGAAATACCCGAATTCCGCCCGGGATAAGGACGGCCGCCTGCTGTGCGCTGCCGCTATCGGCGCCACCTCCGACGTATTGGAGCGCGCCGCCGCTCTGGTGGAAGCTCAGGTGGATGCGCTGGTACTGGATTCCGCCCACGGCCACAGCCGCAACATTCTCAACGCCGTGTCCCGCATAAAGGCGGCGTATCCGAGCCTGTCCCTCATAGCGGGCAATATCGCCACCGCCGAAGCCGCCGAGGCCATGATCGCCGCCGGCGCCGACGCCATCAAGGTGGGCATCGGCCCGGGCTCCATTTGCACCACCCGAGTAGTGGCGGGCATCGGCGTGCCGCAGATCACAGCCATCTACGACGCTGCCTGCGTTGCCGCCAAATACGACATTCCCGTGATCGCGGACGGCGGCGTCAAATATTCCGGTGACCTGGTGAAGGCCATCGCCGCCGGCGGCGACGTGGTGATGATCGGTTCGCTGGTGGCAGGATGTGAGGAATCCCCCGGCGACACCGAGCTGTATCAGGGCCGTCAGTTTAAGGTATACCGCGGCATGGGCAGCTTGGGCGCCATGGCCTGCGGCAGCAAGGACCGCTATTTCCAGGAGGACAACAAAAAGCTGGTGCCCGAGGGAGTAGAGGGCCGCGTACCGTATAAGGGACCGCTCTCCGACACCGTATTCCAGCTGATGGGCGGCCTGCGGGCCGGCATGGGCTATTGTGGCTGCCGGGATATCCGCTCCCTGCAGGAAAAAGGCCAGTTCGTACGCATCACCGGCGCCGGGCTGAAGGAAAGCCATCCCCATGACATACAGATCACTAAGGAATCGCCCAATTATTCGGTGAGAAACTGATTTTTTACAAACAACAGGAGCCGCTCTTTCCTTAAAGAGCGGCTCCTGTTGCGTATCCCTCTGTGCCGGTAGGAAAGCAGAACATTTTCCTGTTCCTCTCCCCTTTTTCACAGACGGCATCAGCTCTTTTGTTTTTCTTCATGCAGGCGCTGCAGCCGCTTTTCCGCCGTCATCAGCCCCTGGTCATACCGTTCGATCTTGAGATTGAGACGATCCAGCGACGCCTGCATTTCCTGCATTCGGGCCGCCAGCTGGTCGCGCTGCTCGATGAGCAGGGCCTTGCGGGCTTCCAGGGTGGCGTCCCCTTGCTGGAACAGGTTGACGTATTCGATGAGCGCTTCCACCTGTACACCGGCGCGCCGCATGCACTTCATTAGCTCAATCCAGCCGCAGGACTCCTCGTCATAATCCCGGATGCCGCCGCTGGTGCGGGGGACAGGGGGAATCAGCCCGATCCGTTCGTAATACCGCAGGGTATCTGCAGAAATGTCGTAGGTACGGCTCACCTCCGCAATGGTCATATCCCTGCCTCCTTTCCGATATAATGAAGGTCGGGAGAAATGCTCACGCATTTCTCGGGAACGCTGCCGGTAAACGTAGGATGAGAACCGCATGGGGCAGCGTTCATGATATAATGTGCCCAGGGCCTCTATGTTTGAGGAAAAACCATGTGATGTGCTTCTGGGCCTGGAGAAATTGGCTGTCGGTCGGATCGACCTCCTCCCGCTTCGCGGCACCGCCAATTCTCCCTCCGCATTTATGATATAATACACTCTGGAGTGAACTCCATGTCAATCCCTTCTTTTTTTTCCTCTTGACATGGAGTTCACTCCAAGTGCTAAGGTATAAGACGACAGAAAGGAGGCCCACAAATGAGCAAACGGGTTTTGATTCTTTCCGCTTCCCCCCGCAAGGGAGGCAATTCCGATACCTTGTGCGACCAGTTTGCCTTGGGTGCACAGGAGGCCGGACACGATGTGGAAATGATTCGTCTCAGAGACCACCACATCGGGTACTGTACCGGCTGTGGAGTTTGTAACCGCACCCACCGCTGTGTGCAAAAGGATGATATGGCCGATATTCTGGATAAAATGGTGAAAGCCGATGTCCTTGTCATGGCCACGCCGGTCTATTTCTACACCATGGACGCCCAAATGAAGACCCTTATCGACCGGACAGTCCCCCGCTATACGGAAATGACCGATAAGGAATTTTACTACCTGATTACGGCGGCGGATACGGAGCCCTCCCATCTGCAGCGCACCATCGAGGGATTCCGCGGCTTTGCCGAGGATTGTCTGGACGGCGCGGTGGAAAAGGGCATCGTGTACGGCACCGGTGCCTGGCACAAGGGCGAGATTCAGCACACCCCGGCCATGCAGCAGGCCTACGATCTGGGCCGGGACGTGTGACCTTTTCCTCCAAATGGCCCCGGCGGTTTCCCCAAGACCGCCGGGGCCTGCTTTTTACTGTCCTTGCGGGGAATGGGCGGCACAAACGGCGGGATTACATAAGCAAAGGAACAAGGGAAGCGACGCCGATTCCGGCTGCATCGCTTCCCTTGTTTGCCAAGGCTTAGTTTTCCGTAACAAGGTTTTCGGCCTGTCTTTTTTTCTTTAAATTTCTGATCTCACGGCTGATTTTCCGGCAGACCCCGGCGTTATCCCGGCCTTTCCGGGTACTCAAACGATGCAATCTGCTTTCCAAAAACGCAATTCTGATGGAAATATCCATAACAATTCCCCCTTTTTCCATTGAAACAGGGATCGTTTTTTGCCTCCAGATGCGGCAGGCTTCTGAAACTTTGTGCAGGGCAGGGATGGGAGGCGGACGTTTAATCAGCCGCCCCGGGGTTTGGGACCTGTATGTGTCTGAAAAGGGCTTGTTACGGAAATTTTCCCAGCATTCAGTGGCATCCCTATGATCAGCCATTGTCGCGCCCCCTTTCCAAACAGAAAAGCGCCCGGTTATTTTGCAATAACCGGGCGCTTTTTCATATCGTTGTCAGAAAGGATTTGACCTCTTATGAAGCTGATTTTTCAATTTATACGGCCGCACTGGAAGCTGTGTGTGGCGACCATTTTGCTGTTGATCGTCGATGTGACGGGTACTCTGGTGATTTCCACCTTTGCCGCGGAAATGCTCAATCTGGGCACCTCCGGTGCGTCCTTTGAAATACTGTTCAGCACCGGGATAAAACAGGTTGTCGCCAAAAAAAATCTGCGCTGTGCGGTGGAGCGTCAGGAGACCATCGGCGAACTGACTGGCATTGTGGAGGAATATTACACCGGACGAAATGTAATCAAGGCGTATAATCACGAAAACGACAGCTTGGAACAGGTTGCCGCCGCCGTGGAAAAAAACCGGATTGCCAACCAAAAGGCGGACTTTTTGACCAATTGCGTAAACCCTCTCATCCGTCTGCTGACCCGCCTTGCCAACGTCGTGATCGCGATTATCGCGGGGAAGGCCATGTTGGACGGCACCATGACGGTGGGCGTTGTACAGGCGTTTTTCCAGTACGTAAACCAGACGGCGGAGCCGCTGACCGAGGCTTCCTTTATGATCAACTCCCTGCAGTCGGCGCTGGCCTCGGCCAAGCGTACTTTTGAACTTCTGGACGACGAGGAAGAGATCCCGGATCCTCTGAAACCCGCTGCTTTGGAACACGCCAAAGGCCATATCGCCTTTGAGCATGTCAGCTTCGGCTACCGTCCGGACCGCCTGCTGATGAAGGATATCTGTTTTGAAGCAAAGCCCGGCCAGAAAATTGCCGTGGTAGGCAGCACCGGCGCGGGCAAAACTACGCTGGTCAATCTGCTGATGCGGTTCTATGAGATAAACGGCGGCAAAATCACTGTGGATGGCGTAAACGCTGCGGAAATGACCCGCAGTGGTTTGCGGAAAAATTTCGGCATGGTGCTGCAGGATACCTGGCTGTTCAGCGGAACCGTGGCAGAAAACATCGCCTACAGCAAGCCGGATGCCACCCGCGAGGAAATTATAGAGGCGGCCAAGGCAGCTAAAGTAGACTATTTTATCCGGACGATGCCCCAGGGCTACGACACCATGCTGGATAACGAGGCGGCAAACCTGTCCGCAGGACAGCGCCAGCTGCTCACCATCGCCAGGGTGTTCCTTTGCAACCCACCGATTATTATCCTGGACGAAGCAACCTCCAGCCTAGATACCCGCACCGAAGTGGAGATCGGCAAGGCCATGAAACAGCTGATGAACGGACGGACCAGTTTCGTTATTGCCCACCGGCTCTCCACCATCCGGGATGCGGACATCATCCTGTTTATGGAGCACGGCAATATCATCGAACAGGGCAGCCATAAAGAACTGCTAAAAAAGAAGGGGGCCTATGCCGCCCTCTATTACAGTCAGTTTGAATAACGGGAATAGGGCGCTCAAAAAGCAGGCGGCTGAACCCCTCAGCCCCTCTTGATCTTCGCCCTGTTCCTGCCCGCTTTTGAAGCCTCCCTCCGTCCTGACGGCGAAGGGGGCTTCTTTCCTTCTGCGCTGCCGACTTGCCTTTGCACCCTGTATCACCGGGTTCTTCAGCCGGGCGGGTTTGGGCGGTAAGTGGACGGATACGTCCGCGTCCTCCCCTGTTCGTCAAAGTGTACAACCGGAAGCCGCCAGTTTCTCCAAAAAAACCGGTAATTATTTTCTTTTTATCTGGCATTTTGGTTACAAATCATGATAAACTGACACTAAACACAGATGCAGTTCTCATGGAGCCTATTTCCTGACAAGAGGGGGCAAAAGCCTATGTCCAGAAAACAGATTGGCGGCATGGTGCTCGCTGTCCTTGTGGCAGCAGCGATACTGCTGGGGGCTGGCTTGCTGGTTCTTCGCCTTCCGGCGGCAGAAAAAGATCCCTATACTGACCTGGAGGAAACGGAGATTCCGTATGCCGTGCAGCAGGCAGTCACCTTCTCCGTCAGCACTCCCCCCGCGGTGCCGGAAAATTATCCGGCCATTCAGATGAAGATCCGCGAAGTCTCCCTTTCAGACTTCCAATTGGACGGCTTCAGCAACGACTATTCCATCGCTCTGGAGGACAATGTGCTGATCATTCGCCGCAACGATTGGGAGGAGCAATCCACGGAGCCGCTGGAGGTCAGCCGGGAACAGCAATACACCCGTGTGCTGCAGGATCTGAATCAATGGGGCATCCTGTCATCTGAGGAGACATACTCCGTCATTGTCAACGAGACAGACGGCATTCTTCAGCAGGCGGAGGATGGCACCGAGACGCCCGTCGACACCGAAAGGGCCTTCGCCTTTTTCCCCTGTTATGAAGGGCGCGAGATGTTTGCCCCTGAAGACGATGGCTGCGGCGTGCTGTACGATGCCCAGGGGCTGAAATACCTAAAATTCTGGTGCTATGATGTGGAGGAAATTCCGAATCCTCCCACCTTGCAGCCCCTGACGGACGCGGTCGCCAGAAGGCATATATCCCTGCAGAAGGGAAAAGAGTGGGAGGAAGGCTATACCAAGGTGGCCTATGTCTATCTGATGGATCTTGACGGGGCCACTCACCGGGCCAAGGCTTACTACGAAAACGATCTGGTCAATTTGGAATTCGCGGATGCTGAGACAGGGGAATATATATCTCTTTCTCAGTTCGACTACGACCCTGCTACCGGTCCCGCCGCCACCTGGAGTACTACCACACCCACCGACCCGACGGAGACCACCTCCGTGTCCTGAACCGGCGCATTGGCTCCGTTAACCACTATACGTTAAAAAGCAGGAACGGATTTTCCGTTCCTGCTTTTTCTCCCTATCCAAAGCGCCGCGCTTAGTGAACCTCCAGGCCGTATTCCCGCAGCAGCGCCCGGGCCTTCTCCGCTTCCTCGGGGGAGGGGGGCTCCGTCTTTTCCAGGGTATACGGTTCGCCCAGTTCCTTCCACTTGTACTCCCCCATTTTGTGGAAGGGGAGTACCTCCACCCGCTGGATGCAGGCGTAGGGCTGAAGCCTGCGGCCCAGGCGGTGCAGCTGACCGTCCTCCATGGTCAGCCCGGGCACCAACACGTGGCGGATCCAGACGGGCTTTCCCACATTCTCGCAGTAGTCCAGCAGCTCCAGGGTATTCTCCATTCCCCGGCCCGTCAGGCGACGGAACAGGGCGTCGTCTGCTGCCTTGATATCCAACAGGAGCAGATCGGCCTGCTCCACCGCGCCGCGGCAGGACAGCAACGGCACGGCCCCCGAGGTATCCAGGGCGGTATGCAGCCCCTGCTCGCGGCAGCCTTCCAGCACGGAGGCGGCAAAATCCGGCTGCATCAGCGGCTCCCCTCCCGACAGGGTGACGCCTCCATTGGTCAGAAAGCGGCGGTACCGCACGATATCGGCCACCGCCTCCTCCGAGCGGATCTCCCGGCCCCGTTCCCGGTGCCAGGTGTCGGGGTTGTGGCAGTACAGGCAACGCAGTGGACACCCCTGCAAAAACAAAACATAGCGGATACCCGGCCCATCCAGCGTACCGAAGCTCTCCACCGAATGGATGCGACCCGTCACGGATCTCATGGCTGTCAGCTCCTTTTGTCGTCAAGCGGTGAAACAGATGCAAAATCGTGGAACCCCGAAACACAGCATAACCCAAAAGCTGCCGCCGGGCAAGAAATTTCCGGCGTATCGTGTCGGGCCTCATGCTCACACATAAAGCAGGAACAAAGCCTGTTTATCGGCCGGGCCGCTCTTTCTCAACGGGAGAGAAAAACCCCCGCGCAGCAAGCGCGGGGGGTTTTGAAATGGAGCGGCCTACGAGGCTCGAACTCGCTACCTCCACCTTGGCAAGGTGGCGCTCTACCAGATGAGCTAAGGCCGCAGACATGACCGTCTCTTATGGAACAGCGCTATTCTACCACGCCGGATTTTCCTTTGTCAAGAGGGATTTTCGTCTTTATGCCCCGAGGCGTTCTCTTTCTTCCGCCGCTTCTCCTCACAGGCGCGGCAATACCCATACAGCTGCACCACATGCTCCGTTACGGTGAAGCCCTCCGTCTGGGCCAGCCGCCGCTCCAGATCGCCCAGCGGGCACTCCGGCAGGTCCAGCATACGGTGGCAGCCCCGGCAGATCATAAAGTGCCGGTGTCCGTGCTCTCCCGCCGGCGCATAATAGCTTTCCCCGTCGTCCAGCCGCCCGTTAATCACCTCGCCCCGGGCCAACATGGCTTCCAGGTTGCGGTACACGGTGGATTTGGCCAGCTGCGGCTGTATACCGGCTGCACGGACATAGATTTCTCCTGCCGTCAGCGGACATCCCGCCTCCCGTAGGATTTGAGCGATCAGCAGCTTCTGCCGGGTCGTTCGTCCCTCCCCGGTCAAGGGTTTCCGGTTGCCGTTCAAGGCCTGGCCCTCCTTTCCGTATCCTACCTGTATTGTATCCGCCGCATCGGCCGATGTCAACCGGCCGGCGTCTCCCGTACCGGGAAACCGGTATATTGTCCCCTTGCCTTTTTGGCCCACCGTCGGTATAATAATAGGGACTCGTCATTCTGTACGGAAAGGTAGGGAGCATATCCGGTGAAAATACAGGAATCCGCTGAAAATTACCTGGAGACGATTCTGATTCTGTGCCAGAGAATCGGAGCCGTCCGCTCCATCGACATTGTCAACGAGCTGGAATTCTCCAAGCCCAGCGTCAGCGTGGCAATGAAAAATCTGAGAGAAAACGGGTATATCGAAATGGATACCGAGGGATATATCACCCTGACCGACAAGGGCCGGGCCATTGCGGAAACCATATACGAGCGGCATACCCTAATCTCCCGCTGGCTGATCACGCTGGGGGTAAATCCCAAAACCGCTGTGGAAGATGCCTGCCGCATTGAACACGTGATTAGCCGGGAAAGCTTCGACGCCATCAAACGGCACACCGGCGATCTGCCGGACGCCAGCAGCTGACCGTACGGTCGGCTGTTTTTTTGACGCGGTTATTGACATATGCCCATTACAGCGTTACACTAAAAGGGCTTTAACCCCCGTATAAACCTTCAAAACACGCAATGGAATCCAAAGGAGATGTCTTGAAATGAAAATTGCAGTCACCTATGAAAACGGCCAGGTATTCGGCCACTTCGGTCACACCCGGCAATTCATGGTCTATGATGTGGCGGACGGCAAGATCACCGGCCGCACCCTGCTGGACACGAATGGGTCCGGCCACGGAGCCCTGGCGGGCTTCCTCCGGCAGCACGGCGTGGATACCCTCATCTGCGGGGGGATCGGCGGCGGTGCCCGCACCGCCTTGAGCCAGGCGGGCATTCAGCTGTATCCCGGTGCCTCGGGCAGTGCCGACGATCAGGTAACCGCTTTGCTGGAGGGACGGCTGGTCTACAACCCAGATACCCTGTGCCAGCACCATCACGGTGAGGGCCACACCTGCTCCGGCCATGAAGAAGGACACAGCTGCGGCGATCATGCCTGCGGCAACCACGGCGCCTGAGAACCGCCAGGGAGGTTGCCGATGCCTGTTTTTCTCTACGGGGACACGGAAACCCGTTATCTGAGGGAACGGGATCCCCTGCTGGGAGCCGCCATAGACCGGATTGGCCCTGTCTGCCGGGAAGTGATCCCCGACCTGTTTGAAGCCCTGGTCCACGCCATTGTGGGGCAGCAGATCGCCACCAAGGCTCAGGCTGCTATCTGGGCCAGGCTGAAAGAGCGCTTTGGCATTCTCACCCCCGATCTGCTGCTGTCTCTGGAGCCGGGAGCGCTGCGGGAGTGGGGCATTCCCCTGCGAAAAGAGCAGTATATTCGGGAGGCCGCGGGAAAAATCGCGTCCGGAGAGCTGGATCTCCAGGCTGTAGAGCGGCTGGACGATGCCGCCTTCTGCGATGAGCTATCCCGGTTGCGGGGCGTGGGAAAATGGACGGCGGAAATGCTGCTGATTTTCTGCCTGCAGCGGCCGGATGTGCTCAGCCGGGACGACCTGGCCATTCAGCGGGGCCTGCGCATGCTGTACGGCCGGCGTTCGTTCAGCGACAGGGAATTCCAACGCATCCGGCGGCGGTACTCCCCTTACGGCACGGTGGCGTCCCTGTATCTTTGGGCGGTGGCGGCAGGAGCGCTCCCCGAGCTGCGGGACCCTGCTCCGCCCCGCCGGAAAGCTGCGGCAAAGCCCCCATTGTCTCAAAAAGATCGGAAATAAGCTGTGGAACTTTTGACGGCAAATCCATCCTCTGCCGGCGGGCTGTCACAGGAAGCATTCATCCGAATCGTGCCCGCACCTGACCATAGCACGGGCGCGGCCGGATCGGGAATTTCCCACAGCCAACTGGTACCCACGTCGCGACAAATGCTTGCAGATGCCATAGCGAAAGCCCGGACGGAATTCCGTCCGGGCTTTTTCCTTGGCAAAAGATATCCACCTGAAACCCGTTTTTCAACCTTTTCATCGTCGCTCAAATCCCGTCAGACAGCCGGTACAGTTTCCTCCTCGCCCTCCGGGCAGGACGCCGCCGGCGTGTCGGGCACCTTCCTTCCCTGTTGCCGGGATCTGCCGATCACCTCTTTCATCTGACGGTGACAGAGCTCCATCAGGCGCAGGGACTCTTCTCGGTCGGCATCGGGACGGGGATACACCGGGGGCAGAATGGTCAGGTCCAGGGAAGGGTTGCGCCTGAGCAAGCGGCGCAAGCCGGTATTCTCGCGATAGGTGACCACAAAGGGAATTACCGGAACCCTGCAGCGGCAGGCATAGCCGAAAGCGCCGCGTTTAAATTCCCTCAGCTCGGTACAATAGGGGACCAGATGCCCCTCGGGAAACAGGTGGATCCATTTTCCCTCCCGCAGCATCTCCTCAATCTTACGGGAAAAGGAGCGGAAAGCCTTGGGCGTCTCCGGAATGGGGAACCCACCCAGATATTCCACCAGCTTGCGTATATAGGGGATTTCCAGGTTGGATTTCAGCGTGGGGAAATACGGCTTCTTTCTGCCGCACTCACAGCCCACAAAGGTGCAGTCGATCATGTTGACATGGTTGCAGATGGTCACCGCGCCGCCACGGATGCCGCGCAGATTCTCCCTGCCTTGGACGCGCAGGCCGAAAAACAACCGGTTGTATATCCGAAGTACCCCGTAGGCAAACCGCCGGAAAGCGCCGCTCGCCAGCCGAAACCACCGACCTCGATCCAAAAAGGTGTAGTCATCGTCAATTGTCAGTGGAATGGGACGGTAACCCTGAACCCCGCTCATCCCTGTGCCTTGCTTTTCCTGCTTCATTGCTCCTCAAAACTCCTCAGGACTTACACCGACACGCCGGCGTCGCTTTCCGCCGTATCGGAGGATTCCATGTGCCCCACCGCACTCTGCTCCCGAATGGCTGTGCGGAACATGTCCTCGATCTGTGACACACAGTTCCCGATCTGAAACTGCCGCCCGTATTCGCTGTAACGCCGGCCCATCTCCTCCCGTTCGCGGTCGTGCTCGATCCAGTAGTCGATTTTGCGCGCCAGGTCGTCGCAGTCGCCGGCGGCAAAACGGCTCCGCTCATCCAGCGCAAACTGGTGAGTGGCGGATTTGGGGCTGTCTGATATAACGGGTACCAGCCCCGTGGAAAACGCCTCGATGCAGGAAATCGCCTCGATCTCCGCATCGGCAGCATGAACGTACAGGTCGCAGGAGGCGATCAGATCCCGCAACTCCTCTTTCGGGTAAAACGCCATCACCGGCGGATGGGCCAGTGTGCGTCCCATTTCCTCATACCGGCGCCGATTGGGCCCCCGTCCCGCCAGCACCAACTGAATGCGGTCGGCGTGCCGGGAGCGGCGCACCGCCTCCATCAGCACATCCTGCCGCTTTTCATTGGACAGGCGCCCAATCATCAGGATGAGAAAACGGTCCCGGTATCCCTCCGGCTTTTCTTTCCGGTGATAGGAAAAGCACGGGTCCACCCCGTTGGATATCACATGGAGCTGGGCGGTATAGCCCATGCGGGCCAGCTCTCCGGCAATAAAGCGGCTGGGGCAGTGGATGTGGGTAAAATGCCGGTAGAAGAGCCGGTAAAACAGCCGGTACAGCCAGTCGTTGATTCCGGCGTTGCGCCCCAGTCCCAAGGTATAGGTGATGTTCTCCGGCTGCACGTGAAAAGCAGCGGTATGCGGTACGCCCATTTCCTCCGCCAGTTTGACGCCTTCGATACACAACCAGAAGGGCATCAGGAAATGTGCCACATCGGCCCAGGACAAGGCCTCGCGCAGCACCTCCTTGTCGGGAATGGCAAAGCACATTCCCTGCTTGCGCACGATTCCGCTGGCAATGGGCGGCAGGTGCAGCTCCCGCACCCGGTATTTCTCCGGCCCGGGAACGCCCGTGCTGACCACCCGCACCTCATTGCCATGGTCGCGCAGCGTCTGGGCGAACCGCTGCGTCGATATGGTGGTACCGTTATTGGCATCGTCAAATTGGTCGATCACCAACAAAATTTTCATATACTCTCGTCCTTTCAGCGGGCAGCCCCGCCCGGCGCCGATGGCACCGCAAATCCAAACGATCCCGGCCTTTGGGACGAATCCTATCCGCTTTCTCCAACGGAGGCGGCGGCCGTTTCAAACGGTTTTCCCTATTATATCCCATTTGTCCCCGGATGTCCAGCGGCCGTCCCCGGCGTGTCGGGGCGCACGTCCCCCGGCAAATTCTCCTTGTTTTTCCCTTGCGGGAGGTGTATACTAAAATAGATAAGAATGAAAAAATACAGTGGGGGAACAGCGTTCTCCACGCGTCGGGCGGAATCACCCGGCGGATTTGCCGGCCGGCCCCGGACAGGCACGGCCCGGTTCCGACAACTTTTGGGGGTGTATCCGTGGCAGGGGACCTACATTGTCACACTAAGATTTCCGACGGCTCCATGGGCATTGACGAATTGATCGCCTTTGCCAAGCGGCGGGGGCTGTCAACCATTTCCATCACCGATCACGACACGACAGCCTCAGCGACCCGGGCGGTAGTGATCGGCCGTCGCCAGCAGATCAACGTCATCCACGGGGTCGAATTTTCCACCATGGATACTCCCAGGGGGAAAAAGGCGCATTTGCTTTGCTACCTCTGCGACACGCCCGACCGGTTGGAAGGGCTGTGCCGCCGCATCAGCGAAAGCCGGAAAAAGGCCTCTATGGACATGATACGCAGGGTGATGCGGTATTATCCCATTCCGCTGGAAATGATTGTAAAATGTGCCACTGGTAGCACCAATATCTATAAGCAGCACATCATGCACGCCCTGATGGACGCGGGATACGCCGATTCCATTTACGGGGAGTTATATCATACCTTGTTTGCCCCCAAACGGGGCGCCGCCCTGGTGGATATGGAATATCCCGACACCCGTGAGGTGCTGGATCTGATCCACAGTGCCGGCGGCGTGGCGGTGCTGGCTCATCCCGCTGCCTATCACAATGAGGATTTAATGGAAGAACTGATTCCGCTGGGTCTGGACGGCGTGGAGGTCTGGCATCCCGACCACAGCGCCGAGGACAACGAACGCCTGCTGGAATTTGCCCGCCGCCATCACCTGCTGGCCACCGGCGGAACCGATTTTCACGGGATGTATTCCGCTGTTCCCCGCTCCCTGGGCAGCGTCCAGGTAGAGGATTCCTATATTTCCGCCCTGCTGTCCTATAAGGATAAAACCCGGCGGAAAAACGCATAATAATTCTTCATCCCACGGGAGGCATTTTACATGACCTATGAGTATCAGCCGCGAGGCGTCTGCTCCCGCAGAATACGCCTGACACTGGAAAACGGCACGGTCCGTGAGGTTTGCTTCGAAGGCGGCTGCAGCGGCAATACCCAGGGAGTTTCCCGCTTGGTGGAAGGCATGCCGGCCGAGGAAGCGGTCCGCCGTCTGTCGGGTATCCGCTGCGGATCGAAAAACACCTCCTGCCCCGACCAGCTGGCATCGGCCATCCGTCAGGCAATGGAAAGGGAAAATGCCGCACGCCACTCCAACTGAAAGGGGAATGTCTGTGAAGCCCTTGGAAGACAGCGACATGAAAATTGCCGGCGACAGTTTTGACCCTGCAGAACCGGCAGGGGACGACAGCGATCAAACGGCACGGGAACTGGAACACCAAAAGGAAAATGGGAATCTGAGCCGTGCCCGGCGCTTGGGTGCCCTGATGGCGGACGATGTGTCTGCGGTGGAGGGCGGCAACCCGGCCGGGGACAGCGTGCTGCAATCCCAGCGCCGGATTCTGCTGGCGTTTGCGGTGCAGATGGGCCTGGAATGCTTTCTGCCCGGCAAGCTGTTGACCGAGACCGCTACGGCCGTCTTTTTCGACACCCTGCGGGAAACCGCCCCGGCTTTTTATGAAGACCTTCAGGAATCCGGCGCGTTTTCCTTTTATTATCTCTGTGTACGGGAAGGTGGAGACGCGGTGCCGAAGGTGGGCAAAACCTTCGCCTCCCTATGCGGGCGGGCGGACAACGCCTCCTATATCCGTATGGGCGAAGAGCTGTACCGCCGCTTTATCGATCAGGTCAAGCATTTTGTCGATGTGCTGGGCTTTGTCACAGAAGAGGATGCCTCATGAATACCGCTGTGATTTATTCCTCCAAAACCGGAACCTCTGCCCGCTGTGCCGCCCGCCTGGCGGAGCATCTGGAGGCGGATCTGTTGGAAATCAGTGGGGATTTCCCCGATATCGCCGCCTATGACGCCGTGCTTCTGGGTGGCGGCGTTCGCATGGGCCGTCTGCCCCGCCCTCTGCGCCGGTGGACTGCCCTTCATACGGGTGCGCTGCTGCAAAAGCCTCTGGGTCTGTTCCTGTGCTGCTGCCTGGAAAAAGAAGCGGAAACGTATTTCCGGGGGAATTTCCCCGCCGAGTTGCTAGAGCACGCCTGCTGCCGCGCCTGTCTGGGAGGCGAGCTGGACCCCGACGCCCTGCAGGGAACCGACCGCTTGGTGGCTGGCTTGGCCATCCGGTCCTTTGGCTTTGCCACACTGCCCCGGCTGGATTTGCACCGGGCGGACGCCTTTGTCCAGCGCTTTTTAATAGCGCATCCCTGACCCGAAAACCATAATAGCTTCCCAGGGTTGCTAGGGGATATGTACAAATAGAGGCGAACAGCGTCACAGCTGTTCGCCTCTTCTCCATACAGGATTAGGACTTCCGGAAGGTTTAGCGGTCTGAGGCGGGGGCCTCGGTCAGGCCCTTTGCCTTGATAGGCGTATAGTAGTCCATTTGGCTGTACCCCATCACGGCCTGGGCGGCGGGAGAAGTGAGGACATGGCCCATCTCGGAGCGGCCGGGATCTCGTTCCCATCCGTTTTCCTCCAAAAAGGCATTCACCTCGCGGTTCATGGCTGCCGTATCCGTTTGCTGATCAATATCGGTCGCCACCGCATAAAAACCGCCGGAAAAGGGGATGATTTCAAATTCCTGCGGCACTTCCATGCCGTCGCGGTACCGGTACAGCCAGCACACGCCGGAGCCGTCCCCGCAGAGATAATTCTCCGGATAGACGGCGGTTTGCGGCTGGCGTGACATCCACTCGTGAAAGCGGGTGAACTTTTCTTCCCCGAACATTCCCTTCCCGGAGGACACCATTCGGCAGGGTGGGAATTCCACAATCCGTATATTTTGCATAGTCGTTCTCTCCTCTTCTCTCTGCGCGGCCGCCGGATCAAAAACGGCGGGTGAAAATATCGCTTTTCTCCAGCAGGGCCTCCACGGTATCAAAGCCCAGGCGCTGTAACAGCTCAATGACATAAGGATTGTCGATGGGGGTGGGATAAGTCGCCTGATCGCCGTACTGATTGACATTCTCCCGGCCGGCCTCACGGTCGATCAGTGCTTTCGGCCCGCCCACACAGCCGCCGATACAGCCCATTCCCTCGAAAAAGTTGGCGTCGGTTTTTCCCTCCAGCAGATCGTTGATCATTTTTTTGCAGGCGGGCACGCCGTCCGCCTTCTGGGCCCGAACCGCAATAGCCCGGTGAGGATACAGGCGGCGGACCGTCTCGGTGACCGCCTCGCTGACACCGCCTGCCCGGGCATAAATGCGCCCCGCCCGGGAGGAGTGATCCCGCTCATCCTCCGGCAGCTGCGCCGGATCAATCCGGGCGAAATCGAAAATATCCCGCACCTCCTGAAACGTCAGGACGTAATCCACATCCCCTGCCAAATCCGGTTCCTTCGCCTCCGATTTTTTGGCGATGCACGGGCCGATAAAGACCGTCTTGGCCTCCGGATACAGCGTCTTGATGGTGCGCGCACAGGCGATCATGGGAGAAACAGCCGCCGGTACATGAGGGATTAGCTGGTGGTAAATTCTGCGGATCATGGCGATCCACATGGGACAACAGCAGCTGGTCAGCTGGAAATCTGTCTCATCGTTGATATTCCGATCAAACTCCAGCGCCTCCTTGAGGGTGAGGATATCGGCAAAAACCGCCACCTCCACCATCCCCTTGAACCCCAGCTGCTTAAAAGCGCTGCGAAGCTTGCCGGGCGTAACCTCCGGGGCAAACTGGCTGACAAAGGCCGGAGCGATCATGGCGTAAACCGGCGCGTCGCCCGTACGGACAGCCGCCAGAGCGGGAAGGATATCCTTGCTGGCGGTGAGCCTTTTTTCTTCGCAGCGGCGGATGCATTCCTCGCAGCCCACGCATTTGGACCCGTCGATGGAAATATTCCCCTTTTCATCCCGGACGATCGCGTCGAAAATACAGTTGTCTATACAGGGGGCGCTTTGTCCCGGGGAGCACTGGCAGCTGCCTACGCGCCAGACCGGCGGATGAGCCTCCGGATGAAGCAGGCAGTCCAATTGATACGGGTCGCCGCCCTCCAGCAGGATGTCCTCGCCGGCCTCTTTTTCATGGCCGTCCAGCGAGGCACGAACCATGCGCTGGTACAGATCGATAAATTTCAATGTTTCACTTCCCCTTTTCATCGTCTGCCTTTAGTATATCCTGTCTGCCTCCCCGGATCAACCGACCGGCCGGAAAATTTGTCCTTCCCTCTGCCAGCCTTGGCTATTCGATCGTAAAATTGCTTCCCGTCGTGATATACGACGGCAGAATCCGGATAGCCCCGTCATAAATCCTGTTGTGCAGCCTACGGAGGAAACAGCCGGTACGCTATTTTTAGCGATGAGGCCGAGGCCCCTTTTCACCATCTTCACATAAACATGTGCGGCGTCAGGGATGCCATAATAGCCCTGGGACGGGTCGGCGGGAACCTTTGCTTCCGCCGCAGGAACAGTATACCACAGCCTCCCGTCAATTTGTTACAAGCCCTCCCATGGAATAAATGGCACATTTAATTGGTTTTACGTACTACGGAAGCTGCCTGTTTCCCTTGCCCCTTGTTTCCTCTTGTGATAAAATAGGCATACGCAGATGTGTTCAGCGGCAGGGAGCGCGTGGGCGCTCCTCCGCATAAAATCGTTCCCGACGGGGAAGCTGATTACGCAGGCGGATGAACATCCGCCCTGGGAAATGGGAAAGGAGTTTGAACCATGACCTTTTATCGTTGTTCTCATTGCGGTAACATCATCACCTTTATGGAAAACAAAGGTGTGCCGGTCATATGCTGCGGCGAACCCATGAAGGAACTGATACCCGGGTCCACCGACGCGGCGCAGGAAAAGCATGTGCCGGTGATTTTGACGGAGGAAACCCGGGTCCGGGTATCGGTGGGCACGGCCGCCCATCCTATGACGGCGGAGCACAGCATCCAGTGGATAGCCCTGGAAACCGATCAGGGTGTCTCCCTGCGGTATCTGAACCCGGATCAGCCGCCGGAGGCGGTGTTTCCCCTTCTGCCCGGCGAAAAGGTGCGGGCGGCCTATGCCTACTGCAATCTTCACGGGCTGTGGATGGCGTCATAGCCCTTTATACGGACACGCGGCGCGGACAGAGAGACCTCTCCCTGTCCGCGCCTTTCGTTTTCTTTCCTGACGGCAAAAAATTTTCTAACCTTTTTCCGTTTGCGGCACTATAAAAAGGGAACAAAAACGGGAGGTATCTCAAAGGAGGGGACTATGAAAGACAAGTACGCGGATCAGCTGCTGGAGGAAATGGTGGACCGCTATGCCTCCCCTCTGCTGAGCTGGGCATACCGCAAGACCGGCAGCTCTTTGGAGGCGCAGGACCTGTCCCAGGAGGTACTGCTGCAGGTGACAGCCGCCGTGCGCCGGGAAACGGACCGGGGACGCGCGGTGGAACAGCCGGAGCATCTGCTGTGGAAGGTAGCACATTATGTGTGGTGCCGCCGCTGCCGCCGGGAGAAGACATCGGTGGGATGCCTGCCTTTGGACGAAACGTTGCTGCCGGATCCGGAGGATTTTGCCGCCAGCCTGGCTGACGATGAGGAAACTCGGCAGCGCCTGAGCCGGCTGAGAGAGCGTCTTTCCCGGCTGGACGGTACACGGCGGGAGGTCATGATTGCGCATTATCTGGAAAACGAGCCGGTCAAAGCGTTGGCGCAGCGCCTGGCGTTCAGCGAATCCCAGATCAAATGGATCCTGTTTGACACCCGAAAAAGACTGAAAAAGGAGCTGACACAAATGGAGCCGTCTGCCTATGTTTACCGCCCTCACACCCTGTCCATGGCGCAGTCCGGCCGCCCGGTCCCCTCATCGGATATCCGGTATATACAGGACAGCTTGGCGCGGCAGAATATCTGCATCGCCTGCTACCGGGAAGCACTGACGCCGGAGGAGCTATCCCGAAAACTGGGGTTGCCCCGGCCCTATGTGGATGCCGATTTGAAGCTGCTGGAGGAAAAAGAATTCGTTTCGGTATCCCGCGGGCGGTATTCCACCGCGTTTCCGCTGTTTGACTGTGCCTATGAAGACGGCCTTCACCGCTTGTATGCGGCCTATTTCCCCCAGCTATCCGATCCGTTGGCGGAGGGGCTGCTGACCGCGGAAAAGGAGATCCGCGCCATCGGGTTTCACGGCAGCGACAAGCCGATGTCCCAGCTGCTGTGGTGGCTGATCTATCTGTTTGACGAATATCTGCTTCCCTCGCTGCTGCCAGAGGAAAAGCCCGCCCTGCCGCTTCGCCCGGACGGCGGGCAGTACCTTCCGGTGGGTACCGATCCCACGGAGCCTCCCGGCTTTGTCCCCAGTCTGGATCTGTCGGACTGGGGATGCAACGGCGTGGTGCGCCGCGGGGGATTCCGTTGGTATGGCCTGTACAATTTTGCCCAGACCGGTTTGGCTGGCCTGGTGTTCGGCTTTTATCCGGAAGAGGAGGGGCTGCGGCGCCTACTCCTGCGCTGCGTCAAGGAACCGGTTCACCCCGGCGGGCTGGAGGAAGAGGAGCGATACCAGCTGTCCCGGCTGGTTCAGCGCGGGCTGATCCTCCTGCGGGAAGACACGGCGGTTCCGGATTTTTGCGTGCTGACTCCGGAGCAGTTCGACCGGCTGATTCAGATGGTTTTTGATCCTCTTGCCGCTCGGCTGGGCGGTACACTGAACGACCTGACACAAGACGTGCGCGTCTACTGCCGGGACAAGGTACCGCCGCAGCTCCGGTCCTTTGCCGGCTTCTTTATCCAATCGGCACTGGCCAAACGGGGCAGCCTAGATACCTTGAGGGCTTTCCGCAGGGGCTTGCTCACGGTCCCGGAGGACAGCCGGGCAGGCGAACGTCTGACCCTTATCTATGCGGAATAAAAACGGGCCGACGCCTTTTCCGGATCGTTTTCTATCGGCTCCCGGCGGCCAGGCGGTAGCGCTGGCCGTTTTCCGGTATAGGGCGTGGAGGACATGGTGCTGAAAAAACTATTTTCCCTGATTGGTGGAATGTTCCTTTGGGTTTATGCTACAATAAAGATGCGATCATCTGGAGAGATGGTTTATCGGGTTGTGTCCGGGGATAGCGGTCTCCCCCTCCCAAAGTTCAGGACTGTATGCGCCGGAGCAAACATCGGGGATAAAGAAATCCCATTATCCGCGCGGAAACCGGGACGGGTTTTCCCATAACCCCGTCGCCATCTGCCTGCGGCGCTGCCGAAGCCGGACGGGGCCTTAAACATCCCGTTGCCGTAACAAAGGAGGAACGCGTATGAGCCATACACCGAGGCTGTCGCCGCTTCCGCAGGGCCCCTCCCGACGGAAGGTGCTTTGGGATCAGGGAAGGCGGCTTTTTTTGATCGTCGTGGCATCCGTCATCATGGCGGTGAACATCCGCAGCTTTGTGGACGCCGGAGGGCTGTTCCCCGGTGGATTCAACGGCTTGACGCTGCTGATCCAGAGGAGCGCCCGGCGGTTTTGTGGGCTGACGCTCCCCTTTTCCCTGATTAATTTCTTGCTTAACGCCGTGCCTGCTGTCATCTGCTTCCGCCTGATCGGGAAGCGGTTTACGGTGTATTCCTGTTTGTCCATTGTGCTCACCAGCGTGCTCACCGACCTGCTGCCCTCCATGCCGCTGACCAACGACGTACTGCTGGTGAGCATCTTCGGCGGCATCGTCAACGGCTTCGCCATCAGCCTTTGTCTCTTAGGCGGCGCCACCAGCGGCGGCACCGACTTCATCGCCGTGGCGGTGTCGGAGCGCCTGGGCGTAGATGCGTGGAATTACATCCTGCTGGGTAACGCAGCCATGCTGGCGGTGGCGGGACTGCTGTTTGGATGGGACAAGGCGCTGTATTCCATTCTGTTCCAATTCGCTTCCACCCAGATCGTGCACCTGCTCAATCCCCGGTACAAGCGCACCACCCTGTTCATCATCTCCGACAAATCGGAGCAGATCTATGAGCGGATCCGGGAATCCACCCACCACGGTGCGACCCTGTTCCACGGCATCGGGTTGTATAACGGTGAGCCGCGGTCCATGATCTATTCCGTCATCGCGGGAGATCAGGTGAAAAAGATCACCCGGCAGGTGCGGGAGGTGGACCCTCACGCGTTCATCAATATTCTAAAAACGGACCAGGTCGCGGGTAATTTTTATCAGCGGCCTCATGACTGAGGAAGGAGGGCGCCTTTATGATGGATTTCACACAAAGCCGGAGAGGAAAGGTGCTGCTGGCCGTCGGTTATCTGCTGCTGGGCCTGCTGTTCCTGTTCTGGCCGGGCGCCAGTGTGCGGGTGCTCAGCCGGGTAGCTGGCATCTGCCTGCTGGTCTACGGCCTGCTACGCCTGTTTTTCGGCTGGCGTCTGCGCCGCCGGGATCTGGACGGCTACCGAAGCCAGTTTTTCCTGGGGCTGACCTTCGCGGCGCTGGGGGTGTTCTGTCTGGCCAATCCGGAAGCTGTGGCTTCCTTTCTCCCCTTCCTGCTGGGACTGATCCTGCTCTTGGACGCCGTGGGCAAGGTCCAGCGCGCCTTTGAGCTGAGGCGTCTGGGCTTCCCTCGCTGGTGGGCGGTGTTGATCGCGGCCCTGGTGCTGCTGGTTGTGGGCGCGGCCCTGCTGTTCAACCCCTTCGGAGCTGTCAAAGCGGCGATGGTCTTTTTTGGTGTGTGCTTGCTGGCGGACGGCGCGGCGGACTTAGCCTTTGCCCTGCTGTTCCGGTAGAGGATACTGCGGCATCCGGAAAAAGCCGTCCGGCACAACGGGGGATGGACATATTCCCTCGCCTTATACGGCAGCGGCGGGCGGCTGTATAACAGTCTTCTGGTTCTCGGTAAGGGAATATTAGAATCCGTTCACGTGTCCCCGGATGGAGGGGAAGCAGAAAGGCTGGCGGAATCGCCCCTCGTCTCGGCTATAACAATTTCGTAATTTCTCTTGCTTTTTGTGCCCAAACGGGCTATAATGCAGGAAAATCATCTCATTTTCACATTGAGGGAGTAGCGAGCGCGCTTTGGCGCGGGTTTTGTTCAACATCATGCTGTCCGGCGGCGACCGGGCGGCTGGCAGAACTGAAAGAGCGAGACTCATATACAGGTTCCACGCAATCTGTACAGGGGTTTCGCTTTTTTTATGAAGGAAGCGGCCGGCTCCTGAACATGATAAAGAGAAAGGAAGAGGATACCCATGACCTACTATCAGGAAAGCGGGGAGGACGCCCTTCGGGAGCTGAATTCCTCCCCCGATGGCTTGACCGACGGGGAAGTGGCAGCGCGCCGGGAAACGTATGGCCCCAACAAACTGAAGGAAGGGAAAAAGCCCTCCCTGCTTCAGCGGTTTTTCAGCCAGCTGAAGGATCCCATGATCCTCATTCTGTTGGCCGCGGCATTGGTATCCGGTGTCACGGCGGCCTACACGGGGGAGAGCTTCGCGGATGTCATCATCATCCTCGTTGTGGTGTTGATCAACGCCGTGCTGGGCGTGTATCAGGAGAACAAGGCGGAGAAGGCCATCGAGGCCCTCCAGCAGATGACCGCCGCCACCTGCAAGGTAGTGCGGGGCGGGCACCAGTCCGTGATCAAAAGTGAAGAACTGGTGCCGGGCGACATAGTGGTGCTGGAGGCCGGCGACGCGGTGCCCGCCGACGGACGGCTGCTGGAAAGCGCCAGCCTGAAAATCGAGGAAGCTGCCCTGACCGGGGAAAGCGTTCCGGTCAACAAGGCGGTGGAGGTCCTGGGCCTGAACGGCGGAGCCGATATCCCGCTGGGTGACCGGGCCAATATGATGTATATGGGCTCCACCGTGGTGTACGGCCGGGGCCGGGCGGTGGTTACGGGTACGGGCATGAACACCGAAATGGGCAAAATCGCGGCCGCCCTCACCGCCGTACAGGAGGAGCAGACCCCCCTGCAGAAAAAGCTGTCCCAGCTGGGTAAAATCCTCAGCTGGCTGGTGCTGGGTATCTGCGTGTTCATCTTCGTGTTCAGCCTGCTGCGGGCGGGGGATTTCCACGCCCAGGTGATTCTGGACACCTTCATGGTGGCGGTGAGTCTGGCTGTGGCCGCCATCCCGGAGGGGTTGGCCGCCGTGGTGACGGTGGTGCTGTCCATCGGCGTGACCAATATGTCCAAGCGCAACGCCGTCATCCGCCGCCTGACCGCGGTGGAAACCCTGGGCTGCGCCCAGATTATCTGCTCGGATAAAACGGGCACCCTGACCCAGAACCGCATGACCGTGGTGGAGAATACCGGCGACAGTGCGCTGCTTTCCGCGGCCATGGCCCTGTGCTCCGACGCCTTTCTGGGCGACAAGGGCACGGCGGAGGGCGAGCCTACCGAATGCGCCCTGGTCAACTGGGCCGCTTCCCTGAATCAAAAAAAGGACGCGCTGGAGGCCGCCTCCCCCCGTGTTGGGGAGGCCCCCTTTGACAGCGGGCGCAAGCGCATGAGCACCCTGCACCGCACAGAGGATGGCTCCATCGTTCAGTATACTAAGGGCGCACCGGACGAAGTGCTGCGCTACTGTGATAGCTATCTGGACGCAGCCGGGCAGGAAAAGCCCCTGACGACGGAGATCCGGGAGTCGATCCTGAAAGACAACAAGCGGATGGCGGACAAGGCTCTGCGGGTCATGGCCGGCGCCCGCCGCCGGTGGGACGCCCTGCCCGAAACCTCCGATCCGGCAGTGCTGGAGCAGCATCTGACCTTCCTGGGGCTGGCGGGTATGATTGACCCCGTCCGCCCCGAGGCGGTGGAGGCGGTGCGCCAGTGCCGGGAGGCGGGGATCCGTCCGGTGATGATCACCGGCGACCACCGCGACACCGCCGTGGCCATCGCCCGGGAGCTGGGCATCCTCACCGATCCGTCCCAGGCAATCACCGGCGCGGAGCTGGATCAGATCAGCGACGACGAGCTGGTAAAGACGATTGACCACTACCGCGTCTACGCCCGGGTACAGCCGGAGCATAAAGTGCGCATCGTCACCGCGTGGAAAAAGGCGGGGTGTGTCACCGCCATGACCGGCGACGGCGTCAACGACGCCCCCAGCATCAAGGCGGCGGACATAGGCGTGGGCATGGGCATCACCGGCACCGATGTGACCAAGAATGCCGCCGACATGGTGCTGGCCGACGACAACTTCGCCACCATTGTGTCCGCCGTGGGCGAGGGCCGCCGCATTTACGCCAACATCCGCAAGGCTATCCAGTTCCTGCTGGCCTCCAATATGAGCGAGGTGCTGGGCATCTTTGCTGCCACCCTCATGGGCTTCACCCTTCTGGAGCCGGTCCATCTGCTGTGGATCAATCTGATTACGGACTGCTTCCCCGCCCTGGCCCTGGGCATGGAAAAGGCGGAGCCCGACGTCATGCGCCGGCCGCCACGCAAAGCCACCGACGGCATCTTTTCCGGCGGTGTGGGGGTGGATATCGCCTATCAGGGTGTGCTGGTGACCATTATCACCCTGGCCGCATATTTCATCGGCCATTTTATGGAGAGCGGCGTGTGGGAGATCGCCCAGAGCGCTGACGGCATGACCATGGCCTTTCTGGCCATGAGTATGGCGGAAATCTTCCATTCCTTCAATATGCGCAGCCAGCGGGGCAGCGTCTTTTCCCTGAAGAGCCACAACACCACGTTGTGGCTGGCTATGCTGGGCAGCCTCCTGCTGTCCACTCTGGTGCTCTATGTGCCGTTCCTGTCCGACGCTTTCGGCTTCACCCACATCAGCCTGGCCGAATATGGCGTGGCCCTGTTGCTGGCCTTTACCGTGATCCCTGTCGTGGAGCTGATCAAGGCCGTTCAGCGTGCGTTCAGCCGCCGCAGGGAAGGAAAAAAGAAGCCCTGAATGCGGTAAGAGAGTGCATCCATTAGGAAAAAAGGTCCTCCGGCAGAAAAATCTTTCGCCGGAGGACCTTTTCCTGTGTGCCGGTTATCGCATTCTTCGCGCTGAAACTTTTCCCGGGAAATAAGGCAAAAGAGAAAAAATTTAAGGTCCAACCGCCACGCCCTTCCAATCCCTCATCGTAAAGGCAGCGGTAATAGGTATGGGCCAAGGACAGACCGGTAACGTAGTCACCTGGAAAAACGAAACCGCTATTTCTCATCGGCCTTTTCGTGGCGCCATTGGCGGCAATATTGTAAATTCATCTCTACATTCTGGGCCGATGTTTTATGGTAGCTATGCTTGATGGCAAACGATGTGGGGAGGCCCTGGTCCTGGAGCCATCCCTTCGGACGGTCCCCTATGCCGCTGGCAGTGGAAAACGCTCTTTTTACACTGCATCAGATGCTTCTCCTCCGGGGGAAGCCTTTGTACGACTAGTCTGTGGTCTCTTACTATGCCTTTATGGTATAATCTGCCCAGGGCCTTTATGTCGTAGGCACAAACGATGCGAGATGTCCCTGGGCCTGGAGAAATTGGCTGTCGGCCGGAGCGGCCTCCTCCCGCTTCGC
>CAJFNR010000038.1 GCA_904395335.1 Candidatus Avimonas narfae | reverse complement strand
CGCCGCTCAAACAACTTCCCCATGAGACCGCTCGGTTGGCTTTCTCCTCTTGAGTTCGCTGTCCAATATGTTTGACAAACCTACAACAACGGGGCGGTTTCCTTTTGTGCCGGATTGCAATTCGCCGGCCGATATGCTACAATATATCCGCTTGTGTTCATCAGAACAGCTCATTTTCCATACTGAAGAGAAAGGCCGTGATGCCATGGATGCTTTTGTGGAACAGATCGTTAAAAAGAAAAAGGGAGGAAAGGAAATCGGGATTATTGTGGGATCCCTGATTTTGCTGGCAGTTCTCCTGTTTTTGGTATATTTCTTTCTTATTCCCTACATCCGGCAGTTTTTCATCATCCTGGCTGCTGCAGCGATCTATGGGGAGTGGTGGCTGATCACGGAACAAAATGTGGAGTACGAATACAGCGTGACCAACGGGGACATCGACGTGGACCAGATTACGGCCCGGCGCAAGCGCAAACGCATCGTATCTGTTCCTGGGGCCAAAATCGAGAGCTTGGAGCCTTATCGGGCGGAGGCGTATGCCGGCCGCCAGTTTGACCGCCGGGTCATGGCCGCCACCTCGGAGACGGCGGAGGGCGTGTGGTGCTTCACCTACCGCAGCAAGAAAAACGGGCACACCCTGGTGCTGTTCCAGCCGGAGCAGAGGGTGCTGGAAACCCTGCGCACCGGTCTGAGTGCGACCCTGCAGCGGGAACTGGACAAGAAATTACAGCAGGGCTGAGTATCAGCCCTTTTTTCTTTATTCCCACGGATCCCTGACGGAAGAACGGAGGACAGAACATGAAGGTATTGACAGCGGAGAAAATGCGCCAGCTGGAGGAAGCGGCGGTGGCCAGCGGACTGGACTACCGGCGCTTGATGGAAAATGCCGGCAGCGCCGCCGCCCGGGTGATCCGCTCCCGGTACGAGGTACAGGGCAAAGCGGTGACAGTGCTTTGCGGCAGCGGCAACAACGGCGGCGACGGCTTTGTCATTGCCCGCAAGCTGACGGAGGAAGGGGCTCAAGTGACGGTGGTGCTCACCGGTGAACCGCCTCGCACGCCGCAGGCACGGGAGATGCTGTCCCGGATCTCCCCTTCGCTGCTGGATCCCATATCTCTGGAAAAGGATCCCTTCGACGCCAACAGCGCGGCGCGGGAAGCGGACCTGATTGTGGATGCCGTGTACGGTATCGGATTTCACGGACGTCTGCCCGACGGGGTGCGGGCGCTGTTCCGAGTACTCAATGGCCTTCCGGCGCCCAAGGTTGCCGTGGATATCCCCAGCGGTCTATACTGCGATACCGGCGAAGCGGATGAAGATACGCTGGCTGCCGATGTGACCGTCACCTTTTCCGCGCTGAAGCCTGGGCTGCTCTCCGGAAAGCAGGCGGCGCTGTGCGGCCGGGTGGAGGTAGTGTCCATCGGCATCGATGAAGCGCTGCTGAACCAGTTTACTTCCGAACAGACCCTTATCGATGAGGGGATGGTCCGCGCTTGCTTTCCTCCCAGGGAGGCGGACAGCCACAAGGGGACCTACGGCCGGTTGCTGCTGGTATGCGGCAGCTACGGCATGGCGGGGGCAGCCATGATGGCTACGGAGGCGGCGTTGCGCTGCGGTGTGGGGCTGGCCGCCCTGGCGCTTCCGCGTTCGGTTTATCCCATTGCCGCTGCGCGGCTGTGCGAGCCGATATTTGTTCCCCTGCCGGAGACGGAAAAGGGGCAGCTTTCTCCGACGGCTCGGCCGGTGCTGCGCCGGGAAGCGGAAAAATCCGACGCGCTGTTGATTGGCTGTGGCTTGGGCGGCGGAGAAGAGGTGCGGGATGTGGTGGCCGATGTGCTGACTCACGCCTCCTGCCCGGTAATTTTGGACGCGGATGGCATAAACGCCTTTGCGGGGCATATAGATAAATTGAAAACAGCTTGCCCGCTGATTCTTACTCCTCATCCCGGGGAGATGGCGCGGCTGATGGGTGTCACCACGGCGGAGATTCAGAACGACCGCATGACCTTTGCCCGGCGCCTTGCCGCGGATACCGGGGCGGTGGTGGTGCTTAAGGGGCACCGTACCCTGGTTGCCGCGCCCGGCCGGGAGCCGCTGGTCAACGTCACTGGCAATCCGGGGATGTCTACCGGCGGCAGCGGCGATGTGCTGGCGGGGATGATCGCCTCCTTCGCCGCGCAGGGAATGACACCGGAGCAGGCGGCTATGTGTGGTGTCTATCTGCATGGGAGCGCCGGGGATGCCGCTGCGGCACGGTTGTCTCAGCATGCCATGCTGCCCACGGATATGATCCGGGAATTGGGAGGGCTGTTTTCAAATCTGGAATAATAGGAGCTGACCTTCATGCCCCGCCGATTTTCCCTCCTGCTCGGTTTGCTGACTGCCCTGAGCCTGCTGTTCTGCGCAGGCTGTTCCTCAGAACCTCAGACACAGGAGCCGCCGGCGGTGACCGGCTTTTCCTGCGATACCGATGTGAGCTATCAGGATATGCACGTCAAGGGAAAGCTGACACGGATGGAGGAGGGAACCCTGACTTTCGCGCTGGACGAACCGGAGTCCCTGGACGGTCTGACCATGAAATGGGATGGGGAAACCATCTCCTTTGAGCTGTATGGCATGTCTTTCGGCGTGGACCCGGAGGCAATTCCGGAAAGCGCCCTGGGACAGAGCATCGTCAATGCCCTGGATGCCGTGGGGCAGACGGAAGCGGCTGCGGCGAACGCGGAAGATGGATCCGCCGTGGTGACGGGAACCTCTGTCAGCGGTGAGTTTGAGCTGGCCTTTGATCCTGCCAGCGGACAGCTGCTGTCTCTGCGCTTTCCCGATCTGGGAATGAACGCCACCTTCAGCAATTTTCAGACCGTCACCAGCGAAACCGTCGAGTAACAGAATACGAACAAAAGATGGGAGAGACGACTTTTTGAAGTTGTCTCTCCCGTTTTAATGCTTTTTTAAAATTCTTCACCCGCGATTAAGTAAAGAAAAGCGTCCCCGCCATCATTTTCCGGACAAGTTTCTGAATCCTGAAGTGACAGCGGCTTTATAGTACATACAATACTTGCCGGCGAAGGGGCCTAGATAGGTATTTTGTAATGGGCGATCACAACAATGAGTGAATACCAGCTGGCCTTTATACCCCTCGGCAGCATACCAACGGACCAAAAAATCCCCGGTATTCGGATAAATCAGAATACCGGGGATTTAAATCAGCGGGAAAGGGGAGTTCCACACCGTCGGCAGTAGGCGTCATCGGGGGAAACGGAGGCGCCGCAATGGGGGCAGCGCATAGCACCAGATTGAGGGCCTGCCACTGGAAGCATATCCTGCACCCGCACGGAAGCGCCGCCGTCCCGTTTTAAAGAAGCCGCAGCGATTTTTGAAAGCTCATATAGCGTACCGCATTCTGTGCAGTGAGCCAGATATCTGGTGCCGAAGGGGATCAGCGGAATAAAAAAGAGGTGAAAAAAATGGCCCTGTGCCGTTACGGTCATCAAACACCTCTGATGGCAGCGGGGACAAGGAAGGAAATAGGCACCCTTCTCCCGTTCACGGTTGGAAATACCCATTAAGAAAAACATCTCCGATAGACTCCTTTCGGGTCAGCGTCGGTTGAAATAAAGTTGCCATCCGGAGAACTGCTGCTGGCAGGAACGCATCCACGGATGGGACGGATCTACTGGTTTTGGGAGAGATTCCGTCTGTTCTGTGCGTATTATCGGCGGTATCCGGGAGAGAACCCCTACAGCAACTGAAGAGGAGAAATTCTACGTCACAGCGGTAAAATCGAGGCTTTCACCTCGACTCTTTCCACAGTTCGGACGCTTTCCGCGTAAAGGGAAGCGCACCCCGATAAGGGAGCTTTTCTATCTGCGGTTTTATTATACCATGAACGTTGGCCCAGAGACTTCCTACACCGCTTACCATCAAACATAAAGCCCCTGGACACAGTATACCATGAACGCTACCCCATGCGGTTCTCATCCTACGTCTATCGGCGGCGTTCCCGAGAAATGCTAACACATTTCTCCCGACTTTATTATACCACAGACGTAGAGGGAACCGGCCCGCAGGGACGGCTCCAGGCCCAGGGACACGTCACATCGTTTGTCCTCAAACAT
>CAJFNR010000037.1 GCA_904395335.1 Candidatus Avimonas narfae | reverse complement strand
TTGCTCGCAACTTCAACTATAACCGATGTGGCCCTATCCTTCATCTCTTTCTTATTCAACTGTCCAATATGTATTGTAGTCCTACAGCACAAAAGGAAACCGCCCCGTTGTGAATTTGTCTGCGGTGTGGTATACTGGCCCAGAGTCATCGCTTTTCTCCCTGCCCCGGGCCTGGAGCCGCCCTTCAGGACGGTTCCCTTTTCCTAAAAGAAAGATTCCTATCACGTCGGACAGGATTCCCCCGATTGAATTTTTGTGATACAATAACCGCGGAAGGCACGGCCATATTGTCAAGGATTCTCTCCGGTCCTGCCGGTAGAGTTCCATTGTACCGCCATATGCCGTCCTGTAAAAATGTTATATTATTCCCATTAAAATAAAGGAGGCACCATTCATGAATTGGCATCTGGACACCAAATGTATACAAGAGGGGTGGAAGCCCGGCAACGGCGAACCCCGGGTACTGCCCATTTATCAAAGCACCACCTTCAAATACGACAGCGCCGAAACCCTGGGCGATCTGTTCGACCTGAAAATCGGCGGTGATTTTTACACCCGCCTGTCCAATCCCACCACCAACGCGGTGGAACAGAAGGTGGCAGCGCTGGAGGGCGGCGTCGGTGCACTGATGACCTCCGCTGGACAGGCTGCCTCCATGCTGGCAGTGTGCAACATCGCCCGCAGCGGCGACCACATCATCAGCGGCGTGGCCATTTACGGCGGCACCTTCAACCTGTTCAACAAAACACTGCGGGAACTTGGCATTGACGTAACCTTCCTCCAGCCCGGCGCCTCCGATGAAGAAATCGAGGCCGCATTCCGCCCCAACACCAAGCTGGTATTCGGCGAAACGTTGTCCAATCCTTCCCTCAACGTGCTGGACATCGAGCAATACGCCCGGCTGGCCCATGCCCACGGCGTGCCCCTCATCGTGGACAACACCTTCCCCACCCCCATCAACTGCCGTCCCTTTGAGTTTGGCGCGGATATCGTGGTGCACTCCACCTCCAAATACCTGGACGGTCACGCCACCGCTCTGGGCGGTATGGTTGTGGACAGCGGCAAATTCGACTGGCAGGCGCATGCGGACAAGTTCCCCGGCCTGACCACTCCCGACGATTCCTATCACGGCATCGTTTACACCGAGCAATTCGGTTCTGCCGCCTACATCACCAAGTGCCGCACCCACTTGATGCGGGACATGGGCGTAGCCCCCTCCCCGCAGAACGCTTTCCTGCTGAGCCAGGGCATCGACACCCTGCACCTGCGCATGGAGCGCCACTGTTCCAACGCTCAGAAGGTGGCGGAATACCTGTCCGGCGACGACCGCATCGCCTGGGTCAATTACCCCGGCCTGCCCGGCGACAAAAACTACGCCCTGGCGCAAAAATACATGCCTCACGGCACCTGCGGCGTCATCTCCTTCGGCATTAAGGGAGGACGGGAGGCAGCCTGCCGCTTTATGGAGGCGTTGAAGCTGGCCGCCATCGTCATCCATGTGGCCGATCTGCGCACCTGTGTGCTGCACCCGGCCAGCACCACCCACCGCCAGCTCAATGACCAGCAGCTGGCCGAGGCGGGCGTCACCCCTGATCTGATCCGCTTCTCCGTGGGCATCGAGCACCCGGACGACATCCTCGCCGACATCCGTCAGGCGCTGGACACGCTGTAAGGGAGGCGGTGTGTGCTATGTCGCTTCAAACCGTCAAGGAATATCTGCGGGCTTGGCACAAGGACGGTGCGGTGCGGGAATTCCCCGTATCCAGCGCCACGGTGGAGCTAGCCGCGGCGGCCCTACAGGTGGAACCTGCCCGCATTGCCAAAACCCTGTCTTTCCTAAAGGGCGACGGCTGCTTGCTGCTGGTGGCGGCTGGGGACGCCCGGATCGACAACACCCGCTTCAAGGCCGCTTTCGGCTGCAAGGCCAAAATGCCGGAACGGGAACGGGTGGAGGCCCTTACCGGCCATCCGGTGGGCGGTGTGTGCCCCTTTGCCAACCCGGAAGGGGTTGCAGTCTATCTGGACGAATCGCTACGCCGGTTCGCCACCGTATTCCCCGCCTGTGGCAGCGCCAATTCCGCCATCGAGCTGACCTGTGAGGAACTGGAAACCCTCTCCCGGGCGGCGGGCTGGGTGGACGTGTGCAAAGGCTGGCGGCCAGAGGAGCCGACAATCTAAGATGCAAAAAGGATCGCCGGTTTTACCGACGATCCTTTTTTGTCCATAGACCGCTTTGTGTGTATCTTAGAGATTTGCTTTCAACCGTTCTTACGGAAATTTTCACGCAGCCCTTTTCTTTCATGTTATTTATCTCCAGCCGGATTCTTTTCAAAAGCGGCGTGTATACGTTCATTTATACTGGCATCCATACTGGGCAGTAATTTCAAATCGGTTTCCTTTATGGAGATTTCCGCTATATCATCCTTTTCTCCGCACTGGGGAAAATTCACCAGCCACGTTCCGCCTACAAATTCAGGATGGCAAATCCAGCCCTGCATCCCTTTATGAACGCCCTCCTTCGCGTAGCATTCTTTTTCCACGATAACTTCCACGCAGTCCATTTCTTTCATGTTACTTCCCTCCAAACGGTGTATTTAATCGTATGTGACCGTCAGGCTCTACCATCCAGCCGGTAATAAAGGAAACCTTGCTTGCCCGATCTTTCCTTAGTATCTCTATTCGTATACTCACTCGCTGCCCTTGTTTATCCAATTTTCCCAAAGTATACTCTCCCGCCACATATTTTTCCAGCGCCTGTTTTTCAAACTCCTTTTGCAGCCATCCCGCATCCGCAACACTATATCCCCAGCTTTCAAACATTTTTCCTTTCTGATGTTTATATTCCCCCTTCGGATCAAACAGATAGGGATCGATTTTGCTGAGCATGCAGCCGGACGTCGCCTCCTTCAGCACACGGGAAAACGGCAGGGGCACCGATGTGCAGTGACAGCGGGGATGCTGAGGCAGTATCGGCCTATTTTCCTCCACAAACCAGCACCTGTCCAGTTTTAAGCGGGTCTCGCAGTGAGTTAGTCCCATCGGAATGTGGATCCATTCCTCCCAGTCCGGGACTTTCGGCGCCTCGTCCCCCCAAAACGCGGCCGAAAAAATATCCTCCAAAATTCCCACGCAGCTCATTCTCCCCCTCTCCAAGATCAGAATATATGTTCTGATCTTGGAGCAGCGTATCTTTTTCACTTTGTCAATCCCCTCACCGGCCTTGTGAAAAAATGCCCTTTCCGTACAAAAATGGAGTGGGAAACGCGGCGGCGTTTCCCACTCCATTTTTATTCGTCGGTTCAACTATCTTTCTTTTCGGTCCGTGCTGCCGGACGGCGGCGGGCGGCCCTAGTCGGCGCCGCGTCCGGCTTATCGAACCGGAAAACCCCTTCGGCATAGTCCACTGTCACGGAATCCCCTGCCTGGAAGGCGCCCTCCAGCAGCTTTTCCGCCAGCGGATCCTCGATGCGGGACTGGATGGCGCGGCGCAGGGGACGGGCCCCATAAACGGGGTCAAAGCCCTCGGCGGCAATGGCCTCCACCGCTGCATCGGTTACCTGCACGGTGATATCCATATCCTTCAGCCGTTTGTCCAGAGAGGTCAGCATCCGGCGGGCAATCTCGTGGATATCCTCCTTGGTGAGCTGCCGGAACACGATGATGTCGTCCACACGGTTGAGGAATTCGGGGCGAAAGGTCTTTTTCAGCTCGCCCATCACGTCGTCCCGGATGCGGCGCTGCCCCGCATCATCGGCGGCATTGGCCGCACCGCCGAAGCCCAAGCTGCGGTGCTCAGTGATGAGGCGGGCGCCCACGTTGGAGGTCATGATGATGACGGTGTTGCGGAAATCCACCCGTCGGCCCTGACCGTCGGTGAGCACCCCGTCCTCCAAAATCTGAAGCAGCAGGTTAAACACGTCGGGATGGGCCTTTTCGATCTCGTCGAAGAGCAGCACGGCATAAGGCTTGCGCCGCACCTTTTCGGTGAGCTGGCCGCCCTCGTCATATCCCACATAGCCGGGAGGCGATCCCACCATCCGGGAGACGGTGTGCTTTTCCATATATTCCGACATATCCAAACGGATCATGGCGTTTTCGTCACCGAACATGGCCTCGGCCAGTGCCTTGCACAGCTCGGTCTTGCCCACACCGGTGGGCCCCAGGAAAATAAAGGAACCGGTGGGCCGCTTGGGATCCTTAAGCCCCACCCGGCCCCGGCGGATGGCCCGGGCCACCGCCGACACGGCCTCGTCCTGTCCCACCAGCCGCTGGTGAAGGGTATCCTCCAGCCGCAGCAACCGCTGGCCCTCCGCCTCGGTGAGCTGGGTAACGGGCACGCCTGTCCAGCTGGAAACGATCTCTGCGACTTCTCTAGCTGTGACCTCGCCGGTGATGCCGGCATTTTTCTCCTGCCATTCCTCCCGCTGCTTTTCCAGACGGGCGGTAACCTCCCGCTCCTCATCCCGCAGACGGGCGGCACGCTCGAAATCCTGCTCGTTGACCGCGGCCTTTTTCTCCTCGTCCAGCCGTTTGACCTCGTCCTCCAGCTTTTTCAGATCCGGAGGGGCAGTGAAAGCGCGCAGGCGCACCCTTGAGGCCGCCTCGTCAATGAGGTCGATGGCCTTGTCCGGCAGATACCGGTCGGAGATATACCGGGAGGACAGCGTTACGGCGGATTCCAGGGCTTCGTCCGTGATTTTCACTTTATGATGGGCCTCGTACCGGTCCCGCAGGCCCCGTAGGATGAGCACAGCCTCCTCCTGGGAGGGCTCGCCCACCGTCACCGGCTGGAACCGGCGCTCCAGGGCGGCATCCTTCTCAATGTGCTTGCGGTATTCCTCCAGAGTGGTGGCGCCGATGATCTGCAACTCGCCCCGGGCCAGGGACGGCTTGAGGATATTGGCGGCGTCCACCGCCCCCTCCGCCGCACCGGCGCCGATAAGGGTGTGCACCTCGTCGATGAAGAGGATGATATCCCCGGCGCGCACCACCTCGTCCACCGCATTCTTGATGCGCTCCTCGAAATCGCCGCGGTACTTGGTACCCGCTACCATGCCGGTCAGATCCAGCGTCACCACACGTTTGCCCCGGAGCAGCTCCGGCACCTCGTCGGCAGTGATCTTCTGCGCCAGCCCCTCCGCAATGGCGGTCTTGCCCACGCCCGGCTCGCCGATGAGGCAAGGGTTGTTCTTGGTGCGGCGGGACAAAATCTGGATGACACGCTCGATCTCCTGACTCCGCCCGATAACGGGATCCAGCTTGCCCTCCCGGGCCATCTGGGTCAGATCCCGCCCAAACTGGTCCAGAGTGGGCGTCTTGCCGCCGGACGCACCCTTGCCCCGGGGCGCGCCGGAGCGGGACCCCTCCGCCGTTGTCTGGGCGGGGGAAGCGCCGATGGCCCGGGCAATGTCGTCAAACAGCTCGTCGGGGCGGGCGCCCAATGCGGTCAGCAGCCGGACCGCCACGCTGGTGTCGTCCCGCAGCACCGCCAGGAGGATATGTTCCGTCCCCACATAACCGTGCTGCATGGAGGCGGCCTCCGCCATGGCCATTTCCATGGCCTTTTTGGCGCGGGGGGTGAAATCCTCCGGCGTCAGGCGGCAGAATTCCCCGCTGGACTCCGCCTCCACCACCTTGTCCCGGTAGCCGGCGGCAGTGATCCCCCGGGCACCCAGCACCGAAGCCGCCACGCCGGTTCCCTCCCGCAGAAGGCCCAACACCACGTGCTCGGTGCCGATATAGGTATGCCCCAACTCCTGAGCCGATTCGATGGCCAGATTCAGGGCGTTGTTGGCTTTTTCCGTAAACCCTTTAAAACGATACATACTCTTTATCCCTGCCTTTCCCGCCTGCCCCGCCTCTGGGCAAAGCAAGCGATCGTACTGGCTTACGCCAGCCGTTCGCGCACGATCCGAGCCCGGAGGGCATCCCGCTCGGCGGGCTCCATATCCCGCCCGGCGGCCGCCATCAGGGTGGCCGGTTGCACATCGTTGATCAGCGCCCCTGCCGTCTCCAGTGGGATGCCGGGGATCACGCCCATGGCGACCCCCACACGGAGATTGGACATCAGGGCCATGAACTCGTCCCCGGTGAGCAGCCGCGCCGTGCGCAGCAGCCCCAGGGAACGCCAGACCATATCCTCAAAGTGGGGATTCTGCTTCCATTGCTCCCGTCCGGCCCGCTCCTCCCGGATAATCTGGGCGGCGATACCCTTCAGGTTGTCGATGGCCTCCCGCTCCGAAATTCCCAGCGTCACCTGATTGGACAGCTGATAAATCGCGCCTTGTGGCTTGGTGCCCTCGCCGTACATGCCGCGGATGGTGAGCCCCAGCTTGGAGACGGTCACCGCCAGCTGCTGGATGGCTCCCCGCTCCTGCAGAGCGGGCAGATGCAGCATCAGGGAAGCTCGCATGCCGGTGCCCAGGTTGGTGGGGCACTGGGTCAGATAGCCCAGCCGTTGGTCAAAGGCAAAATGCAGCGTTTCATCCAGAACAGTATCCAGGCGGTCCGCCTGCTCATAGGCCCCGTCCAGATCCAGCCCCGGCCGCATCACCTGCAGGCGCAGGTGATCCTCCTCGTTGACCATCAGCGCCGTCCCCTCGTCCTCGGTGAGCAACAAAGCGCTGCCCGCGCCGCTGCGGGCGAATTCCGGGCTGATCAAATGGCGCTCCACCAGGGACAGAGCGTCCCGAGGGGAAAGCTTGCCCATATCCGCCAGCTGGAAGGTCTCCTCCACCGGCTGGAGGGCAGCGCACACCGCCTCCACCACGCTTTGTTTCTGCTCCGGGTTCATGGAAGCCGGGAAGGGAACGCCGGTAAGGTTGCGGGCCAGCCGGACACGGGTGCTGATGACCACATCGCCCTCCGCTCCGTTCTGACGGTACCATTTTTCACGGGGCTTATTCATGGTTCGTCTCCCCCTTTTTCGGATTCTGTGCCTCTCCGTTTTCCAGCTCCCGGATGCGGTCGCGAAGCACAGCGCACTGCTCATATTGCTGTTGCTGAATGCACGTCTCCAGCTGGGCCCGGAGCTTCTTCAGCTCCTGCTCGGGGGACGGAACGGCCGGCTCCTCAGGAGCGGAGGGAACCGCCCCGACGGCCGGGACAGCGGGAACGGCAGCGGCTTTTGTATCCGGCACGGAAGCCGGCACCTTTCCGCTGTGCTTGGTCTTGCCGTGTATACGCTGAATGGAGGGAAGCAGCCGGTCGTAAAAGGTGGTGTAGCACTGGGCGCAGCCCACCTTGCCCGACTGGGCGATGTCCTGGAAGCGGCGGCCACAGCCGGGGCAGCGGAGCGTGTCTGCCATTTCCCGGGTAGACGGCTCCGCAAACAGGCTTCCCCAGAAGTCTCCCAGCTCAAAGCCTAGGCCGCCGAACATGTTTTCCAGTCCCTGCTTGGCGGCACATTCCGCGCACAGATGCCATTCCGCCGTTTTGCCGTTGACTGTGCGCTTGACGTGGGTGGTGGCGGGATTCTTCCCGCAGTTCTGGCACATCATGGTTTCTTCTCTCCTTTATCTTTGGCACTAAAATTTCCCAATTGTATGCATTCTCGGAACCTACTGCTTCTTCCTCTTCCAGTAAATGCCGCCTGTGTTAAACGATCTGCGCCGTCAGCATCTGCTTCATCAGCGATGCCCGCAGGGCGTCCCGTTTCTCCACCGGCACCGCCGCATAGGAACGGTCGGACAATGCCGCCTGCATCAGCCTAGCCGCCTCAGCCGACAACGCCCCCTGAGCGCGGAGATTATCCCCGATGGCGCGGGCGGCGGAAGCGGACAGCCTCTCGCCGATGGCATTGACCGTGTGCATCAGCAGAGACGCCCGGCGGTCGAACCGGATCCGGTGGATACGGATATAGCCACCGCCGCCCCGCCGGCTCTCCACCACAAATCCCTGCTCCGGGGTGAACCGCGAAGTGAGCACATAATTGATCTGGCTGGGCACGCATCCCAGTTTCTCCGCCAGCTCGTTGCGCTGGAGTTCGGCAGAACCGTCTTCCGCCTGTTCCAGAATACCATAAATGTAGGCGGCGATTTCGTCGCTTAAGCGCATATCGTTCCCTTCTTTACTCCGATAACGGCTGCTTTTTGATCTTCCCTGACCTTTTAATGAAACCATTCCTGCCGTCATGTCATAAGTATACTTTAAAGATCAAAGAAAGTCAAAGTCAAATTCTTCTTTTATGGACTCATTTCCAAATAAGACAGCCGATTGGCCGGGATTATCCCGCCCTACGTCCGCCGCACGCACGCTTACGCCGCCATGCTCTGTCGGAACGGGCGGAAAGGAACCTCCGGTTCGCTCCCCGAGAGGATGCGGACGGCTGTGTCTCCGGAACTCCAGGCGGAACCTTTCGGGCTCGTCCAGACTATGATGGCAATACCCCATACCTTTCTCCCCTTTCCCTTGTAGCTTGCACCGTCCCAACAACGGATATACGCAGTAACCAACCGGCGGGGAGCCACATAGTATGGGATGTAACCAACGAAAGGAGGCGACAAGAGATGTGCATCAGCAGACTTTTTGGCAACGGTGACTGCTCCTGGATCCTGTTCATCATCATCCTTCTCCTGCTTTGCGACGATGATTGCGGCAACGATCGCAGTGGCTGCGGCTGCGGCTGCTAACAGCCTCCCATCATCCTGCGTGGTCAACCGGCGCGGTCTTCGGACCGCGCCGGTTCCTTTTCGTCCCGGATGAGGATCGGAATGGTGTATCTGTTCCCGGTTTCCTGCCATTCCACGGAACAACGGCCGAAAAACAGCTCATTGCAATTTTCGGCCACACAGTGTATGATTAAACAAAGTATGTGCGGCGCACCGAAGGAGGAAGTCCGATGGCCGAGTTTGGGACGTTCCGGACCAGTTTGTCCGGATTCAATAAAAAGGACGTGCTCGACTATATCGACGAGCTGCAGAAAACCCACGCTGAGGAGCTGGCCGTTCTTCAGGAAGAGCGGGACCGCCTGTTTCAGGAAAATCAGGAGCTGGCCGCACGGGAATCCGAGTCGGCAGGCAAGGTTTCACAGGCGGAGGAAAATGCGGACAGGCTGACGGCTCGGGTGGAAGATCTGCAGCGGGAAAATGCCCGTATTCAAAAATCGCTGGATGGCTCGCTTCAGTTTACCGGCGCGCTCAAGCGGCAGGTGGCAGATCTGGAAGAGATCCGGCGGGAGAAGGAAAGCCTGCAACAGCGCTTGGCCGCCTGTGAGGAGGCCGCGCAGCGCACCACCTCTCTGGAGGAGGAAAAGACGCGGCTCATGGATGAGAACAGCCGGCTGGCCCGGGAGCTGGAACGGCTCCGCCGGGAGACGGTGCCGGCTGCGGACGCCGACCGCCGCATCCGGGAGTTGGAGGCGGAGAACCGCCGGTACGATGAGCTGGTGGGCGACGTGGGCAGCCTGGTGATGGAGGTGCGCTCCATGGGCCAGCGTTTCCTGGATACAGCCTGCCGCCGGGGTGAAAGCGGCATCGAGGCCCTGGAAGAGGGCCTTGCCTCCATGGAAGGGATGCTGCAGCAAGCCCGTGACCGGGTGGAGGAAACCCGCTCCCAGCTCCGGGAACAGGAGGAGGCCGCAGGACTCCGCCTGGAGGAACTGGTCCAGTCGCTGGAACAGGCGGTGGGACAGGCCGAAGCTCCCTTAGCGCCGGAGCAGCCATCCGGCGATTCCTCCTTTTTTCGATGAGCCGCCGAAACAGGCGGCTGTAGAGGAAAATCTCCCCGCTCCGGAACGGGAAAAAGCTGGGGACAGCGCTCAGCGCCCATCCCTCCGCCGTCCGGAGCGAAGGGATGGGATGCGAACGGAAATCCGCCGCAAAAAATCATGGGCTGATTGGTTGGGAGGTTGGCTACCACGGGAGCGTTAAGATTACATACCAGTGAACTGCGGCAGGCGGCGCCCCGTCTCCATGCTGGGGACCGAGTGCTGCTGTCCGGTATTGTCCACACATCGCGGGACGCCGCGCACAAACGGATATTGGCCCTGCTGGACGAGGAAAAGCCATTGCCGTATCCTTTGCGAGATGCCGTCATTTATTATTCCGGCTCCACCCCCGCTCCGGAGGGACTGCCCATCGGCGCCTGTGGTCCCACCACTTCGGGACGAATGGATCCGTATACTCCCCGCTTGCACGATCTGGGATTATGTGCTACCATTGGCAAAGGCCGCCGTTCGCCGGAGGTCGTGGAAGCGATCCGGCGCAACGGAGCGGTGTATCTCTGCGCAGTGGGCGGCGCCGGGGCTCTGGCGGCGCGCAGCGTGGTTTCCTGCGAGGTCATTGCCTTCGAAGACTTGGGTTGCGAGGCGGTGAAGCGGCTGGAAATCCGGGACTTTCCTCTGATCGTCGGTGTGGACTGCCATGGGGGAAACCTGTTTGCGGAGGCGAAAAACCGCTGACTCCGGTCCATACTTAAACAAATAAAGGAGTGGCATTCCATGGCGGAGCTGAAATTTGAGATTGTGAAAGAATTTGGGGTGTTGTCTCAGTCCCCCTCCGGCTGGACCAAGGAATTGAATCTGGTGAGCTGGAACGACCGTGCCCCCAAATACGACATAAGGGAATGGGCACCTGATCACACCAAAATGGGCAAGGGCGTGACCATTTCCCCGGATGAGATCATCCTGCTGCGCGATTTGCTCAACGAAATCGACCTGTAAAGAGCGGAGCGCTCCCCACAGCGGGGAGGTGTCTGCTCGTCTATGGAAAAGGGCTTTGCTTCCCCAGGGAAGCAAAGCCCTTTTCCATAGACTCAAATCCATACGCACAGTGATCGTAAAAATCTTCACCTTCCGGCAGCGGAAGCCTCCTGCCTTTTTTTCATCTTCGACCAATTGACAAATCCATACATATCGTTGACAAAAAAGACGACAAAACAAATGACCACAGATACGTAGGAGATATCGGACAGGGCGGCCAATATCCATAAGACAATCAGGACAATATCGTTGGCCGCATAGGCGACGGCAAAGAAGGCGCTTCTCCGGAAGGTCAGATAGACGGCCAAAAAGCTCGTGGTGACGGACACGGTGCTGGGGATCAGATTCGCCGTATGGAAAGCGGCCAGAATAAAATAAAAAATCGCGGTAACTGCCGCAGTCAGCAAAAGCATCAGGACAACCTCTTTCCCCTTCAGATGGTTGACCTCCACCTCGGCTTTGTTCCCATTGAAAGGATTTCGAAGCCAGGAAACCAAGGCAACGACGGCCATGGGCGCTGTCATACCCAGGTACGTAATCATTTCCCCGTAATACGAAGAAGTATAGGAAATATACCCATATAACAGGCTAAAAACGATTATGAGGATCTGTCCGAAGGGATTGCCCTTGGCGTTGAAAATCAGGGAAGTTACCCCAATGACCGATGCCGCCAGCGTAACATACTGTTCTCTGTCAAACAGGAAAAAAGCCCCCAAAATCAGGGAGACGGATACGCTCCAAAGTATCCGCTCGCCTTTGGTAAAATAACGAACCAAGGATTTTAGTCTGCTCAACATAGTAACCTCCTGAACAACAAAAAAATAAACATCCGCGTGCCCATCTTCTAAGACCTAACGATGTGCACACAAATGCTTTATCGCATTTTCTACCCGGTGGCAGAAGCGTATTCCTTTTTCCGTGGAGCCTATTTTCTAAAAGAATGCAGCTTCACAGGGGAGCCGGCGATATTTTCCTCCGTCTCGCGTTTTCGTATAACATAAGTGTAGCAGGTGAATTGGCACCGCTCGGCCGACAGCCAATTTCTCCAAGCCCAGGGACTCCCCACACGGTTTGACCCATCACATAAAGCCTGCGGCCACAGGATACCACCCCGTCGCTTTTTTGTCAACCGTTTCCTGTCTTCCCTCCACAAGGATAAAGCGAAACGGTCAAATTTTCCGAACCCCAAAACGAAGCCGGTATCCGAAATCCATGGGGAATTCCTCGTCCAAGCGTTCGAGCCGGGAGCGAAAGCGGCTGAGTACGCCGGCCATCGCCTCAGGATACCGCCGGCTGGCCTCTTGCCAGCCGCTGCGGCTGACGGCCAATGCCAACAGCCGGTCGGCACAGCCCACGCCCTCCTGAAGAAACACCACTTCCCTTGTCAGGAAGAAATACCCGCATTTCCGGATCTGATCCAGATGCCCGGTTTTCTCCCGCCGCGGTTGGGCGGGCAGTCCGCCGGCCTCCAGCGTCGCTGCCTCGGTCTCCTGTTCAAAGCGGCGGAAGGCCTCTTCCACTGCCGCAGTGGACACCGGAGGCCAGTCATAGTCCACGGTGGCAAAAACCCCGCCGGGCCTGAGCAAACGGGCCGCTTCCCGCAGGGTAGCCTCCGGATCCATCCAGTGAAAAGACTGGGCACAGACCACGATATCCGCTTCCCCTCCGGGAAGGCCAGTGTCCTCGGCGGAGGCCTGATGAAAGGTCAGACCGGGGGCGGCATGCCGGCGTGCCTCCGCCAGCATGTCGGGGTTGGGTTCTACCCCAATGACCCGGCGGCTATGACCGCGCCAGGGGATCGTGGACAGTCCGGCGCCGCACCCCAAATCAATCACCAGCCCGGCAGTGTGTCCCGCCCCAGTACCGGCGGCATAGCGCAGCAGCACGCGAATAGCGTATTCCGGCAGACAGGGTCTGGCGGCGGCATACAGTGAAGCAAAGCCGGAAAAGCGGGCAGCCCCGGCGGGAATCGTCATAGGAATTCCTCCCTTGGCAGGTTTTCTGCCGGCAACTGTCTCAGCGGCCCGCGCCCCAGTATTTCCGATCCAGTCCCCGGTATTGCACTGCTTCCGCCACGTGGGCGGCCTCGATACGCTTAGAATTTTCCAAATCGGCGATGGTGCGCGCCACTTTGAGCAACCGGTCATAGGAACGGGCCGACAACCCTAGACGCTCAAAGGCGTTTTTCATCAGCACCTGCGCCTCGTTGGACAGAGGGCAATATTCGCTGAGCTTCCCGGCGGGAATGCAGGCGTTGCAGGCAATTTCAGTCCCGGCAAACCGCTCCCGCTGTTTCAGCCTGGCGGCGTTCACCCGCTCCCTTATGGAAGCAGAGGCTTCTCCTGGCTGGCGGGCTGCCAGCTGTCCGTACTCCACCGGGGGCACCTCCACATGCAGGTCGATGCGGTCCAGCAGAGGCCCGGATATACGGGACAGGTACTGGCGGACCGCCTGGGGGGAGCAGACACAAGAACGGGAGGGATGTCCATAATAGCCGCAGGGGCAGGGGTTCATGGCGGCGACCAGCATAAAAGAGCAGGGATAGGACAGGGAAGCGCTGACCCGGGAAATGGTCACTTTCCCGTCCTCCAGCGGCTGGCGCAGCGCTTCCATGGACTGGCGGGAAAACTCCGGCAGTTCGTCCAAGAATAGCACGCCGTGATGGGCCAGTGACACCTCGCCGGGGCGTGGGAGGCTTCCGCCTCCCGCCAGTCCGGGGGCGGATATGTTGTGGTGGGGCGCCCGGAAGGGCCGGGACCGCAGCAGGCCGGTGCCGCCGGGAAGCACCCCCGCCACCGAATGGATTTTAGTAGTCTCCAGCGCCTCTTCCGGCGTCATGTCCGGCAAAATGGAGGGCAGGCGCTTAGCCAGCATGCTTTTGCCCGATCCCGGCGGTCCGATCAGCAGGATGTTGTGAGAGCCGGCCGCCGCCACCTCCAGGGCACGCCGGGCCGCCGCCTGTCCCATGACATCGGCAAAATCCGGGACAGCGTCCGCTCCCTCCCCCTCCGGATCTGGAACCGCACGGGGTAACGGCGTCCGCCCCGCCAAATGCTCCAACAGCTCGGGAACCGTGCCGCAGGGATAGACCTCGACCCCTTCCACCACCGCCCCTTCGGCGGCATTTGCCGCGGGGATAAAGACGCGGCGGAGCCCGGCGTCCCGGGCAGCGATCACCATAGGCAGCACGCCCCTCACCGGCCGGATCTCCCCGGTGAGGGACAGTTCCCCCAAAAAAGCGCTGTCCTCCAGCCCCGCCGTCAGCTGGCCGCTGGCCTTCAGCAGCGCCAGGAGCAGAGGCAGATCGTACACTGACCCCTCCTTGCGCACATCCGCAGGCGCCAGATTAACCGTGATCCGGCTGACCGGGTAATCGAAGCCGCAGTTTTTCAACGAGGCGCGCACCCGGTCCCGGGATTCCCGCACCGCCGCGCCTGGCAGGCCCACCACGTCGAAGCCGGGAAGCCCCTGGGACAAATCCGCCTCCACCTGAATGAGGAAGCCGTCCACTCCCAGCAGTCCCATGCTATGTACCTTGGCAAACATGGAAGCGCCTCCTTTTGACTCAGGAATTTTCGCCGCCGGGATCCGCTCCGTCCCTGCTCTCCGGCTCCCGGTGGCAGCCGTCCAACCGGCTGCAGGCGGAACAGGAGCCACATCCGCCTCCTTTGTGAGAACGCCGGCGCCGCCGGACGGCAACGGACAGCCCGATCACAGCGGCCACCATTATAAGAATCACGATATCGACAGGAGACATAGGCTCCCTCCTTCCCCCAAAAAAGCAATGTTGTCTCCAGTGTACACTGTCCCTGGACCGGGCGCAAGAGGAAACGGAAAGAGTGAATACAATTCCCATCTCCGCCACCGGCGGACAAGGCCTTTCTCCGCGACGAATTTTATGGTATAATATGCCTAGGGCCTCTATGCCCGATGGCAAACGATGTAAGAAGTCCCTGGGCTTGGAGCTGTCCCATCGGGCCAGTTCCCTCTACGCTTATGGTATAACAGAGGTTAGGAGAAATGCGTTAGCATTTCTCGGGAACGCTGCCTTTAAATATAGACTAAGAACCGCATGGGGCAGCGTTCATGGTATACTGTGCCCAGGGCCTTTATGTTTGAGGACATACCATGTGAGAAGTCCCTGGGCCTGGGAAATCGGCTGTCGGCCGGAGCGGCGCCAATTCCCCCTATACGTTCATGCCAAAATATTCGCAACACAAAACACGCTCCCTTTTCCAAAGCGGGGAAGGGATATCTGGGAGGATCAACAATGATCACTGGAATTCTATGCGCGATAGAGGGCGAAATCGCCCTTCTGCGGGAGGATATGGAGATTTCACAGATATGCCAGGCGGCGGGCCGGGAATTTTACCGGGGCAGCCTGTATGGCCGCGAGACGGTGTTGGCCCTGTCCGGCATCGGCAAGGTGTCCGCCGCCGTGGCGGCCACTTTGCTCATTGAGAGGTTCCACGCGGACCGGGTGATTTTCTGCGGCACAGCCGGCGGGGCAGATCTTCGCCTGAAGGTGGGCGACCTGGTGGTAGCCGACCATACGCTCCAGCACGATGTGGACCTGATCGGGGAACCGCTTTTCTATATCCCCGGCCACCCGGGAGCGGCGTTGGCCACCGATCCGGTGCTATCCGCCCGTCTGGCCAGGGCGGCGGCAGAATACCTCGAGGAGGACATGAAGCAGGACATCCCCGCGCCGGTAAGAGAAACGTTCGGCCTGACGGCGCCCCAGGTAGTGATGGGAACCATTGCCTCCGGCGACCAGTTTATCAGCAGCTCGGAAAAAGGAGACTGGCTGCGAGAGCATATCGACAATCTGAAATGCGTAGAAATGGAGGGAGCGGCCGTGGGACAGGTCTGCTGCGAATTCGGCGTGCCCCACGCCATTATCCGGGTGCTCTCCGACGGCGCTGATGAATCGGCCCAGGTGGATTTTGATGCCTTTGCCGATCAGGCGGCCCGATATTTCACCAGCGGCGCCGTACGGCGCCTACTGATGCGGGAAGCGCGCTCCTGACCTATCCCTTCCCATCGGGGACGGAAAAATCGAATACGGGCTACAACACATTTCCATTGTTTTTTGCCGCTTTTTGCTGTAAACTATCCGCAAAGGGCACTGCGGTTTGATCACCGAATGTTTCACAGAGATAAGGAGGCTTGTTGTGGGCAGATCTGGAGGCGGAGGCGGCGGAGGCCGTAGCGGGGGCTTTTCCGGCGGCGGACGTTCCTCCGGCGGATTTTCCGGAGGATTCGGCAGCGGCCGGAGCGGGCGAAGCCGCCCTTCGCGGGGACCGTCGTTCCGTTTCCCCCGCACCACGGTATTTATTCATCGTCCGCGATACTATGGCGCACCGCCTCCTGGCGGTCCACCTCCGGCGGGGGGACGCCCCGGCTGCGGCTTATCCGTATTGGCTTTTGTCCTGGTGGCGGCATTTGTCGTCGGGATTTTCTCACTTCTCTCCTCCTCCGGAGGCGGGGAAGTGGCCAAATCCACGGTGGAGCGGGAGCCTCTGCCTTCCAGCGCGGTAACCGAAACGGAGTATTACACCGACGAACCGGGATGGATCAGCAACCAAAACGAGCTGCTCTCCGGCATGAAAAGCTTTTACCAACAGACAGGTGTGCAGCCGTATCTGTATATCGCCGACACCGTGAACGGCAGCCGCAGCCCCTCCACTCAGGAGCTGCAGCAGTATGCGCAGGAGTTGTACGACCGTCTCTTTACCGACGAGGGGCATTTCCTGCTGGTTTTCTGGGACAGCGGTACGGGAAGCTATCGCTGCGGATACACAGTGGGGGCCCAGGCTAAGACAGTGATGGACGATGAGGCTGTAGGAATTCTGTCGGATTATCTGGACCGCTATTATACCGATACCAGCATGGGGGATGAGGAATTTTTCTCCACGGTATTTGACAAGACAGCGGAACGCATTATGAGCGTCACCCGGTCGCCATGGCCCACTGTGCTGATCGTTGTGGTTGTAGCGGCGGCGGTGGTACTGGTGGTTGTTCTGCTATACAAATGGTGGAAGCGCGCGAAGGAACAAAAGAACCGCGAGACGGAACAGGCGCAGAAAATACTAAATACGCCGCTGGAGACATTTGGCGACCTGGACGCGGAGGAGCGCGCCAAAAAATACGAGGGAGATTCCGACGGCAAAGGCTCCTCTTCCCTCTGATTCTGGGCATGATTCCATTGACGAATATTCCTATCATGATCACAGGAGGTAAAACATGGGCATTCTGGCAAGATTCACCGACATTATTCAGGCGAACGTCAACGCAGTGCTGGATAAAATGGAAGATCCGGCGAAGATGATCGATCAATACCTGCGGGAGCTTACCGACAATCTGGCTGAGGTCAAGCGGGAAACCGCCGGCGTCATGGCCGAAGAAGCCCGCACCAAACGGTTGATGGATGAAAACCAGGCCGAGGTGGAGCGATATGCCGGGCTGGCCAAAAAGGCACTTCAGGCAGGCAACGAAGAGGACGCCAAGGTCTTTATCGCCAAAAAACAGCAAGAGGAGAGCACTGGGGCCGGGCTGGCCACCGCTTACGCCGCCGCTCATGAGAACGCGGTAAAAATGCGGGAAATGCACGACAAGCTGGTCAGCGATATCGAAACGCTCCGCTCCCGACGGGAATCGATCAAGGCCAAGGTCTCCGTGGCCAAGACCCAGCAAAAGGTCAATGAGATCAGCTCAGCCGCCGGCAAAGCCAGCGGCGCCATGTCGGCTTTCGACCGCATGGAGGAAAAGGCCAACCGCATGCTGGACGAGGCCAACGCCATGGCACAGCTCAATACGGAGCCCATTGACGAAGCCAAAGCGCTGGAGGAAAAATACAGCGCCATGGGAACCGGAGACTCCGTCGATGCGGAGCTGGAAAAAATGAAAAAGGAAATGGGCCTGTAAGCCAAAACCCTTGCCGCGGAGGACACCTGTTCTCCGCGGCCTTTTTGTCTATGCCGGAATCCGCTCTCCCAGCGGCAAAGGCAAAAACAACCGATGGCCCGTACGGAACAACAGCTCCCTCTACCTGACCGAAAGCGTGCCATGCCACAGAGTCTCTTGAGGCGAGTGCACATCCCCCTTTTGTCAAGACGTATACAGGCGGCCTTGGCAAAGAAGATTTCTTTACTCCTCCCCTCCCCTATGTTACAATGTACCCAAACCGATACAATCCCTGTGTTTCCTCGGGGATTGTAATATAGAGATAGGCGCTAAGTATTCCCCCTCAACTCCAGTCGGAGCGATCTTTTGTCGCTTCGCGGCACCGCCAATTCTCCCTCCACATTTGTGATATAATGCGCCCAAGGCCTTTATCATCAGTCTCGCTGAATATGGAAGGCCCCGCTCCCCCTCTGTCCGCAGACAGTGAACAAGGTGAGAAGAATCATCTCCTAATCGCAATATACCACCTGAAAAGGAATTTCCCGTTTTTCTTCGCCACAAATGCCCCGACAGGAAAACGCTCACGCATTCCCTGCGGGATAGCTTACCGCTTCTTTTCTGCTTTTATTTACTGGGAGGAATCCGTCCATGACGCTGTCCGATGCCCTGTCCCGTATCTGTCCGGGGAATATTCAGACCGCTCAGGCCGCGCGACAACGCTTTTCCGATCTGGCCATACTGCCCGGAAGCCTGGGCCTGCTGGAGGATACGGTCGTTCGCCTGGCTGCCTTGCAGGGAAGTACGCAGCCTCTTTCTTCCCCCAAGCGGACGGTGATTTTCTGTGCGGATAATGGGGTGACGGCCGAGGGTGTTACGCCCTCCCCCTCCTACATGACCGCTGCTCAGGCGGTAAATTTTGCCCGGGGCGGCGGTGTCATCAACGTTTTTTCCCGGCGGGCGGAGGCACCGGTACTGGTGGTGGACGTGGGGATTGCCGTCCCCTATTGGGAGCCCCGTATCCGCGCCGCCTTCGTGCGCAAGGGGACAGGCAATATTGTCCGCGGCCCCGCCATGACCCGGGAGGAGTGCCTCCACACCCTGGAAACGGGAATTTCCCTGGCGGCAGAGGCCGCCGCAGACGGCATCCGGGTGGCCATCCCCGGGGAAATGGGCATCGGCAATACCACCACCACCGGAGCAGTGGCATCGGTTCTGCTGGGGATTCCTCCGGAAGAACTGGTTCCGCACGGCTCCGCCGGCGAGGCAGGAGCCGCCCATAAGGCGGAGGTCATCCGCCGTGCTCTGGCGGTCAACCGCCCCGATCCCTCCGATCCTCTGGATATCCTAGCCAAGGTGGGCGGACTGGATCTGGCCGCTCTGTGCGGCTTTTTCCTGGGCTGTGCAGCCCTTCGGATAGCCGCCATGGTGGACGGTGTGATTTCCGCTGCGGCTGCTCTGTGCGCTGTCCGGATGGCGCCTGCCGCCCGTGCTTGTCTCTTTCCCTCCCACCGTCCGGCGGAAAGGGCCGGCGTCTGGCTGCTGGAGGCGTTGGAGCTGTCCCCGCTGCTGGATGCCGGGCTGCATTTGGGAGAGGGCACCGGCGGGGCTCTGGGGGCACAGCTGCTGGACAATGCCGTCGCCGCCTATAACGAAACCGCCGCATTGCGCGAACTGGAAGGGATGGTGCTATATGGATAAACACCCGGGTCATTCCCTGATCATCGCTTTGTCCATGTATTCCATCCTGCCTATGCCCCAGGTAGACTGGCGGGAGGACAACATGCGCTGGTCTCTGGCCTGTCTACCGGTGGTAGGCGGGCTGGCCGGTCTTCTGCTAGGCGGATGGTGCTGGTTGGCCGTTTCCCGATCTATGGCTCCTCTCCTTTTCGCCGCCGGAGCCGTGTTGCTACCCCTTCTGCTCTCCGGCGGGTTCCACATGGACGGCTTTCTGGACGCCGCCGACGGGATCTTTTCCCGCCGGGACCGGGAAACCTCCCTGCAGATTATGAAGGACCCTCACTGCGGCCCCTTCGCCGTGCTGTGCGGCGGGGCGCTGCTGCTGGTAAACGCCGGCTCCTGGAGCCAACTGCTCTCCTGTTTCGCGCTGCTGCCCGCCGCCTGCCTGACCCCTTTGGCAGCCCGTAGCCTGACAGTCATGGCCGGAAGCCGTCTCCCTTATGCCTCCACCAGCACGCTGGGCGCCCTGTTTGCCGACCGGGCCGCTAAAGGGGTCAAAAAAGCCGGCGTTGCAGAAGCCGCCCTCTCTCTCCTCCTGCTGCCGGCAGCGGGGCTGCTGGCCGGGGGCTTTCCCGCGCTGTGCGCAGCGGCTATGGCTGTCGCAGCCGCTCTTCTCTGGTACGTTTATTTTCGCCGCCTGACGCTGCGGCGTTTCGGCGGTGTCACCGGTGATCTCCTGGGTTTTCTGGTACAGACGGAGGAGCTGTTCCTCCTGCTCGGCCTTGCCCTAGGCTCCCTGTTTATCCCACAATAAGAAAGAAGGACAAATCCATGGAAATCCGCCTTGTACTCATCCGCCACGGCATGACCGCCGCCAATGCGGAGCGCCGGTACATCGGCCGCCGCACCGATCCCCCTCTGAGCGAGCAGGGGCGGCGGGAGCTGTCGGCCCGGCGGGATAAGGGGGCGTATCCCCGCGTAGATGGGGTCTTTGCCGGCACGCTCCTGCGCTGCACGGAGACAGCCCGGCTTTTATATCCCATGTTGGTTCCTGTGGCGATGCCCGCTCTCAACGAGATGGATTTCGGCACCTTTGAAGGAAAAAATTACGATCAGCTCAAGGACGACCCTTCCTACCGCCGGTGGGTGGACAGTGCGGGGCTGGTTCCTCCGCCGGGAGGCGAAGGCAGCCGGGAATTTTCCGCCCGGCTCAAGGGCGCCCTGCACAGCATAGCGGAGGATGTCCGCCGCTCCCAGCTTCGCTCGGCAGCCGTGATCACCCACGGCGGATGTATTCTTCAGCTGATGGACGGGATGGAGCGAGAGGAAGGCGTCTCCCGGCGCGACACCTTTTATCAGCATCAGGTCCCCTGCGGCGGCGGGTATTCCCTGCTGTTTGATACAGAAACCCTGCGCCTTCGCGCGCCGGAAATCCTCTAATTTGACCGGATTCCGTATTTCTTTATAAATTCTTTTTGCTTTTTTCCGTATTCCGTGCTATTCTGGAATCGGTAGAAAGCAAAAGCGGCGTTTTTTTCGTCCGTTTTGAATAGATATCGGTCCGAAAGGATGAACATCATGGCCCTGGGTTTTCCCCTTTATATCGATCTTAACGGCAACAACTGCGTGGTGTTTGGCGGTGGCGAATTTGCCGCCGACCGCGCGCAAACCTTACTCCGGTTCGGCGCCAAAGTGACCGTTATTCACCCAACCCTTTGCCCCCGGCTGCGCGAAATGGATGAGGGCGGCCAGATCCGGTATATCCCCCGCCGGTATTACCGCGGTGACTGCACCTCCGCTTACCTCTGTGTCGCTGCCACAGACGATGATGCCCTCAACATCGCCATTTCCGACGAATGCAAAGCTAAGGGCCTGCCGGTCAACGTCTCTTCCCCCGCCGCCTTCGGCACTTTCCTCTTTCCCGCCGTGGTGTTCGGCGACGGCCTGACCGTATCTGTAGCAGGCGGCGCCCCGGCACATCTGGAACGGCTGCGGGATGAGCTGGAAAAAGCGTTGCCTTCATTGGAGGAAGCCGCCAGCAAACCGGTGGCGGAAGATTGACCCGTATGTTCAAAGAAGAGGGAACGCGGAATACGCGTTCCCTCTTCTTTATTGTTAAAACTGTTCGTTGTTTTCCTGCTGATTCTGCTGATTGTTCTGCTTCTTGTTCTGGAACTGATTTTGCTGGTTACGGTTCTCTCCGTGCGGGCACTGCCGGCGGTTCTGGAAGTCCTTCTGGTTCTGGTCCTGATTCTTCTTCGCCATTTCAATTCCCCCCTTTCTACGCCCTTAGTGTGGCGCAAAGCGGGAACGATTATGCAAAAGGATTCAGCCGGGATATTTTGTCAGGCGGCCCTCTGTCCTCAGCCGTGGGAAACCCCACTGGCGGAGCACCTCATAGGTGCCCACCGCCACGGCATTGGAGAGATTCAGCGAACGGGCCGCCTCGTCATCCAGCATAGGCAGACGCACGCTGTTGTCCGGGTGATCCCGCAACCATTCCTCCGGCAGACCGGCGGTTTCCTTTCCAAAGACCAGATACGCCCCGTCCGGATAGGTCACCTCCGTGTATACCCGGCGCGCTTTCGTGGAAAAATAGAAAAAAGGCCCGCTGTTTTGAGAAAAAAACGCCTGCGCATTTTCATACACCGTAATATCCAGCAGCGGCCAGTAATCCAACCCCGCCCGTTTCATCTTTTTATCGTCCAGCCGAAAGCCCATAGGTCCCACCAGGTGCAAACGGGCACCGGTGGCCGCGCAGGTGCGGCTGATATTGCCCGTGTTCTGCGGGATTTCCGGCTCAATCAATACGACATTCAGCGTCGGCATAGTTTGTCATCCTCCGGTATAATTTATACGCGACTGCGTTTCCCCTTCTTTTTCTTGGCCAGGTAAAGCCGCTGATCCGCTATGGCAAATAAATCATAAAAATTCCCGGCCTCCCGGGGATAAAAGCCAAACCCGGTGCTGAGTGCGGTGCCGGTTCCGACGCGGAAAGTGGAAAGCTGCCTTCGCTCCTCCTCCAAGGTATTCGAGTCGGCGATATCACGGACCAACACCAGGAATTCATCCCCTCCCCATCGGCCCAGCACATCGCTTTTGCGAAAAAGGCTCCGCAGCTTATCCGCCACTTCCCGTATGGCCTGATCGCCGACCTGATGGCCATAGGTGTCGTTGATCCCCTTGAAGTCGTCCAGATCTAGCAAAAGAAGGGCATGGTTCTGATCTTGGCTGCTTTGGTCCAAAATGCGGCGGATCCGAGCTTCTGCACTTGATCTGTTGTACAGCCCGGTAAGCATATCTGTCTGAGAGACCTGTTTTAATGCCTCCGCCTCTCTCTTTATATCGTCGATATTGATCAGCACGCCGATCATGCGTACAGGTATCCCGTTCTCCATAATCGGTGTCACATGCACGCGGCACCAGACGTATTCGCTGTTACCCGCCCTCATGCGGGCCTCGTAAACCCAGGGCTCGCCGCCCAACACGTGCCGGAACGCCTCGTCAATGACGGCAAAATCATCCGGATGGGAAAAATAGCTTGAGACCTCTTTCTGGTATTCCTCCGGCGGCAGTGTGCTGTAAGCCTGCACATCCTCCATAATTTTTTCACTGGATACGTGAAAGATATCTTCGGCGTTTTGAAAATACGTATACCTCTGACGGATCAAATCCACTTCAAATATACAACTGCCGGATACTTTTAGCGCCATATCCAGACGCTCCCGATTCTGTATCAGCTCATGGACAGGAGAAAACGCGTTATCCATACTGCACCCCTTTTCCGTTGAGTCATTTACAACGGTTGTTTTCAGGAAATCGGTTACCGGTTTATGGCGGAATCCCTCCCGCGAAATACCGCCCTTAGCTTTTCCGCCGATATGAATCCATAAAGGTCAAAAAGATTTTGAGGGAAAGGCCATCCTGCGGGCAGATGGCACGCCATGCGCATGTTACACGCACAGCGGAACTGATGCGACTGACATGCGATGGACACATGCGCTTTCCACCACATTCCCTATCCGCAGGAGGGCGCCTGGTCGGGCTCATCCGCATAACGTTGCTCAAACAAAATACCCAGACAAAAGTATATCATACCCCTATCCAATAGCCAACCCATATCCCCCAAAAAGCGGGAAAAGTATCCACAAAATTTGCCAAAATCCTCCGGGAATGAAGTCGATAAAAACGCCTACACTACAAACACAAACCACAAACCATTTACAGGAGGAAGTTATTATGAACAAAGGGATCATGACGTTCGTCAAAGGAGCCGGTATGGGAATCGCCGTCGGCTGTATTGCCGGGGCGGTAGGCAACAGCTACATGCACGCCAACAAAAAAGGCCTGAAAAAAAATGTGGGAAAGGCCCTGCGCAATGTAGGCGATTTCATGGATAATGTAACAAACATGTTTTAATTCGAAGAATATTAAATTTAAATCATCACTTTTAACTATTCTATTGACATTTTAACACGATGTGGAGTAATATAGTCCCATAATCTTCATCCGACAGGGAACCTTTTTCTGGAGGAGACATATACTGTCTTGTCCGGACTCGTCCGGGCAATGTCCGGGAAAGGCTGCGCAGGAGCCATCCTTGTCGCCGTCCTTGCTGAAATCACCAACCTGCGGAGAAGCCGTTCCCCGCGGCAGCTCCGCAGGCTGGATGTTTTTCATTTCCCTTTTGAAAGGCCCTGACTGCCGTTTCTCTTCCGGCAGCCAGGGCCTTTCACCTTTTCTAATCGCGGCACATAAACTGAAAGCAGGGAGGGAACCCCCTCTCAATTCATGCCGGGGGGTAAGCTTATGTACGACGGCAGCAGCCGATCCGTGGGAGAAAGCGGAATCGGCGCACGGCAGCTGGCCTTGATCCATACCTATCGCCAGATGATGGAACAGCAACTGCGCCTGTTCTGCGAGGTCCAGCGAGGAATTTTGTATCAGCTCCCCGGCCAGGAATCCCTCCATATCCGTCTGCAGCGCAACGCCCGGGATCTGGCCGAAGCATTGCGCCGCTTTTACGGTCCGCGGAAGACGGAGGAGGCCGCTTCTCTGTTTTCCGGTCGTTATCGGCTGTATATCGCCCTTCTTCAAAAGCGCAGCAGCCTGCAGCCGGAAGAAGCCGATCAGCTGCGCCGGCGATGGGCACAAAACGCCGGTGAAATCGCGCGGTTTCTTTCTGTCATCAACCCCTTCTGGGAAAATGGGGAATGGCGTGCCCGGCTGCTGACACAAATGCAGTTACTGGAAACCGCCTATGAGCTGAGAGCGGAAGCGCGCTGGGAAGAGGAGCTTGACGCCTGGGATCAGCTGGAGGATCTCTCTCTCCAAATGGCGGATTATTTCTCCAGCGGCCTGATCCGGCAGTTTCTGTTTGCCTGACCATAGCGACGGCCCTCCATCCTGTCTGGGATGGAGGGCCGTTTTTCTACAGCAAAGGCCGTCGATTTAACGATAGACCGGTAGCCAATCTTTATGAGCTTCAAAAAGATCGTCGCACATGGAGCGGATATCGTCCAGGGACAGCTCCGCAGCGGTATGGGGATCCAGCATTGCCGCCTGATACACCGCTTCCTTCTTTTTGGTGACCGCCGCCTCAATGGTCATCAACTGCGGATTGATGTTGGTACGGTTGAGGGCAGCGCACTGCTCAGGCAGATCGCCGATCACCACCGGCGCAATGCCGCTGGCGTCCACCAGGCAAGGCACCTCCACACAGGCCTTGGCGGGCAGGTTGGTGATCAGGCCGGTGTTGATCACGTTGCCGCCGATCTTGTACGGCTTGTTTTCCACCATAGCCTCCATGATATAGCTGCCGTATTCGTGGGTACGGGTATGTTCCAGATGGGGATTCTCCGTCAGGCTGGCCTTTGTCTTTTTCCACTCCTCAATCTGATTGACGCACCGGCGGGGATATTCATCCAGCGGGATATGATACCGCTCGATGAGTTCGGGATATTTGCTCTTGATCCAGTAGGGCATGTATTCGGCATTGTGCTCGCTGGACTCGGTGACATAGTAGCCGAAGGTGCGCATGATTTCATGACGAACGGCATCCCAGCCGGGCAGATCCTGCGCCAGATCGCGCTTTTTGATTTCAGGATACAGATCCACACCGTCCCGGGAAATTTCCAGCAGCCAAGCCATGTGGTTGATACCGGCGATCTTCCACTGCACCTTATCGTCGTAGGTCATGCCCACCGATCCCATGATGTTGTCGCAGCAGCACTGCACGCTGTGGCACAGTCCCACCGTCTTGATGCCGGTGTATCGCTGCATGAAGCCGGTCAGCATAGCCATGGGGTTGGTATAGTTGAGGAACCAGGCGTCGGGACAGACCTCCTCCATATCCCGGGCAAACTCCTCCAGCACCGGGATGGTGCGCAGCGCCCGGAAAATACCGCCGATGCCCAGGGTATCCGCAATGGTCTGGCGAAGGCCGTATTTTTTTGGAATTTCAAAATCCGTCACCGTGCAGGGCTCATACCCGCCCACCTGAATGGCGTTGACCACAAACTGCGCGCCTCGCAGGGCCTCTTTTCGATTCTCCACACCGAGATAACACTTGATTTTTGCCCGCCCGGCGTTTATATTGGTATTGATCGCCTGCAGCATGGCCTCGCTTTCCTGAAGGCGCTGGCCGTCGATGTCGTACAGCGCCATCTCCGCGTCCCGCAGCGATTCCACGCACATACAGTCTCCCAGCACGTTGCGGGCAAAAATGGTGCTGCCCGCACCCATAAAGGTGATTTTCATCTAAAATTCCTCTTTTCTTCCCCCTTAAATTTTGGGATCGCATATTCCGCTCCGCGTTTTCAATACTAATGGAAGGGAATCGATCCAAGGTTTCTTCCATTATAGTGATCTGTTCCGAATTTTCAAGGGGGTTTGGAAAACTTTTGCCTCCAGCGCCAAAAAAACGGCGTGGGAATATTTTGCCCCGCCGGAGCTTCCGGCGGAACATAAAAACAAAGGAGTGACAAATATGGAAAAGATGGTTTGTTCCGTATGCGGGTATGTCTATGACCCTGCTGTCGGCGATCCGGACAACGGCATTGCCCCCGGCACCAAATTCGAGGATCTGCCCGAGGACTATGTCTGCCCGATCTGCGGCGTGGGCAAGGACATGTTCGAGCCCGCCGAATAAAATCCGAATTCTCACCCGTTGGATTGTTGGTGAGAGAATTCCCCATCCAAAAACAGACGGCCGTTTTAAAAAACGGCCGTCTGTTATTATATATTAACTCCAAAAATCCCGCTGGCGGTAAAACCGCTTCAGCTCCAAAGCCAGCGCTGCCGGATTGTCCCGATTGACCTCATGACCGGCATGGGTGATCAGTCGGTGCTCCGCTCCCGGGATGCCTGCCGTCAACAAGGCTGCGGCCTTTTGGTTGGCGCGGTCCTTCTCCCCGCAAAGGATCAAAGAGGGACAGGAAACCCTTGTTAAAAAGCGTTCGGGTTCCAGACAGGCCATGGACGCGGTCAACCGTAAGAATTCCCGCTTGGAAAGTCCCGTCTGCCCAAAGAAGGAAGCGGGAAAGAGAGTAAACAGCATCTGTTGGAACCGAAGCAGTCCCCGGGGCATCCGGCACGGTGTGCCGATCAGGGTCAGGGACGCCGCCTTTTCGGGAAACTCCGAGGCGAACTGCAGGGACAGAAGCCCCCCTAAAGACAGCCCGCACAGGTGCAAAGGCTCAGGCAGCTTCAGGCAATGCGCGGAAAAGGCCCCATAGAGAGTGTCATAATCCGTCTTCTCCCTGTCCAAAAAGGAATACAGCTCCGGACAATCCACCGGAAGCTCCCGGGGCAGCTGCTCCCTCACCGCATCCCATGCGGCGGCCCGCTGTCCCAGCCCATGGACAAACACGAAGGTCATGGCCATTTCCTCCCTGCTTTCGTTATCGTCCCTGTTCGTCCAGCGTCAGCTCATACGCCGGCAGGAACTCGTCCAAAAAGCAGTTGGCGGCAGACAGGCCCATAGCCCGGACTGCCCGTTCCGTGGACAGGCGGGCCTGGGCGAACTCCCGGTTGCCCTGCCGGAGTTCCTCCACGCACTTGATCAGGGCCGACAGCTTGTCCGCCGCCTTGACCAGACGGCGCTCCTCCGCCGCCGTGCCGTCGTCCTTGAGCAGCCCCGCGTAATCCGGGCGCAGCTCCTCCGGCAGCAGGGAAAGCAGCCGGTCCGCCGCCACCTCCTCCACCTGCCGGTACGCCTCCCGGATGGCAGGGTTGTCGTATTTCACCGGGGTGGGCAGATCGCCGGTCAGAATCTCCGGCGCGTCGTGATACAGGGCCAGCAGCACACAGCGTCCGGGGTCCGCGTGCCCGCCGAAACGGCGGTTGTGCAGCAGGGCCAGAGCATGGGCCAACACCGCCACCTCGTGGGAGTGCTCACAGATGTTTTCCTCCCGGGTGTTGCGCATCAGGGCCCAGCGGTTTATGTACTTCATACGGGACAGCATGGCATAAAACTGACGGTCCATGGGTCGCTCTCCTTCCCCGGCCCGTTATCCGCCGGACCGGCTTATCTGTTTATCAGGATACCGCCTTTCCGCCCCATTTGCAACCCTTCCGCCCGGGAGTGCCGGGAATTCCTCCCTCCACGGCAATCAGGCCCCCGCCGGCAAAACCGTCGGGAGCCTTTTCACCCTGTCCGGCCGGTTCATCCGCCGGCGTTCATGTCGGTGAACTTCTGCTTGGCGCTCTGCACTTTTTGATCCTCGGCGGGGGTGGTGGGATACCAGCCGCGCTTTTGCATCTCCATAAACAGGTCGGCCTGGATGGCGTGCTCATCGTGAAGTAGGTTCAGCATCTCGTCCCGGATGGCTGTGGTGGCGCATTCGTTGGCGAAGGCGTTGTACAGTCCGGTCATCTGCTTCTCGGAGCTGAGGGCGTCGCGCATCATTTCCTGGTCCTGCATGGCGAGGGCGTTGTTGGCCATGGATCGGCACTCCTTCCTTGTCAGTTGAGGAATCCCATCAGACGGTCAAAGTGATTCTGATGCTTTCCCGCAATCTGTTCATACTGCGTTTTGATCTGGGGGTCCGAGGTGAGGGACGCATAGCTTTTGTACTTCTTGACCAGCAGCAGCTCGGCGCCCAGCTGATCCTCCAGGGAGCTGAGCTCTTTTGAGGTCAGATTGGCCATGGGGGTTGCCTCCTTTCGGTATCGGTACGGCTTTAGTATGAAGGGCAGGCTGCCGGTTTATACGTCAAAAGCCGGAGAAACCGCATGGTTTCTCCGGCTTTTTCCACCGGGCTGCTTATGTAGCCCGGCGGTCGTTTCCTCCGCTCAGACCAAAGCTGATTTCCAGCGCCTGATCCACCCGGCTCATGGACTGGTCGTCCAGCCGGCCCATGTGCTCCTTCAGGCGGCGCTTATCCAGTGTACGGATCTGCTCCAGCAGGACAATGGAATCCCGGGCCAGACCGCTGCCGGTGGACTGCAGCTGAATATGGGTGGGCAGGCGGGCCTTATCCTTCTGGCTGGTGATGGCGGCGGCGATAACGGTGGGACTGAACCGGTTGCCCACGTCGTTCTGCACGATCAGCACCGGACGGATGCCCCCCTGCTCCGACCCGACAACCGGGCTCAGATCGGCGTAATAAATATCTCCGCGTCGGACATTCACGTTTTCTCACTCCCGTTCGCTTTTCTACAGTCATAGTGTTGCCCGCAGAACCGAATTTAATCGCCGTCCCATCCTTTTCTTGCAAGGGCTTTGTATGTCCGGGTATTCCATTTTATGCCCGTCCCGCCGACACGGTTCCCCGACTTTTGTTCGGCTGACGGGATCCCGGTTGTATGGTCCCCCTCCCTGTTCCCGCCCTGTGGAACCGCTATCGAAAATACAAGGCTCTTACGTTTCCCTCTTTTGTACGGATATGAGCGGAAGCGGCCGTCTTTAGCCGGCCGCTTCCGCTTTCCTTCTTATTCCGCCACACGCAGAATCATAACATGTACATTCGCATCAGCGGGCGTGGTGGAGCTGTCCATGCGCAGGGACAGGGTCATGGAGGAAGCCCCCGTCACAGTAAAGCTGCCGCTTACGCTGCCCCTGTCACCGGGGCTGAACGTATTGAAACGCGCGGCATATTCAGACCGGGCCGTACCGCCGGTGACCGGCGTGATCTCCAGATATCCCGCCTCCGCCAGCGTACCGCTGACCAGAAAATGCACCAGATAAATTCCCGTCGCCAGCTGTACGGTGTCAGCGGTGAGGGGCGTGATGCGTTCCGATGTGTCCACTGTCTGCAGCGTCAGCGGGAGACAGGTGCCTGGAACCGGCGTCGAAGTATGCTCCTCAAAAGAAGCGAACTGGACCGTTGACAAACCCGAAGATCCGGCCGCTTCGGCGGGAGAAGAGGAGCCGGGAGAGCCCCCGTTGCAGGATGAACGGCCACAGTCGTTGGATGGACATCCCTTGACCTCCACGCCGATGCCCGGACATTTAAAAACCGGCTGCTCCTGCGTCGGCCCCCAGAATTGCTGATAGCGAGGCTGTTTTGCTTCCTTCCCCCAGGAAGGGAACCCCCGATCCCGGCAGTTAATGATATTCATCCCCGGGATCTCGTTGCGTTTGTCTTTCATGACACCCTGACCACCTTTTCTATGGTTTCGTCCGGTATTCGTTATTACTCTATGCACCGGTACTCAAAAGGTGAAAAAACGGAGGCAATGGACGGTTTTCCTTCCCTCGGCTTTTTTATAGTTTAATAAATAATGCCGTAATAAACATACGGCTTAAACAACTGTCCACCTATCTTCAAAAAGGGTAAACTAATTCCCGGATCCGGAACACGTATCGGAAAGGGGGGGGGCAAAATATGGACGGATACTTAATCACTATAAGGAGCAAAAATCTTTCCGGCCCCCGTATTCAAACCGCCCGTGCCATCCAGACCCCCAAGATGACCCAGGACGATCTTATCGCGCGGCTCCATGTACACTATAATATTGTGTTGTCCAAAAGCACCTTGTCCCGCCTGGAAAACCGAGAACGGTATGTTACCGATCTAGAGCTTGTAGCCATATCCAAAATACTGAAGGTTCCGATTGACTGGCTTGTAGGAGAAACGCCCGACCTGAATATCCATAAAGGATAGTGCGTTTTGCCAGTTTCATCAAAAACATGGAAGAGCACCTCAAAGGGAAGCCTTAAGAGGCGGCCGATACACTGACGAAAGAGCAGCCAACCGATTGGTTGGCTGCTCTTTCTGCTTTAAACGATTCTTTTATAGTGCGGTTCCCTTTTGGGGAACAAACAGGGAGGTTCTGTCTACCTTTTCCAGTGTGAGCAGATAAATTTTCTTCTCCATGCCTCCGGCGTAGCCGGTGAGGCTGCCGCTGCTTCCCACCACACGGTGGCAGGGAATAATCAGTGAAATGGGGTTGTGCGCCACCGCGCCGCCCACCGCCTGGCCGGACATAACCCTTCGCGGCGGCTGTCCGTCCTCTGTCTGTACGATCCGCCGGGCAATCTCCCCATAGGTTATGACCCGGCCGTATGGGATTTCCCTCAAAATCTTCCACACTGCCTGGCGGAAAGGAGAGCCCTTCGGCCGCAGGGGTGGGGTAAAATCCGGGTTCTTCCCCTGAAAATAGAGATCGAGCCAGCGCTTTGTCTCCTCCAAGACGGGAAGGGCTTTCTCCTCATTTTCCTCCGACAGGGTCGCGGCAAAATATTTCTGCCCGTCGAACCACAGCCCGGTGAGATGGTCTCCGTCGCTGGCCAGCGTAATACCGCCCAGGGGCGAGGAATACCGGCAGGTATACTCCATTATCCCACTTCCTTGCCGTCAAAATTCAGGAACGCCGGCGGGTGCACCGCTTTTGATGCCCTCTATCTTACACAAACTATCCCACTTGCGATATACGGGGAAAGCCTTGTCTACACCCCTATTCCTTCATCAGCGCCTTGTACAGCTTGATATATTCATTGGCCGAACGGCCCCAGCTGAAATCCGCCTCCATGGAACGGCGCACGAGAACAGGCCAGTCCGTCTTGTTGGCATAGGCTCCCAGGGAACGGCGGATAGCATACAGCATATCGTTAGCGTTGTAGGTCTTGAAGGTGAAACCCAGCCCCTGGCCGTCCCCGCAGTCGGTGATGCTGTCCTTGAGCCCGCCGGTTTCGCGCACCACCGGCACGGTGCCGTAGCGGCAGGCGATCATCTGAGACAGTCCGCAGGGCTCACTCTTGGACGGCATAAGGAAAATATCCGCCCCAGCGTAGATCTTCCGCGCCAGCTCCGGGACAAAGCCGTGGCAGTACAGGAATTTTCCGGGGTACCGCTCCTGCATTTCCCGGAAGGTGTTCTCATACGTCCAGTCGCCGGAGCCCAGCACCACAAACTGGATATCCTCCTGCAGCAGCTCATCCAGCACGTATTTGACCAGATCCAGCCCCTTGTGCGCCACCAGACGGGTCACCATGGCGATGAGAGGGACCTCCGGACGCTGGGGCAGGCACAAACGCTCCTGCAGGGCGCGCTTGTCCTCCGCCTTGCCCGCCATATCCTCCAGGGAGTAATGGGCGGCGATATCCGGATCCGTTGCCGGATTGTAGCTGTCGGTATCGATGCCGTTGAGGATACCGCTTAGCTTCCACTCCCGTGCGCGCAGGATGGTGTCCAGGCCGTGGGAGAACCAAGGATCCATAATCTCCTGGGCATAGGTGGGGCTGACGGTAGTCACCCGGTTGGCAGCCTCAATGCCGCCCTTCATCAGGTTGATGCAGCCGTCCTGCTCCACCAGGGACCGGGCTCCTTCCGGGATGCCGAACACGTCCCCCAGTATCTCCATGCCGTACTTTCCCTGATACTGGATGTTGTGGATGGTGAAAACCGTCTTGATGTGGCGGTATTCCTCCCGATCGGAATAGAAGAGGCTGTAATACACCGGCGCCAGGGCCGCCTGCCAGTCGTTGGCGTGTAGAATATCCGGCCTGAAGTCGATGTACTGGAGCATCTCCAGCACTGCCCGGGAAAAGAACGCGAACCGCTCCGCGTCGTCGTAGTGGCCGTACAGGCCGGCGCGCTTGAAATAATACTGATTGTCCAGGAGGTAATAGATCACCCCATCCACCCGGGCCTCGAACAGTCCGCAGTACTGCCGCCGCCAGGCCACTGGTACGGTGAAGCTGGTGACAAACCGCATCTGGTCCCGCCACTCCTGGGGCACGCTTTCGTAAAGGGGGAGCACCACCCGGCAGCCGATCAGCCGCTGGCGCAGAGCCCGGGGCAGCGAACCGGACACCTCCGCCAATCCGCCCGAAGCGGCAAAGGGGAGCGCCTCGCTGGTGACAAATAGCACCTTCATCCTATATCACACCTTTCCATATTCCACATTCGTCAGACCACCGAGCCCTTGGCGATAAACACCGGGTAGCTGTCAAAGCCGTGGAGCACCCGACCGGCCCGCACCACCACATTTTTGTCCATCACCACATAGTCGAGGCTGGTCCTCTCGCACACCAAAGAGCCCTGCAGGACGATACATCCGTCCAGCCGGGTGCCGCGTTCAATGCGGACATCCCGGAAAATAATGGAGTTGTTCACTTCCCCCTCGATGCTGGCGCCGTCCGCCACCAGCGAATTGGAAACACTGGCGTGCAGCCCGTACAGGGCGGGCGAGCTGTCCCGCACCTTGGTGTATATGGGACGGTCGGGAACGAACAGCGCCCCGCGCACCTCGGGCTGGAGCAGAGCCATGTTGGCGCGGAAATACCCATCCAGGGAGGTGATGGGTACGGCATATTCGGGCACACGGTAGCCGAATACCTCCAGCTTTTCCAGATGGCGCTGGAGCACATCCCGCTCAAAATTCATCCGGTTGCGGCTGACGGCCTCGTCCACTGCCCGCATGAGGAAATCCTTCCGCATCACATACAGCCCTAAGCTGTAGTCGCAGGCGTCCAGAGTGCAGGCGCCCAGCCGGACATCCTGAACCCGGCCGTTCTCCGCCACCTGGAGGACCATACCGTCCCGGACCCCTTGAAGCGGACCGTGCTGGTAACCGATGGTGATCTCCGCCCCAGAGGCGACGTGTGCCTCCAGCAGCCGGGAATAATCGATGTTGCCCACCACATGGCAGTCGGAGAGGATGACATACTCCTCCCGGGAATTGCGCAGGAAAGGGGTGATGCCGGACAGGGAGGCGATGCGTCCCTCATACAGCTGGTCACTGGAGCCGTAGGGCGGCAAGATGTACAGCCCCTCGTTCTTCCGGGACAGGTCCCACGCTTTACCGGAGCCCAGGTGGTCCATCAGCGACTGATAATTGTTTTTGGTAATGATCCCCACCTTGGAAATGCCGGCGTTGACCATGTTGGATAGGGCGAAGTCGATGAGACGGTACCGTCCGCCGAAGGGCACCGACCCCAGGGCGCGCCCAGCGGTCAGCTCACGCACCGAATCGTCGTGCATGTTGGAAAACAGCAGACCCATAACCTCCTGTTTCCTCATTGCGCGGCACCCCCTTCCACCATGGTATCGGCATCGATCATGGCCTTGGGCGGCACCGTGCTGTCCGGGGCGATATGTACGCCGGAGGCCACCACCGCCACTCCCCAGTCGCCGGGATTATCGTATTCTTCCGGCCGGTTGCCCACCCGGGCGTTTTCGCCGATGACGGCGTTCTCCGCCACGATGGCGTAATGGACCCTGGCCCCCTTCTTCACCACAGCGCCGGGCATGATGATGGAGTCGCACACCTCCGCGCCCTCCTCCACGGTGACGCCGGAAAACAGCACGGAGAAATCCACGCTGCCGTTGACGGTGCCCCCCTCGGAAATCAGGCTGTTCTGTACTTTGGCCCCCTGCCCGATAAAGTGAGGGGGAAGACCGGGGTTGCGGGAATAGATCCGCCAATCCGGATCCGCCAGGTCCAGGGGAACCCGGGGATTGAGCAAATCCATGTTGGCCTCCCACAGGCTGTCGATGGTACCCACGTCTTTCCAGTATCCCTCAAAGCGGTAGGCCATCATATGTTCTCCCGCCTCCAGCATAGCGGGCAGCACGTTTTTGCCGAAATCGTTCTGGGACCGGGGATCCTGCTCGTCGGCGGTGAGGTAATGCCGCAGCTTCTCCCAGTTGAACACGTAAATGCCCATGGAGGCCAGGTTGCTCTTGGGCTCCCGGGGCTTTTCCTCGAATTCGTAGATGGTGCCGTCCGGCTCGGTGTTGAGGATGCCGAAGCGGCTGGCCTCGGACATCTCCACCTCGATAACCGCCACAGTGCAGTCGGCCTTGTGCTCCTTATGGAACTGGATCATCCGGGAATAATCCATCTTGTAGATGTGATCCCCGGAGAGCACCAGCACGTATTCCGGCCGGTAGCGCTCAATGAACTCCATATTCTGATAGATAGCGTTGGCCGTGCCCTTGTACCAGTCGCCGCCCTTGTTGCGCTGATAAGGGGGCAGCACGTGGACGCCGGCGTCCATCCGGTCCAGGTCCCATGGCTGTCCAGACCCAATGTAGTCGCTGAGAGCCAACGGCTGATACTGGGTCAGCACCCCCACTGTCTCGATCCCGGAATTGATGCAGTTGGACAGCGGAAAATCGATGATCCGGTATTTTCCGCCGTAGGGAACCGCCGGCTTGGCGATATTGCGTGTAAGCACATACAGACGGCTCCCCTGGCCGCCCGCCAGCAGCATGGCCACACATTCCTGCTTACGGAACATCATGCTCCCCCTTTGGTGCGGGAACCCGTCTTTTTCCGTGCCGGTTTGGCCGGCTTGGCCGCCTTCCCCTTCGCGGAGGAAGCGGAACGGGTGCCTGCGGTATTTTTACGGACCGGCTTGGCCCTTTTCAGCTTGAGAAAAATCACGGACAGCGGCGGCAGCGTCAGGGACAGGGACTGCTCCAGCCCGTGCATAGGCTCCTTCTCGCTGTCCAGCGTGCCGTTCAGAATCCCGCCGCCGCCGAATTCCGCCGCGTCGGTGGTGAACACCTCCGTATAGGTGCCGTGGACCGGCACCCCGATGCGGTAGCTGTCCCGGCGCACCGGCGTAAAGTTACACACCGCAATGAGCTCCTTGCCTCTGTGGTCGATGCGGCGGAAGGCAATGACGCTTTGGGAATAGTCGTCGTGGGCAATCCAGGAGAAGCCGTCCCAGGAAAAATCGTTTTCCCACAGCGCCGGGTTCTCCCGATAGAAATGGTTAAGGGACGCCACATAATGCTGCAGCATCCGATGGGATTCGTAATCCAGCAGCAGCCAGTCCAGCCCGCTTTCATAATCCCATTCCTTGAACTGGCCGAATTCGCAGCCCATGAAGGTCAACTTCTTTCCCGGGTGAGCCATCATATATCCCAGGAAGGAGCGCACTCCGGCGAATTTTTCTTCATAGCTGCCGGGCATTTTGTTGATAAGGGAGCCCTTGCCGTGCACCACCTCGTCGTGGGATACCGGCAGGACATAATTTTCCGAAAAAGCGTAAAAAAACGAAAAGGTGAGGTTGTCGTGGTTATACTTGCGGAACAGGGGGTCCAGCGACACATAGTGCAGCATGTCGTTCATCCAGCCCATGTTCCACTTAAAGTTGAAGCCAAGCCCGCCGTCGGAGGTGGGCTTGGAAACCAGCGGCCATGCCGTGGATTCCTCCGCGATCATCAGGGCATAAGGATGGGCGGCGAACACGGCTTCGTTGAGGCGGCGAAGGAAATCCACCGCCTCCAGATTTTCTTTGCCGCCGTATTGGTTGGGCACCCACTCCCCCTCCCGGCGGTTGTAGTCGAGATACAGCATGGAGGCCACGGCGTCCACCCGGAGGCCGTCGATATGGTACTGCTCCAGCCAGAACAGCGCGTTAGAAATCAGGAAGCTGCGCACCTCCGCCCGGCCGTAATCGAACACACAGGTCCCCCATTCGTAATGCTCCCCCTTGCGCGGGTCGGCATATTCGTAGCACGGCTCCCCGTCGAAGCGGTACAAGCCGCACTGATCCTTGGGGAAATGGGCGGGCACCCAGTCCATAATGACGCCGATGCCGGCCTGATGGCAGCGATCCACAAAGGTCATCAGATCCCGGGGCGTCCCGTACCGGGAGGTGGGAGCGAAATACCCCGTGACCTGGTATCCCCAGGAGCCGTCATAGGGGTATTCCATCAGCGGCAACAATTCAATATGGGTGTAGCCCATCTCCTGAATATAAGGGATCAGCTCGTCCGCCAGCTTGTCATACGGGATAACATTGCCGTCCGGATACCGCCGCCAGGAGCCCAGATGCAGCTCATATATGTTCATGGGGGCGTCATAGGGTGAGGCCTGATTTTTTTCCCAGGCGGCGTCTCCCCACTCGTAGCCCTCCAGATGATAGACCTTGGAGGCGTTGGCGGGGCGCGTCTCAAAGTGGTAGGCATAAGGGTCGGATTTGAGCACCGGTTCCTCCCCCTCCCGGGAGACGACAGCGTACTTGTAGCAATCGTATTCCTGAATCCCCGCCCGGACCCCTTCCCAGATGTCGGAATCCTCCAGCCGTTCCATGGGGCATTCCGCCGGGTCCCAGCTGTTGAAATCCCCCACGAGAGAAACCGCCTCCGCGTGGGGAGCCCACACGCGGAAAACGTACGCGCCGTCTCCGGCGTAGTGGCAGCCCAGCCATTCCTGAGCATGGGTGTCAACATCCCGTCGGAACCGCGCGGCACGCTCCTTTATCGAAAACAACGTCTCCATAAGAGGCGCCTCCTTTCCTGATCCTTGCCCGGCCGGCGGCCGCCTACTGCCGGGAACAATTTCATTCTACCAATTCTTTCATCTGTCTGCAAGTTGTTTTGTATATTTTCTTATAACGAATTTCGTCTTTTCCGTAAACTATCGTTTAATTTACACAGATTTAACTTGTTTTCTCTGTACAACCTTTTTCCTCCGTTCTATTGTGTGATCGCATGGGCGTTTTTCCCGTCACCTTGTCCGACCGCAAGCCTAATCAGTATACGGCCTGCAAAAGAAAAAACTGCTCGAACGGTGCCGCCCCTTTTTTATTGAGCGTTTCATCTTCATTTTTGTGAATTTTCCACTTTCTTTTGTGCTTTTTGCGCATTAGCCCGGCCTAGCTTTTGGCCATTTCGGACGTTGACTCTTCCTCTGTTTTTACTATAATAAAAGTGTATGCAGGGGAAGGCACCCATTATGAAAAAACAGCGCATACGGAATACATTCTGTCAGGGGGAGGACACCCATTACGAAAAACGTTCGAGTGACAGATTCCTTGGGCAATGATTACGAGCCGACCTATTTGCGCCGCGCAAAGGGTTTGGTAAAAAAAGGTAGGGCACGCTGGGCGGGCCCTGACACCATTTGCCTGACGTGTCCGCCGGTTATGAAAAAGGAGGACACTGTTATGAATGAAATCCATGAAACTATCCATCCGGCCTCTTCGGATTCGTCCATACCCACCGTTTCCACCGTTCCCGCCGTTCCCGCTCCTCCGGAGGTTGCTCCGGCACCGGCCGCGGCAGAACCTGCTGTTTCCCGGCAGGATATTGTCCGCGCAGTGGGAATCCGGCAATCCATCGCTATTCTGGACCGCATCCGCTCCACCGCTATCCACGGGGGGCTGGTCTGCGCGCTGTTTCCTTTCATCGACGCCTACAACGGTATCTATGATACCGCCATGGGCAAGGGGTGGATTCGTCAGTCCCTGGGCATCACCCGCGTCCCGGAGGGCCTGGGCACCTCGGCAAACACCCACAGCGCCGACCTCAAGAGAGTAGGAGGTATGGCGGCCCTGCTGATGAATATGCTCGCTTCGGTTCCTCACGACCTCCCCGCTGAGGCTGTTCCGGCCCCGTCGGAGGAAGAACAGGAGGAGTGGAAACAAGCCGTCGCGCTGCTGGACTGCATCCGTTCCACCGCCGTCTGCGGGAACATGACACCTTGCCTGCTCCCCTTCCTGGACGCATATAACGGCATATACGACAACGCGGTAAAGCGCGGCTGGATAAGCGAGCCGCTGGGGCTTCAGCGCATTCCGGAGGGAACCATCGGAACGGATCCCGGTACCTGGCCGTGGGATATGCAGCGGCTGGGCGGTATGGCCGCCATGCTGATGGACTATCTGAACAATCTGCCTTGGGCCTCGGCGTTACCGCAGCCGTCGTTCAGTACTCCGCCACAGTCCCGCCCCGCTTACCACCATTGGGGCGGCATCGGGGACATCGGGGACATCATCAACGACACCGTGGAAGCCGCGGTAGCGGATGCACTGTCCGATCTGGACCTGGACGATTTGGGTGATGAAATTCAGGAACGGGTGGAGGAGGCTCTGGAAGAGGCCATGAGCCAATTTCATTCATAATCCCTGCCGATAAAAAGAACCTCGCCGGATATCCGGCGGGGTTCTTTTGTGTCGATTTATACAGTGCCTTTACAGGGCGTGGCCGTACAGCAATATCCCAGCAACGTCTGAATCCGCCCATCCGGGAAACGCGCGAATTTACAGATCTAGATACCAGATCAGCTGGGTTTCCTGCCGGTATTCCGGCTCTGTGTAATAAGCGTATTCGTCTATGGCTGAGAGAACCGCTCCCTGCTTGTGATAAAATTGGATCGCTGGGATATTGTTGTTTTGGCATTCAATCTTTATCTGGACCAGACCTTGATCCCGGGACCAGTTCACCGCCATGTCGAACAGCTTTTGACCAACCCCCTGCCTTTTGCAGGCATCCTCCACCCGAATATCCCACAGCACGGCCAGGTCGTCCCGGCCGGCAAGCATCTGAACCCCTTCGGTCCGGGAGGCCACTGCAGCGGCGCCGACGGGATGCTCCCCGTCAAACGCCATGAAGAAAGCCCAGTGCGAAAGATCAAACCGTTTTTCCCACTGTTCCGCCCTTTCGCCCTCTCCTGCCGTGAAATCCTTAACATACGGTTTTACTGGCGTTTCCACCAGGACGAAGCCCCCCAGCCCGCGCCGGAGCTTCTCAACCTTGTACTGCGCCGTCACCTGGACTCGCATGGGGATGCGGTCGTATAGTGGAAAAAAGGTCTTGTCCACCTGCCGGTACCGAATCATTTTCCAACTCCTATCCGTACACATCATGCCGGCCTTCGATGCATCCCGGAGGCATCGCCGGTGGGCAAAGGAAAACACTTCGGCTCACGCGATGGATATCCGGCTTATTCGCTCCGCCGGAGGAGGCATTCCGCTTTTACCACCGTGTGTTCCCGTGCATCTGTCGTCCCATTATCCTTCCGGCGGAACTGGCAGCTGCATCACATAGTCGTCCATGACGTAGCCCCCGCCGATATCCGCCACCTGGTCCCGCACCTTTTCAAATCCCAGGTGCCGGTACACCGCGATGGAATCCCGGTTCTCCTTATTGACTGTCAGGCAGATGTGAGGGTATCCCTCCCGGCGGCACCACTCTCGGCACCGCTCTATGGCAGCGGAAGCCAGCCGTCTGCCGCGGAAGACCCTGCGGATATACAGCTTGCTGAGGAAAAGGCCGCCTTCCCCCGGACAGGCGCCATAGTAGCCCGCCTCCTGTCCGTCCGCCTTTATCAGCCAATAACGATAGCCTTCTTCCATTATCTGACGGTCAACAGCAGACGCGCTCTGGAACTGCTCCACCATATATTCGATCTGATCCGGAGACAAGATTCCTTCATAATGCTCCCGCCAAATTTCCGCCGCCAGCGCCGCCACCGTTTCCACCTGTCCCGGTGACACCACCGGCTCAAACACTTCCGTATCCTTCATCTCGACACCCTTTCTCTACAGCAGCCCGGCCAGATTCACCGCCAGCGTGCCAAACTGGTACACCATGAACGAAACCACCCAAGCCACAACTGTCTGGAACGTCACCGTGCCCACCGCCCACTTCCAGGAATTCATTTCCCGGCGGATGGCAGAGAACGCCGCCACGCAGGGCATGTACAGCAGCACAAACACCATAAAGGCCAGCGCCGCCACCGGAGTAAACACGCTTTGCAGCGCCGCGGACATGGCGGCGTCACTGACAGGGTTGTACAGGATGGTTAGCGTTCCCACCACCGCCTCCTTGGCCACAAACCCGGACAACAGCGCCACAGCGGCCTGCCAGAAGCCGAAGCCCAAAGGAGTAAAAATCGGGGCGATGATCTTCCCAAGGCCCGCCAGCAGGCTTTCCTCCGTATGGCCGGCCGGCAGCATCTGCAAATGACTGTCAAAGGACTGCAGGAACCAGACCACCACCGAAGCCGCCACCAGAATGGTGCCCGCCCGGACGGCAAAATCCTTCACCCGCTCGTACAGGTGCATCCCCAGTGTTTTGACTGTGGGCAGCCGATAAGGAGGCAGTTCCATGACAAAAGGGGCATGCCCCCCCTTGAGCACAGTTTTTTTCAGAATCATGGCGCACACCACCGCCACCACGATGCCGGTGACATAGATGCCGAACACCACCAGACCCCGGTACCGCGGGAAAAAGGCCGCGATAAACAGGGCGTACACCGGCATTTTGGCGGAACAAGACATGAAGGGCGTCAGCATGATGGTCATCCGGCGGTCCCGCTCGTTTTCCAGCGTCCGGGCCGCCATCACACCGGGCACTGAACAGCCGAAGCCCATGAGCATGGGCACAAAGGAACGCCCCGACAAACCAGTGCGGTGGAGCAGCTTATCCATAATGAAGGCGGCCCGCGCCATATACCCGCTGTCCTCCAGAATAGAAAGGAAGAAAAACAGCAGCAGGATCTGAGGAAAGAAAGACACGATGGAACCGACACCGGTGATGATGCCGTCGCATACCAGGCTTACCGCCCAGGGGGAGGCCCCCACCGCCGTCAGCCCTTCCCGTACCCAGGGAGCGAAACGGTTGTTGATCAGCCCGTCCAGGCCATCGGTGAGAAAGGTGCCCAGCGGGCCGAAGGTAATAAAGAAGACCAGCAGCATAATGCCGATGAACAGCGGCAACGCCAGCACCTTGTGAGTGGCGATTTTGTCGATCCGGTCTGATATGGTCAGCTCCCCCGGATCCTTTTCCCGGGTCAGGCACTGCTCACAAACCCGGCAAATAAAGCGGTATTTTTGATCGGCGATGATCATGTCCCGCTCTCCCAGCTTGGCCTCCAATCCCTCCACGATCTCGTCGATGAGATGGGCTTCTCCGTCGGTAAGCTCCAGCGCCTCGATGGTGGGAGTGTCGTCGTCGATGATTTTCACCGCCGACCAACGCAGTGCCATATGCCGTTTCAGGCATGTGGGCTCGATGATATCCTCAATACGCAGCAGCGCCTCCATCACTTCCGGGCTGTAAATCTCGTCGATGACATGAGAGGATCGGTATTCGTCGCCGTGATGTTCCCGCCGGTCGTGGAGCTGATGGAGTATGTACGGGTTGCCTGGGTATTGCCGCGCCGCCGTCACCGCCAGCCGCTGCTCCTCAAAAGCTGCGGGTTCTTCGCCCCGGCGGTCTGCGGCCTGAACGGCGCGCTCAATCAGCTCCCGGATCCCCTTGCCACGGCTGGCGGAGATCGGTACCACCGGTAGGCCCAGAAGATGCTCCAGCTTCTGTACGTCGATGGATACCCCACGGCTTTTCAGCATGTCCATCATGTTGAGCGCCACCACCATGGGACGCCCCAGCTCCGCCAGCTGTAAGGTCAGGTACAGATTGCGTTCGATATTGGTGGCATCCACCACATCCAGAATGACATCCGGGTTTCCCTCCAGCACAAAGTTCCGGGTCACCAGCTCCTCCGCGGAATACGGGGAAAGCGAATAAATTCCCGGAAGATCCACCACCGAGACATCCGGGTGCCCCTTCAGCTGTCCGGACTTTTTCTCCACCGTGACGCCGGGCCAGTTGCCCACGTACTGATTGGAGCCGGTCAGCTCATTGAACAGTGTGGTCTTGCCGCAGTTGGGATTCCCCGCCAGGGCAACGGTACGCTTCATCGGCCCGACGCCTCCCCTTCGGTTTCCACCGTAATCTCTTTTGCCTCGGAGCGGCGGATGCTCAACTCATACCCCCGCACGTTGATCTCCAACGGATCGCCCATAGGTGCCGCCTTGCGCAGGATCACCACCGCTCCAGGCGTGATCCCCATATCGATGATGCGGCGGCGCAGGGCGCCGGAGCATCCTAGTCCGGTTACCACCGCCCGTTCGCCGATTTTCATGTCGTTGACGGTCTTTTTCGCCATCTTCCGGTCCCTATCCTTTCCTTTTCCCGGATATCGTCAGACTGCTGTTCTTATTCTTTTCATCCGGCGCACAGAAAGCTGTCCGGAAGGTTCCCACCGCTTCTGCTCGACGCCGCATGCCGCGAGCCACAAACGCCATTCTCATACGCCATCCAGGCAATGAACGTCTGAAAGCTTTTCCCTTGAGAGGATAGCCTGTCCTGCCGGACAGATGATAAAGAGCGCGCTAACCCACAACGAGGCTGTTGAGAGGGGAAAACATATGCTTTGGAGATATGCCTATGGTTGAATACCGCAGTTCTCAGTTCATCCGTCTCACTCCCTGGGATATCTTCCCACGTGGGAAAGATATCCCAGGGAGGCTTCATCATCTATGGATTCGCTGCATCGGAATATCCATTCTGGGATTTCCCGCAGCCTTTGCCGTGATCAGTCGCAAAACATACAGAATACCAGTTTATTTTATCACGGCGCACCCACACCGTCAATAAAGGCCGCCTGTCCCGGCGCCACTTGCACCCATGGACCGGTTGTGGTACACTGTACCAAAAAGGCAGGGGGGGACTGTCATGAAAAAAGGGATCAAAATCGTCTGCCTGGCCGCATCCTTGCTGTTCGCCGCTGCCGCCGGCACTTTTGCCGGATATTGGCTCGGACGGCAACATTCTCCCGCGCAAACCGGCGATCTCTCGGATAACGGAGTTCCCTCCGCTGACGAAACGCAGACTTTTTATGCCACCATCCGGGAAATCCGCGGGAACAATTGGCTGGTGGAGGGATTGTCCGTCAACGATATCAATTTCCGCAGCCAGTTTTCCCTCTCCATATCCGACGAAACCCAGCTGGTCTGGCGGGGAACGGACAAAGAGCCGTCGGACTTTGCGGAGGGTGATACCATTTCCGTTACCTTTGCGGGAGCGGTACAGGAAACCTATCCCGCCGGCATTCCCCGTGTGGTAAAAATCCAGCTGCTGGAGGACGAATAAGACCTGCCTTTCTATTCGGCGGCATCGTGATTCAGGAAAGGAGCAGGCGCACCGACAGTGCGGACAGAAACACCCCCGTCACGTCGGCGGTGGCCGCCGCTGCCAGTGTATGCCGCGTGCGCTTCACCCCCACCGCCCCGTAATACACAGCGATGGTATAAAAGGTGGTTTCCGTGGAGGACTGCATCACGGAAGCCACCTGTCCCGCCAGGCTGTCCGGCCCCACCTGCCGAAACACATTTTCCAGCACTGCCAGGGAACCGCTACCGGACACTGGACGCATCAGGGCCAGAGGCAGCACCGGAGCGGGCAGACCAATTTTTTCTGCCGCCGGAGCAATCCAGGAAGTGACCTGTTCCAGCAGACCGGACGCCTGCAGCATGGAAACCGCTGTCATCAGTGCCACCAGGGAAGGCAGGATTTTCACGCAGGTGCGAAGCCCTTCCCCCGCTCCCACTGTAAATTCGTCAAATACAGGTACCCGACGGACCAGGGCTGTTACCAGTACGGCCGCCACAAATACCGGTACGGCCCAGACGGAAAGCAAGCGCGCCACATCCATCTCTATCCCTCCGCCCGTTTCCGCCTGTGAAGTAGATAAGGCCGGGGACGCCACAAAGAGGCATAGACCCTTGCTGCCGTCAACCCGATACAGGCGGTCAGCAACGACGACATCCATACCGCCGGCAGGATATCCAGCGGCTGCGCCGACCCATACTGCAGCCGCAGCGTGGCCACCGTGGTGGGCAGAAGCTGAATAGAAGCAGTGTTGAGCACCACAAAGGTCACCATATGGCGGGTGGCGGAATCGGGATGGGGATTGTCCTTTTGCAGCTCCTCCATGGCTTTCAGTCCGAAGGGCGTGGCCGCATTCCCCAATCCCAGGAAATTGGCTGCCATATTCATTAAAATCGCGCGGCAGGCCGGGCCGGTTGGAGACAGCCCCGGAAAAAGCAGCCGCATCAGTGGTGCCAGCAGGCGGCTGATCATCTGGGTCAGCCCCCCTTTTTCCGCCACGCGCAGCAGCCCTCCCCACAGGCACATGGCGCCGCCCAGTGTCAGCGCCAACGTGATGGCCGCTCCGCCGCCCTGCAGCAAAGCGGCTGTTACCTCCGGCAGGCGGCCGTTGACAGCCCCGGCTGCCAGCGCCAGCAACATCAGCGCCGCCCACAATCCGTTCAGCATGGCTACGCCCCCTTCGAAAAACTATATGATTGGAATCTCTCAAAGATTCCCAACAAATTTAGTAGGTTTTCTATTGACAGATTAGTAAAAAGTTGGTAAACTAATGTCGAAACAAAGATGGTAAGGGGAAATTCGCAGGATTTTTCCCGCAATCTAAGGAGGCTACCATGAAATCTACTGGAATTGTCAGAAAAATCGATGAACTCGGTCGTCTCGTACTGCCCATTGAGCTTCGTCGCACGCTGGAAATTTCGGACGGGGATTCACTGGAGATTTTTGTGGAAGATAACACCATCATTCTGAAAAAATACCAGCCTGCCTGCATTTTCTGCGGTAACGCCAAGGATGTTTCCACTTACAAGGGCCGGAACATCTGCAGCCTGTGCGCTAACGAGATTGCCCGGAAGATCTGACACAACACACAAGAACGCCCGAACAGGAACCCCCTGTCCGGGCGTTCTTTTTATCTATAAGCAGGCAAAAAGCCAGCGCTTTCTCAAAGGAAAGCGCTGGCTTTCTTGATTCAGCCTGCGGATTACAGATCCAGGTCCAGCCAGGTATACGGCTTTTCCATCGCCATAATCATCTTATCCCTCAGCTCGATACCCGCCACCGTCTGCTCATGAGGGACCTTGGCTTCGCCGGTACGGAAGAAATCCACCAGCTTAACCATAAAGGTCTCCCAGAAATTATGGCAGTCGTTGATCACCAGGACGCGGTTATCCTTGGTGTTCGCCTTGAACGCCCAGGACTCGTGGCTTTCGTACATGGTGGCAAAGACCTTCCGACCGCCGGTGAATTCGATCATCCAGGCAGGGGTCTTCTCTGTGCCAACGCTCATCAGGCGCTGGGCACCGGTGCCCATGATGTTGACCACGGGCTCCACCAGGTGGATCAGGTGCACGTCCACGTCACAGCACCCCACCGCGTTCAGGAAGTCGATGTTTTCCGGAGCCTCCGTCAGTGCCTGCACCTCATCCGAAAAACGGATGGAGGAGGTGGAGAACATGGGAGTGCCGCTGTCCTCCGCCAGCTTGACAATCCGGCGGGCCGTGGCCGCATCCGGGGCAAAGGTCTTGTCCACATAAACGGGCTTGCCGGAGCGCAGCGGCACCTGGCAGAGCTCCTCGTGCATCTGCGGGTCATCCGGGGACAACACCACCAGATAATCGCTCTTTTCCACCACCTCTTCGATGGTGTCGCAGCGCTGGACACCGAATTTTTCGCACCAGGCGTCGGTGGTCAGCCCGCCCTTGGGGGAATCGATCTTGCCGTAGGCATACGCCACTTCCATTTCCCCGTCGGAATACTGCTTGAACCAGGCGGGGTAGTTGTTGGCGTGCCATTCATCCAGATAGTAGTCGATAAAACCTACTTTTTTCATGAGAGAACAGCTCCTTTTTCCTTACAGAACGATTTCACGGCCCTGCTCGGAGGAATCGTACATCGCCTGCATCATCTTGGCGGTGATGAGCACGGTGTCGATATGGGACGGCAGCTTTTCACCGGTGTCGATGCAGGTCAGGAACGCATCGATTTCCTTTTCGAACATCGGCTCACGGGTAAATTTCGGAACGATCTCCGTCAAAGCACCATTGCTGGTGGAATAAATCCGCATCTCGCCGTCGTTGTACTGGAAACGCACGCCGGCCTTGGTGCCCATGAAGTCCACATACATTTCATCAACGCCAATGTTCTGGGCCCAGGCGCCGTTGATAGTGATGGTGGGGCCTTCGGTACGGACAAAACCGGTGATGTAATCGTCCACGTCATAGGTGCCGTCCAGCTGCGGAGGGCCAGCCCACATGTTCACAAAGGTGTACTTATCCATCTCCTTGCCCAGCTTGCAGAATGCCTTGGTGGAAACCGTCTTGGGCAGCGGATCGCCGCAGCAGTACATGATCAGATCCAGGAAGTGCACGCCCCAGTCGATGAGCACGCCGCCGCCGGAAATAGCCTTGGTGGTGAAGGCGCCGCCCAGCCCCGGGATGGAACGCTGGGAACGGAAGGAGCCGTAAACCGCATACACCTCACCCAGCTCACCATTGTCGATCATGGTCTTGATGCGGTTGACCGACGTGTTGAAGCGGTTGACCACGCCGATGTTCAGCACCTTTCCGGTTTCATGCTGCACCTTGGCCATCTGCTCCGCCTCCGCATAGGTGCGGGCAGCGGGCTTTTCGCACAGCACGTTTTTGCCGGCGCGCAGGGCATCCATGGCGATGGTGGCATGGACGTTATTGGGGGTGCACACCGAAATGGCTTCCACCTCCGGATCCGCCAGCACATCGTGATAATCCGTCACCGCTATGCCGCAGCCGTACTTCTTAACTGCCGCCTCGGCGCGCTCCGGGATGATGTCGCAGAAATACTTGATCTCCGCCTTGTCGTTTCCCATATAAGCGGGAATATGCGCGTTGTTCGCAATGGTACCGCAGCCGATAACTGCTACTTTCTTCGCCATAATAACCTCCACACTCGCGTGTCGCGAATTTGGGCGTTTTCCGCCCCGTCGGTTCTGATTATAGCAAATCTGCAGGAAACGGGAGATGCCTAATATGACCAATGTGTTGCTCTAAAATGTTGTAAGTTCCCACCAAACCTAAGGGCTCTTCCAAAAGGCCCCTAGGCAAAAGTGCTCAGACGCGGAACAGGCGTCGGGCATCCATATATCCTTCTTTTTTTCCATGACGGACGGCGGCCCAACCCTTTTCACAGCCCAAGACCAGGACGGTTTCTCCGTCAGGAACCAAGCCGATGGGCCGAGAATCGATTCCCGGTTCCCGCCTCAGATAGACTTCCCCTCTTCCGGAACGGACCGCATACGGCTGTCCGCTGCCCCGGAGGGCCATGGCGGGAACCGTATCCGGAATCCCCTCCGCTTCCGTGGGAGGCCCCTCTTCCCGCGGCTGTACGCCTGCCGGTTCCACAAAAGGTACACCCAGATAGGCGGCCACTGATCGGGAAAGGCTGCGGGCGATGGTATCCACGTTCTCCCGGATCCACTGGGCGTCCTCCGTATTGTCGTGATAAGCGGTTTCCACCAGCACCGCCGGCGCGCGGGTGCCCTCCAATTCCGCCAGCATGAGGCCGGGCAGAATTTGAATGGCATTCGGGTCGGGATAAATCTCGCGGTAGTCGGCGGCGATCTGCTCCGCCGCCCGAAGGCTGTCCGCATCCCCCGGCCGGTAATATACGTCCACCCCCCGCATCTGTCCCGCCAGCGCCGGCCCCGCCGCGTTGGAATGGATGGCCAGATGCAGATCATAATCCCCAGCATTGGACAAGTCGATGGCCTGGGCCAGCGTCTGATCGGTACTGTTGCGGCCGAAGTCAATGCCGGAAGCCGCCAAATACGGCTCCATAGCGTCCGCTATCCGGTTCATGTACTCCTCTTCGTCCCCCTCTCCGACGTAGGGATTAAATTCCTGCAGGGAAGGGCTCAAAAACACACTGGCCATAATGCATCTCCTCCTTATCCATTTATTCCGGAAGGGGTACGGTTTTGGTAAAATACTGCTCGGAAGAAACGCCGGAAGGACGGACGAAGCGTCCCAGCCCATACAGGCAATCCGGGTCCCGGGTGATGTGATTGATACGGCTGGAACAAATCAGGGTCGCCTGAAAACCCATCTCTTTGAGCACCGGCAGCGCCTCCTTGCTCACCGCACCGAAAGGATAGGTAAAGGTGGTGGGCGTATATCCCACATTTTGCCGGATCAGCTCCTGCATCTTCCCCACATCCTCCCGCAGCATGGCCTGGTAGGCGTCGACGCTCTCCCCTCTCCTCCGGCTGGCGCCCTCCCGCTTTCCCTTATTGGAATGCAGGTTGTAAGTATGATTCTGGATCTCCACCAGCCCGGAATCGGCCATCTCCTTCAGCCGCGCCCAGGTGGCGTTGCTGTAGTTGGCGTTTTCCTCCCCCGATTCGGAGTATTCGTCCGCATAGCGCCCGATGGGAGACAACACCATTTTGCACTGATACTGCTGGAGGAGAGGATACGCATACACGTAATTGTTGAAATAGCCGTCGTCGAAGGTGAGCATCACCGGCTTTTCCGGCAGCGGGGTGCCATTCTGGACATAATCGATCAGATCCTGCATCACAATGGTGTGATAGCCGTGCTCGGTCAGGTATTTCAGATCTGCCTCAAATTCCGAAGGGGAAATGACGAACTTTCCCTGCCGCTTACTGTCCCGAAGTATCCCGTGGTACATGATGATGGGCAGCTCGACACTTCCCGCCTTCTGCTTTTCCTCCGCCGCAGCACTCAGATGCCCCACCACCGCCGTCACCGCCACCACCAGAGCGACACATCCCGCCAACAAGGCGGTGAAATTTTTCACCAGCCGGCTCATCCGCACCGTCCGATACAGAACGGTTCGCTTATCTTTCAACGAATTCTTCCCCCTCTCATACCGTCTCTTCAAAAATCATGTATAGTCAAAAATTTCTTTGTTTATGAACAACGGACACTTTCCGGTAGAAACAAAAAGGACAACCTGTCGTTGTTTTCACAACAACGACAGGTTGTCTATTCCGAAAATTAAACTTCAGTTTTTCTTCTGCAAACCGATATCGTTTCCCTTTTGCCGGAAAATGAGCAATGTAAGAGTCCCATTGAAAAACAAATGGGATATGGTGGTTGTTAGAGCTGCACCGACAGCCCCCCATTTCGGAATCAATATATAATTACCAATGATATTTATTAACATCGCTATGACAGCGGTAACGAATTGCATCTTATATTTGCCTATAGACATAATCAGACTCGTGGCAGGGGCAAAAATATAGGCAAAGGCGGCACAAAAACATAAGACCAAAAACACGGAACTGGCTTCATTGTAATTGTTTCCGTTTATTACCGGCAGTATCCAATACCCGGCGACACCTCCTGCGGCTGCGAACAACAATACCGGAAGGCTCGATTTAATCAACCAGGATTTGGCAAACAAATGCTGGTTTTGGATACTTTCAATTTTATCTGCTTTAGACATACGAACCCGCAAAACCGTTTTAATTGCCGGCATAAAGCCCATTAGAATAGAATAATACTTGAACGCTACACCGTAACAGGCCACATCGTAGGATTCTCCAAAAGCGCTTAACATAGATACGTCCACCTGATTGAGTGCCTGCATTACCGCATTGTACAGGATCAACCATATAGATACTGAAAAAAGCAGCTTGACGGCATCAAAATTCAGAGTGATTTTGGCATTTCTCGTTTTGCAGCTCCGTCTTATCAGCAAAATCCCGATAACTATGGTAATGATTAACGCGAGTATGTAAGCCAATACGATATTGCTGTATTGTAATGAATCAAGAAGAAAGATCCCCCCGAGAATAACAGCAACCGCAATATAACGGACATTTTCGATTAGACCAGACACCATATATTTTTCTCTCGAGCGAAAGTAGGATATCTCCAAAGCCAAAGCACTGAATAAAAAACCGGCGGTTATTGCCTGAATCAAATAAGAGGATTCCTGAGCAGTTACAAGCAACCATATGAATGTCCCTGTAAGAATCATCCCGAACAAAACTGTATTGATAATTTGAATAATCAGGAACAGCCTATCAACATCGTTTTGGGGATTCTTCGAATACTGCTCCGTATTATACCGTACATAAGCCAGAGACAGACTGTCTCCAACTATACCGGAAAGAGCGGTAGCCAGAGTATAAAATTGTGTATAAAGCGCATACTCCTCCGCATTTGGCATATTCCGGATCAGTACAACCGAAATCAAAAACTGTATTACTTTGGCGGATATATTAAACGCATATACCTGTAAAAAATCTTTGGGGATTCGTTTCAGCATGGTGCGTCTGCCTTTCTATACCGATGGTAACGGCATAATTTTTTATCTTTCGTATTATATAACGTGGTGATTGAACAGCAAACCGTACAAATCAACATAGTAATTCGCACATTTCCGGTAATGCCCAGAGTATACCCGAGAATCAAATATTGTCCAACCAAGGCAAGTGCCGTTATGTCCCTTGCCCGTATCATTCTGACAACAATACCGGCAAGAACAAGAAACATCAGACATGCACCTACCAAGCCATGCTCACAAAGCATCTGAAGGTAAATGTTATGCGGATTGGTCCCATTCAGGCCGCTTATTTGGTTATGGGAATAACTCTGTTCATATGCACTATACTGGTCGGCTCCCGCACCAAAAATCGGATGTTCTTGAAACAGTTTTAGCGCCAGCTGCTGTTTCATGGCGCGGGAATCCGTTGCGGACCCTGCGGATGACAGCATTTCCAACGCCATTTCATGCACGCTGGGGAATGCAAATTCGACCATAAAAATCACTATCAACCCGATAATAAGGATTTGCAGTTTACCGGTCAGTTTTCCTTTGTTCGATAGAAGATAAAGGAACAGAATGAAGGCCAAAAGCAGATAGAATGATCTGGATCCCGTCAAGATGCCGGAGATTCCCAACAAGCCAATCTGTAACCAATCTTTCGCCCGAAAAACTTTATTTTCAAAAAGGATGACACTGACGGCGAAAGAATTCAGAGCGCCCGCTATGATCGAATCAAGCATAATTCCATCAGGTCGGACTGTCCTGAGCGTTGTCCATGTTAAACTACCGTTCCACAACATAAAAAATTGAATCAGCAAAGCTACGGAATTGACAATGCCCGCCAAAACAATCAATCGGTAACAGTAACGACGTATCGTTATCTTTTTGTCTGGGTCAAATAAAGATACAACACTTGCACACAAAAGATAGCAGACATATTTCAGTCCCGTATATAATTCTCGATTTAGAAATGAAGATCCGGCAATATACAAACACAATACAAGGAATACCACCAGAATCCAGCTACGTCTGATGACCAGCTTTTGTTTATAGACTTGCCATAATAAGACAATGGGCACAAGAAACAACAACAATTCCACAAAGGAAAACCGATATTGTGTTAGTGTGAAATCTCCTACCTCGGTTACAACAGAAATCCCCGGAATCCATTTCAGCAGATTGATGAGGGGGGTAAAAAATGACACGTCCGATGGAATGGAAACGGCAGCAAACATTAAGAGAAAAAGAACAGTGGTAATTGTCTTACAGCCGCTACATTGCTTAGCATTCAAAAAGCAAGCCTCCCGGTTTCATTTATTCGGCGCAAAATTCGATACTCGCATTTCGGATTTTTTGAGGCGAAGTCCTCAATACGGACGTCGGCTTCACCGATAAATAAGCATCGGAATAAAATCCTTTTTCAAGATAATAAGCAACTGAAGTTTTCATACAAATCCGGTGTTCTCCATTGTCCAATAACCAGCTGTGCTGATCAAGCATCTCGGCCCGGACATCTGGATGTAGAATCAAAGCCCATGTCGTATGAAATTCTCTTACCCTATCCCCGTTTTCCTGAATAGAATCCTCCAGCAAAAGGACGCCGTCAGCCTGAACACTCAACTTGCGTTCACAGACGGCACCAAACCGATCCGCATAGGCATTATGCCTAGCACAAAAGCAGGAACCCTCCCGTTGGATTTCTGCTTTTGTGGCGCAGTATTCCACCCGAAAAACGCCGGTCATCTTATTTTGTTCCTGATCGTTAAGCGTAAAGGTACTGTGTTGTTTGTTGGAACGGAAATAATCTCTCATTTTTGTATTGCTTGTGTAACAACCACTTCCAGGATCTACAATAAAAGGCTTTCCCTTGTAAAATAAATTAATAGACAGTTTGTCATTATGTGAATGGCCTGGAACATCGTATTTCAGACTATCAGTATTGCATAAGAACAGCTCCATTCCGCCAGACCGTACCGCCGCGATCCCTGCCGTTTTCATAAAGCAGGGATTCACTACGCGGTTTTCCCTTACTTCACCAGATTCCAAACAGCCAAAGAGGAGCGCTCGTTCGTCCGCTGCCTGTGATCCGGTGACAACGCCGTTTTCCACATAATCAATCAGTTCCGCCATATACTGTAGCTCCATCACTACGCGATCCTTTAAAATAAGAATCCTTCCGCTGTCATTATCACCCAGCTGAAGGCTGGAATCCTTTTGATCAGATATATTATGAAGAAATGCCGCCATACGGTTTAATTGTTTATGGTACCTAGCTGAAAAGTGATCTTTTCTGTTTTCTACAATCAAATTGCTGTAAAAAAAGATTTCGGCATCCAACCGCGTATAAGCGCTGCTCATTTCAAAACAAATACCGTCCTCCAGAATTTGTTTTTGAATTTCTTTCTCTAACTCCTTCTTGGCATAAATATACCATTTTTCCCCTATTTTATTTGAATCAAGGCTTGCACCTGCCGCCAGCAACCCCAGCAGATCCGCAAGATAGTGGTTATTGCTATGTAGATGGGCACTGGTTTCAAGATTGCTGAATATATGGATTCCATGTCTCCAAACCATTTCTGCAACGACTCCATGCAGCTCATCAGCTTGCGGCAGTTCCTCTTTCAGAACCGAATAGGCAATGATCACATTATAGATCCGGATAGCTACCTCCATCGTGCATTTCCACTGTACGCCATACCCGAAACGAACGCATTCTCTAAAGTCCTTCAATATCCATCGTATTTTTGCAAGATATTTCTCCTCTTTAAAAATCCGCCAGGCCAATGCCAATACAGGAAGCGGATGCATACGACCAAGCTCCCATGGTATCTTAATTTCCCCATTGTTCTCCGTTATGGTAATGTCGGTATACAAACCATCGCTGTAATCCTTCCCATGGATAAAATCCTGATTCCAAGGATAATGACCCTTTATCAAATTTAACGGCACCCAAGAACCGAATAAAAGAAGTTCATCCCGACAAAATGCATCCGCCATTTTCTGGATATTCCCGCCTGCTTTCCCCTTATACAAAGCAGTGAATTGACTCGGGCTTAACGCACTTTGTGAAAAAATAGTGGCATTGCCCACTGTCCCTTCTATGCGGTATCTGGCGGTACCCTGTATAAAGCGGCGGATATACCGATCCCTCACTATTTTTCTAAAGTACTTATCCCCAAACATAATTCCCTTTTTCAGGACATACTTTGGGCCCCGCTTAACTATTTGATACAACTTTTGTCTAGTATTTCCCACGTTCAGCAACCTTCTTCAAGGATGTTTTTGGTCAATATATCCCAGCTGTATTCCGCTTCTGCTTTCCGACGCATCTGCATAAATACATCTTGGTTATTGCATACTTTAACAGCAAAATCCATCACTTTCTCCAGATCAACCGGGGTATCGTCTGAGGGCAGTTTCAAAGCATAGGGCTCGCTACCTGTCAGACTTTTTTCCGGCGAACCATAAATAAAGGGGAGGCCATAGGCACAGTACTCCTTCGCTTTCAGAGTCGACCCCCATTGCAAACCGATACGGTGAAGTCCTAACGTTCCAATACCAATATCCGCCTGTGAAATAATGCGGTCCAGTGCCTCACCATGCTGAGGCCCAAGAAATTTCACATAATCTTCCAACCCATACTGCGATACCAATTCCTTTATGTGAGGCAGTTCGCTTCCCTCTCCGACAACCCAAAGAACCGGCTTTATTTCCAGATTTTGCTTGGACCCAACATAATTCTTTAAGCCTTCAACAAACCGGTCGAGTGCATGCCAGATGGACAAATTCGCTATACAGACAAAACGCATCTGCCCTTTGATACAACTGTGCTCTCTGAGTTGAATCCTGTTGCAGTCAATTCCATTGTCAATGCACAAAGTAGGGGTATTCCAGATGTTCCCTGTATGGGTGTATGTAACGATCCGGTGAATATACCGGTGTACTCCCCGAATATGAATCTGTTCATCTAGCACCAAAAGTTTCTTAATCAAATATTGCACATATTTCTTTCTTATCAACAACTCTCGATGTCTCTTGTCTCGTTCTCCCTCATAAGGATAAGTCGGTAATTCGAGAATGACAGTTATTCCCGCTTTTTGTGCACGCTTATAAGCGGAAGAAGCGAAAAAATCCAAATGATCAAATCGGATGTAGAAATAATTCACTTGCTGTTGTAATGCCCAACTAACAATATCTCTGTAAAACTGATACCTACCTTTTACTCCTGTTCCATATTCTTTCTCAAAGCATACCGTACCATCGGCAACACGGACAATTTCCGTTTTCGGCCCATTATACCGTTCCAAATAAACAAGCTGACCGTTTCTCTCGAATCCGTTACACATGGTTGCAACCTTGTTATACGTTCCGATGTGTTTGGTGTTGTGAATATCCAACCGTGAAAGATATAGCATCTTCACTTCCAACTTCTCCTTGTTCTGAATTTGGCAGATTCAATGACTACCAACACTGCTTTTATTCTTTGAGAGTTTTCAATTATTTTTCAGATCGTCTCTTCTTGCATCGCATGAAAAAACTAAGATATCGGCTTTTATCAGGAATATTCAAAATTATTAGCGATGAAAGCAACTGTTGTACAAAGGTAAACCACAGCGTTTATAGCTGTTTACACCAGATTGCCGCTTAGCAATAGAATTGGCAGTGTAACGACACACTCTCTTGCGGATTTTATTCCTCTAATTTGTTTAGAATTTCCGGCAGATATGTCTCGATATAGTATTGTTCCGCGGAAGTCTTGGCTCCGGTTTTTAAATGATATAAGGTTTCACGATCTGCATCTAACCGGGCAATAGCCTGTGTAAGGGCGGCGGCATCATTGGAGGAAAGAACCGTTCCATTCCGACCGTCCTCTATGATTTCGGCGTTATATGCGATATCGGATACAACGGCCGGAACAGCGGCAATTTTTGCCTCTACCAGCACACCTGGAACCCCCTCGGTTTTGCATTTCGTAGGAAGAAGCAACAAATCGTATTCGTGCAGTTTATCGTAGACGTTTTCCCCCTCCGTTTTAAATAAGCCATGATATACTGCATTGGGCAAGCCGTCGATTTGCTTCCGGAAGGGTTCCTCATATCCCGGTTCGATATGCCCGTAAAAATCAAACAGAACGTCCGGAAGAGCCTTTGCCGCCTCCAATACCAAGTCACTTCCCTTATCCGGAGATATCAGGGAAAAAAATACACACCGCATTTGCCGTCCGGTCTCCGCAGGGGAATACTCTCTCCCCGGCCGCTTACGGCAGTTTGGAAAAACGGAAACGTTTTGCAGCCCTGCATCAATCAGACATTGCTCCATCCTTCTGGTTTCCACAAATATAGTTTTATAATGGGAATATTGGCAGATAGCGTTTTTATCTTGTGCTACATCGTTCGCCTCTGTCCCTCCCATCATAAAATAAAGGGATTCCTGCATAACGCGTCTATTCAAATAGTACAGCATATCGGTCATGAGTTTCGACTTTCCGCCGCGACTGCTGATACCAATGACCAATCGCTGATTTTTAAAAAACGCTGTCATGAAATTCGCAATTTGGTGAAGAAAAGATGGGATTCCTTTCCTCTCTTTTAACCGTATGATTGGAATATGACCAGATAGCTCCTGATATAACAGCTTATTTTTTATGGTAACGCCACCGTAAGGAGGTGGGAACTTCCCAATATAACGAATTTTCATAGAGTTCGCCTCCTCACAAATGGACCCTGTTTTACTGATAATTCCACCGGATTCCCAGCCGTTCCCTTCCTGTATAAAGAATCTGGGAACACTCCTGCTTTTGCCCATACTCCGGAGCATAAGGCACGGCAGTGATAACGGCAGGTGCCGGCAACTCTACCGCACTGCCGTCCGATAAGACAAGGCGGCCCGCTTCTTCTCGCACGGAAAAATCCGGAGCCGCATGCAGGGCCGCCTCCAAGAGGCAGCCCTGCGCCTGATCCTCCACAGTCAGCGTCTTTTCCGTAAGCATGATGGTACGGCGCACCGTATGTCCCTTCTGATCCGTCATTTCCGCCACAACTTTTTCCCGCGTAGCTTCCAGACAGCGGGATTGCTGGCGGCGGGCCAACCGGAAGGCTCCCCAGCATTCCGATTGCTCCGTTCCCTCCACCTTTACCGTGTTATGGGCCAGGGTACTGCGGAAAAACGGACGAAGCTCATCCTGATAGGCATAGGTCCCACAGTTGACCCATACCGGTTTCCCTTTTACAAAGCATTCAAAGCTCAGGGCATCGCAATGGGCATGGCCGGGGATTTCATCCGGTCCCGCCCTGCCCGCATCTATGATCACTTTGACATCGCCGTTTTTCAGCACATAATACCCGCTGTCGGGAAACGCCGCCCTGTACCGTGGCTGCAGGCCAAAGTGATTTTCGGCCGCTGCCAGAAGAGCGGATAGACTCTTGCAGGCGTTGTTCCCGCCGTCATTGAACAGCGGCAGCCTGTCCAGTCCTTCCTCCAGGGAATATGCAGCATCCAGCATGGAGGGAAGGACGGCCTCCAATTCGCTGTCCTGCTGTCCTGCTCCGCGCAGCGCCAAAGCGACGCGCATCACATCCTCCAGAACGATGTTGTGATACATGGGGCTGAGCTCATAATGCATGCCGTCCGGCAGTATCTGCTGACGGCACTGCTCTTTCAGCAGTACCAGCGCGCGCTCCAGTACCGGGGCGTCGCTAAAAAACAACGCACACAGCACCAGAGTTTTCAAATCCTCAAAATAGTGATTTCCCAGCAGGTCTTTTTCCAAATGGACAGAAAGATGACGATACTGCTCCAAAAGGGAATCGAGAAGCAGCCGGCGAAAGGGTTCATCCTTCTGAAGAGCTGTATGGCAGTAGGTATAGTAACCAAGCCAGTTGGTCAGCCTCAGCGCGGTAGGGTAGGGATCCCACCCACATCCCCCTTTTTCCCGGGGATTGGCACGAATCCATCCCGCAATCATCTGCCGGGTTTTATCAAAGTAATGGTTTTTCCCCGTCTGGCGCCAGGCATAAATCAGCGGGAAAAGATAATCAAAATAATGGAGATTGTAATTCCACAGAGCCGTCTGTGTGGGGAACTCCCACGTTTTCTCCCAGGAAACGTCCTCCGAAACATGCAGAAAGGTCACGCGGTCACGGCAAAATTCCTCCGCCGGATACCGCTCTAGAAAGACCGGATCAAAATCCAGCTCCTCCGGTATCTCCGGCAGGCGAATTTTTTCCGTCTTCCAGGTTTCGGCTGTACGGTACCCTTTTCCCAGAGAACAGGGCCGTCCCGCCATTTTACGCAAACGCCAGATGATTTGTCCGGGACGCATATACCGCACCGTACGGACAGTGCGCAGCAGTTTTTCCAGCATCGGCTTAACCCCGCTGTTCCTTCTCCAGAATATCCGCGATCCTCTCCGAGGCATGCCCGTCTCCATACGGATTGGCCGCTCGGCTCATCGCCTCATAGGCCTCCGGTTCCGTAACCAGCCGGCGGAATTCTCGGTAGATCGTCTCTTCATCGGTCCCCACCAGCTTCAGTGTACCGGCGGCGACACCCTCCGGCCGCTCGGTGGTATCCCTCAGTACCAGAACCGGCTTGCCCAGTCCCGGGGCCTCCTCCTGGATTCCTCCGGAATCCGTCAGAATGAGAAAACTCCGGGCGAGAAAGTTGTGGAAATCCAGCACGTCCAGCGGTTCAATAATGTGAAAACGGTCGTCGTTCCCGAATACCTCAGCAGCAGCTGAACGCACCGCCGGATTCATGTGGATGGGATAGACCACCCGCAGATCCTCCTGTTCATCCACCATACGTTTAATGGCGCGGAACATACGGCGCATAGGCTCTCCTAGGTTTTCCCGGCGATGCGCCGTCAGCAGGATCAGCCGGCAGCCTTTCGCCCATTCCAGCTCGGGATGCGTGTATTCCCGGCGTACCGTGGTTTTTAGCGCATCGATAGCCGTGTTTCCGGTGACGAAAATATGATCCGGGTTTTTCCCTTCCCTCAAGAGATTCTGACGGGACAGTTCGGTGGGTGCAAAATGATACCGCGCCACGATTCCCACCGCCTGCCGGTTGAACTCCTCCGGATAGGGAGAGGCAAGATTATAGGTCCGCAGTCCCGCCTCCACGTGCCCCACAGGAATCTGCAGGTAAAAACAGGCCAGCGCTGTGACAAAGGTAGTGGACGTATCGCCGTGCACCAGCACAACATCCGGCTTTTCCTTTTCCAATACCTCCCGAATGCGGCTGAGTATATTGGTGGTCACATCAAAAAGCGTTTGCTTGTCCTTCATGATGGAAAGGTCATAGTCCGGTTCCACCCGAAAGGCTTCAAGTACCTGATCCAGCATCTGCCGATGCTGACCGGTAACACATACGCATGTTTTGATCCCGGAGCGGGATTTCAACTCATTCACCAGCGGGCACATCTTTATGGCTTCCGGACGTGTACCGAAGACTAACATCACTTTTTTCATTGTAGGGATTCCTCTCCTGCTTACAAATGATATACGCCCGGCAGGTTGCAGATGCGACGGGTATCCAGCACGATTTTGCCTTCCAGCTTGTCCAGGTGTTCCTTGATCTCATCGTGGCCGATCATCAGCACCACCAGGTCCACCTCTTTCAGGAAAGCTTCCAGATCGTGGTATTGATTGGGGACAATCTCTTTGGTGACCATGGGATCATACACCTTGACACCGTGAGCCAGATGCCGCTCCATGCACTCCAGCATTTGCAGTGTGGGGCTCTCCCGGGTATCATCGACATTCTCCTTGTAGGTAAGGCCGTATAATCCCACACGGCCCACGTCGGCCAGCCCCTTTTCCTTCATAATTTCGCTGATACGGCCCAGCACATACTCCGGCATGGAATCGTTGATTTTGCGGGCCTGCCAAATCAGGTTAGCCAGGCCGGGATAATCGCCTACCAGGAACCAAGGGTCCACCGAAATGCAGTGCCCACCCACTCCGGGCCCCGGATTCAAAATGTTGACACGGGGATGCTTGTTGGCGATGCGGATGATCTCGTAGACATCCATTCCCCCGGCGCGGCAGATCTTGGTCAACTCATTGGCAAAGGCAATATTGATATCGCGGAAGGTGTTTTCCACCACCTTGGTCATTTCCGCTGTGCGGATATCCACCACCGTGATTTCTCCCTCACAAAAGGAAGCATAGACCTGCTTCACCTTTTCTCCTACATCGGGGTCGTCTGCACCGATGGTACGGGAATTGTGCCGGAGCTCATACAGCATATTGCCTGGAAGGATCCGCTCTGGCGCATGTACCAAATGGATATCCCGACCGGTAACATATCCCTTCTCCTTCACAATCGGGCGGATAAACGTATCCATTGTCCCCGGTGAAACTGTGGATTCAACCACAATGATAGCCCCCTTGGGACATACCTCCAGTACCTGCCTGACCGCATTAACCACATAGGTGGCATCAATTTTCTTACTTTCCTTATCGTAAGGCGTGGGAACGGATACGATATACATATCGGTTTCTATGTATTCCGTTGTGAACTGGATACCGGCCGCTACTGCCCTTTCAAACAAGTCATCCAGCCCTTTTTCCTTGAAAGTGGTATGCCCTCCCTTCAAGGTTTCCACCAACTCCCGATTATAATCCGTACCGACCACACTTACTCCGTGACTGGCCAGCGCGAGTGAAGTTGGCAGACCAATATACCCCAATCCGATGACATTTACCGTAGACATACGTACTCCTCCTTAATTCCTCTTGCTATAAGCTTTATTTTCGCCGGACTTTCTCGCATCCGTTCTTTTGCGGTCATCCGGATCTGCTACCCAGCTGAATGGCTCCGCTATCTCGCTCAGAATTTCCAAGTACGCTTCCGCCAGCTTTTTACGGCTGTATTGTTCGCGAACCAAAGCCGCACCGTTTTCACCCATTTTTTTCAGATCCTGTTCCCAGTGAGGTGTGGAAAAAAAGGTGGCCAGCTTATTTCGGTTTTCCTCCTCTGTCCCTGTCAGGGTAAGGCCGGCACCGGCACCGTCGATGATTTCCGCCGCTTCACCTTTGGGTCCCACAAAAAGCAACGGGATTCCTCTGCCCATAATCTGAAAAATCTTGGACGGCAGGGTATAACGAAAATTGTCCGACGGATTCAAGACCGCCACACTCATGGCGCTGATCCCGTAATACGGCTCCAGCTCCGCCGCTGTCACACCGTCCAGCAGCTCCCGGTCATTCCGCTGTGATAAAGCGATTTCTTGGCGCAGTTTCTCCTTTTCCGCTCCCTCGCCTATCAAAAGCAGTTTGGAACGCGGTACGCAGCTGCTGATCACATCAAAGTAGGGGAAAAGCTGACGAAGATTCTGTGAAATCCCCAAAGTCCCAAAATAACTGACGATAAATTCCCCAGTATCTTTTTTTTCTGTAACAGAAACATCCACTCCGTTGGTGATAACCCGTATTTTCCCCTTCGGGATTCCATTCTCCTCCAGAATTGTCTGAAAACCATGGGTCACCACCACAACCCTCTTGGCTCGTCGGCAAAGGAACAGCTCCAAAAATCTCATTCCTTTGTATGACAAGGATCGCGGGCTTTTTCCTGTCGCCAACAGCTGCTTGAAGGTGATATCCCGAATTTCAAAGATCAGAGGGCAATGGAATCTCAAGGAAGCAATCCATCCCAGCAGCCCGGCGAAAATAGGCCCACTGCTCGCCACCACCACCTGAGGTTTCGGCATACGCTTTTTTAAGCGAAACAATACGTTCCAGGTACCATAAAAGAAAAAGCTCAAGGCATTCCACACCCGATGGAGAAAGCTAGTATTATCTTTTATGGAAAGTTTGCTACGCAGTACCCGTATCCCCTCTTCAGAAAAGCTCTTATCTTCTGACAGAAAGGACAGAGAATAGCCCGGAAACAATTTTCCGGTCGGATAATTGGGATATCCGGTCAGCACGGTCACCTGATGCCCTCTTTTACTCCAGGCGGCAGCGGTTTCCTTTGCCCGGAACGCTCCGGCAATATTTTCCGGTAAAAAAAACTGACTTATGTAAAAGATATTCATACGTTCCTCCTGCCTAACCCATCCAGACTTACTTGGCGCCTTTTCTTTTCAGCACAGCCCAGACAGTATCCCACAGGATTTTCAGATCCAGCCCGGCACTGGCATGATCAACGTAGTAAAGCTCCATTTCCATACGCTGTTCATAGGTGGTATCACTGCGGCCGTTGGCCTGCCAATAGCCTGTCACCCCGGGCGTCACGCTCAAAAATTTATCCGCATTCTCTCCGTATTTCGCCAGTTCATCTTCCACAACCGGACGGGGTCCAACCAAGCTCAACTCTCCCTTAAGAACATTCACCAGCTGCGGCAGCTCATCCAAACTGGTGGCTCTCAAAAATTTCCCCACCCGGGTAATCCGCGGGTCGTTTTCCAGCTTGTAGTTCTGTTCATATTCGCGCTTCTGTTCCGGTGTAAATCTTTCAATCAGTTTATCGGCATCCGTCACCATACTGCGGAATTTATACATGCGCAGGGGCTTGCCATTTTTTCCGATTCGATGATGTCCATAGATGATCTTTCCCGGACTATCCGCCCGAATAACGATGGCAATAATCAAAAACAACGGGCTGAGGAGGATCAGGGCCAGGAAGCTCATGACCACGTCAAAGCACCGTTTCGCCGCCAAATATCCCTTTCCCGGACGGCGGACAGCCGCTTGGTCCTCCGCCCGGCAAACATTTGCAAAGCTGTTTTCCCTCGTTTCCAATTCCTGCATATCTGCCACTCCTTTTTATACCGTTTCCTCTTTGCTGTTGCCCGACAGGCGGGCCTGCCGTTTGGCTGAACAGCCGGGCGGGAATGCAGGAAGCCCGCCCCTGTATGATTTCTGCCTTTTTTGCCA